>CAVKYI010000009.1:0-65804 GCA_963660435.1 Sodaliphilus sp.
CATTGTCGTGCAAAGACTTGACTGCGTTTTTATCCTGCAATTTGACCTATAAGTCCAATTTTACTTGCATTCGTCAAGGATCCGACTGCGGAACAGAGAGCATTCGTAATTTCACCCAAAGCGGCAGGATAGGCTAGCGAATAACGTTCTTCAATATCCCTAAAGTAAATTTCTTCAAAAAGATTCAAAAGATATTCACGCTTATCCTCGTCATTTTCAAGCGTTGCCACATAAGGCATTCCACCAAAAGTCGCATAAGTCTCGTAAGCAACCTCCCGATCTCCATCAAACGCATCAAAAAATTCTCGAAACGATAAAGGATATATCGGGAGAATGTCTCCGCGCCCACGAAATTCTGTCGCCACATCGTGCGAAAGCATTTTGGAATTGCTTCCCGTTACATAAATGTCGATGTTGCCCTTTTGCAAGAGACCGTTTAATACCCCATATAAGCGAACCGGTTCATCACGATTTTGCAATTCTTTTTTTGAAATAGCGAACTGTATTTCGTCCAGCAAAAGGTAATACTTCTTATTCGTGTCGCCCATCCGTTTCCCTAAGAATTTCCAAAGCTCTTTGGGATCGCGAAGATGTTCGTTTTCAATACTATCCAGCGAAAGTTCCACGATGAAATCCGCAGCAACTCCGTTAGAAAGCAGATGTTCCTTGAAAATTTTAAAAAGAAAATAGCTTTTTCCGCAACGCCGCAGCCCGGTGACAATCTTAATGCGTCCGTTCCATTTCTTTGAAACAAGACGCTGCAGGTAAAAATTTCTTTCAAAAACCATAGAATCATCCGAAAGTTACTCGACATTTTAAACCATTTTCAGATAAAATATATAATTCCTGAAGGAATATTCAAAAATCATCCGAAATTTACTCGATTTTACAAGCAAATTACAGACGCTTTCTTGACGAGGACGATTTTCAATGTAAATCTTGAATGCAGCGGATGGAAAATCCAAGTCATTATTACCCTGCGCCTGATTTTACGGCCTCAAGGACTGCTTTACCAAGCACCAAATTCGCTTCTATGTCTATTTGATCGATTATTCAAATAATAAGTATTTGATTAACGTAATCTATTTGACAAGCAAAACAAAATTTCATATTTTTGAAAACATAAATGATGTATGGAATAAAAAAAATATTACTTTCGTCGTGTTTTGCACTAACGGCATGCTCGTTAGAAATATTCGAGACTAAAAACGTCGTTGAGCCAAACGAAAAAGAATTCAACAAAATATCAAATGCCGAATGGACGGCAAACGATAGTTTATTGCCTTATTTTGAATTTTCAGAAGACGGGAATAAAACGATTTATTCGTCCGGAACAAAGAGAACTCTTTCTAGAAGAGCCCTAGTACTCGATTCTTTAGAAGAATTCTTCGTTCTAGAAGAGTTTATTGCGGAGAAAATTTCCAAAGACAATTCTCTTAAAGCACAAATCGCCAGACCTTTAGACTATGTCTGCAAAACATCTTTGTTAGCTCTAAATGAGATTTACGAGACCATATCCCTAAAAAGCGGAAGGGTCTTACTTGATGACAAGATTTTATTTGAGCAATGCGAATATATTGGTTTTCCTTGTAGTGAAAACTGTGACGAATCTTCGGAAAAAGATCCGTATTTAACCTCAAAAAGAAGCCTGATTCAGAAAAAAGAAATAAAGTCAGAAACCTATGATTCAAAAACAACTGTCGAAATCTATCCCTATCGAATGATTGCATCCTCTTTTGTTACAAACATTTCAAAATTATATCACTCCGCAGGTTCCGAAACATACTTTAAAAAAAGGCAACGTATCTGGCGAGGTCCATTCAAAGGGATGGTTTGGCGTTGGGCCGACTTTGACCCCGATCGGAATGGCGTAAGAACGTATTGTTTCAGCGGTTGCAAAGTAGAAAAAGATAGCTATGGTTATTTCAAGAAATTTTCTTGCAAGCAACACAACCATGCAACAGACATGGATAACTGGTTAGATACTGAAGATATTACGGTTCGTTGCGCTTTGGATTTTCCGATAACCAACGTCACGCTTAACTTTTCTGTCTCAGAAGAAAATGGCATATCGCCGGATAAACCGACAGGAAAAAGTCACATTGTTGAATCTTACGACGGAGGGGTTATAGGTTATCACTACGTTCGACATGGAGACAAACACTTTAAAGCGATAACGAGCAAGAAGCTTTCAAAAGAAGTCGTACAATACATAAGAAACGAATACGAAATGAACTATAGGTAGGTCATCCTATGAAAAAGTTGTTTTTTCTCCTCTTTTCCGCGGTTTCCGTCTTCGCTTCCGATTTCGCCGTGTCCGTCGGCATCGCTTCGCCGAGCAGGGGCATTCTGGGAGTCGAATACGGCATCGTGAAAAACGAGCTGAATGCGGGAATCCAGTTCAAAAATTTCAACAGCTCCTATACGGAACAGGGGATGTCCCTGTTGTATTTCCCGATGGCCAATCCATATATTTACCTGTTCCACGCCTCTTCCTGGATTCACGGGAAATTCGATTGCGACGGTCCGCGGAACGCGGAAGGGCAGATTACGACGGAAACAAAAACGCGCAATTACTGGCGAGTCGTTTTTGGCGCGGGCATTCAAAAGGCGTTCTTCCGGCATCTGGGCGCATACGCCGAATTCGGCTGGGAATTTTATGCGGGGAACGACGGCTACTATCTGAATCTTGAACGGAACGCGGGAACGCTGGACAACGAATCGCTAACCTTCCCCATTGGCTTCGGCTTGATAGTCCCGCTTTTCTAAAGAGTGGCAAAATTTCTAGTTTTATGCCACTATGACAGCGCAAGAACTTTTCGACCGACTGAAAAAAATCCAACCGGGCGCCGTGCTCTGCAGCTACACGCTCGAATACTGCGAGAAGCTGATTCCGACAATCAACGAAATCAACGAGCTCAAAAAGGAGAGGAACGCGGTAATCCTCGCTCACAGCTATGTCGCGCCGGAAATCGTTCTGAGCGTCGCCGATTACGACGGGGACAGTTTCAAGCTCAGCCAAGACGCTACCAAGGTGAACGCCGACATGATCGTCTTCGCAGCGGTCCGCTTCATGGGCGAAACGGCAAAAATCCTGAACCCAGACAAGACGGTTCTCATCCCGGGACCGCTTTCCGGTTGCAGCCTCGCCGACAGTATCACAGGCGAAGAAGTCAAAAGTCTCCGCGCAAAATATCCCGACCACACATTCGTCTGCTACATCAACACGACCGCGGACGTGAAAGCGGAATGCGACGTCTGCGTCACCAGTTCCAACGTTTTCAAAATCGTTTCGAGCCTCCCGAACGACAAAATCGTCTTTGTCCCAGACCGCCTTATGGGCGAGAACCTGCAGGAAGCTCTCGACAAGAAGGGCGTCCACAAAAAAATCGTCCTGCATTCGGGTTGCTGCTACGTCCACGAAAAATACGACCCGGACCTCATCCGGTTCTTCCGCGAACAAAATCCGGGACTTCGCGTCGTAAGCCATCCGGAATGCCACCCGGGAGTCGCCCTGCTCAGCGACTATGTGGGAAGCACGGGCCAAATGGTCAAATACATCAAGGACCAACCCGAAAACACGCCGTTCCTGCTCCTCACGGAATGCGGGCTGAACGCTCGGATGCAATACGAGTTTCCGGATAAGAGCTTCATCGGCAGCTGCAGCATGTGCAAATACATGAAGTCCAATTCGCTCGAAAACATTCTCGAATCGCTGCGCCACCCGGAAAAGGCGGCAAAGGTCGAACTCGACGAAGACGTGATGAAACGCGCAAAGCATTGCATCGACGAAATGTTCCGCTACGCAGCCATGTAATATGAAAAAGTTTCTCGCCATCTTCGCCCTAGCCTGCGTGTCGCTCTTTGCCCAGAATCACGAAAAGGTCATCTGGCACCGGACATATTTTGTCTCGCTCGGACTGGACGCTTCCCTTTCCCTGGGCGGAGATTTGGACGGCAAGAGCGTACTGAATGCGGACGGAGACAAGAAGGAAAAAATCTTCGTTCCGTCCATCGGGTCCTTTCCGCTGCCTCTTGCGGAAATCGGCGTGAACTTTAACCAGCACACGGTTGCCGTCTCCTTCGGGATGTGGAACATCGACGTGAGCTTTGGAGAAGATTCCGAATACCGCACGGGAAACTATGCAAACTACTGGCGGTTCGCCGCGGAATACCGCTACTACTTTTTCTATCCCGAAGATTTCCAGATCGGGCCGGGGCTTTCGTATTCCTTTTCGAGGCTTTCCGTGCACAGCGCCGCGGTGGGCGAAGATAAATATGGCGAAGAATTCCGCGAAGCCGCCGTCTTTGCCGCCAACGCGTTTGCCGTTTCCGCGAACATGCGCTACAAGATTCGTCCCTTCGGTATCGACTTTGCCATCCGATACCGCCCGCTGTTCATTCGCAGCGTGAGTACCGATGCCGCGGGCTACAGCGATCTTTCCAATACGCTGTGGCACCACAACGTCGAAATCGGCGGACGAGTCTTCTACGAATTTTAATTTTTCAAGAAAGCGAAATCACCAGTCCTTTTCGGGCCGGGCCATTCCCTTTGCCGGTTTCCACGGTTTCCGTTCGCCGTGTTCCTCGTCGAAATCCTTGAGAAGCTGCGAAGCCTCTTGCGGACTCATCTGACCGGGCGGCACTTCCTCGTTTTCGCCTTCGCCACTTGAATCGGAGCTTTCCTCCGAAGCGTTCTGCTCGTTTGCGGAACTTCCCCGAGAATCGCTCGAACTTTCCCCGGAACCGTTTGCGTCGGAATTTTCGGAACCTTGCGAGCTGCTGGATTCAGCCGAATTTTCGTCAGCGGAGCTTTGCCCTTCCGAATTTTGATTCCGCTCCTGATTTTCGTTTTGCGAATTTTCAGAAGAATTCTTATCCGAATTCTGGTCCGAATTCTGCTTGTCCTGACTTGAATTGTTTTCCTGGTTCTGCTTTTGCTGTTCGTTCTTGGATTCTTCGATCCGGTCCGAGAGCATCTGGAGCTTCGCGTCGTCCGGGTAATACTGCAAGCCTTCCTTGCACGTGATTTCCGCTGTCGGCAGGCGGTTTTCGATATACTGGAAAGCCGCATCCGAATAATACTTTTCCGCAGACTTCGGAGCCTTTGCCGCAAGCGAGAGTGTCGCCGCCGAAAGAACGGCAATTCCAAAAGAAATCTTGTTCATCAGATAACCCCCAAGTCATTGTCCGCATTCGACTGGTCGATTTTGCTCTTGGGCGCGCGTCCGGCCTTGATGTCGATGACATCCTCGATACGCTGGATATAGGGTCCGAGGCTTGTCGCGGTGGAATCCGAGGACATCGTGTTTTCGAGGAGGCTTTTCGCCGATGAATAGGCGCCGTCCTTGCACATCTGGAGAGCGCGGGCAAGAGCCTGTTTCGCCGCATCCGAGAGCTCGGGCTGCTCCTGATTGTTCGGATTGTTCTGGTTCTGCTCCTTCTGCCGGTCGATTTCCTCCTTGAGCTTTCGCTGGACGATTTCGACGTTTCGCTTGGCGTTTTCAAAATCCGGGTTTAAATCGACAGCCTTTTTCAGATAGCCGACCGCTTCGCGCCACTTGGAGATGCGCTCCGACGGTTCCGACGATTTTTCGCCGATCCGGTAAAAAGTATTCGCCAGGTTGAACGCTGCCTTGGACGCAAGCGAGGAATCCGGCATCCGCACGGCACTTTCGAGTTCCTTCTGCGCAGTTTCGTAGTCGCCGAGCTTGTAGGCGCAAGTCCCGATGTTGTAAAAAAGCAGCGGACTGGCGGGTTCGTCCTTTCGGGCTTCTTCGTATTTCTCGAGAGCGCCTTTAAAATCTCCTTTCCGGAACAGTTCGTTGCCGTCGTTTATCGGACGGGCAAGCGCAAGCGCGCACAATAAAAGAGGAACGATGAAAATTTTATTCATTTGTATGCAATCCTTTTCATCAGCTAAAGCGGCCAGCGACCTGTTTGCGCTTCTTGCCGCGTTCCGAAAGAAGAGCCTCGGCAAGGAACAGCAGAGCGGCAATCGCTAAAAAAATCTGGTAGCGATCCCTGTAGCTTTCCATCTGGTCCGAAGACGTGTCGCGCCTTTCCATCGAAGCGATTTCCGAAAGGACCTTTTGCAGCTGGAACTCTCCGGGGCTAGCATAGAAGTACCGCGCACCGGTAACGCTTGCGATATCCTGCAAGGTCTTTTCTTCCAAGTGCGTCGTCACGATATTTCCAAAGCGATCCTTGTGGTAAGCGACTTCTCCCGTTTTCGAAGGTTCGGGAATGGGAACGCCTTCTTTCGACCCGATGCCGACCGTGTAAATCCGGATGCCCGCATCGGCGGCTTCCTTCGCCTTTTCCACCGCCTTCGCGTCCTGCTCTTCGCCGTCGCTCATCAGCACCATGACCGCATACTTGGACGGCACCTTGGAACGCCGAAACATCTGGAGACCCTTGTCGATTGCCGCGGCAAGATCCGTTCCCGGATAAAGCCATCCCGGTTCGAGGCTCCGGAGAATCGTCTGCACGGTTCCGTAATCGAGCGTGAGCGGCACGAGCGTCTGCGCCTCTCCCGAAAAAGCCACGAGCCCAACCCGATCACCGGAAAGCGTATCCAGGAATGCGGAGATTTCGTGTCGGGAGCGAATCAGGCGATTCGGCTTCACGTCCTCGGCGAGCATCGAAAGGGAGATGTCCTGCAAGAGAACGATGTCGAGGCCTTTTCGTTCGATGTGTTCCATGGATCGTCCCCACTGCGGACGCGCAAGCGCGATGATCAGAAAGGCAATCCCCAGGAGCAAAAGACAGGTCTTCGTCGTGCGACGCCACACGGAAAGCGATGTCGCGATTTTCGGGAACATCGAGAGCGAAGCGAAGCGCAAGGCGAGCTTTTTCCGCCGGCGATACGCATAAAGGAATAGCAGCAGAAAAAGCGGGAGCGAAAAAAGGCACCACAAAAAATTCGGTTCGGCAAATCTCATGGAATCCTCACAAATCGTGTATTCGAAAGAATCAGTTCCAAAAGAATCAGAATCGCTCCGACGAGAAGCCACGGGTAGAACTTTTCCGAATAGCGCGCATAGGCGATCGTCTGGATTTCCGTCTTTTCCAGCTGGTCGATTTCCGCATAGATTTTTTCCAGGTCCGCCTTGCTTTCCGCCCGGTAAAAGCGCCCGCCCGTACTCGAAGCGATCTGCGAAAGCGTCTTTTCGTCGAGACTGTTTTCCGGCGGTATCGGCTGCTCCGCCCAGGAAATTTCGCCCGTCCACGGATTCTGCTGGAACCCAAGGAATGTTCCCGAACGCTTTCCGACGCCAATCGTATAGACCTTGACGCCGAGCGCCTTCGCGACTTCCGCGGCATGAAGCGGCGGCACAAGGCTCGCATTGTCGATGCCGTCCGTGAGAAGCACGACGACTTTCGACTTTGCATCGGACTTTTCGAGACGAGCAAGGGAAGTCATCAGCCCGTCGCCAATCGCGGTTCCGTTTCCCGAAGCAGACGAGTCATCGACCGCGGCAAGGATTTCGAGAAGCGCACCGTAATCGAGCGTGAGCGGCACGAGCGTATAGGAACGCCCGGCAAAGACCGAAAGCCCGATCCGGTCGCTTTCCCGCTTGCCGATAAATTCCGCCATCACGTTTTTCGCATAGCCGAGACGCGAGTAATTCCAGAACCGGCCGCTTTTCAGAACCTTTTCCGCATTCATTACGCCGAGCTTTGCCTGGTCGGTTCGCGTCAGCATGTCGAGAGTTCCCATCGACCCGGAAACATCCAGCGCGAGCATGATATCGACACCGTCTGTCGAAGTGTATTCCACCTCGGTCGCGTTTTGCGGACGGGCAAGGGCGACGACAAAGGCGCACAGCACAGCGACCCGCAGCGCCGGCACGATATACCGCGCATGGATTTTCGAACTTTTGGCTGCCCGCTTCGCAATGGCGAGAGCCGGGAACTTGATCGTACTCTTTCTCTTGTGCGAACGATACCACCAGTCGAGAACGAGAAGCGGAACGAGCAGAAGAAGCAGGAACGCTTCGGGATTCTGGAAATGCAGATTACCGAGATCCATTCGCGCCCTCCTTCTTTTCGGTTTCCGGAGCGGGCCTTGTTTCTTCAAAAAGTTTTTCCGCCCAATCGTCCCAGAAAATTCCGCGGTCGTCGCCGATTCTCATCTTGGCGAATTTCACGGGATAGGTTTCCCCTTCGAATTCCACCAGCGCTTCGCGATATTCTTCGGAAAGTTCGGTTATCTGCGGGACTCGAAGCTTTAACTGCGAAAGCGTCGCGTCGAGAATTCCCTCTGTCGGATGTTCGCCCAGAAATCTCCGCTCCACATAGCGGCGCACGATAAAGCTCAGCGATGCGTAAAATTCGGCCTGGTTTCCTAGCGCGAGCAGCTGTTTTCCGCGCAGTTCCTTGAGCGCTAGCACAGCCTCTTCGTATGGGGGGAGCTTCGGCACTTCCTTTTCTCGACGGAACTTCTTGTGCAGGAACCATCCGAGGAAAACAAGCAGCGCGGCAACGACAATTCCAAGCAGAACGGAAACCCAACCCGGCAAGCGCGTATCGGCAAGCGGATCTTCCACGTCCAGGATGTCTTCTTCCGAACCGTCCGTTCGCGTAACGACCTTGACCGCGACCGGATCCGTTCGCGTCACCACGGAATCCGCACCGAAAACCGCCTGCACCTCTTGCGGAGCGATCAGAAAGTCCCCGGCGACAAAAGTGTTGAGCGTCGCGCGCCACACGAATTTTTTCTGTCCCTTCGGCGCGCCGTCCAAGCGTTCCTCGTGCTGCAAGTCCTTCACTTCGAAGTTTCCCAGATTCCCCACAAAGCTCGGCAAATCGACCGACGCGCTTTCCGGAGCGGTCACGCAGATTTCATAGTCGAAGCGGTCTCCCACAAAGACCTGCGAAGCCGTCGTCTGGGACTTGACCGAAACATGGAAACCGAAGACGCTCGACACGGCAAGCGAAAGAATCCCGATAAATATATTCAGAGAAAGATTCCGACTTTTCAACATCCTAGCTCCGACGTCTTGAAAGCATCCTGAAATGTTCCACCAGCGGATTCACCGTATCGCGGAACGCATCCTGGATCTGGCAGCGCACATAATCGACATTTATCTTCTGGAAAAGGTTCCGAGTCTGTTTTTCCGCCTTTCTCGCCTCGTGCGCAAAGGCTTCCCGGAATGCGGCGTCGCCCGTATCGACGAGCATCGTTTCGCCCGTCTCCGGATCTTCGAGTTCCACAAGTCCCACCGGCGGAAGTTCCGATTCGCGCGGATCCGTTACCGAGACGGCGAGCATATCGTGCCGCTTGCAGAGAATCTTGAACGCATTTTCAAAGCCCGAATCCTGAAAATCCGAAAGGACGACGATCATCGAGCGACGGTTCAGAACACCGCCCACATATTCCAAGGCGCTTTCGAGATTTGTCCCGTGGCGGGAAGGCTTAAAGTAAAGGATTTCCCGGATGAGACGCAACACGTGCTTCCGACCCTTCGCCGGCGGAATGAAGAGCTCGACCTGGTCAGTAAAGATCAGAAGCCCGACCTTGTCGCCGTTCCGTACCGCTGCAAAGGAAAGCAGCGCCGTAATCGCCGCCATGACTTCGCCCTTCATCTCCTTGCCCGAACCGAACTCCGAACTCGAACTCGCATCGACCATGAGCATGAGCGTAAGCTCGCGTTCCTCGACGAACTTCTTGATGTAAGGCGTCCCCATGCGGGCGGTCACGTTCCAGTCGATTGTCCGAACGTCATCGCCGGGAACATATTCGCGGACTTCGCTGAACTCGACGCCGTTTCCCTTGAACGAGCTGTGGTAAGCCCCGGCCATCATCGAATCGAGCGGGCCGCGCACCGAAAGCTCGATGCGGCTCACCGTTTTGAGAATATCCTTGGAGAGCATATCAGGGCACTTCGACAGAATCCAGGATCTTTTGCACGACTGTTTCCGCGGAGACTTCTTCGGCTTCCGCTTCGTAGCTCAAGACGATACGATGGCGGAGGACTTCCATGGCGCAGGCCTTGACATCTTCGGGCGTGACATAGCCGCGTTCCTCGATAAAGGCGTGGGCCTTTGCCGCCGAGGCAAGACCGATCGATGCGCGCGGAGACGCCCCGACCGAGATGAATCCCGAAAGCTCGGATCGCTTGATGCTCGCCGGATCGCGCGTCGCAAGCACAAGGTTCACAATGTATTCGCGGATGCGTTCATCGACATAGATTTCCTTCACTAGGCGGCGCGCCTTCAGAATGTCTTCCTTGTTCGCCACGGCACTCGGCATTTTGAGACCGTCACCGCTCACCGCGTCGAGAATCTTCATCTCGTCTTCCTTTCCCGGATAGCCGACCTTGACCTTCAGGAGAAAGCGATCGACCTGCGCTTCCGGCAGCGGATAGGTACCTTCCTGTTCGATCGGGTTCTGCGTCGCAAGAACGAGGAACGGTTCATCAAGCTTGTATGTCTCGTCACCGATCGTTATCTTCCGTTCCTGCATCGCTTCGAGAAGCGCGCTTTGCACTTTCGACGGGGCACGGTTGATTTCGTCCGCAAGCACGAGGTTCGTAAAGAGAGGACCCTTGCGGGTTTCGAAGCGGGACTCTTTCGCATTGTAAATCGTCGTGCCGAGAAGATCCGCCGGGAGAAGGTCCGGCGTAAACTGGATGCGCTTGAAGTCGAGCGAGACCGCACTGGCAAAAGCCTGTACCGCGGTCGTCTTCGCAAGTCCCGGAAGCCCTTCCAAAAGGATATGACCGTCTGCCAGGATTCCGGTGAGAATGCTCTTCACCATATCCTTCTGGCCGATTACGGTTCCTTCCACTTCGCGCAAAAGATCTACGCAAAAGCGTCCCTGTTCCTTGATCTTGTCCGTCAGTTCTTGAACATTTGTCATCATGACCTCATTCGTCTTCTTCGATGTTTAAAAGCCTTGCGGCGAGCTTCCACGTTTCCTTGTTTTCAAACGCATCGCGCGCACCGCCGCCGTAACGGGCGTGGGCAAACGCTTCGAGCAACGCGTCCCAGCCTTCGAGCGAACCTTTCCGGGAAAGCTCTTCCAGATTGTCTTCGCCAAAGCGTTTCTTCGCCCATGATTTACAAATTTTTTCAAGGTCGAGCAACCAAGTGCGACTATCCGCCTTCGAAACGCGACCTTTCAACAGGAGAAATTCTTTTTTCAGAGCATCGTCCTCGGCACGCTTCGCGGATTTCCGCATCGCGGAACGCTTCTTTTCCTTAAGGACCAGGAACACGCCGATAGCGACAATCAAAATGGCGAGCAGCCCGAAGACCGTGACGACCGCGACATGGGAAGGCGCATCGATGTGGAACGAAACGCTTTCGGACTGGAATTCAAACGGCCCGTTCGCCGTCGGAATCTCGAACAGCATCGCCGGAATGGAAACGCTCCCCGTGTCGTCCGCCGTGAGCGTATAGATAAACCGGCTGTTCGAAACCGAGGCGTCGCCCCGCACGGAACGGGAATGTTCCTCGCGCATCCCGATTTGCGTAATCCCCTTCGTATTCGCGGAACTCTTGGGAAGAATCAGGATGGCACTTTCCTTTTGGGGGGCCGCCCACGAAACGTTCACCTTGAACTCGAACGTATCACCCTTGACAATCGTCGGGAGGGAATCCGTATGCACCGAGATTCCGATTTCCACGGGATTTGAAGCAGCATTCGAAGCGTCTTCCGGCAAAGTATTCAGGCTATCATTTTCCATCAAAAAGAAAATAAAAAATGTTATTCTTCGAAAGCGTCATAAATCGTTCACGGGAAAGTAAAAAGTTGTCACATGGTTTTAGAAGTGCAGACTGATAGTTTTTCGGAGAAGAGGGACGAGGGATGAGAGAATTTCTAAAAATCAGAAATAAAACGACAGATGTCAATTTGCAAAATTTTTAAACCAAGTACTTAGAGTGGTGGTCTTAATTAGATAGTTTCATTTTTTGAATAGCATCTACTACAGCGATATCTCTATTTTTTCCAACCCCAACAGCAGCCCCTTGCATATTGATTCCGCAACCCCTTATGGACAAATTCACATTATAAGAGTCTATTAACCTCGTAGAGTTTTTTATACTTGAATGAATTTCCATACCAAGTCTAGAAGCTACAGAATCTTTAGACATTGAGAAACCATTTTTCACAAGCAACCGATTGATCTCCATACAAATTTGTTTAGGTTCAACACAGTCTAAATAGCAATGAAGTTCTTTTCTAGAATTTTTTTCTTTAGTCTCGTAAATAAACTCAACGCCACCTTCTAAACCCACTTTTTTTAACACCTTTTTTGGCATCTTAGGAATTACAACAATAGAATGTTTGCCAACAGAAAAATTCATATTTCGTAACGAGAAAACCACTTTTCCATTAACAGATTTTGCATTCCCGATATTCTTGCCCTCTTGATAAACAGCCAATGGAAAATGGTCTAGTGGTCCCAGCGCATCGAAAACAAGAATATCTAAAACTACTTCGTTTTTTTCCGGGAAACATTGCAAATTGCCCTTTTCTAATCTAATTGCAGAAAGACCAAGCATCAATTTTTCGTTTAATTTATTCATATTTTGTATTAAAAGAAGCGAATCATTCAATGGATAGACAGCGGAAAGCTGATTCAAGAATAAGTCATACTTTTCAATATTTGAATTGATTTCAGAAAGCAGAGTTATCGCATTCCCATAATCCCGCCTACTCAGAGCTAAAGAAAAATTCTGTTCCTGCGTTTCGATATTTCTCTGAATTTTTTTCAATTGGAACCGAATATTCGCCGTCATTTCGTCTAAGTCCAATAAGGCTTGAGCACGAAAGAAACCGTTCTCTTTCGGAAGAGAGCTTACCTGTACCCACTTAAGGTCTATATTCGACCGAACCTTACTGGAAGTTGAATAATTTTCACTAAAGGCGGTGGACGTACCGAGAACAGATTCTTCTTGACGCAAATTTTCTTGAATCGCAACATTCACCGATATTTGCTTTGCGATTCCGGCAATAGCGGAATTATTTGCCTGTTCCTGCGATACATCGGAAGAAGCCTCATAAGAAATGAGTTTTGAAAAACAAGGAACTAGCAAACCAAGTAAAAGAACGACAACAATGCGCATAACTATTTTACTTCAACAAGAATCAGTTTTCTCGTAATCGATAGTTTTTTTACCTTTACTTTTTCTTTAAGATGTTTACGAATGTAGCTATATATATCCTGACCATCCGCAAAAGATGTTGCATCGGCAAAAACAACCAAATCAATAGTCTTATCCGTAACAGAATTCATCTGGATTTGCTTAAAACTCGTTTTCATCAGCTTTTTAATGTCATCCTGTAAATCCTCCAATTCATCCTCGTCAAATTCACCCGTCATTTTCAAGAGGACTCTGTACCGATTGCCGTCACGATAGTCTTTCGCCCAATAAGCCCTAATAATCTTTTCAAGGCCAGGCATCGCCTTTTTTGTCGCCTCCCGAATACTCCTTATTTGCTCACCTTTATCATGCCCCACATTACCTACCGAAGCACTTTGAGTCCCAAGCAAACGAGCCGTAGCTGTTTCATAAGCCGAAAGCTCCACAATGCTTTGGTTTAAGGCGAAATTACCTGCAAACTTGATATAAATATCAGCTCCCATAGAAAGCCCGGCTAAATATGCAAGGTCATTTTCTATTTCAGAAATATCTTGCTGTATTTGCACTAAATCATCAAATTCACTCTGCCCTTCCAAAGATTTCACCTCGTATTGTTGAGCCGTTAGATAATGGTTGATTTCATCCATAGCAGCTCGAGACAACGGATTTTTCTGAATAATTTCCAACTCTTTTACACCAGACACATTTTGTGCAGGCATAACTAAAATAACAGGACCGACATAGCCATTTTTTTGAAGCGATGGCACATTCTCCGACAGCTCGTTTTCCTGCAAAGAAACGGAGGATGTTTTTGAAGACGAAGAATCACCCGTAATCCCTTCAAAATAGGAATACGCTTTAGAGGCTTCTTTTCTTTGAGCATCGGGCGAGCGTCTTGATACAGAAGAATTTCCTGCACAACTGATTCCTAATAAAAACACGAAACAAAAGGTTACTAAACGACAAAAGTAACTCATTTCTAGAACTCCACATCATCTAACTTTCTTTGCAGCATCGTAAGCCGCAAAAGCAGCTTCTGCAGACTTGTATCCCTCTGCTGCGCGAGCACGTACTTTTTCAGACTCGGCAGCCTTCAACTGAGCAGACATAAACTCATCAAAAATTTGCGGGTCGAGTGCCATAAGAACCGTTACCTTATACTTTCCATCGTTAGTGATTTCCGAAACCATCTTAATGGACGAGGCTCCACTGATTTTTTCCGATGCTAGTTGTTCATTAACTTGCATAGAATGAGAAATTTCCTCTTCCCCAGCCTCTTCATAGAACTGTTTAGAACGTTCCTGCGCTTTTGCCGTCAACGACTTGGCAATATCTGCACGAGCCATCATATCCGCCTTGCTGTAAGCCATCTGTTGCTTTGTAGCGACGCCTTCACCGATACCCGCCACAACATGCTTTTCAAGAAGCTTCGCTTTTTCAAGCATCATTTGATCCAACACAGTCGTAACCGTTTTGCTCCCATCTGGAGAACTTGCAGCGCAAGCGGTAATCAAAAAGACCACGAATGCTATGAGCATAAAAGAAAGATATTTCGTTTTAACCATGATTTTAACTCCTTTTAAGAAAAACCATTTTGTTGAAAATAAAGTATTCGCGTGATGCTTCATTCTTCAACACATCTAACGGAAAAAGCCGCATTTTTAAGACCGCTTTTTATCTCATACGCGCCTTTTGTATCAACAGACAAATAATAAGCCCTTCCCCCTTGATATTCTGTAACACTCCACAGTCTAGTGGCATCATTCTCTTTTTTAAATGCACCATAATTGTCACGAAAGCCACTCAGTTTTAGATGAAACGGAATGTCTTCATTACTCATCAAATCACTCAGCGAAGAAAATGTCTGCTGAAGTTCACCCAGCTCAACAGTCGTCGGCAGCCGCCAATTTTTAGGGCAAGCATCTCGAGCATCCTTCCAAGTATAAAGCCGTCCAAATTCATTGCAATTATTGCGATTTCCGTAACAAAAGCTCTTTTGTGAAAAATAGTTCAAGTTTTCCGCCATCCATTTTTTTCCATTGACTAAAATTGTTCGATAATTTTGCCCATCTCTCTCATCGATTAAAGAACCAAACTTTCTTTCATAAGCGAGTTGTTTTCGAGCATTTTCTTTTGCAATCTGCAAATTTGCATCATATTTTGAATTAACAACCCAACGTCCTGTCATTGCAGAACTTCCCATAAAACTCTTTTTCCCTGAAAACTCAACGGAGGTATTTGAATTTTCTAATGGGAAATACGCTTTTTTACGTAAAACATCCAACATCAAATAAGGACCGCCAAACGAATTTCCTTTTGTTGAAAAAATATCCTTTCCGCCTAGATAATAAGTCCCTCCTAATGCAGTTGATTCGTCAAAAAGAAGTTCTTCCCCATCAAATTGAATTTGCACATCATTCAATCCTTTTCGAGCCATAGAATCATTTATGGATTGAACAGATGAAAGGAACAAGGGGGAAAAAGTCCGAGTTTTCGTTAAAATAACATCCCCACACTTTTGCAACCAAGAATCTCCTATTTTTACAATTAGATTTACTCTATCCATATCAAACGTCAACACAAAATGATAAACAGCCTCAAATGAAGAACCATCCTTATTAAGCGGCTGCAAATCCGTTACACCTCCTCCAACTTTCACCAAAACTCCTTTTGGAATATAGAGGGATGATAATGCATCTACACATGCCGTTATTTGGGTCGCTTTATCTTTAACATCTTTTATTACTTGAAGCGAACCTATTCTGACTTCCCCGGAAACCTCCATAAATTTTGACTCAAAACGAGGCAACTCTTCCGCAAAAAATGTTTCGCATCTTTCATCAATAACATCCGTTAATGAGATGGAACCACAACGATCATTCATTACTGCAATTTGATTCGCTTCATTCCAAAGCGAATCAATTGTCGGGTTTCCTTTGTAAACTTCTCTCAATTGTGAAATTTCTCTTTTCATATTATCAAAAAGAGAAACATTCTCAGCAGCAACAGCTAGCGAGAAGCCTACAAAAAAGAAAGAGATAAAAGATTTCATCAAAAGCCTTTAATGCAAAAGAACAAAGTTTTAGTTATTCTACTTCACAATAAGGAAGATCATCAGCTTCTATCGCAACCTTATTTTCAACAAAAAAATCCTCTAAAAAAGCATCGTCTTTTTCCGTTTTAATACTGCCATCTCTAAAAGACAAAACGATCTTGCAAAATCCAGAAACAGGCACCTTGACCGCAACACGCTCAGAAGGAACAAGTTGTTCAATTCTCCATACTGGTTCATCATAACAAGCATCTTTGCTGCATTTTGTATTATATCGAGCAATACACTTATACTCATATTTGTGAAGTTTTAGCGTACCCGGATCTGTTTGCGACGCAAAAAAAACATCGCCGATTTCATCGCTAGTTCCAAGATATGTTGTTTTTGTTCCTAGCTTAAGAGTCCCTGGATACACTTTTTTTTCCGCTGCCCATCTACACGCACCCGCCGGCGATCTCACAACACCAACGACACCTGTTTTATTTTGGAAGAATTCAGGTTTTTGCCACCCATCCATAAAGAAAGCGCACGCAACCAAAAGTACTGTTGAAAAGAGAATCAGAATCAACCTTTTTTTCATTTTTTACTCCTTGAATTATTAGCCAAATTAATCCGCGATCCGTTTCCAAACACAGTGCGGATAAGTGATTAAAGGCTTTGAGAAACCCATTGTCGGGTTGTAGGGAAACGAAGCGCTATCGGCTTTATAAGCATTTGTATTGTTATAAGAAAGGGATGTCGCTCGATCTAGTTCATACAACCCCAAGAAAACATAACCCGAAAATTCTTTAAATTGTCCAATGATCAGCCGTTTTACAGATTCATATTTAATAACACGGGAAGGATGATCTTTTTCCGAAAAAAAAGATTCCTTGGGATTCCGAATTTCATGAACGATGGATGTGTCGGGCGAAATAATCCATTGGTTATCATTCCAGTTAATTTGGGTTTTCGCCTTGCTAATTCCTTCGAATTCATTCCATGGGATGGATTCTTTTGATAAAAAATTCTCGTTATAAAATACATGCTTGGCACAACAAACATCGGGATGTTGGGGTAAATGAGGAATAAAGGCTCCATATAGAGGAAATTTTACGCCCCAGTAGTATTGCATTGCGTTTTGCAGCTGCTTGAATGAAGTAAATCTATCGCCAACTTTCATATTGAACTTCCTTTTCGTTTTATAATGTAAAAAAAAAAACAGATTGTCAAGATATTTTAAAAACTTTCTTTGCTTTACCTAATGCACCTGATATGGCTAAATTTCGTAAAATAAGCAGGAATTAAACTAAAACATATATAGCTCCAGAAAAGCAATCGAATCCAAACGAAAAACAAATCGCATAACTTGCCGTCGTCAAATATTAACCCGGCAACTGTCATTGTCGGGTTTGCCCCGATAATCAGGATTCCCTTGTCAAGCAAGGGAATGACATCGTACCGTGTTCCGCTTCGCTCTTACTATATCCCATAATTAATCCCTAATTTCTCTTAACTCCTAACTATTAACTATACACTAAGCTCTAAGTTCTGATTCCCACTTCCCATCTAACAACTGATTCCTGAGTCCTGCTTTCCTAATTTTCCCCAACTATAAAAAAGCCCCGAACCTAAAAGTCCAGGGCTTTGTCAAAATTTTGAACTTGCGAAAATTTACTTGCGGCTCCAGGTCGTTCCCTGCGGACCGTCCTTGATTTCGACGCCTTTTTCCTTGAGCAGATCGCGGATGCGGTCGCTTTCCGCCCAGTTCTTCGCCTTGCGGGCTTCGGAACGCTTTGCGACAAGCGCTTCGATTTCCGCCGAGTCGTCCGCGACATTCGGGTCCTGCTTTTTCGCAAATTCCTTGCGCGGTTCGTCGAGCTTTAGTCCCAGCACCCGATCGAAATCCAGAACCAGCGCGGCCTTTTCGCCTTCGGAAAGATCCGTCTTGAGAACGCTGTTCAGAATGCCGAGCGCGCGCGGCATGTTCAAATCGTCGCCGATCGCGTTCTTGAATTCCTCGTGCCACTTCTTCGCCGCATCCGTTTCGATAGCCGTCGCCTTTCCGATCAGCGGGTCCGTTTTCCTGTGCAGGCTCTTGAGAGCTTCCCGTGCGCTGTTGAGCGATTCGAAGCTGAAGTTCAGATAGTTCCGATAATGGCTCGTGAGCGCGAACAGGCGATAGTCCAGCGGATTGTAGCCTTTGTCCTTCAGCACATCGACCGTCAGGAATTCACCGGAACTCTTGCTCATCTTGGCTCCGTCGAGCCGCAAGAATTCACCGTGCATCCAGAACCGGCTGAAAGGCTTTCCCGTTGCGCATTCGCTCTGGGCGATTTCGTTTGTGTGGTGGACGCGGATATGGTCCGTTCCGCCGCAGTGGATGTCGAGAGTCGGACCGTTATACTTCATCGCCATCGCGGAGCATTCGATGTGCCAGCCGGGAAATCCCACACCCCACGGGCTGTCCCATTCCATCAGGCGGTGCTTGTCCTTGGGGCTGAACTTCCAAAGCGCAAAATCCGTCGGAGCGCGCTTTTCGCCCATATCGATTCGGGAGCCCTGGCGCAAGTTTTCCACGTCCAGACGGGCGAAATCCGCATAGCGCGGGAACTTGAGGCTATCGAAATAGATACCGTCGGACGTCCGATACGTGAATCCCTTTTCTTCGAGGACCTTTACCAGGTCGATCTGTTCCTGGATGTGATCCGTCGCGCGAACCCATTTCGTCGGTTCCTGGATGTTCAGTGCGTGCCAATCCCGGAAGAAAGCGTCCATGTAGAACTTCGCAATATCCCACACGGATTTTCCTTCGCGGAGAGCGCCTTTTTCCATCTTGTCGTCGCCGGTATCGCCGTCGCTCGTGAGATGCCCGACATCGGTGATGTTCACGATGTGGTTTAACTTGTACCCATAGTATTCCAGCGTCCGGCAGAGCGTATCTTCAAAAATATACGTGCGCAGGTTTCCGATGTGCGCATAGTGATAGACGGTCGGTCCGCAGCAATACATCTTGACCGTATCGTTTCCGGGGAGAAGAGCGAACGGTTCCTTCTTGCGGGTTGCCGTATTGTAAAATGCAAGAGCCATATTTCCTTCCGGTTAAAAAGTTAGCGTTTTTTGGCGCGGCGTTCGAAGTTCAGCCAGTCGAACATGGGAAGCAGCGCACGATTCTGCGGATTTTCCGCGTCCGCGAGATATTTCCGGTATGCGGCAAACGCCTGGTTTTCGAGCGATGTTTTGTCGATGTTCAGCTGCATCCAACCCGCCATCGAGATGAGGCCCGTAATGTGCGAAATCACGTTTTCATCGTATTCGGCGGAAGCCTTTTCGATAAGCTCGGAAAGTTTTCGGTAAAACATTCGGCCCGTGCCGCCGAACGAGAAGCTCGTCTGAAGTTCGACCGCTTCGTCGATTAACTTGTGCGTATCGTCCAGGAGTTTCGGGTCATGCGCTTTCAGATATTGCAGAGCCATCTCGTGAATCTTCGCGTTGATTTCGAGGCTCAGGACCTTGCGCATCGTATCGGTCAGCGTATGGTCGGAATCGGCGAGCGAATCGATGGAGAGGCCGTGGGAAAGCGCAAAGCCGTCGAAAGCGTGGGTGACTTCTTCCAAGCGGGACTTCGTCAAAAGCTGATTGACGTGACGGAGAGAATCGCTCATCAGATGCCGCAAGCGGATGACGTAGGCGGTCGGGAAAAGTTCCTTCAGCTTGTCGAACGAGAGGTTCGAATCGTTCACGAACGGGAGGCTCTTTTCGTCGAACCCGCCGAACGTGGCAACGGTAACGCGTCCCATGTTGTCCGTCAGGACAAGAATCGTCGCCTCCGTTCTCTCGTCGATATCCGCGTCGTCAAATATCGCATGGACAACGGTCTCCCGCTTTCTCGATCCGACGATTTTCGCTTCGATCCGCGAATCGAGCGTCGAAGGATCCTCGTAGCGATCGAGTCCCATGTGCAGGACAACGGCCCGTTCCGCAAGCAGCTTGAGGGCGACGGGCATTTCGGGCACCGCATAGCGGACAAAGACCTCGGCGCCGTTCCAGTGGTGTTCATTGGAAGTCGCCCGTCCGAGTATGCTCATGAACTGGTCGCGCAGCGGATGGTAATCGGGCAGGAACGGTTTGAAAAGTTCCATGGCGCGTTCCGCGTAGCGCATGTTCTGCACCGGTTCAAGTCCCTCGATATCGTTGAAAAACCAACCGCAGCTCGTAAACGAGAACAGGCAGAACTTCTGGATTTCGAGCAGTCGAATGGCACTTGTCCGTTGCTTTCCATCTTCCGGATTCTTGAGAATTTCGGTGAGGAACTTTTCCTTGCGAGCTGTTTCCTCGGGCTTCACCAGAACATCGATGTAGCGGTTTCGCGCCTCCCACGGATCGACTTTGGAAATCTTTTCGAATTCACGCAGATAGACTTCGTCCGCAAATTTCTTGAGGAAATTCATCGCGTCGCGAAGCGGTGTTCTCCATTTCTGGTTCCAGCCCGGGCCGCCGCCCGTCGAACATCCGCAATCCCGATACCAGCGTCCGACCCCATGGGCGCAGCTCCAGGCGCATCCTTCGGAATAGACATTCTTGAGCTTTACTTCGAAGCGTGGCGGAAAATGTTCGCGAAACCAGCCGAAGTTCACCGGGACCATTTCATGCTCCGGAGCGTAGCGGTTAAAGAGCCAGGCCGCGCACATGTCGCCAAAAGGTTCGTGATGTCCGTAGGATTCTCCGTCCGTCCCGATGCTCACCAGCTGGGCGTCTTCGCGGTTCGGGTCAAAGGCATCCTGGATTCGCTTGCCAAAGACGTTCGCGTCGCGCAAAAGATGTTCAAACCCGACAGCGCTCGAAAGCCACGGATTGTAGAAGAAAACATCCAGGTAACCGTCGCAAATTTTATTGCCCTCGGCATCGACCGGAAAAATCCGATAGGGACGCGTCGTATCGACGTCCGTGTTTTCGCACGGTTTCCAGTCTCCGCCGGCAAGCGGACGAAAGCTTTCGGCCTGGGTTGGCGAAAGAATCGTGAACTGGATTCCTTCGCGGATCAAATCGACGACAACATCCATGTTGATAGCGGTTTCGGCGAGCCACATCGCCTCCGGCTTTCTCCCGAAATGCGTTTCGAAGTCGCGGATTCCCCAGCGAATCTGCGTTATCCTGTCTTCTTTCGACGCGAGCGGCATGATGATATGGTTATACACCTGCGCGATGGCGTTTCCGTGCCCGAGACGTTCGACGCTCTTCGCATCGGCTTCTTGAATCCGACGGTAGGTTTCCGGAAGATGTGTCCGAATCCAGCCGATAAGGGTCGGGCCGAAATTGAAGCTCATGTATTCGTAATTGTTCACGATGTCCTGAATCCGCCCGGAACCAGAAAGAATCCGGCTTGCGGCATTCGGGCTGTAGCACTGCGCAGCGATCCGGTCGTTCCAATCGTGGAACGGAGAAGCGCTCGGCTGGTTTTCGATTTCGCCGGTCCAGGGATTTTCACGCGGGGGCTGGTAGAAGTGTCCGTGAATTGTGAAGTATAGCGGTTGTTTTGTCATTTGATTACCGTTAATTTGTACGCTCAGAGAATCAGCATCCCATCACCATAGCTGAACAGGTGAAGTCCGTGCTCCACCGCATAGCGATAGGCGCAGAGCGTGTTCTCGCGACCGTAAAAAGCAGCGACCAGTAAAATCAGGGAGCTTTTCGGCCAGTGAAAGTTGGTGAGAAGACCGTCGGCGATTTTGTAGCGGTATCCCGGGTAGAAGAAAGCGTGCGTGGTTCCCGTCTGCGGGACAAGCGTTCCGTCGTCTTTCGCGATGGTCTCGATGACGCGTGTGCTGGTCGTGCCGATGGGAACGATGCGCCCGCCCGACTTTTTCGCTGCGTTGATGATTTCCGCGTTTTCCTCCGTGAGTTCGTAATGTTCCCCGTGCATCTTGTGTAGGCGAAAATCCTCCTCGGAGATGTTCTGGAACGTTCCCGGTCCGACGTGCAGCGTGACTTCGGCAACTTTTACGCCTTTCGCCTTCAGGTCCGCCATCATCTGTTCGTTGAAGTGGAGACTTGCCGTCGGAGCCGCAACCGCGCCCGAATACTTGGCGAAAATCGTCTGGTAGGCGATTTTGTCTTCTTCATCGTCGGGCCTATCGATATAAGGCGGAAGCGGAACGTGCCCCTGCCGGTTCATCACGGATTCCAGTTCTACGGGGCTAACATCAAACCGCAAGATTCTCGCGCCATCCGGATTAATTTGTTCGACCGTCGTTCTGATTCCGGCGATTTCCAGTTCGCGTCCCACCCGAAACGCCTTGCCGGGACGCACCCAGGATTCCCACCGGGCCTTTCCCGAAGCATCCGGAAAAAGCGTCTGCACCAGGAGAATTTCCACTTCGCCGCCGTGTTCCGTCCGCCCGAAAAGCCGCGCAGGAATCACCTTCGTATTGTTCACGACGATGCAGTCGCCGGGCCGAAAATACTCGACGATTCTCGGAGCGGGAACGATTTCTAGCGAGCCGTTTCCATCCTTGGGACAGTGCAGAATTTTTGTCTTGCCCTTGCCCGGGGAACGCGTCGCGATCAATTCCTTTGGGAACTCGAACGCGTAATCGGAAAGATGACTTGAAATCATAGCGCCTTGACCGATTCCTTCAGCTTTTTCCGCAGGTTCGCCTTCAGCGGTTCCGGTTCGAGGATCTTCACGTCGGGAAGAACGCTTAGAAGCCAACCTTCCAGATCGGGCGTATCGTAGATGGAAAGTTCTACCGTCATCGGTTCCTGTTTCCTGATTTTTACCGGAGGATTAAAATGCGCTTCGCGGAACTGCGCAGCGAGCCACGACGACTTGATTTCCATCACGAGCCGAATCTTTTCGAACGCGGCGCCGCTGAACTTTCCAAAACAGTTCCGAAAAAGATTCCTGTAGTCGAAATCGACGGGAGGAAAGAACCCGCCTGTCCGGCGGAAATTCCGGATTCGGCGCACGGCAAAGAACTTGACAACACCATCCGACAGGGCGATGAGATAGAGCGTGTCGATTCGCAAGACGAGCTTTAACGGGCAGACTTCGAGCCTTTCTTCCTGCGCCAGATCCTTAGCCGGAACATACGTGATGAAAAGCTTCGCCCGAGACTTGATCGCTTCGAGCATCTTGTCGATTTCCGCTTCGCGGAAGCTCAGGTTTTCGCTGTATTCCGAAAACGGTCCCAGATCGACGATGAAATCGTTATCGACGCTGACCGCATGGCTCATCGTTTCGGAATCCGCATTTTCGTCTCCGCAGAGATATTCGATAGCCTTCTTGACGTTCTTGCCGTGAGCGGTCGTTCCGACGCTATCGAGAACCTTTTGGGCCGACTTGAGCCCACGGATAATCGCTTCGGGTCGCTTTGCCGACGACGCCTGGATAAAGAACTTCTTCGTTTTCTTTTCCTGTTTCAGCCCGCAATTTTCCGATTCCAGCGTTTCGATATAGCGATAGATCGTACGCTGGTCGCGCCCCATGTAGTCCGCTAGTTCCCGAAGCGTTGCCGGCTTGTTGGGCGGACTCAGTCGCATTTTCAGCTGGGTCAGTTTTTCATACGTTGATTTCGACATTCCAGTCTCCTTCCTTATCCATTTTCCATGCAAAGATGGATCGGAACATCCATCCCTTTCGTCGCACGGTCAACGATTCTGTTCAACACTTTCTTTTGAATGATACCCAAAGGTTCGCATTTCACGACAATCTCGTCAGCCAGGGGAATTACGCGCAAGCGACATTTCGCAAGATAGCTACTCGAGCGCAGCGCAAGAGAAAGCCTTTCCGCCTGTTCCGTCACATAGGGAGACGGACGCGAAACAGCTTTTAGTTCAAACGTCAGATTGCGGAGACCGGGAACGTCTCCGAGGCGTTCCTTGGCTTTCGAAAGATCGCTTTCCGCAAAATAAAAGGCCCTAACCGTCGCCTTTCCGTTTCTGACTTCGATTTCGTCATTGAAAAGCGGGGAATCCTTTTCGCCTACGACCTCGGCGATCCGACCGCGAATATCCTCGTCCGTCACGGGTGTCGCGGGTTCCACACGGACAAGATCGATTACGCCACGAAAATTTCGCATGCGCCGCACGGATTCCAGAATGTTCTTTCTGTCGGGAAAGCGTTCCACCGTCCCATGGACATAGGCGACCGCATGGACAACGTCCCATTTCAAAAGACCGGGAAGTACCGAGAACCGTTCCGAGATACATTCGGAAAGGCGTTCCCTCAAAAGAGAATCCGGCACGAGCTGCTTTTCTTGCGGAAGCGTGATGAACAGGACCTTTCCGTTTTCCAGCTGCACCACGAGCTTTTCTTCGCCCCGATCCGCCACAGACCCGACGACCACGCCGAACGCCTTTCGCAACACGTGATACACCGGATCGCCTAGAAGCGAGACTCCGCATTGCGCAGGCAGCAGCCGAAATCCCATCGGCGCCTTGTCGTCAAAACGCGTCATCGAAGGACGGACAAACCTTTCGAGACGGTTGCCGCCAAAGTCCAGATCGATAACTTCTTCCGTCTGTGTCTTGTAGAGAGCCTTTACACGCCCCGGAGACTCCTTGCCGTCGATATAGACCCAATCGTTCAGAGCGATTCTGTTCTTGCCGAGCAGCTTGGCATATTCGGAACCATCCTCCGGACGTCCGAAATACATTTCGTGAGAAAAGGCGAGAAAGAACGCGCCGCATACCGAGCATCGACAGACAAGGGGAATGCCCGGACGCACCGCGCAATGAACCGAAAAAGTCTCCTTCGCGAGGACATCGTGTCGCGTAATCGCTCGACACTCCTTGCAATAGAGAGTTCTGTCCAAAATCTTGTGCGTCCAGGTCTTGAGCATCTTAGGCTTGCATCAGAGGTTCCGCAACGTCTATCCGGCGAAGCGTCTCGTCCTTTCCGACGACTTCGAAAAGTTCCCACAGGCCGGGACCTGCCGTCACTCCGGAAACAGCGAGACGGACCGCGCCGACCAAGTCGCCGAGCTTGCATCCGCGGCTTTCCGCCAAGGCAAGGAAGCCTTTTTCTATTTCCGCGGTCTTGAATGGTTCCACGGAGGCAAGCATTTCGCGAACAGCGTGCGCGACCGCACGGCTTCCGGGTCCCCACTGCTTGCGCATACCCTTTTCGTCATAAGACGTCGGCGCCTTGAAAAAGTACAAGGACATTTCCGCGAGATCCTTCAGGAAATGCGCACGGGGCTTCAAGAGTTCGACGATTGCGTTCAGACGTTCCGACGATTCGTTTTCGACCGAAACGCCCAATTTTTCAAGGCCGCCTTTCATCTCGGCGAGAAGCGTTTCGTTCGGTGTCGTGTGGATGTGCTGCATGTTCATCCACTGCAATTTTTTCGTGTCGAACTTTACCGCTGTCGGGTGGATGTTTTCCAGTCTGAACGCGCCGATCATTTCTTCAAGAGTCATCACTTCGCGGTCGTCGCCAGGATTCCAGCCCAAAAGCGCGAGATAGTTCACGAGGGTTTCCGGCAAGTATCCCAGTTCGCGGAATTCCCCGACGGAAGCAGCTCCGTTGCGCTTCGAGAGCTTTCCACCATTTTTGGAATCGAGAATCACGGGCAGATGGCACCAGACGGGCGCTTCCCAGCCAAAAGCCTTGTAGAGCAACACATGCTTCGGAGTCGAACTGATCCATTCGTCTCCGCGCAAGACGTGGGTAGTCCCCATCAGATGGTCATCGACGACGCTCGCAAAATGATAGGTCGGATAGCCGTCGCGCTTGATAAGGACCAGATCGTCCAAAAGCTCGTTCCTGTATTCGATGTGTCCGCGGACCAGATCGTCAAAACCCGTCACGCCGCTTTCCGGAATCTTGAAGCGAATAACGGCCTTTTCTCCGGCGGCAATCCGGCGTTCCGCCTCTTCGCGCGGAATGTTTCGACAGTGTCGATCGTATCCCGTTTCCGCGACGCCCGCCTTCTTCTGTTCGACGCGAATTTCGTTCAGGCGTTCCTCGGAGCAGAAGCAGTAATAGGCAAGACCCGCATCCAGAAGCTTTTGAATTTCGCGGTGGTAGATATCTAGGCGTTCACTCTGGAAATACGGTCCGCAGTCGCCCTCGTTTCCGGGACCTTCGTCCCAGTTCAAGCCCAGCCATTTCAGGTCGCGCATCAGATCCTTGAGCGCATCCTCGTTGTAACGCTTGCGGTCGGTATCCTCGATTCGCAGATAAAAAGTTCCGCCTGTCGCCTTGGCAAAAAAGTAGTTGTAAATCGCGGTACGCGCTCCGCCGACATGCAAATAGCCGGTGGGACTCGGAGCAAAGCGGACACGGACCTTGCGTGTAGAATCAGACATGTAAAACCTCGGATAAAATTTTCTTTCAAATTCCAGGGTAAAAATAGATTTTCCACCATCACGAGACGAGAGACGTTTTTATTTGTATGTCAAAATTTGACAGGTTTTCGCCTGGCGGCGGATAGGGCGCCAGTCTGCCGACAGGCAGGCCTTCCCGGTGTTCAGAGCTTAGTTAGGAGATCTTGGAACTTAGAAAAGCGAAGCGAGCTTCTTTCTCAACTTTTCTCACTCCACTCTCCACACTTCACCCTTCACTCTCATCTAAGTTCTCAGTTCCAAGTTCTGACCATGGATCCTATCGGTCGCTGCGCTCCCTCCAGGATGACCGCTTGAAGAAAGGTTCGCTCAGATACAACTCTTCACACTCCACATTCCACACTCATCTACGATCTAAGCTCTCGGTTCTAAGCTCTGGCTATGGATCCTATCGGTCGCTCTGCTCCCTCCAGGATGACGGTGTAACGCGACTTCCGTTCAACATAACGAACCTTTACCGCCTACCGTCATTCTGGAGAGGCGAAGCCTCGACCCGCCTGCCGCGGGCAGGTAGAATCCAGCCTACTGTTCAGAGCTTAGTTCCGAGAGCTTGGAGCTTAGAGTCGCAAAGCGGTCCGCTTTACTTTTAAGCCTAGATGTATGCGATTCTAGAATCTAAGTTCTAAGCTCTAAGTTCTGACTTCCCTCCAGGATGACCGTTTATCGCGCAAGCCTTTACCGGTCCGCTAAACGAACACTCCTCTCTCCACACTCAACTCGTACCGGGTTCCTTCTTTCAAAAAAAATCAAAAATTTTCGATTTTCCCCTTGACTTTTGTTTTGAATGATTATAACTTTGTAATGATTACAACTTACTTCAAGGATGTGGTCATCACTTTCAACAAGGAGACAAAAAATGAAAGTATGGGTTTGTTCCGTTTGCGGCTATGTTTCGTTCGGAGAAGAACCTCCCGAGCACTGCCCCCAGTGCAAGGCTCCAAAGTCCAAGTTCAAGCTCAAGGAAGAGTCGCTGTCTAGCGAAACGCCTAAATGGGCGGACGAGCACCGCATCGGCGTAGCGAACGGTCTCGATGCGGAAGTGCTTCAGGATCTTCGCGAAAACTTTACCGCCGAATGCACCGAAGTGGGCATGTACCTCGCGATGAGTCGCCAAGCGGACCGCGAAGGATACCCGGAAGTCGCGGAAGCCTACAAGAGAATCGCTTTCGAAGAAGCGGAACATGCGGCAAAGTTCGCGGAGCTTCTCGGCGAAGTCGTCTATCCCGACACGAAGAAGAATCTCTCGCTCCGCGTCGCTGCCGAAGCGGGCGCTACCGAAGGCAAGCTCAAGCTGGCCGAACGCGCCAAGGCGCTTGGATACGACGCTATCCACGACACCGTGCACGAAATGTGCAAGGACGAAGCGCGGCACGGCAGCGCTTTCGCCGGACTCCTCCGCAGATACTTCACCAAATAGTTAGAAAACCCGGGGCGAACAGCCCCATTCCTTTTTCCTTTATGTCAACTTCCGAACTTCTCAAGAAAAGAAACGTTCGTCCGTCCCTGCAGCGAATCCGCATTCTCGACTACCTGCTCGAAAGGAAGAACCATCCGACGGTAAACACCATCTACGACGATCTCTTGCCGCAGATACCGACGCTTTCCCGCACGACCGTTTACAATACGCTCGAAGCCCTGTGCGACAGCGGACTGGTCATTCCGCTCGATGTCGGTGACGGCAGTATCCATTACGATGCGGACACGACTCCCCATGCGCATTTCAAATGCGAAAGATGCGGAAGGATCTTCGATATTTTCTTGACACCGGAAGACTTCAGAAAGAGCGCCCCCGACGGTTTTTTCATCCAGCGATTGCAGCTTTACGCCTTTGGACTTTGCGCAAAATGCAAGAGAAATTCCCGGTGAAGCGACTTATCCCCGTAGCGATCTTCCCGCGCCTCCAGCTCCCTAGAGGAATAGCCGCTGCGAATTCTCCGCAAAACAATTCGCCGTGAATTTTCGTCGAACGAAAAATCGATGCGAAACGTCCGGAAGGCAAGTTCCGCCGTTTGCGTCGAGGCATCTAGCCGAATGCGACGCCGGGTCGCATCGAGCGGATTTGTCGAGAGCTGGCATTTCGCAAATCCCAGCAGATCGAGACCGCTTGCGAAATCGAGCCAGGCGCTCTGGCCCAGAAATTCATCCGTCGCCTCGACATTCCAAGATTCCAGAGCCTGTTCATCCACCCACCCCGCCCGCGCATTCGGAAACGCGTCCGCTTCCGGGATGTAGGGCTTGATATCCAGGATCGGCGTTTCGTTCAGCAAGTCCGAATTTTCGACGCAAAGCGAAAGCCTTTCCACGGAAACGAGCCGGACGCAGGAAAGCCCGATTGGATTTGGACGATACGGTCCGCGCGACGCGAAAATTCCCACGCGCTCGTGATCCCGCGGAGGAACGGGAGGTCGCGTGGTAGCCCGCCAACCCGTATTTCGATGAAAGACAAAGATTATCCACAGTCGTTCAAAGCCGGCAATGTCGCGCAACGCCTCTTCAAAGCCCCGATGCGGAAAAAGTTCGATTCTTCCGGAACGCGCGCCGTCAAAAACGCCCTGGCGCGGCACTTCGTACTTGTAAGACGCCTTGGAATAAAAGGTTCCGATCGGTTCTAGGGAAATCGCCATGGGTTTTCTCGCAAAAATAAGTATTTTTCCGGTTGGAGATCTTTATGAAGTCAGCGTTCGAATTTCTGAGAAAAGCCGGAGTCTTCTATATCGCGACTCTCGACGGCGAAAAGCCAAGGCTCCGCCCTTTCGGAGTTGTCGCGAGTTTCAAGGGCCATCTATACATTTGCACCAAGGACGACAAGGACTGTTTTCGCCAGATGGAACAGAATCCTCGGGTCGAAATCGCGACAATGCTCGGCGAGGACTGG
Source organism: Sodaliphilus sp. (assembly GCA_963660435.1). Taxonomy (GTDB): domain Bacteria; phylum Fibrobacterota; class Fibrobacteria; order Fibrobacterales; family Fibrobacteraceae; genus Hallerella. The sequence goes on from CAVKYI010000009.1 coordinate 29,355, forward strand.
ATTCGCGTCACCGGGGAAATCGTCCGGGACGAAGACCCGAAGGCAAAGAAAGCCGTTCTAGACCAGAATCCACACGTCAAGGACATCTACTCCGCAGACGATCCGCATTTCGCCGTCCTCTACTTTCAAAGGGCACATGCCGACATCTATCGTTCCATCGGAAAAATCGAAGCGGTTCCTCTGCTGTAGACGAAAGGACTGGCATCATTCGTCCTTGCAGCGGATGGCGGCGCCGGTCGCATAGCCCTGGATGAACGACGGATTCCGTACCGTTCGCCGCAAGAGCTGTTCAAAGGTGAAATGCGACTTGAGTTCCTTCACGATGCAGCGACAGACCGTTTTCGAGGCAACCGTTTCGCAGGAATCCATCAGGAATTTTTCCATTTCCGGCGTAAACGCCTTGGGCATACACGGCAAGAAAGTTTCGAGTACGAGCGAATCGTTGATAGTCCCGCCGCTTGACAGGCGAAGCAGCTTTTCGACATTTCCTTCCGAAACGAGTTTTCCATATGCGCAGCGGCAGCTTTTTTGCGCCTGCTCGTTTCCAAAATAGGCTCGGAACTCGACGGAACACTCCGCGAGAAAGACATCCCTGTATTCGGGGGATTCCAGAAGCGCGCTGACGATTCCCGAAGCGAAATCGGGATCAAGCCCCAGAACCTCGAGAGCCGCGAGTTCTTCCGCAGAAAGCGCAGTCGCGCCTTCCGTAGCGTCTTCGCTCACCGCCAGCGAACCGATCGACATTCCCGATTTCATCTGCGCATCGCATTCCTTCGAAGCGTTTCCTATAAATTCAGCATATCCCAGGTCCGAGTGGCCGCGGCGCATTTTCAGTTCGATTGCGTCGATCTGCTTCTGGGAATATTTCCTTTCGACTTTTCCAAAAACGCATTCGCAAAATTCCGTCGAAGAGCCTCCGTTTTCGCAACTGGAGATAAAGTTCAAGCGAACATTTTCGGAAAGCGCGCCAAAGGAAAGAACCGCGCAAAAAATCAGGAAAAAGCAGAATTTCTTCATTGTCCGAGGTCCTCACTTTTCGGGTTTCGGCGGATTTTCAAGCCGCAACAGGGCCATTGCGATATCTTCTTCGCGCGGCAATTCGGAATCCTTCGAAAATCCTTGCGGCAAGCGTCGGAATCCGACATTTTTCACTTGGGCATGGAGTCTGCGGATCGCTTCGTCCGCCGGCATGTCCGTGGCATTCTGCAATAGGTTCAAAAGGAAAAGCCCGAGTCCGCTGAGCGTAGCCGTCCGCGAAAACGGGAACAGCGCGCGCAAATCCGCACGGACATAGCCAATCGAAAGCTCCGAACCGCGAAGGCGTACCTTCACCTGACGCTCCACCGGTCCGCGAGGTTTCAGCCCGGGAGTCAGATCTCTCGCAATGTCTAGAAGGCTGCGACACCTGAAATCGCCAAAGGGCGGAAGGTTTTCGAGCGCAGGCTGTGCGGAATTTCTGGCGGAAATTCGGCGCGCCTTTTCGGAGGCGTCCACCGGGCGATAGTTTTTCATCACGAGGACCGTGTCCGCAATATGCAGATAGTCCCCGCATGCTCCGACGACAATTACCATGTTCACGCCCAAAGCCTTTAGTTCCATGGCGCGATCCGACAACGGAATCAGCGGTTCGTCCTTTTCGCCGACAAGCTCCCGCATCCGGGAATCCCGAATCAGGAAGTTTACCGCCGAAGCGTCTTCGTCGATGAAAAGCGTTTTCGCTCCGAATTCGAGAGCTTCGACAAGATTTGCCGCTTCGCTTGTCGAACCCGATGCCGAACGCGTCCGAAACGATTTCGTCGAAACGCCAAACGGAAGTTCCCGGACAAACGGTTCGATGCGCGTTCCCTTTACAACGCGACCCGGTTCCGCGGCAATCCGCACAGCCGACGGATCGGCGACAACCCATTCCCGCCCATCGCCCGCCACATGCGGCACGACGGACTTCTCCAAGGCAGAGAGAAGTGTCGATTTTCCGTGGTAGGCTCCGCCCGCGATGACCGTTATCCCGCGGGGAATCGCCATACCCGAAATCTTTTTGCCCTGCACTTCGACGGTCCGCAAAAATTCCGCCGGCGATTCAAAAGGGAGTGCGTCTTTTTTCGGAAGATCGCTCGAACCGGATTCCCGCGGAAGAATCGCGCCGTTCGGTACAAAGGCGACCCATCCCTTTTCGTCAAGGATCCTTAAAAGTTCTTCGCGAATTTCCAGGGATTCGATGTGGCGTTTCGCCTCGGAGCGATCTTCGTCCCGGCTCAGATAAAGAGCCATCAGCAAGTCGGGAATCGTCGAAGTCAAAAGCCCGCAAGCCGCTTCCACGTCGATTCGGCGCTTGTCCCCGGGGAGTTCCACGGAAAGAATCGTCTCGACTACCGCCACACCGCCGTTCTCCGCCGGTCCGCCGACCCAAAGCGCATTTCTCGCGAGGATTTCCTCGCCCGGAACGCAAACCTTCACAGAAAAGGAATCCTCCCCGGAGCGTTCTTCGATTTCCGCACAGAGTTTCCGCAAGAGAAAGTCCGAAAGCGCCAAGCGTTTCACGGGAAAATTTCCCCATTCCGCAGGAATTCCCAGTTTCTCCAGAGGCGCCTTGAACCTGAGCCGCGACGCCGGCGCAAAGGGATCGCCCTGCACATGGATAAATTCCAGCTCGAAATCCCCGAAATTCCAGGATTTTCCGCATAGGCTCTTGTACAGGCCGTAGTTTTTGCCCGTAAACGTTCGCAATTTTTGGTAGAGATCTTTCATTTCCTTCAAAAATTACAATTTATGGAGATATTTTTTTAACGAAACATCCACCGGGCATCATTTTCTTTATATCTTAATATCCGACAGAAAAGGAGTTTTCCATGAAGTTTTTTTCAAGATTCTTGACACTCAGCGCCATCACGATTTCTTTTTCGGCAGTTGCCGCCATGGCCGAAGAACCTCCCCCTCGCGACCAGCCCGCTAACGTGACGATTCTCACGGAGCCGCCAAACAGCGAAGTCTATCTCGGCGGCGAGCTCCTGGGCAAGAGTCCTATCGAAAACCGCACGGTCAAATCCGGACGCCAGACGCTAATCGTCGTCGATCAGGGATACGAACTGGTCAACCAGCGCGTGAACATTTGGCCGGGAAACGACAAGCGCAACTCGTTTAACTTCGGCACGGTAATTCCCAAGGGCAATATCGAAGTGACGACGGTTCCGGGCAAGTGCATCATTTATGTCGATGGAGACAACGCCGACAAGACGGACGGTGCTTCGCTTACCGTTCAAAACCTAGACGCCGGCGACCACATGATCCGCGCCGAATGCAACAACGGTCGCGCCGCCGAAAAGCTCGTGAAAGTCGAAGGCGAAAAAACCGTCAAGGTGACAATCGACGCGAGCAAGGGCAAGAGATATTGATACATCTCTTTCCGCAAGCGAGAAAGTTCCGCTCCAAGCGGAACTTTCTTTTTCGGGAAATTTAAAACGAAAAGACGGATGAAACCATCCGCCTTTTTCGAGGCAACGCTCAGACTCGAACTGAGGAATGGGGCTTTTGCAGAGCCGTCCCTTACCAACTTGGGTACGTCGCCAGATAGCCCAATAATAGGAATTATTTTTAATTTTCCAAGGTGATGGCCGGCAAACTTTCCATAAAAAAGCGTTTTTTTTGCAAGATTCTGAAATTTTGGATGAAAAGCCTGCGAATTTCATGGGAAAATCCCGAAATTTCGCACGGACCGGGAATCTTGGCCATCTGGCACAGGGATCTTTTCGCGGCGACAGCGGCCTTCCGGAAAAGAGGGATCGCCGCATTCATCTCTCCTAGCGGTGACGGCGAATTTCTCGCGAAAATAGCCTCGGACCTAGGGTACAGGATCGTTCGCGGGTCAAGTTCCGAAAGGGCGTTCCACATCCGGGAAGTTCTCCGGTCGCTCCAAGCAGGGAATCTTTGCGCCATGGCGCTCGACGGTCCGAAAGGCCCTGCGGGAATCGCAAAGCCCGGAACCAGGTGGTTGTCGGAACAATCCGGACGTCCCTGTTTCCTTATCGAAATCCGTTACGGGAGGCACTTTTCCCTCGCGAGCTGGGACAGGGCAAAAGTCCCCCTTCCCTTTTCCAAAGTCATCGTGCAAATCCGAAAAATGTCATTTTTGACAGAATCTTTAATCTATTTTTGATCCTTGACACCGCATCCCGGAGAAACCCGTGCTTTATTCAACCTTTGTCGCCTTTGACCTGGAAACCACCGGACTATTTAACAACAAGCATGAAATCGTTGAAATCGGAGCTGTCAAGTTCACGGTCTATGACGATGGCGGAATCATCCGTCCCAAGGAAATTTCCACCTTCCAGACGCTAGTCAAGCCGCCGATGATGATACCCGACGAAGCGACTCGCATCAACCATATCACGAACGCGATGGTCGAAAACGCGCCTCCGATAAGCGACGCCTTGCGAAAATTCACCATTTTCTGCGGACAGTCCGCGATACTTGTCGCTCACAACGCCGACTTCGACACCGGATTCTTGCACGTCGCCTACACAAAGCACCCGCAGATCCTGCCGGGGAACCCGATTGTCGATAGCCTGCGCATCGCAAAGTCCATCTTGCCGGAACTCAAAAGCCACAAACTTGGGGATCTCGCCCATATGTTCCAGCGCATCAAGGGACAAATCCGCCTATCCATCAACAACGAGGAAATGCACCGCGCGGTCTATGACTGCGAAATGCTGATGGAAGTCTTTGTCGCGCTTCTCCGTCGAAGGATCCGCAAGGAAGACTGGGATATTTCCCGAATTCTTCCGGCCATCCAGAAGAACGGCTCCTCCCCCGCCTACCTGACCAAGATGAAGTAGGCAATTCAGAGATTAGCTAAGAGAGCTTGGAGCTTAGAGCCGCAAAGCGGGCTGTTTCTTTCAACCGAAAGGCTTTCAACGTTACACGCCTAGGATTTTGTCACCAAGCGAACAGTTTCCGCCTCTCGGCGGAGAGTGCGCCCGTCTGCCGACAGGCAGGCCTTCCCGGCGATGGGCAAGGTAGGGGGACCTTTCCGAGTTGCGAAGGCCAAGGTCCCCCTACCTTGCATCCACCCTGTCATTCTGGAGCGGAGCGATAGAAACAGCCACGCTTGTTTTAGAGGTTTCGGTTTACGGTCATTCTGGAAGGGCCAAAGGCCCTGATAGAATCCATTCCTAGTGTTTCTTTTGAAATGGATCCTACCTGCCTGCCCGCAGCAGGCGGGCCTGTCGGCAGACAGGTCGCTTAACGAATACTCCACTCTCCATGTTTCTTTGAATTTTTGCGTCCCGTCCCGCCCCTCCCCCAAAAAAACTTTTCCTTTGTCCTTGCCTTAGAGCAAACTCTAAGTCTTATATTTCTAGACACACACTCCATACGAGGAAAACGATGAAAAAAGGATGGCTAATCATGAGTATCTTCGGATTGACAGCGGCATTTTCCGGGTGCAACACGCCGGAACAGAACTCGCAAGCCTTTTCCGAGGATGCGGAAATTTACGAAGTTCTCGAAAACATGACCGAACGGGAAGTTCCCAAAAAGACGCCGATCGTCGCCTCGAAAGAACGCGCCCTGGTCTCGGTCGTATCGCTCACCGTCCAGCAATCGGGAACGCTTCTTGCCGAACAAATCGAGAAAACGCTTGACAAAAAGATTCTTTCCGCAGAAGAAATTCTCGAAGCCGTTTACCAGTGTGCGCCTTACAGCGGTCTTTCCCGCGCCGCGGACGCCGCCGAAGTGGCAAGAGCCGTTTTCAAGCGCAAAGGGATTTCCGTCCAGGCAAACCGCCAAACGACCGACGGTTCCGCAGAAAACCGCTTTGAAAAAGGTGTCGATGCGCAGATTTCCCTATTCGGGGAAAGATTCGAACAGATAAAAAAATCCGGAAAGGATAACGTTCCGCACTCAAACTACTTTCTCGCCACGAACTGTTTCGGCGATTACTACACGCGCAAAGGTCTCGACCTGAACACCCGGGAACTTCTCACGATGGCGATTCTCGTAAACCTCGGAACGGAACCGCAGCTCAAGTCGCACATCGACGCGAATCTCGCCCAAGGCCGTTCTCGCGAATACCTCGAGCAGATTATCTACGTCTGCCTTCCTTTCTGCGGATATCCCCGGATGCTGAACGCCCTGGCCTGCCTGAAGGAAGTCGTCGAAGCGAAGATTGGAACGACTCCGGACAAAGGTCTTGAAAGCCTCGCCAACGCCGAACGGATTTTTCCGCGAGGCGAAAAGAATCCGTTCGGGAAATTTTTCAAGGGACAATCCTACCTGCAGCGCCTAAGCGAAAAAGGCCTCTCTGTAGCAAACGTCACATTTGAACCGGGATGCCGCAACAAGTGGCACATTCATCACGCCGGCGGACAGCTTCTTATCGTCACCGCAGGCGAAGGATGGCTCCAGTTCGAAGGCGAGCCGGCAACAAGGCTCCGGGCAGGCGACGCCGTGTACATTCCAAAAGATGTCAAGCATTGGCACGGAGCGTCAAAGGATTCCTGGTTCGCGCATCTTTCCGTCGAAATTCCCGACCCGACAGCTTCCGGCAAGGGCAACGAATGGCTCGAAGACGTTTCTGACGAAGATTACAATCGTCTCTAAATTTTTTCAAAAAAGACAGCAGTGCGGACCGCTTCGAAACGGTCCGTTTTTGTATCTTTGTAGCAATGCTTTTTCTACTCATCGCCCTGCTGATCGTCGCTTCGATTTTCGCGACAAAAATTTCGGATAAAATCGGAGTTCCGGTTTTGCTGGTCTTCCTTGCCGTCGGTGTCCTCGTAGGCGCAGACGGGTTGAACCTGGTGCATTTCAACGATGCGAAAGTGACAAAGCAAATCGCCGATATCCTGCTTATCTTCATCCTTTTCGACGGCGGGTTTCGAACGACCCGTTCGGATCTGCAGCTCGTTGCGAAACCTAGCATCATCCTCGCGACTTTTGGCGTCGCCGCAACGGCTTTTGTTCTAGGCATTTCGATACACTTTATCATGGATTACGACTGGCTCCAGTCGATGATGATTGGTTCCATTATTTCTTCGACCGATGCCGCCGCCGTCTTTCTCATCACCCGGCAAAACCCGATAAGGAAAAAGCTCGCCGCGACGCTCAATGTCGAAAGCGCGGCGAACGACCCGATGGCGATTCTCCTTACCCTCGCGTTCGTAGGGAGCCTTTCCTCGGGAGCCGATTCGTCTCCGATTCGCTTTCTCGCTTCGCTTGCCTGGCAATTTTCGGGAGGCATCATTGTCGGTTACCTGATTAGCCGCGTCGCCAAGTTTCTTTTCGACCATCTCAAGTCCGAAAATCGCGGGTATTATTACGTTCTCATCATCGGTGCGATTCTTCTCGGCTACGGGACAGCCGACGCGATTCGCGCAAACGGCATCATCGCGGTATTCTTTATGGGTTACTGGCTCGGCAATTCAGACTTTGTCGCAAAGCGCGGCGTGAGCAACTTTCTCGAAGGAGTTTCCACGTTCTGCAACATGGCGCTCTTCCTGATGCTCGGTCTCCTCGCCTTTCCGCGTAGCTTTGTACACGTCTGGAAAGAAGGCCTCCTCATTGCCGCCCTCATGATTTTCGTGGCGCGCCCCATCGCTGTCTGGCTTTCGACTTTACCCTTTAAATACACGTCCAAGGAGCGCGGATTCCTTTGCTGGGGCGGTATCAAGGGAGCGGTGCCGATCGTGCTTGCCACATATCCCGCCGCCTATGGTCTCGATCCGAGCGAATCCGTTTTCAACATCATCTTTTTCGCGGTTATCGTCAGTTGCCTATTACAGGGAAGCACGCTAGGCGTTCTCGCCCGCAAGCTGAAGCTTTCCGTGCCGAAGTCGCCCGAATCGCCGTTTTCCATGGAACTCCATTCCGTGAAACGGACCGACATGGACCTCATCGAATTCCAAGTGCTTGCGGATTCCTTCTGCGCCCAAAAGACGATCCAATCATTGAAGCTCGGTCAAGACATCGTTATCACGTCCATCACGCGGGACGCGAGGATTCTCCCTCCACGCGGCGGTGTCAAATTGCAAGCCGACGACATTCTCTACATTCTAGTCCCCATTTCCAAGCAGCACGACCTGCTCCAATACCTGGAACAGGGAATCTCCGAAACCGCGAATTAGCCTGTTCAGAACTTAGTTAGGAGATCTTAGAGCTTAGAAAAGCGAAGCGATCTTCTTTCTCAACTTTAATTCTGGAGGTTCCAAAGGAACCGATAGAATCCATCCCGATGTTCAGAGCCTAGTCGAGAAAACTTAGAGCTTAGAGTTGCAAAGCGGGCTGTTTCTTTCTGCCGAAAGGCTTTCGACATTACACGTCTAGGATTTTGTCGCCAAGCGAACGGTTTCCGCCTCTCGGCGGAGGGTGCGCCCGCCTACCCGGCGAGGGGCAAGGTAGGGGGACCTTTCCGAGTTGCGAAGGCCAAGGTCCCCCTTCCTTGCATCCACCCCCAGGGCCACGCTTTTTTAAAGGTTTCGGTTTACGGTCATTCTGGAGGTTCCAAAGGAACCGATAGAATCCAGCCCGAGCTTTATGGATTCTACCTGCCTGTCGGCAGACAGGTCGGTCGCACTGCTCCCTCCAGGATGACATTGTAACGAGACGGTTCTCTCGGCCAAGAACCGAGATAGTCGTCAAATATTTAAAACACGAAAAGCCGCCTTGAACGCAAAGCGGCATTCCAAACAAATCCCGGGGAATTAAATTCCGAGTTCCTGAACGACAGCGAAGATGCCGCGCTTCTGGATCGTGCGAAGACCGGCAGCGCTGACGCGGAGAGTCACCCAGCGATCTTCTTCCGGAACGTAGAAACGCTTCGTTTGAAGATTCGGATACTGCTTCACCAACTTCTTGCGGTTGGAGTGAGAAACCATGTTGCCGACGAGGGCACCTTTTCCAGAAACTTGACAAATACGGCTCATTGTATAAACTCCGTGTTTTTTATGGGCACAACATTAGTTAATTTGACGGATTTCGTCAAGACACCAACTCCGCCGGCAACGGAAACTTTACCTTTTCCTGCATCGTGACCCAGTTTTCGACCTCGATTCCCGGATATTTCCGGCGCATCCAGGAAACAACATCCTGTACAAGGTCGTCCGGGGCGCTCGCACCGCTCGAAAGTCCCACCGAATCCACACCGGAAAACCAGGTCGGATCGATATTTTCCACGCTATCGATTAGCCGCGAGGGAATCCCATGTTCCACACCCAGTTCCGCAAGGCGGCTTGAATTCGACGAATTCTGCGACCCCACGACAAGCAGGAACTGCACCTTGTCACAAAGCGAAGCGACCGTTCCCTGGCGGTTTCCCGTCGCATAGCAGATATCGCCGCGCGCCGGTCCTTCGATATCCGGAAAAGCCTCGTGCAAGGCTTCGATCACTCCCTTCGTCTCCGAGGCGGAAAGCGTCGTCTGGGTGATGTAGGCGAGTTTCGTCCCAACCGGGAAACGCAGTCTTTTCACGTCTTCCGCATTCCGGATAAGCGTCATGGAGCCTTCGGACAGTTGCCCGAGATGCCCTTCGACTTCGGCATGTCCCGCATGGCCGATCAGGATCACGTGCTTCCCTTCGGCATGGTGTCGCTTTGCGCTCATGTGGACGCGCTGGACCAGCGGGCATGTCGCGTCGAGGATGTGCAAATTTCGCGATCGAGCCTCGTTGTACACTTTTTCGGGAACCCCGTGTGCCGAAAAGACGACGGTCGCCCCTTCGGGAACATCTTTCAGGTCTTCGACAAAGACGGCGCCCTGTTCCCGAAAACGGCTCACGACAAAAGCGTTGTGCACGATTTCATGGCGCACGTAAATCGGCGCTCCGTACTTTTCGAGAGCTTTCGAAACGACGTGCAGAGCGCGATCCACTCCGGCGCAAAAGCCTCTCGGACTAGCCAAGTAAAGTTTTTTCATTTTGAAGTTTCCATCTGACTTGATTTTGTACAATCGCATGGGAAAGAGGCATTTCGCCCGATGACCGTTTCGACAAAGCGCCTGAACGCTTCATAGGAGGCAAGAACCCTTTCCCGTTCCCTCGAAAGCGCGCGTTCGACATCTTCGGTCGAGGAAATTTTTCGATTCGGGTATTCGGACGGTTTCCGTATCTGGAAAAGAGCCTTTTCGCGAAGCAGCGAGCGAACCGCATCCCGCTGTCCTCGAAAATACGGGCCGATGCAGGTCGGAACGTTCATTCGTAACGGTTCCCAGAAATCGTGAACGCCTAGGGTCCGCACAAACGAACCTCCGACAACCACCGACCGGGAAACTCGCAACACTTCGGAAGTCTTGCCGTAAGTCGTCACCAGGGAGACCGCGCCGCATTTCACGGCGGGCCAAGAAAGCATCGGGACGTTGCGCCGAGAAAGCGCTCTGCGAAACTCCGGAATTTCCGTTGCGAATCGCGGAGCGACCGCCACGGCCTCTCCCGCGGAAACGGCAAGCGCAGCCATTTCCACAAGAGCCTTGAGTTCTTCACGGTGAAACGACAGAAACGCCGTATCGACCGGAGTTTCATCCCTGTTCGGACATTTTACGTTGGACTTCGCCCATGGCAAAAGCTTCCAGTCGCCACCGACAATCGCCTTGGCGGCAAACAGATAGTCTCCCGCCGCCATAAACCGAGCAAGGTCTGCCGCGGTCTGCATCGACACAAAGCCGATTCCACCAAACGATTCCGCAGAGAGGCAGCGATAAAAACGCCCGGAAACAAGGGCTACCGAAGGGATCTCGAACCGCCGACGCATCGCCGACAGGAATCCGGGCCAAAGTTCGTTTTCTGCAAGGACAAGCAGGAGCGGTTTCGCCGTTTCCAGGAAGCGTTTCATCCCTCTCGGCGTATCTAACGGGGCGATCGAAACGGCAATGCCGCATGAGGCGGCAAGCGGTTTCAGGAAAGATTCCACTTCGACTTTCTGCGTCGTAATCAGAATCGGCGGCAAGTTCGGAATTTCTTCGAGCAAAATCTTGGCAAGACCGAGAAGCATCTTGCATTCCCCAAGGCTTGCCCCATGCATCCACAGGCACGGACCTTCCGCAAACGGTCCGTCCAGACGGTTTTCGATCCGAAACCTTTCATCCAGCGGAGCGATCTTGCTTGCCATGCGAGCCACGACTCCGAGAACGTTTCGAACAATTTCCAGACCGATCATGGGGACCTTAAAGATTCAGCGCGAAGGGCAAATCCAGATGCCGACGCGACACGAGTAGAAATGTATAAAACAAAAGCCAGAACCATGTCCAGCGATCGCTCCAAAATGCGCACAGGACATTCCTTTTTTCGCCGGAGCAAGCTTCCACGTCCCCGGCTTTTCCATTCGGAAAGAACATCGGCGTTTTCCGTTTCCAGAGCAAGAAAGCTTTTCCAAAATTTTCAAGAAGAAACGCGTCCTCGGATTTAGCGAGAGCAATTACAAACAGGACGATAGCCAGGGCCAAAACGAGAGACACCTCGCAGACTCCGAGATGGAACAGGATGAACGCAAGGCAAAGGCAAAGATTCGACAGATACAGCGGATGCCGCACTTTCGAATAGATTCCGGATGTCACGAGTTTCGGAGCGGACTTTTCCTTTCCGCGCGAATGTTCCCCGATAACGCGACGCGCCTCGATCCGCAAGACCGCACCGAGAAACGCAAGACATATCGCCGACAGGGGAATTCTTTCCGCGGAACACGGGAAGAGCCAAAGGAAAAGCGCGAGACATCCCAGAACCTCTCCGCGAAACCGATAGAGCCATTTCATCGCAAGGCCTCCAGCGAGGAAAAATCCAGAGTTTCGAACCGACCTTTCAAATCGCCATCGACCGGTTCATGCGACGCGAGAAAAATCCACTTTCCATAAAATTCCGCACAATCCAGGAAACAGCGCAGAATCGGCTCCCGTTCCCGTTCGGCGATAAAGGCGAAGGGCTCGTCGAGCAAAAGCACTTGCGCCGGGGACGAAAGCGCCCACAAGAGAGCGACCTTCGCCCGCTCGCCACCGGAAAGTCCTCGTTTTTCGAGAAGCCGCGCCGCGGACAGCGAATTCATCGCTTTCAAGAAGGCGTCATCGTCGCGAAGCGTACGTATTCGCCGAAAAAGGATTTCCCTGTCCGGCAAGACCAGATCCTGCGAAACGAGAAATATCCCTCGTTCCACAAGCATCTCGGGCAAGAGAATCTTTCCGGAAAGAGGTTCTTCCAGTCCGGCGACAAGCCGCAAGAGCGTCGATTTGCCGCAACCGTTCGGGCCCTGCAGGAAAATCGGGCGCTCGGGGAAAAGCCGCAAGTTCAGGTTTTCGAAAACAGGATTACCTTGCGCGAAATTCCCATAGGAAAAACGGACATTCGAAAAGACGAGAGCGCGTTCCTTCGTAATGTCTCTTTTTCTCTTTCGCGGTTCCCTTTCCAAGCTTCGAAGCGCATTCTGCGCGCTTTTCGCAAGTCGAATCTGGGGAAGCAGCCGAGAGCACTCCTTGACAGGCTTGTAGCAAAGGAACAGGGCGGAACAGTACAGAACAAGCCCTTCCGCATCCAGGCGCCCCGAAAGGATCATCCAGCCGCAAAAAGCGAGGACCAATACGACGGCAAGCAGGGAAAAGGCTTCCATTCCTTGCGAAAGCGCCACTTTCCGCTGTCCAACGCCAAGTCCGGAAGCAAATACCGATCGAATCGAAGCGCGAACACTTTTCCCGACCTGCGAAAGCTCCTCCTCGGAACTCCACAGTCTGTAAAAACGCTTCGCCTCTTCCACTTCGGACCGGAGCTTTCCCCGAAACGCCATTTCCCCTTCCACCGACGGCTTTAGCCCGTGCAGTTTTCTCTGCACATAGGAAACGATCGGAAGCACGACAAGCAATACCGCAAGCGTGAGCCCCGGAGAAATGAAGAAAAGCACCGGCAAGAAGACAAGAAGCTGCAATACCGCCTGCAGAGCGAGCATCAGGGATTCCGCGCTAAAACCCACGACGTGCACCGCATCGTATGCGACCATCAAGCGTTCTCCGTTTCCTTCTTCATGAAAAAAACTTGGCGCAAGCGTCCGCAACCGACGCGCAAACCACAGAAGAAGACCCGTTTCCAGATGCCGGCACATCCTTTCGATCGAAACGCCGCGCAGATAGGAAAGCCCCCACCGCAAAACGACAAGCAGGATTGTCCCGACGAGCCAAAAGGCGAGAGGAAATTCCACCTTCTTCCCGAGAATTTCCATGAACAGGCGAATCGCGCCCAAAAGCGCCGCATCGGCAAGGCTCGCAAGCAAGACAAGCGGAAACAGGCGAAAAAAAGCCTTGCGGAGATTCCTTTTCAGCCAACCGGATGGATTCATGGCCACTAAAAATAGAATTTTAAAATTTTCCCCTTGACTAACGCAAATAGTTTCCTATATTTGGCACATCTAAGCGATGCCCCTATCGTCTAGAGGCCTAGGACATGGGATTTTCATTCCCAGAACATGGGTTCGAATCCCGTTGGGGGTATAAAAAAGTTCGTTGCAAGCGCAGCGAACTTTTTTGTCTTTTCGGACAAGGCTTTTCCAAAAAAAAGCGATTGCCTACTTCATCTTTTCCCGAATCTTTTTTTTCAAATCCTTCAGCTTCCAACGGGTCCGCTTGTCCTCTACGAGGAAATCCGTGCGGACGCCCCGATCCAAGGCGTCATTCACGTATTTCAACGCTTCGTCGTAACGCTTCTGGTCAAAGCGAAGCTCCGCGAGAAAGAGCATCGTGTTGATATCCTTCGGGTTTTCTTCGTGCGCCATCAGCAGATACTTTTCGGCGAGTTTCTTGTCCGGCCAGTTCAGGAAGATGGGAATATAGGGCAAGAGCTGGTGCGCGCGACCGAGGAACTGGTAATTCTTCGCTTCGAGCGAAAGGTCCCGAACCTTGGCCGCCGCCCCTTCCTTGACAGCCTGGAAAGCTCCGTATTCGTTCGCCCAGAGAGAGAGATTCTGCGCATACAGCGATGTTATCTTCGGATTGTTCGGAAACTTCGCATGCATTTCTTCGCCGAACTTCTTCGATTCGGCAAACAGCTTCAAGCGAGCCTTGTGGTCAAACACCACGTGGCAACCCTTGAAATAATAGGCATAGAGCAATCTTTCCGCGACGATTTCCTCGACAGCGGAATCCTTTAGAGCGCGCTTGTAGGCGAGAATCATCTTTTCGACGACTGCGGAATCCGCATGGTCGTTTTTCGAACGAAGCGCCCGGTTTTCGAACCAGTAGTTGCCGCTATCCAAGTCGCTATTTGCCAAGGCAAGGCCCAACGACAAAAGCACGGGGAACGCGAAGCGAAACATTTTCTTCAGGTCAGATTTTCCACGTCTGGAGAAGTCGATTTACGGCGGCGATTCGCGCTTTTTCTTCTTCTATTCCATGGAATGCCTTGAAAAGAAGGTTGCGATATTCCATAAGCGCAGTACGAATGATGACTTTTTCTTCTTTTGTAAGCATAGCGGATATAAGCTAGAAATTTTCCCTTGGGGTCAAAAGTTCATAATTATTGTTTTTTGCGTTTCGCGAGCTTTCCCGTAAAGTAGTCCTGCTGGCGCGTGGAACCGAGAACAGCGTGCCACAGCGGACTGTCCGGCTTGATCTTGCGTCGTTCGCTCACGGCAAAGTCTATCGGCACATGGGTGAACCTTTCGTTCATGCTCCCGACGACCATGTTCGTCTTTCCCGCCATCGCCGCATGGACGGCGTTTTCCGCCAGCTGGTAGCAGAAGATGGCATCGGTTCCCTTCGCGGGAATGCTGCGAACCATATAGCTCGGGTCAAAATACTTGATGTTGATTTCCATCCCGATTTTCTTGAAATGCTCGTCGATCTTTTCGACCAGATAGTCGCCGATGTCGTACTTGAGGATGTTCCCCGAAGCGTCCTTTCGTTGGGGAAGTCCCTTGAAGAGATGCTGCCCCGCGCCTTCGGCAACGACAAGCACCGCATGTTTCTTGCCGATAGCGTAGCGGTTTTCGAGAGCGTTGAAAAGTCCGCCTTCGCCTTCGAGCTTGAACGGCACCTCCGGAATCAGGCAGAAGTTCACGACCGTCGTCGCGAGCGAAGCGTCCGCCGCGATGAATCCGGAATCGCGCCCCATGAGCTTCACCAGGCCGAGACCGTTGAACGCGCCGTTCGCTTCGCAGTGGGCGCTCGTTATCACGTTGCATGCGGCGAGAACAGCCGTTTCGAACCCAAATGTCCTATCGACCAGGTTCAAGTCGTTGTCTATCGTCTTGGGAATTCCGATGACCGAAATGGGCTGCCTGCGACGCTTGATTTCCTTGGCGATGTCCCGCGCGCCGCGGAGCGTCCCGTCTCCTCCGATGCAGAAAAGCATGTTGATGTTCAGGCGCATCAGCGTATCGACCATGACTTCGGAACTTTGCTCGCCGCGCGAGCTTCCGAGAATCGTTCCGCCGTCTTCCTGGATGTTATCGACAATGTCCGGGTCGAGAATCTGCGGAGCGTAGCCGTATTCGGGATTGAGACCGCGATAGCCGTATGGAATGCCGAAAATGTTCCGCACGCCGTAATCGAACCACAGAACGCGGACAAGGCTCTTGATGACGTTGTTGAGGCCCGGGCAGAGACCGCCACAGGTGACGATGGCCGCGCGCGTCCACGAAGGATCGTGATAGATCATCTGTCGCGGACCGGCCGCTTCGAGAGAAGGGATAGGCTTTCCCGCCTTGGCGAATTTTTCGATCGTTGCCACGTTCGTCGCGAGACTGACCCGCTTGGAATCATCGACAAACTTCAGACCGCTCATCGGCGAAAGCAGCGTGCACTTGCCTACGGTCTCAATCGAAAGATCATATTGTTCGGGATTTTCAAGAATGTCTTCCTTTGTCATAGACGCCTCGTGTTTCTACCTAAAATCTAGAAAACGAACGAACCCGGGACTAGATGTTCAAGAGCGGCAAATGCAGCTTCGTCCGGAGTCCCGGATTCGCGTTTTCGATTTCGATCTTCATATTTGTCATTTCGCAGAGCTTCTTGACCATCGAAAGCCCGATGCCCGTACCCGCGGTCGTTCGGGTCATCTCGTTTCCGATGCGATAGAACTCCTCGAAAACATGTCCCATTTCCTTGGCGGGAATCCCCGGACCGTAGTCGCGGACGACAAAATAGACATCGTCTTCCCGGACGCGGAGCTCGAGGACTATCATCTTGTAGGCGCTTTCCCGCGCGAACTTGAGCGAATTATCGACGACGTTCATCAGCACCTGCATCACGGCATCCTTGTCGAGCGTAAGCTCCATGTCGCAGAGGTCGCTCGTCACGGTCAGGTCGAAGCCGTTCTTTTCGATGTTCTGCGTGTACGTGGCGACGAAGGTGTCGAGAATCGTCTTCGGGTTGATCTTCGTAAACTGCACGTTCCAGTTTCCGCGCTCGATCTTCGAAAGATTCAGCACGTTCTGGATAAGCCGCGAAAGCCTTTCCGTTTCGCCCACGATAAGCCCGTAATACTTTTGACGTTTCGTCTCGTTTGCGACCCAGGAATTCTGCAGGAGCTCCGCATACATCCGGATGGCCGTAAGCGGCGTCTTGAGTTCGTGGCTTACCGCCGATACGAAATCCTGCCTCTTGTTCGCGAGGCGGATCTGGCTCTGCGTGGAACGGTAAACCGCGATGAACCCTCCGAGAATCGCTCCGCAGATGACAATCCCGATAAGAATTATCAGGGCGCGCCCCATCCCGGAACTTTCCTCCGTCAGATAGACGGAAAGAAACATCTCGTTCAACGGAAACTGCAACGGGACATCGAGCAGCATCCCGCGCGACTTCTTCGTATTGCCGAAAACGACATAGGGAACGTCCTTCGTCCCGAATTCCAGCGCAAATCCCTGTTCCGTCGGATTGAACTGCATCTCGTTAAAGACAAGCTTTTCGAGGTAGGGACGCAAGCGGACAGCATAGCCCTGGATAAACTGCTCGTTGTTCCGCCAGACGTTCCGGTAATAGACGATATAGTTCTGGTTGAATTTCGCCTGGAACGGGTCTATCTCCACTTCGAGAATCGTCGGGTCCGGAATCGAATCGTCGTCCTGCACGACCCCCTTCTCGGAAATGCGACGGATGCGCGCCGATTCCACGTCGAAAAGAAAGCTTTCCGTCTGCGAACTCTGTTCGTAGCGCCGCTGGAACTTCTTGCTGTCGTTCAGCTTTACCGCAAGCGTCAGGTTCTTTCCGTAAAGACGGTCGAGACTGTCCTGCGTATTCGCCTGGACCTGTGTACGGCTCCGCCCTTCGTTGTGGATTCCCAGCTGGTTCAGAACGTTCCGGATGCTGTCCCTCACGATTTCCCGCTTGGCACGATCCTCGACGGGAATTTTCTCGAGAATGCCGTCCGGAAGAACCGGCGTGTGCATGTCGTCGTCCGGATCGAGCTGAAAGAATCCGATCATCCCCCCGCCGTAATGGCTGCGGATAGGCATCTCCGCGAGCTTCGAAATCGTCACTTCCTCGCCACCGATAATCGGAACCGCCCGGATAAAGCGGTATTCGGAATAGGAACGCTGTTCTTCAATCGCGAGATCGTCATAGATTCGCTGGTTCAGCATCTGCAAAATGAAATACGCCTGTTCCTTGTAGGCGTACTGGGACTCCGTCTGGAGATTACGGTAGGAATTCACCAAAAGGAGCACGACGGGAACCGCAATGACCAAAAAGAGAAAAGTGAAAATCAGCTTGAGCCGATTCATCAGTCCGGTGTTTCGCGCAGCTGGTAGCCTTCACCGCGGAACGTCACCAAAAGACGCGGGTGCGACGGATCGTCCTCGATTTTCTTGCGAAGCTTCGTGATGTGGATATCGACCGTGCGCGTATCGACCGTTTCCGCATTTTCGTAGCCCCAGACCTTGTTCAAAAGTTCCGCCCGGGGAACCGCCCTGTCGCGGTTGTTCCAAAGATATTCGAGAATCTCGATTTCCTTGCGGGTGAACGAAAGCTTTTCCGCGCCGCGGAGCCCGCTGTATTCCCGGAAATTGACCCGGAGATTCCCCGCGGTAAACTTGCTGTCGCCTTCCATGGACTGGAACGAACGGCGGAGAACCGCTTCGATTCGGGCGAGGAGCATTGGCACGGCAAAAGGCTTCGGCACGTAATCGTCCGCGCCGTATTTGAGACCGTCGATGATATCCTTGTCCGTATTTTTCGCCGAAAGGATGATGATGGGAACGTCCTTGTCCTGTTCGCGGATCTTGTCGCAAACGGTAAAGCCGTCCATGCCCGGAAGCATCAGGTCGAGCAGAATCAGCCCGTACTTGCCGCTCAGCCCTTCCGAAAGTCCGGAAATGCCGTCCGCCACATGCTTGACATGGAAGCCCTGGAATTCCAGAAGATCGACCAGCCCCTCGGCGATAGCGATTTCGTCTTCGATGATGAGAATCGTGATGCTTGAATTTTTCCTATCCATGCAAGAAGCTCCGAAAATTAAAGGGCAAAGCCGACGCCCGCTTCGAGGACAAACGAAGACGCGTCGATTTCATCGTCATAATCGACACCGAAATAGTATTTGCCGTTTACGTAGGCGGCGACGGGGATAATCGGGAGCTTTGCGCGGACGCCCAACAGAATGTGCCCGCCGAGATTCGTATTCAAGCCGTCATCCTGCAATTTCGACGAAATCTTGTCCGAAAGTTCCTTTGTCTGGTCCGCAGTCATCGTCCCGGTCGCGAGAGCTTTTTGCAATTCACCGTCCAGCACATCCATATAGCCCTTGATAAACTTTGCGCTCATCACGGGAGTGCTCAGGTAATAGGTGATGCCGCCGCCGATATAAGGCCGGATGATCGGAAGCCACGTAATCGGGTAGGTGATGGAAAGGTCGCCGTTCATCGCCACGAACTTCGGAGTGGTCTTGCCAAAAGGCACGCCGTCAAATTCGAGTTCGATATCCTGCTCCATCGCCTTGCCGTCGGGACCTGTCACCGTCATCGTGGAACTGTAGGAACCCCACGCCAGATTGTAGGTCGCTTCGACATCGATAATCGGGAGAATATCGACCCAGAGCTTGAGACCGAAGCCCTGCATTCCGCTGAACGACCCGTGCCTGTATTCGATCGACGAACTGAGTTCACCCGACCCAAAACTTCCGATACTTTCATTCTTTGTCTTGTCGAGGCTCGTGCCGAAATTCGGTGCATAGTGGAAGCCCAGACCGATGATGGCAAATGACGGGGAAACGCAAAGGGCAGCCAGAACGGCGAGCAGTTTTAACTTCATTCCAAACTCCTTGAATTTTTACCCCCAAACTACATAAAAAAACGGAAAAACGGACATTTTTAATTTTCGTGAAGCGTTCCTTTGGATTTTTCGGCGGAAAAAGGCTGTTTTTGGGGAAGCGAGGTGTGTCAGAGATTAGTGGATAGATCTTAGTTCTTAGAACATAGGACGTTTAGGCTTTTGGGAAGCGGCAAACGGGACACGGGACGATGTCATTCGAGATTATCGGGTCAAGCCCGATAATGACAGCTTGGAGAGATTGCCGGGTCACGCCCGGCAATGACACATTGCAAAAAACGGCAATGACAGGTTAGCGAGCTTGTCGAGCTAAGCGAAACTTCAGTCTTTCACGCAGCGGACGGAAATCGCCGTATAGCTGGCAGCGGTACTCTTTTTGGAACTTTCCGAGGCATCGACGGAAAAGTCATTGTAGCCTGTCGCCGAGAAGAACCAGCCCGTGTTGCCTTCGTCTCCGAAATAATACACGCCCGACGGAAGCGCGGAAAATCCGTAAGCGTCTTCGTCGTCCAAGTCCGGATGCTTTTCCTCCCAGCCGCTCGACGCCCGCAAGGCCGCAGACGCTTTCGATTGTCCACCGATGCTTGCAAACAGCGTTTCCCATTCGCCGTCATCCGGCACGTGCCAACCGCTCGGGCAGGAAACGGCTGCCCGGACATAGAGCCGGCCGTATTTTTCGCAATAGGAATCGTCGCCGTCGTAGCAATAAGAGGTCCCGCTTTTCGGCAAATAGTTCAGGTTCTGCGCCATCCAGGTTTGACCGCCGATGGTAACCGTCCGATACACCTGGCAATCCCTTTCGTCCAAGAGAAAACCATAACCGCAATCGGCTAACATTTTCTGGTTCAGATGTTCCGTAGGCACGAAGCTTAGCGTAGGACAGGCTGCGGAAATAAGCGAAGCCGTATCGGCATTGGGGCAACGGTTCTCGTCGGGTGCGGCGGACGAAGACGATAAAACACCATACGAATAGCGACTTTCGCTGGACGCTGCACCGCTATCCGGCAGATAGATGTTCGTGACATTGTCGCCGCAGCCTGAAAGAACGAGAAATACGCCGAGCACTAAAACATGCCGAAGCACTTTGACAGGATTCATCTTTTACCTCGCCAAAAATGAGAATTTTTTAGTCCTTGATGCAGCGAATGGAATTGGCTGTAGTTTTGAGAAGTTCTTGATAACCTCCCCATGTATCATTTTCGCTTTCTAGTTCTAGCCTCATTTTCTTAGCCTTGGTTGCAGAAGAATCTGTAGAACTCCACCAATTTCCGCCCAAACCGATACAACCGTCAAACCCCACGAACTTTTTACCGTTAATCGTAATACTTTCACCGAACAAATAGTTATCCCCCGGAAGCCCAGCCCAGCCGAAAAGATCCGTCCCCGGGGTAAGAGTATTGTATAACAGGCCAACCTTAGTACTGCGTACCGAATCCTGCCGCCACAGGTAGCGCGCCTTGAGGCTCGTGCCGACGCCCTCCGCGCCGTTGTGCGCGTCCACGTAGGCGGCAAGGGCGTCCCATTCCGCGTCGCTCGGCAGGTGGAAGCCCTCGGGACAGACGCCCCGGTGCGGAGTCCCTATCATTCCTTCTTCGGTCAGCCGGCTGTTGTAGGCGCTGTCGAAGCCCATCGCCGCGCTCCACGTGTAGAGCCGCCCGTAGGTCTCGCAGAACGCGAGCGAGTCGTAGTAGCAGTGCGTTTGCCCGCGCAGCGTGGTGTCCGAGGAGTCGTAGAAGTCCAGGTTCTGCGCCATCCAGACCTGCGAGCCTATCTCGATCGTACGATAAACCTTGTTGTCACGTTTGTCCAAAAGCTCGCCGTATTCGAAGGCGGGGTTCAGGTAGGCGGTCGTCACGCAGTCGTATTCCGAGCAGCTGAAATTCCCCTCGGGGACCTTCGCAAGTCCGTCTTTGCCGTCCGCGCCATCTTTCCCGTTCAAAATTACCCCGACGGAATCTCCCCCGCAGACGATCCTGTAGCCCGAGCCGTCGAAAAGCGCCTCCGCGGTGCAGCTGGAGCCGTCCAACCCGAGTACCGTATCGATGACTACCAGCGTGTCGGACTTCGAGACGACAAGCGTATCCACCGACGATTTCCCGTCCTTGCCGTCGAAGCCGTCCTTCCCGTTCACGATTGTCCCGACCGTGTCCCCGCCGCAAACGACGACGATCCCCTTCGCCGTGGAGTCCGCCGTGCAGCCCGAACCTTTCTCGCCGTCGGAACCGTCACGTCCGTCCGAGCCGTTCAGCGTCGCCCACGCCGAATCCGCGCAATAATAAACCTTCGCCGAATCGGCAATGTAGAGCATCTCGCCGGCGTTTCCCGCCGTGCATTCCGGCAGTTCGCCGAAGCTCGCCACCTGCCCGACGCCCGCCATGTTCACCTCGGTCACGTCGTCACCGCAGGCGGAGAGAAGCGCCACGCCAGCGACCGGCAGAAGAAATTTTACAGCTTGATTTTTCATCGCATGACTCCTTTTGGATAAAACTGGACAAGCTTCCTAAAAAAACACGTCAATCCTTCACGCAGCGGACGGAAAGACCGTTCCCCTTCATGAAGTCTATCTTGACAAACTGGTTCGTCTGGACGCTCCACGAAACGGCGGACGTTTCCAACTTCTCCGTCGAGCTCCACCAATAGCCGAAGTTTCCCAGCTGGCGGTCAAATCCGGTAAATCCGACCTCGCCCGTGGATGAAATCGTGCCATATGATGTTTTGTCTCCCGGAAGTCCCGACCAGCCGAAAAGGTCCGTTTCGTAGGCCGCTTCAAAAGAATTGGCGGGACCGGTCCACAGGTAACGCGCCTTGAGGCTCGCCCCCGCGCCCTCCGCACCGTTATGCGCATCCACATAGGCGCCAAGCGTATCCCATTCCGCATCGCTCGGCAGGTGCCATCCCTCGGGGCAAACTCCCCGATGAGGCGTCCTTATCATTTCCGCTTCCGTCTGCCGGTTGTTGTAGTCGGAAAGGAATTTCATGGCGGCACTCCACGAATAAAGGCGACCGTACGTTTCGCAGAATACAAGCGAGTCGTAATAGCAGGCGGTTTGCCCTTCGAGTGAAACATCCGAGGAATCGTAGAAGTCCAGGTTCTGCGCCATCCAGATCTGGGAACCGATTTCGATCGTGCGGTAAAGCTTGCCATCCCGCTCGTCCAAAAGCTCGCCGTATTCGAAGGCGGGGTTCAGGTAGGCTGTCGTCACGCAGTCGTATTCCGAGCAGCTGAAATTTCCCTCGGGGACTTTTCCAAAGCCGTTCACGATTGTCCCGACCGTGTCTCCGCCGCATACGACGACAAAGCCCTTCGCCGTGGAATCCGCCGTGCAGCCCGGACCTTTCTCGCCATCGGAACCGTCACGTCCGTCCGAGCCGTTCAGCGCCGCCCACGCCGAATCTGCGCAATAATAAACCTTCGCCGAATCGATCGCGTAGAGCATCTCGCCGGCGTTTCCCGCAGTGCATTTCGGCAACCCGCCAAAACTCGCCACTTGTCCAATGCCTGCCTGACCCGCCATGTTCACCACGGTTACATCGTCCCCGCAGGCGGAGAGAAAAGCCACGTTCAAAACAAGCGGAAGAAATTTTGCCGTTAAATTTTTCATTGTCTAATTCCTTTTGTCTGGCAAGCAGCGAGCCGTCGTGACAGCCCGTCGTTGGACTTTTGAAACTACCTCGCGTTCATCCGGACGGAACGGTTCTCGACTCGGACAATGTAGCTCCCTGCCCGAGGTGCGGAAAGCGTCATTTCCGAATTTTCAATACGACCCTTGGCGAGGACCTTTCCCTGCAAGTCGAAGAGCGTGTATGGTTTGCCGACCGGTGCGGCGTGAACCTGGAAGTTTCTGCCCGAGGCGGTGACGCTCCATGTCGGAGTGGGGAGGTTCGCTACGAGGGCGTCGGAGGGTTCGGACGAGCTGCTGGAGTTTTTCCCAGCGGAACTCGACGAGGACTTTGCCGAAGAGCTGGAAGAGGCGACGCTCGAGCTGGACTTGCCGCTCGAAGAGGAAGCTTCACTTGAGCTGAAACTGCTGCTGAGCGGAATCTCCGTCGAATCGAAGACGGCCGTGTAGGTCGCGGGTCCCTTCACCGTGTCGATCGCGGGTTCCCAGCCAACAAAGGTGTAAGTGTATTTCGCGGAAGAGGCTCTTGTCGGGGTCGTCCCTGTGTAGGACGGGAGCGTGCCGTAGGCGGCTTCACCGCTTTGCAAAGTGTCGGAGCCGTTCACGAAAGCGATCCTGTAGAGGTTCGCCTCGTAGCGCGGCTCGATCCGCATGTCGGCGGAGACCTTCACCGTGTCGCCCGCCTTGCCCAGGTAGTCCCCGTCCGGGCCGTACCAGCCAGTGAACGTGTGCCCGGGCTTCTCCGGGGCTTCGGGGAGCGTGAACCACTCGTCCTCCTCGACCTTGACCGTATCCATGCCGTCGTCGCCGCGGTCGATGACAATTTCGCGATAGACCAGCTCCTCGAACAGCGCGGAGACCGTGACGTCCCCGGTGACGTTCGAGAGCGAGCCGTTCCATCCGACGAACTTGTAGCCTTCGCGCGAGGGCATCCCCGGGGCTTTCGCCGTCCCGCCGTAGGGGACCCGGACAGTCGCGAACACGGAGCTTCCGTTCATGAACGTGACCGTGTACAGGACCTTCGACGAGTCGTAGAGCGCCGTGTAGATGGCGTCGCCCGTCACCGCCTCGACAGCGGGCGTCCAGCCGGAGAACGCATAGTCGTAGGCGACCGTGCTTTCGCGGGCCGGGACTTTCGAGACGCCGGGCGTCGCGCCGTAAAGATACGTGGAAGACTGCAGCTCCGAGCCGTCGAAGTCGAGGAAGCGGACCGTGTAGGAGCGCAGCGTCGCCGAATAGACCGCATAGTAGTCGAAGTCCTCGGTGGCGGCGGTGGGTTCCACGTGCCAGCCCTCGAACGCGTAGCTGTACTGCGCCGTGGAAGCTTTCACGGGCATTCCGCTGTAGCTCGGCGTCTTGCCGTACTGCACGTACTGCGAATCGAGAAGCGTCGTGTCCGAGTCGAAGAACCGGATGGAGAAGTAGATGTCGGACGCGTCGATATAGACCGCGTGCACGGTCTGGTCCTTCGCAAAGACGGTCGAACTCTTGACCTTCACGCCGTCGTCCGTGTACCAGCCGCCGAACATCTTGCCCTCGGGGGCTTCGGGATCTTCCGGGAAAGAGACCCGCCCCCTGTAGTTCGTGTAGCGGTTGGTCGTCGCGCCGCTGTCGTCGAAGACGACCTTGTAGATCGGCAAATGGAGCGAGTCCGCAAATACCGGGTAACCGACGCTGTCGCGGCTCCAGACGCCGCTGTGCGCAGCCGTGCCGTTCGTGGTGTTGAGGACCCAGGCGAAGCGGTCGCTCTGCATGTCGGACGTGTGCAGTCCCGAATTCGGGGCGACCGTGGAAAGCCCGGTCAGCACATCGGAATCGTAGTAGCAGTTGGTGACCGTGCCGGAATTGGAATAGATAACCCCGGCGCTTGCACTATTCGCTACACTGAAACTGTTGACTATTTTTTTACCCGCTTCATTCTGTATAACAAGACCGCCCCCTCCAAAAGTATCTTCCAAACGTCCCAAATTCCTACAATTGCTCACAGTGCCATCGTTTTTAGAAGTGATACCACCACTAGATCTAGCGATAACCGCACCTCTATTTGTACAACCAGTTACAAAGCCACTGTTACCGCCAACAATGCCGCCCGAGCTCCGTAAGGCGGATACTGTACCCGTATTCGTGCAATAGTTCACCGTGCCATAGTTTTCAGCAGTAATACCAGCCACATAAAAATTCCCGCTCGCACCTTTCACATACCCCTTATTCATGCAGTCTGTAATTACGCCTCTGTTAAACCCCGCAATTCCTCCCGCCCTATCATAATAGCCTATAGCCGAAACAAAGCCCATATTTGTACAGCCACTCACCAAGCCCCAATTGTAGGCAACAAAGCCTCCTTCATAGGCCGCGCCCTCTACTTTCGCATTTAAGTTCACATTTTTCACCACAGCAGCCTTGCCCGTTACCCCGAACAGACCGTTAAAGTAATTATTTTTCACACATAGCCCGTAAATCGTTCGGTCTACACCATCAAATATTCCATTGAATATCGCCGAAGAATCTTTTCCTATCGGCGTCCAGTTCACGGAACTGGTTTTACTCGTATCGTCCATGAACTTGATATCGTTCGCCAGCTGCGCATTGATGGTCGTCTTGCCACTATTCACCTGCGCGGCAAACCAAGCAAGCTCTTCGGCACTCGTAATCACATAGAAAACCTTGCCGTCGATTTTCTTTGTGCTTTCAGGTTCGCGTGTTGAGCCATTCCAGTTTGCCGCATAGAGCGAAGCGGATAAACTAAAAACCAAAAGCCATAATAATTTTTGGATGCTTTTCATATTGTCCTCCTTTTTTAAAATTTGTCTTTGTAAATGCAAAGAATTTCTTCCACTTCCCAAGCCTTCTTTTGCGGGAAAAGCTTTTTAAAAGCAGAAAGCGACATTCGGTTGCTGGGTTCTTTAAGCCATCCTTTCTCGAACAGAACCACAGCACCTTTCATAGCACCATTGTACAAAAAGACTTTTTTAGGCTTGAAACTTTTATTTTTCTGCTTTTCCAAAAACGCCCCAAGACGCATGGCGGTATCATAAATAGTCAGCTCGCCGATTTCGCCTTTTTTGCAGAATTTTTCAATATTCTTATAAAGGTTGTTAAAATCTTTACTGTCATAAATTGCCGCTTGATTCTTTTGCAAATCACTTGCAAACTGTTTTCGAGCAACCCCTGATATACAACGCTGATGAGGATGACATTTCCCTGAAGCATCATAATGGAATCGTCCCGCTTTATCAATTACCGTTTTCCAATCTGGCAGATTGCCATAAAAATCAAGCGCTGCGCGCCAGCCCTTCCAACCATTTACCTGATAGTTGTACAAAATTTTAGTCAAGGCTATTTTTTTTAAATCTTTTGCAGTCCATATTTGATGGCAAATCAAAAAGCCA
The DNA here is from genome assembly GCA_963660435.1 of Sodaliphilus sp. GTDB lineage: Bacteria > Fibrobacterota > Fibrobacteria > Fibrobacterales > Fibrobacteraceae > Hallerella. Next base: position 55,576 of record CAVKYI010000009.1, read on the forward strand.
ATGCACAATATCGGTACAGCAACCGAAGCAATCAGTAATCTTTTTTGCAAATTTCCCATATCACCTCCGAATGAAAAAGCTCCATACCCGACAACCAAAACAAACACCAAGCACAGAAACAGCGCAAGCAGACAATCCTTCGCATCCCATTTCACGATTTATCTCCTTTAATTTTACTCCGGTTAAACTCGATACAGCCATCCTCGCAATTGCCTCGCGCCATCCAAACAAACGAAACAATCCCTAAAGCCGCCAGTGCGCAAATCGCGATATACAACACAAAGGGATTCACCCCGTTCATACAAGCGAAATGCCTACAAAACTTGACAACCTGGAAAACGAAAAGCCCTCCGGCACAAGTCGCCACCACATAACCGGCCATCAAGTTCACCTTGGAAACCGAAAAGGAATTTTTCTTGAAGATTTTAAAGAGAGGACCGCTCACTGCATTTTCCAGCATAAAAACATGATTTTCCCAGTTTTCCTGCCAGTGTCTTGAACCTTTCGACGTCAAAACCCAGGCAACCGCAAAGAAAAGCCCCAGCCCGGAAAGCGCCAAAAGCGGAAAATGCCAGAACTCCCCACAATAGATGTTTTTTAAAACATTATAATAGGCGACATAGATGGTCGTGATGAAAGCCCAGAAATAAGTCGTCCGCTTCCAGTAAAGCTCAATTTCAAACTCGCGGTTTTTACAGGCCCGCTCGTAAGCTTTTTCCCACTTGGTTTTCTCTTTGCTAGCAATCTCGTCTGGCTTGGGGCAAAAAAATTCTTCGTACTTTTCTTTCGAAAGCGTTTCCGAATCAAATTCCGTTTCAATTCCACAGCCACGCGTCATCTTTCTTTCCTTATGGTAAAAAGCAAGGTGAGATTCCCTTACACTTCAAACATAAGAAAAAAAAACGTTGTCAAGAAATTTTCGGAAATTCACCCGAAAAAGTGATTTGGGATACGCCTGTCTGCCGACAGGCAGGCCTACCCGGCGAAGGGCATGTCAGAACGTAGTGGATAGATCTTAGTTCTTAGAACATAGGACGTTTAAGTTTCTCTGGGAAACGGTACGAGGGATACGGAAAGCAGGAATTTGAAGCGACCAGATTTCTCTCAACTAATAACTAAGTTCTAAAATCTCAGTTCTAAGTTCTGATAATCCCCCTTCCTTGCAACCACCCCCATGGCTACATTTTTGTTATATATGGATTCGACAAGCTCGCAAACCTGTCATTGTCGGACGTGACCCGATAATCTCTGAAAAGAGATTCCCGTGTCTGCGTCCGCCGCGGCGGACGGGCACGAGAATGGACAGTGGAGCGAACCGGGAAATGATTGTGCACAAAAACCGTTCACTTTGAATCCCCGCATCCCATATTCCGCTTTCCAAAAATTTAAACGTCAAAAGTTCTAGCCACTAATCACTATTCACTAAACTTAAACCTCCGCAGACCACTTCCTAATTCCTCACTCCTAATTTCTCATTCTCTTAAACATCCACGCTTCTAATTTCCTAAATTTTCCCCGTGATTCAGGTTCAGAATATTTGCAAATCGTTTGGGACGCAGGAACTTTTCAACGACGCGAGCTTTCTCGTTGCGCCGAGGGAACGCGTGGGAATCGTCGGGCGGAACGGCTCCGGCAAATCGACGCTCTTCAAAATCATCCTGGGCGAAGAATATCTCGACGGCGGAAAAATCGACATTCCCAAAAACTATTCTCTGGGATATTTAAAACAGCACATCGCCTTTTCACATGCGACCGTCCACGAAGAAGCCTGTTCCGTCCTCCAGAAAAACGAAGACGGCTGGATCGACACGCATCATGTCGAAGCGATTCTTTTCGGCCTCGGATTCGACGAAAGCTCCATGCAAAAGGACCCGATGCTCCTCTCGGGCGGTTTCCAGATCCGGCTGAACCTCGCCAAGGTTCTCGCGAGCGAACCGAACATGCTCCTGCTCGACGAACCGACCAACTATCTCGACATCGTATCGATGCGCTGGCTTTCCCGCTTTCTGCGCGCCTGGAAAGGCGAAATTCTGCTCATCACGCACGACCGAAAATTCATGGACGAAGTCTGCACGCATATCGTGGGGATTCACCGGAAAAAGTTCCGAAAAATCCAGGGAACCGTGGCAAAGCTCAAGGAGACGATCCGCACCGAAGAAGAAGTCGCCCTGCGCACCCAGGAAAACGACGCGCACAAGCGCGAACAGCTCGAACGCGTCATCGACCGTTTCCGCTTCAAGGCGAGCAAGGCCGCAATGGTCCAGTCCAAGATCAAGGCTGTCGAACGTCTCGGCGAAGCGACAAGGCTCGAACACGAGCGCAACCTGGAATTTTCGTTCAACGAAGCGCCTTTCCCCGGCAAGCGAATGCTCCAGATCAAGGATTTGAACTTTCACTTCGACGGCGGACCGACCCTTATCCAGGACTTGACCGTCGAACTTTTCAAGGGCGACCGCGTCGCGATCATCGGACCTAACGGACGCGGAAAGACGACTCTCCTGAATCTCATCGCAAACGAACTTTCCCCAGTCTCCGGGAGCATTTCGCTCAACCCGAACATCCTCATGAATTACTTCGGGCAGACAAACATCAACCGTCTAAACCTGGAAAACACGGTTGAAGAAGAAATCCAGTCGGCGGTCCAGAGCGCGGAACGCGGCAAGGCGAGAAGTCTCGCCGGGCTGATGATGTTCAGCGGCGACGCTTCGCAAAAGAGAATCCGCATCCTTTCGGGCGGGGAACGCAGCCGGGTCCTGCTCGGGAAAATTCTCGCGACGCCGTGCAACCTGCTCCTGCTCGACGAACCGACCAACCATCTCGACATGGAAAGCATCGAAAGCCTGATCGACGCACTCGAAGATTATGGCGGAACAGCCATCGTCGTCTCGCACGACGAAGAACTCCTTCAAGTTTTTGCAAACAAGTTAATCGTCTTTGACGGGGGAAAATGCTTCGCCTTCGAAGGCACCTACCGAGAATTTCTGGAAAAAATCGGCTGGGCGGAAGAAAAGGACGGCATGACCAAATCCGTCACCGCCGAAACGAAGGTCCAAGCCTCGGCCCCGACCGTTTCCAAGAACAGGGATGACCGCCGCGCCCGCGCCGCATACATCGAGGAACGAGCGAAAATCGTCCGCCCGCTCGAAAAGGAAATCCAGCGGCTCGAAAAGGAAATTCAGAAATCCGAAGATCTCGCGAAGAAAAAGGAAGAGGAACTCCTCGCGGCATCCGAAAAATCGGACGGGGCCTTGATTGCCAAGCTCGCCACCGAACTTTCCGCCGCCAAGTCCAAAGCCGAAGAATTTTTCGTCAAATGGGAAGAGGTTTCCAACCAGCTGGAAGCGGCAAAGGAAAAATACCCGCTGTAAAAAGCAACGCTATTTTACTTCCAACAGCAAATCATTAAAATACTGCAGAGAAGAGTATTTGATTTCGTACGCATCTAGATTTTTCCCATTGCGAATCGCATCGATATAATAATCAAGATAGGCTTCAAACGAAAGACGGATTTGTTTAAAATTCGAACTTAATTCTCGAAATTCTTTTTTGTCGATGCAAGCGGGCATTCCCAAATCTTCCATTTCGACAACAACCGCTTTTATAAAATCCAATACAGGAACTCTCCCCGTTGAACTCAAGATACTTCTTCCCGATGACGAAAAATAATAACAGGTTTTCGGCTTGCCGGGGGAATTCTTACCAAATCTTCCGTTCGTTCTAAATGGGATGGCAAATGTCCGCTTCTTCGTTTTCACGAGAAGCACGACATAAGGCCGCCCATTTTTATTTTCCAAAATTTCGGAATGCCCAAGATGCTTGCAGTAAAAAGCCGAAGACAAAGTAACCAGTTCCATCCTGTTTCTCCAAAAAAAATGCCGTTTATTTATATAAAATAAACGGCACCTCAATTCGGTCTTTCTTTTTTTCTCAGGCGGCGACCTACCGCCCTGCTTCATCCATTCGGTCTTTCTTTTTTTTCTCAGGCGGCGACCTACCGCCCTGTTTCTTTCCTCAATCTATCAAAATTCATCCGAAAAGTCAACCTTTCAATGAAAATTTCCCTTATTCCTTCACCCGGCGAACGCCCCAGCTTCGCGAGACCTCCTTCTTTTGAGATTCTCCGCCAACGACGCCAATCTTTATCTTGAGCAAGGCGACATAAGCCCCGGAACCGACCAGGCGACCGGACTTTGCGCGCATATTCCAGCCCAGGTAGATGTTTCCCGAATTTGTGGAACAGTCACCGTCAAAGATATCGTCCGAGCAACGGACCGTTCCTTTTTTCGAACTGACAAATGTTCCCAGATTCGTAAAGAAGTTCGCTTCGTAGCTCAGGTAAACCTTTTCCTTGTCAGCTCCGCTCGAAAGTACAAGCTCGCTCAGGTCATAGCGAATCAGGAATCCAGGAAGTCCGAGCGACTTTTCCGCCTTGTCATACGGCTGCCCCGCGGGAATCCGGTAAGGAATCAGCGTCGAGGAATCCCTGAACGCCGCCGCACGTTCCGCATCTTGGTTAAACAGCGTCGCCGACTCGATTCGAATCACCTGTTCACCGACTATACGGACCCAACGATTGTTTTCGTTTGCAAAGTTACCCGAGAGGTCGCGCAAAAGCCCCGGAGCTATCCGTACGCTGTCTCCCACCGACGGCAAGACGCCGTTCTTGTTCGAATACAGCACTTCGTACCGAGCCGTTTCCTTCTTCGCGGACACCGGGAAGATTCCACGCGAAAATTCCGAACCGTCGCGCCATGCGCGAAATTCGAAAACGGAATCCATCGCAAAGCTGTTCGTATCGATCGCTTCGCTGAAAACGAGTGACAGCCGGTAAATATTCTCGTTCTCGGGCTTGACGATCGCAGCGGTCAAGACCGGACCGATTCTATCGCGAATCTTCCCGGTCACATGGAAAAGAACAGTATCCGTCTCCCCGGTTAGGGAATCCGTCAAGGCCTTGTTGAACCACGACGAATAGCTGCCCACATAGACTTTCTTTTCGAGATTTCCCGTAAACAGGAACGGAACGAGCGAATCACTTTCGAGAACGATCAACGAATCGAGCGTCCTGTATCTTTCCACGTCCTTGCGACTTAATTTATATGGAACCGTATCGCCAAAAGCCCAAGCCACCGTATCGGGAACGTTTTCATCGACAATCTTTTCCCCGTAGGCGAGCATGAGGCTGTCAGCGACTCCGTCGCCATCGCGGTCAAAAATTTCCCCGCCCGAAGGAATCGGTACGGGCGGCTTTTCCAGATTGACGAAATTCCAGTAGGCGGTATCCGCGAATGTCTTTCCAAACACGCCGAACGATCCGTCCTTGACAGTCTCTGTTCCCATCACGAAAAATTTAGCGCGTCCATTCACCGGGAAAATCGAATCGATCAAGATTCCATTTTCGTCGGAAAAGGCTAGAGAATCCAAAGTCCAGAATTCCAGAGCACCATCGCATCCCGAATCGCATGGTGCGCCCATATAATAGGCCATCACATAGACGGGATAGGGCACAAACGCCCAGTTGCCAAGAGTCACGGTATCCGGGTCGATTTCGTTCCACAGGGAATCCGCAAACACAAGGTTCGGCAACGGATATTCCGGAACGGTAAAGGAAACTTTCGACGATTGCGACAGGTCGGACGCCAGATGGAAATACAGCACGTAAGAGCCGGGAGCGAGCGTTCTCGAACGGACAATCGCGCTCGTGTCGATAGTGAATCCCGACATCGTTTCGTTGATGTCGATTCCGCCGTAGTTCAGGCCCGGATCGAGCGTCACGCCGTCAAGAGGCAGATTCCCGCCTTTCAGGATAAACACCGAAGCCGCCGGGACCGTGTCAATCTTTGTCACGCTCGAAATATCGCAGCTAAGCGACTTATCCGCAATCATCTGCCAGATTTCATAGGAAATCGTCCCGTCCTTCGTCGGTATTTCAACCGGGTAATATGTCTTTTCCGTTTCGAGGTTGATGGATGTGCGCATCTTGAAGTTCGAACCCGTAGCGTTCCGCTCCGAAAAGAAAATGTGGAACGGATAGGTTTCGCCTTCGACAAGCCCGAGCGTATCCAAATCGACAGCCCCTTCCACCGGGGAATGGCAACCGCCGATATCGACGACAAGCCGATTATTGATAAACACCCAGACATCGTCATCGCCGCGGAATTCAAAATACTGTCCCTTTATATACTGGAACTGTGCCGAAATTTTCATCGAAAAGCTGTAATTGTGCTGCTTGCCATTTTCCGTTCGCAACTGTTCGCTCCAGTCAAACTTCGGATTCTTGACGGTCTTTGCCGAATCGAGATATTCGAAATCGTCCAACGGGAAAAATCCTCCGTCGGGATGCGATTCCGAAATATCCGCTAGCCAGAAGCCTTCCGCGTCGAGCGACAGATCGATATCGCGACATGTCGCGTTGGTATAGACATTCCCCGCCTTGTCCGTCGCCACTTCAACCGGGATAAACCATTTTTCGATTTCATGCGCGGCGGCGCACTGTCCCCACGGATAGGAAAGCGAATCGACACGAGCCGGATTCCCGTTCACGAGAGTGTCCTGGACCATCCCCATCACATGTCCCTGGCATTTCTGGTTGGTTTGAATCGTTCCCGTCGAATCGAGATAGGTCGCTTTCGTAAAATCGTTTCCGTCATAGATTCCGCCAAAATCCACATCGACAGAATCCGGATAAGCCTCGCCCGCCCAGTCAAGAAGCATCGCCGAAATTTTCAGGCTCGGACAGACGCCGAGACGCCCGGGAAATTGCGTAGAAATCCGCGGAGCGCTCACGAGAGTCGGGTAAGGCGTCACCCAGGCGGTATCGCCAATCGCAAAAACGGAATCCAGGGAAATCGGTCCGCCATCCTTCAGTCCCGCCGAAGAATACATTTCAAAACCGAAACGTTGCCGAAAGAGAACTTCGAAATTCGGAACATGACGATAATAGGCAGCCTCGTACCAGCCGCACGTATCCGCCGAAAAAGGTCCCATCCCAATCGTATCGTTTTCGACAAGCAGTGCCGGAGCCATGTTGTCCCACGGAGACATCAGCCGGATAATCTTCTGTTCGATTGGAGCAAAGGAAATTTCCATCTGCCCACTATTATTGGTAAAGACCCAAGCTTCATAGACACCCTGCGGGAAAAATTTCGAAACCAGCGGACGATCGGCATCCTTGAAGAACGTGATCTGCGGCCATTCGTTTTGCCGCCGATAGAATTGAACGGTCGCTCCGGTAGAACTCCAGGCCTGGCTGCGCGCGGTTTCCGCCGAAAAATCATAGCGAAACCAATGGCGAAACTCTCCCGTCGAATCCATCGCCGTGGGATTGTTCAGGATATTGTTTCCCACCGAAAAATAAAGGAGACTATCCTTGTAAGTCGAATTGGTCCGCCATGGACTGTAAACATGTAGGGTTCTCGTCGAATCGAAACACGCTCCACGAGATCCCATCTTGAGATCTACAGTTCCGGAAAAACCATCGACAAAAACCGTATCGGCTGATTTCAATGCCGCCGACAGATCCACTTCCCCGTCTTTCGGAAACGTCAGGTAGGAAGCGTGGAGTCGTTCAAAATAGGCGTTTCTCGAAGGATTCGCCTGCAATGCGCTCGGAGAAATCGCCCCGTAGAACCATCCGCACGACGCCGTATCGTCATAGGCAAAGCGCATCAAGATAGAATCCGCCCCAAAAATCATCCGAGGAAGCGCCTTGTTTCCCCACGGACTTTTTAACCATACAATCTTGGAGCCGGGCGAGACAAAACTCTTTTGGTAAGACCCGTCCGCATTCGTGTAAATCCAGATTTCGGTGTCCGCGCCAAACAGCTCCGTCACGCGAAACGCCAGGGAATTTTCATCGGCACCTTTCCACTCCACGCAATTATTGTTGTTGTAATTGTTGTCCGAAGTGTTTGGACAGGCCTTGACCGTGAAGCTCATCCAATCCTGGAAATACGAAATTTCCTTGTCCCAGACAAAATAATACCAATCGTTTCCTTCTGACCGCATCATCGTTTGCGATGACTCGGAAAAGTCAGGATTGTAGTTATACGCCGCGCTACCCAAGATATGCAACGAATAGGAAGACTTTTCGGAATCGCTCCGAAACGGATGCTGGAGATGCAAAGTCAACGCCGCATTCGCATTGATGACAAGCAAAAGCAATAGCGCTAGGCGAAAGGCCATGGACGCTCCTTTATTGGTTCAAACACTCAAATCTTAAAATAATAAAAGTCTATCGTTTTCAAGCAAAATTTTTCTTGACCGCATTTAAAATCCACCGTTTTTCCGTGCTTCCCAGGCAGCAAGCTCTTTGGCAACAGTCGTATCGGGTCCATGTCCACAAAAAATTCGGGTATCTTTCGGCAGTTGGAAGAGTTTCCGATGAATGGAATCCATCAATATCTTTTCGCTTCCGCCCGGCAAGTCGGTACGCCCATAGTCTCCACCCGCAAAAACGACATCGCCCGAAAATACAAAACCTTCGTCAGAATAAAAGGCGAGACTTCCCGGAGAATGTCCCGGCACTTCCAGGACTTTCAAGTGAATATTTCCGACTTCGATTTCGTCGTTTTCCTTCAAAAAATTTCGTGAAACAGGAATTGGACAGGGAATTTCGAGTCCGAACATTCGAGCCTGATCTTCCGCATGTTCGAGAAACGGCAGATCCTTTTCGCCAAATTCAGCCTCGATTTTAAAAGCGTTCTGGACAAAACCGTTTCCAATGCAATGATCCAAATGCAGATGGGTATTCAGGACACGAGCAATTGAATAGTCGTTGTCTTGGACAAAGGCAAGCAGGGTCGAGAACTCCGCATCCGAATAGAAACCCGGATCGACCAGGACCGCCTTTTTCGATTCCTCGTCGCCTAAGAGGAATGCGTTTTCCCGGAATGGGTTGCAGGTAAAGCGTCTCGTCAGCATGCGCGGAAAGATAGCATCATCCGTTTAAAAAAGGAAGGGGTCCCCGACCTTGATCGGGGACCCCGCGGATCCGGCGGCGACCTACTCTCCCGGGCCCGGAGGCCAGGTACCATCGGCGACAGGAGGCTTGACTTCCGTGTTCGGAATGGGAACGGGTATGACCCTCCGTCGATGACCGCCGAAATTTCAAAATCCTGACAGCGGGAAAGCTGAAAAAAGTGTCGAGGAGGCTCGGCATCGCTGGGCGCCTCTCGGGGCGCCGGGCTGCCCACGCGCGGACAAAAGCCACGTCGCGGAAATGAAAGGAAAAGCCTCACGGGCTATTAGTACCGCTCGGCTCAACGCGTCGCCGCGCTTACACCTGCGGCCTATCGACGTCATCGTCTCTGACGGCCCTTCAGGGGGTTGCCCCCGCGAGACCTAATCTCGGGAACGGCTTCACGCTTAGATGCTTTCAGCGTTTCTCCGATCCGCACATGGCTACCCGGCGGTGCCGCTGGCGCGACAGCCGGTACACCAGAGGTGCGTCCGTCCCGGTCCTCTCGTACTAAGGACAGGTTCCCTCAAGTCTCGTGCGCCCACACCGGATAGGGACCGAACTGTCTCACGACGTTCTGAACCCAGCTCGCGTGCCGCTTTAATTGGCGAACAGCCAAACCCTTGGGACCTTCTCCAGCCCCAGGATGCGACGAGCCGACATCGAGGTGCCAAACCTCCCCGTCGCTATGAACGCTTGGGGGAGATCAGCCTGTTATCCCCAGAGTACCTTTTATCCATTGAGCAACGGCCGTTCCACGCTGTACCGCGGGATCACTAAGCCCTACTTTCGTACCTGCTCGGCGTGTCCGCCTCGCAGTCAGGCTCCCTTTTGCCTTTATGCTCTGCGCGCGATTACCGACCGCGCTGAGGGAACCGTCGGATGCCTCCGTTACCTTTTGGGAGGCGACCGCCCCAGTCAAACTGACCATCAGACACGGTCCCCCGCCCCGGTAAGGGGCGCGGGTTAGGCCTCAAGCCTGGCAAGGGTGGTATTTCAAGGGCGGCTCCGGAGGGGCTGGCGCCCCGCCATCAAAGCCTCCCACCTATCCTACACATGCAAGGCCTAAAACCAATGTCAAAATTCAGTGAAGGTTCATGGGGTCTTTCCGTCCAGGTGCGGGTTGCCGGCATCTTCACCGGCACTGCAATTTCGCTGAGTCTCAGGAGGAGACAGTGCAGAAGTCGTTACACGATTCGTGCAGGTCGGAACTTGCCCGACAAGGAATTTCGCTACCTTAGGACCGTTATAGTTACGGCCGCCGTTCACT
>CAVKYI010000010.1:0-64813 GCA_963660435.1 Sodaliphilus sp.
CGAGATACGAGCCGTCCTGGCCCGTGATACCGGTAATCAGTGCTGTTTTCATCGTTTTAAAAATAGATATTGAATCGTTTCAAGGGAACCTCTAAAAATTGCCTTGGTCAAGAAAATTCGAGCGAGACCAAGCGATGGCAGGAATAAACGAGGCAGCGCGCCTTAGACGAAAACGAAAAACCTCGGTAGCGAGACCGAGGCTTTTCGCCATTCGGAAATGCAAGGAGAAAACTACTTCAGCTCTTCGATCGCCTTTTCGTTCTTTGCGATAATGTCCTGCTGTGTCGCGAGCTTTGCCCTTTCGGCGTTCACGATCGCTTCGGGAGCTCCCTTCACGAACTTTTCGTTCGAAAGCTTGCGTTCGATGGACGCGGCGAAGGACTTCGCCTTTTCGATTTCCTTTTCTAGGCGGGCGATTTCCGCTTTCGGGTCGAGAATCCCTTCGAGCGGAACATAGAGTTCTCCGCCGGGGACTACCGCGCTCGCGCTGAACTTCGGCTTCGGAGCCTTCACCGCGATGGATAGCGATTCGAGGCCGCCGAGTTCCGTGATGATCGAAGCGCATTCCCGGACAGAATCCTCCGTCGCGGAATCATCGACGCTGAGCACGGCATCTAGCCTTGTCGAAGGACTTACGCTATAACGCCCACGGATCCCGCGCACGCTTTCGACAACGGAGAACGCCCGTTCGAACTTTTTCTCGATATCCAGGTTGACAAGGCTTTCGTCCGCCTTGGGCCACGGGCTGAGAATGACCCGTTCGGAACCCGGGAAAAGCGTCGCGTTCAGTTCTTCGGTAATGAACGGCATCACCGGATGCAAGAGGTCGATCACGCCGCGCAGAACGTGGGAAAGAAACGCCATCGCGTTCTTCTTTTCCGCATCGAGTACTTGCCGATTGATGACCGACTTCTTGATTTCGAGATAGCTGGAACAGACATCGTCCCACACAAAGCGGTAGAGGAATCCCGCAAGTTCCGCAAAGTGGAACTGTTCGAGCATCCGCGTTGCATCGCGGGTCGTCGAGTTCAGGCGCGAAAGAATCCAGAAGTCTTCCAGCTTGAAAAGCTTCTCGTCCATCGGGAGCATTTCCCTTGAAAGCGCACCGGCCTGTTCGAGATGCGGGTAGAGGAAGCGGCAAGCGTTCCAGAGCTTGTTCGAGAAGTTGCGCCCGATTTCGAACTTTTCGGACGTGTTGATTTCGCGACCGTCCGGCTGCTTTTCCTTTTTCACCGGCAGGCGAACGTCCTGGTTGTCGGTGCAGAGGCTCGCCATCACGAAGCGGAGAGCGTCCGTGCCGTATTTCTCTTCGATGTCCATCGGATCGACGCCGTTTCCCTTGGACTTGCTCATCGTCTGGCCGTTGCCGTCGAGAATCTTCGGGTGGATATACACGGTGTGGAACGGAACCGTGCCCATGTTTTCCTGGCTGAAGAGAACCATGCGGGCGACCCAGAGCGTAATGATGTCGCGGCTTGTCACCAGCACGGAAGTGGGGTAGTAGCGTTTGAGCGTTTCCGTCCTGTCCGGCCATCCCATCGTGCTGTGCGGCCAAAGTCCGCTCGAAAACCACGTATCGAGAACGTCCGCTTCCTGTTCGAGCCGATGACCCGGAATCAGGTCTTCCGGGAGATTCTCTTCGCGGCTGCACACGAGAAATCCTCCGTTCTGCGCCGGATAGAAGTAGATATCTTCCCGAGAACCGAAAGTCTTTTTCAGTTCGTCTTCCGATGCGTCCGTGTGCCAGATGGGAATGCGGTGTCCCCACCAGAGCTGTCGGCTGATGCACCAGTCGCGCTTTTCGGCGAGCCAGTCCAGATACTTGTTCGCGTATCGTTCGGGAAGAATCTTGATCTCGCCGGATTTCACCGCGTTCATCGCGTTTTCGGCAAGGACGTCCATCTTCACGAACCACTGGTCGCTCAGGTAAGGTTCGATGACCGTCTTGGAACGGTCGGAGTGTCCCACCTGCATCTCGTGGTCTTCGACCTTGAGGAGAAGACCAAGGTCTTCGAGCCCCTTGACGACCGCATCGCGAGCCGCCTGTCCCTTGAGCCCCTTGAACTCCCCGGCATTTTCGTTCAGGCTTCCGTCATCGTTCATGATGTTTATCATCGGAAGCTTGTGGCGAAGACCCGTCGCGTAGTCGTTCGGATCGTGCGCCGGGGTGACTTTCACGGAACCTGTCCCGAAATCCATATCGACAAGAAGAGCGTCCGCTATCACCGGAATTTCACGGTTCACGAAAGGAACCTTCAGAGTCTTGCCGATGAACTTCCTGTAGCGTTCATCGTTCGGATGGACCGCGAGAGCGGTATCGCCCATAATCGTCTCGGGACGCGTCGTCGAAACGGGAATGTAGCCCGAACCGTCCGCGAGCGGATACTTGAACGTCCAGAAATGTCCCTTGACCGTCTCGTAATAGATTTCGTCGTCGGCGACCGCGGTCTGGAGCTTCGTGTCCCAGTTTACGAGACGCTTTCCGCGGTAGATGAGGCCTTTCTTGAAGAGATTGAAAAACGCGAAGCGAACCGCCTTGGCGCACACCGGGTCGAGCGTGAAGCGTTGCCTGCTCCAGTCGCAGCTCACGCCGAGGCTTTTCAGCTGTTTCGTAATCCGGGCCTCGTATTCGTCCTTCCACTTCCAGATGCGTTCGACCAGGGCTTCGCGACCGATATCGTGGCGCGTCTTGTGTTCATCCTGGAAGAGCCTCTTTTCGACGACCGCCTGCGTGGCGATTCCCGCATGGTCCGTCCCCGGAATCCAAAGCGTGTCGCGACCGGTCTTTCTGCGGTAGCGAACCAGAATGTCCTGGAGCGTATCGTTCAGCGCATGGCCCAGATGCAGCGCACCGGTTACATTCGGCGGTGGGATGACGACGGAAAACGGCTCACCCTTTCCGCTCGGTGCAAAATCGTTGTTCCTGTCCCATGCGTCGTGCCAACGGGCTTCGACGGCTTTCGAATTGTAGCGTGTTTCCATTTCCATAGTGCCCCAAATCTAGAAAACGAAAAAGCTCCCGATAAAGAGAGCCTTGAATTTGTGAAATTCTTTTTCGCTACTTTTCGACGGCCGTGAAGATTTCGATACCCGATTCCGCGATTACAGACCGATGAAGGATTTTCCCGCCGAGATTCAGGCTGGTAGCGGCATCCAGGGTTCCGATCGTCGCGTTTATCTGCATCGTCGTGTCCATGTGCAGCGTTCCAAAGCTTGCGAATTGCAGACGGAGAATTCCGTTTTCCACGGACCAGGACCCGCTATCTTCTTCACCACCCACGCCTTCTACGCTGGGATCCGTCGAATAGGTCAGACTGAACTGCTTGCCTTCCTTCTTGCTGCTTTTGAAGACAAGGACTGACGGGCTTGAAAAGGCGTGAGTCGACAACTGGTAGGAACCGTCTTCCTTCTGGTAGTAAAGACCGTTCATGTTCCATGTCGCGCCTTCGAGGCATTCTTCCGTGAGACCGCTGGCGCATTTTTCGGCGAGAGAAGCTTCGCTCGAACTAGACGACGAGCAGGCGGAAAAGAGCGTTCCGGCAAGGGCGATTCCAACAAGGACAAAGGATTTTTTCATGAGGATTCCTCCGATTTTGTTCACTAATATATATAAAAAGCCTCCCGATAGGGGAGGCTTCGAAAAGTTTTTGAAAATTGTCTAGCGACGACGGCGTTGCTTGCCTGTCGCCTTCTTGTCCGTTTCCGAGGAAGCGGACGGCTTGGAGGTTGCGGCGGGTTCCGAAGCGCGGATGTCCTTCATCTTGAAGTTCACGTTGATTTCCGCCGTTTCGACCTTGGAAGAGGCGCCTTCCTTGTCCGTCAGCTTGAAGCCGAATTCGTCGAGACCGTAGAATCCCTTGTTCGGCGTATAGACGAACGAACCGTCCTTTTCGTTGATCACGACCTTTCCGTTTTGCGGACGGCGGACCAGCGAGACGCGCGCGTCGAGCTTTCCGTCCGGATCGTACGCTCCGTTCAGAAGACCGTCCTTGGCGTTCACCTTGAGTGGCTCGCCTTCACGCGTCTGGTAGGACTGGGACATCGCGACCGGCGGATCGTTCACGGGGATGATGGTGAACTTGGCGGAGGTCTGTGCCGAAGCGCCTTCCGGATCCGTCACCTTGAACGTAATCGTCTCGGTCGGACCGTTCCAGTTTTCGCGTGGCTGCTTGATGGTGACGATGTTGCGCGCCTTGTCGTGTTCCACTAGCAACTGCTTGTTGCCGGTGATCGTCCACTTGAGCTCGCTGAAGCTGTTGTCGCGATCGCGCACATACTGGTCGAGCTTGAGCGTCGCGAGAACGCCGCCGTTTGCGTCTTCCTTCATCGTAACGTCGCGAATCGGACGGATTTCGGGAACGGCGTTCACGTGCTTCACTTCGAAGTTCACGGTGGTCTTTGCCGTCGCACCGGCAGGATCCTTGACGATGAACGTAATCGCTTCCTTGCCGTACCAATCGACGCGGCTCGGACGGACAATCGCTTCGCGTCCTCCCGTGATCATCACTTCGAGGTGACGATTTCCGGTGACGGACCAGCGCAGTTCATGCGGCTTGTTGTCCGGATCGGTCACATACTGGTCGAGCTTGATGGGCTTGAACTTGGTGCCTTCGTTTGTCACCATGTCCGGAATCTTTTTCAGCACGGGAGGATCGTTTACCGGAATGACGACGAAGTTCACTTCGACAGAAGCCTTTTCTCCCGAAGGATCGTAGGCGTTGACCTTGATCTTGTCCTTGCCGTTCCAGTATTCGTTCGGAATCGTCACGGTCAGAACACCGGCGTCGGAAAGGTCATAGGAAAGCGGATGCTTTACCGTGGGACGCTTCGCCTTGCCCATGCGACCGCGCTTGTCCTTTTGAGCCGGTTCGCCATCGTCGAGCGTCCAGCGCATTTCGGAAGGCTTGTTGTCCGGATCGACAACGAATTTCGAGAAGTCGATCGGCTGGAACTGTTCCTTTTCCTTGATCTGCTGGACCGGGACATTGTTGAACTTTGGCGGATCGTTTACCGGAGTGACCGTAAATGTCACCTTCGCGCTCGCGCTCGCTCCCGCCGGATCGGAAACGGTGAGAGTCAATGTCTCGGAACCGTTCCAGTATTCGTTCGGCGTGGCAACGCTCATGCGGGATCCGCGGAATTCGACCTTCAGATTCTTGTTGCCGGAGACCTTCCACTTCAGCTCGTTCGGACGGTTGTCCGGATCGCTTGCGTAGCGGGAAAGGTCGATAGGCTCGAAGCGTTCCTTTTCCTTGATCTTCTGGTTCGGAATCGCCTTGATGACGGGCGGATCGTTCACCGGGGTGACTTCAAAGAGAACCTGCTGGGTCGCCTTGCCGCCTTCCGGATCCGTCACCGTCACGGTTATCTTTTCGGAGCCGTTCCAGTACTTGTCGGGCGTCGTTACCACGAGCTGCTTCTTCGCATTGATGGAAGCCTTGAGGCTGCGCGGCTGCGAGACTTCGAACGAGAGCGAGGAAGTCGGGTGGTCCGGGTCGCTGACGAGAGCGAGCAGATCGATCGGCGCGAAATGTTCCTTTTCCTTGATCTTCTGAGCGGGAATCGGCTTCATGACGGGCGGATCGTTTACGGAAACGACTTCGAAATCGACGCTGCGGGAATCCTTTGCGCCTTCCGGGTCCGTCACCGTGAAGACGACGGTCCGCTTTCCGTTCCAATACTTGTTCGGAATGTTCAGGTGCGCGACATGCTTGTCGTCTATCGTGACGGTCAGATCGTTTTCGACCTTGGGCTCTTCGACCTTCGGGGCTTCCTTCTGCTTGGACTTCTTGCCCTTCTTCGCCTTTGCAGGCGCAGGGGCCGGAGCGGACGCCTTTTTCACCACGGCAGTCCACGTGAGCTGGCTATTCCGGTGGTCGGCGTCATGGACATAGCTGTCGAGCGGAATGTCCTTGAACGTCTGCTTTTCCTTGATGGTCTGGCCCGGAATGTCCTTCATGACGGGAGGATCGTTTACCGAGGTGATTTCATAGACGACCGTCGTCGTCGCGGAAGCGCCCTGCGGATCCTTGACCGTAAGCGTCATCGTATCCGGCTTGCACCAGAAATACTTGTTCGGGGCGGTGATGACCAGCTTTCTCGCCGAAGTGATTTCCGCCTTCAGGTACTTGTTCCCGGAAACGGTCCACTTCATTTCGGACGGCTTGTTGTCCGGATCCTTGACATAGTCGTCAAGAGAAACCGCCTTGAAAGTTTCCTTTTCCTTGATTTTCTGGTTCGGAATCTTCGAAATAACCGGAGGATCGTTCACTTCGGTTACGACGAAGTCCATCTTGTGCGAAGCCTTGCCGCCTTCCGGGTCCGTCACCGTGAAGGTGATGGTTTCCTTGCCGTGCCACTGCGCGTGGGGAACCTTGACATGGACCGTATTGTCCTTGTTCAGGACGACTTGCAGCTGGCGGTTGCCGGAGAAGCTCCACTTGAGAAGCTTGGACGGATGGTCGGGGTCGGTGGCGAGCGTCGAAAGATCGATCGTCTTGAACTTTCCGCCTTCGCGAATGGTTTCGCCGGCAGGCGCCTTGTCCGAAATCACGGGCAGGTCGTTTATCGAGCGAACCGTGAAGAGTGCGGTAGAAGTCGCCGAAGCGCCTTCCGGATCCGTCGCCGTAAAGGAAATCTTCGCGGCGCCGTTCCAGTATTTGTCCGGGATGACGATTCGCGCGTTGTGGGAATTGTCGATTTCGACAGTAAGACCGCTCTTGCCAACCGAGGATGTTTCTTCGGTCGCCTTCTTTCCCTTCTTGCCCTTGGCCTTTGCCGGTGCAGGCTTGGCCGTGGCATCGGAAACCTTGACGCTCCACTGGAGATCGGTCTTCTTGTGGTCCGGATCCTGGATCAGGTCGTCGAGCTTGATGACGGCGAACTGCTGCTTTTCATCGATGGTCTGGTCCTTGACTTCGCGGACAAAGACCGGCGGATCGTTTACGGAAATCACTTCGAAATCCACCTTGCGGGAATCTGTCGCGCCTTCCGGGTCCGTCACCGTGAACGTGACGGTCTCCTTGCCGTGCCAGTACTTGTTCGGCGTCGTAATCGTCACCTTGCGGTCGGCGGTCATGGCGAACTTCAGGCTCTTGTTGCCCGTAATCGTCCACTTGAGCTTGTTATTCGAATGGTCAAGGTCGCTTACGTAGTTGTCGAGCTCGATAGCCTTGAATTCCTGCTTTTCCTTGATGGTCTGGCCGGGAATATCCTTCATGACGGGCGGATCGTTTACGGACTTGGCCGTAAACTGGACCGTCTGGCGAGCGGAAGCCCCTGCCGGGTCGGTGACGGTGAAGGTAACCTTTTCCGTCCCGTTCCAGAGCTTGTTCGGCGTCTTGATTGTCGCGATGCCGTCCTTGGATATCGCGATTTTCAAGTCCTTGTTGCCCGAAATCGTCCACTTGAGAGTCTTGAAGGCGTCATCCGGGTCGTATGTCAGTTCCGCCAGGTTGATATCCTTGAACTCTTCCTTCTCCATGATGATCTGGTCGTTGATCTTTTTCAGGACAGGAGGATCGTTTATCGAACGGACAGTGAAGAGCGCGGACTGGGTAGCCTTCGCGCCTTCCGGGTCCGTCACCGTGAATTCGATGAGATCGGCGCCGTTCCAGTACTTGTTCGGAGTCGTCACCGTCGCGACAAGCGTTTTCGGATCGACGTTGACGGTAAGTCCCGTCTTGTATCCCTTGGGGGCGCCCGGAGCGGGCTTGACGTTGAAGGACCAGGTGAGATCGGACAGCTTGTGATCCGGATCCTTTACGATTTCGCCGAGATTGATCGGGGCGAAGGGCTTTTTCTCGTCAACGGACTGGTTGTTTATCTTCTTGACGAATTCAGGCGGGTCGTTTACCGATTCCACCGTGAATGTCACCTTGCGGGAATCCTTGGCGCCTTCCGGATCCATGACCTCGAAATTGAAGGTTTCGGAACCGTGCCAGTACTTGTTCGGAATGATTACCGTGAATACGCGGTTCGGGTCAAGCTTGTACTTGAGCTCCTTGTTGCCCGTAATCGTCCACTTGAGCTTCGCGTTCGGATGGTCGAGGTCGCTCACGTAGCTGTCGAGTTCGATAGGCTTGAACTCCTGCTTTTCCTTGATGGTCTGGTTCGGGATGTCCTTCATCACCGGCGGATCGTTTACGGACTTGACCGTAAAGACGGCGGTCTGCTTCGCGCTTGCGCCTTCCGGGTCCGTCACGGTAAACGTGATGTTCTCGCTTCCGTTCCAGAGCTGGTTCGGAATGACGACCGTGGCCGTTCCCGCCTTGTCGATGCTTACTTTCAAATCCTTGTTGCCCGTAATCGTCCACTTGAGCTTGTCGAAGGAATGATCCGGATCGCTCGCGAGTTCCGCGAGATTGATCGGCGCAAACTGGGACTTTTCCTCGATTGTCTGGGACTTGATTTCCTTCAGGACAGGCGGATCGTTTACCGAGATGACCGTAAATGTCGCCGATGCGGTCGCCTTTGCGCCTTCCGGGTCCGTTACGGTAAACGTGACGACGTTCGATCCGTTCCAATACTTGTTCGGAATGGCGATCGTCGCGACCATCTTGGCGTCAACGTTCACCTGGAGTTCCGGTTGCGTGCCTTTCGGTGCGCCCGGAGCGGCCTTGACGGAAATGTCGAGCGTGAGATCGGTAAGCTTGTGGTCCGGATCCTTGATAATCTCGCCTAGATTGATAGGCTTGAACTGTTCCTTTTCCTTGATGGTCTGGTCGGCTATCTTCTTCGTGAATTCGGGAGCGTCGTTCACCGATTCCACGGTAAAGTTCACCGTGCGTTCGTCGGACGCGCCTTCCGGGTCCGTCACCTTGAACGTGATGGCCTCGGAACCGTTCCAGTATTTGCTCGGCAGGGTAAAGGTCGCCTTGCGATTCGGATCGAGCGAGACCTTGATGTCCTTGTTGCCTGTGACGGTCCACTTGAGAAGGTTCTTCGCGTGGTCGATATCCGTCACGAACTTGTCGAGCTCGATAGGCTTGAACTGTTCCTTTTCCTTGATGGTCTGGTCGGGAATGTCCGTCATGACCGGCGGATCGTTGATGGACTTGACGGTAAGCTTGACCGTCGCGGTCGCCTTGCCGCCTTCCGGATCCGTCGCCGTGAACGTGACGGATTCCGAACCGTTCCAGTTGATGTTCGGAGTCTTGATCGTCACCATGCGGTTCTTATCGACATCGACCTTCAGTTCCTTGTTGCCCGAAACGGCTATCTTCAGCTGCGAGAGATCGTGGTCCGCATCGGAAAGATAGTCGTCGAGTACGATAGGATCGAATTCCGTCTTCTCGTCGATCGTCATGTCCGGAATCTTCTTGAAAACGGGCAAGTCGTTGATGGAGCGGACGGTGAAGTTTACGTCCTGGCGAGCTTCGGCGCCTTCCGGGTCCGTCACCTTGAATGTGGCGACCGCGGAGCCGTTCCAGTATTTGTCCGGGATTTCCACGGTAGCGACATGCTTGTCGTCGATATTGACGGAAAGCGGTCCCGTCGGATGTTCCTTGCCGACGCTTTTGACATCGACTTCCCAGGAGAGTTCCGCATTCTTGTGGTCATCGTCCTTGACGAACTCGTCGAGCTTGATCTGCGCGAACTGCTTTTTCTCGTCGATTGTCTGGGCGGGGATCTGCTTGATGAATCTTGGAGGGTCGTTCACGGATTCCACGGTGAAGCTCGCCTGGGTTTCCGCCGAAGCGCCTTCCGGGTCCGTCACCTTGAACGTAATCGTCTCGGAACCGTTCCAGAGAGCGTTCGGAATCAGAATCTTGGCCACCTTTCCGTTCAGCTGGACCTTGAGATCCTTGTTGCCCGAAAATTCCCATTTCAGCTGCTCGAACTTGTGGTCGATATCCTTTACGTACTTGTCGAGTTCAATCGGCTTGAACTGCGCCTTTTCCTGGATATCCTGGTCCGGGATCTGCTCGACGAATTCGGGCGGGTCGTTTACGGACTTGACCGTGAAGGAAGTCTTGAAGCTCGCCTTCGCGCCGTGCGGATCGGTCGCCGTGAACGTGAACGTCTCCGTCGGGCCGTTCCAGTTTTCGTTCGGGATGATTACTTCCGCGACATTGTACTTGTCGATCTTGACCTTCAGATCCTTGCCGCCTTCGACCGACCACTTGATGGTCGAAATGTCGTCATCGACATCGCTCACCAGGTCCGAAAGGTTTATCGCCTCGAACTGTTCCTTTTCGTTTATCACCTGGTCCGGCGCCTTCTGGACGATGGGCGGATCGTTTACCGGGCGAACCGTGAAGTTCGCCGAAGTCTTGTCGGAAGCGTATTCGGCGTCCGTCGCGATAAACGTTATCTTGTAAGCGCCATACCAGTTCGTATCGGGGATGACGACAGTCGCGATGCGATCCTTGGATATATCGACGGAAAGCTCGCCTTCCGCCTGTTCCTTCGCGATGGGGGTCAGTTCGTATTCCCACGAAATCTGGTCCTTGGGATGGTCGGGATCCTTGACGTAGTCGTCGAGCTTTATCGGGGCGAACTTCTTTCCTTCGTCAACCGTCTGGTCGGGAATCTTGGAAACTTCGGGCGGATTGTTTACCGATTCCACCGTGAACGTGACCGTTTCCGAACTGGAAGCGCCTTTCGGATCCGTAACGGTGAACGTGAGGTCTTCCGAACCGTTCCAGTACTGGTCCGGGGTCTTTATCGTCACGACATGGTTGGATTCGGTTACGACGAGATCCTTGTTGCCGGTGATTTTCCAGCGAAGAGTCGCCGGCTTGTCTTCCGGGTCGCTGACATAGTCGTCGAGCTTTATCGGAGCGAATTTTCCGCCTTCCTGGATGGATTCTCCCGGAATTCCGTTCAAGGATGGAGGATTGTTTTCCCTTGCCGGGGACGCGGCGTCTGCAGACTGCGCGGCATCCTGGGCCAATGCGAATGAAACGAGAAATAGACCTGTCGCGAAGAACAGGGGTGAACGTGACTTTTTTCTACTCATTTACGATCTCCACTAAGACCATTCAACAAGGCCGAGCCACAAGGGGCGGTCCGCCTTGCCAAAACACTCTAGCCATTCCGGTCACCTTTCGAAAACCAAAAAGTGACTTTCATCACCAAATATAAAGTATTTCGGAATTTGCGGATATTACTTTTTTGGGTGAATTTCAAAAATTTTCCAGGTGTATCCATTTGCGAGGATGCCTGCTTTCGAAAGAAAAATCATGATTTTTTCACGCTAAGTCCTTGAATCGCAAGAAGTTAGGGGATTTTTTCCAGAAAAAGGGGCATCTGGAGAGACTTTTTGACGGTTTTCCTAGGCGATTCGGATTCCCGCCGCGGATGACAAAAAGGACTTTTTTAACTATCTTGTTTGAAAATTGTTCAACAACGGGTTCTCTATGAAATTTGTCTTTCTCTGCGACGAAATCTACTTGAAAGGTGACAACGCCTCCTTTGTAAACAATTTCCCGACCAATCACGAACTGGTGACGATGTCCGGTGAAAGCCTCCTGCAGGCAAAGGGTTTTCCCGAGGACACGTTCGGACTTCTCGTTGAACGTTTCACCTGGCAAAAGAACTTCAGCCTGTTCCGCTATTTCGGGCTGCTCCCGATTCTCGAAACGGTTCCGCTCGCCGTGGTAAGCCGCAGCCATCGCTTTGACCCGCTCAAGGGACGCGGTTCTCTCCGCGGGCAGGAAGTCGTCATCGCTCCGAACGCATCGTCGGAAGAACTTTACACGTCGATAGAGAAGTTTATCGCGGCGCCTCCCCAGACGCACACCTATCCGCGTTGCGCCTGCAAGGCCTTTTCGAAAAGGGCAGCCGTCTAGTCCGGGCTTTTCCGCGGAATGCGCAGCGAGGTTCTCGATTCCTTGATTTCCCAGGGCTCGCTCGTGGGAATCGTCTGTTCGAAATCTTGCGACGCCGAGAAAATTCTCGAAAACCTTGCGCATGCCCTTTGCGGGGATGCGCCTTTCCTTTTTGTGGAATATTCCGGAAAATGCGGATCGGGCAAGGCGTTCCTGCAAGATCTGCGAAAACGGAAGGAGAGCGGCTTTCGCTATGTCTTTGTACGCTTTTCCGGGGAATTCGACAGGGAGACTGCTTCGGTGCTCGCTTCCATGCGAATGGCGGTGGTCCTTTCCGAAGGCGCGCTCGAAAGCGAAATTCTATCGGAACTCGAAGCGGTTGCGCCATTTAGCCCCGGTTTCCTGTGGTGGGTCGCTCCGAAGCCTCTCCGGAAAAAATTTCCGAAGCTAGTCAAATCCATCGGCGACAACTATCTTTCCGGGTGGACATCCGCGAAACGGCTTTCCCTCGAGGGCGAAGAAGCGGCCCGAATCTTTCTCGAACTTCTCCGCGCGAGGATTCTTCGGGAAAACGCCATTGTCGGCTGGCCGCGCTTCTTTCGGAAATCTTTCGTTCCGCTTGGCATGCTTGTCGCCGCGCTTCCGTTTTTCTTTCCCTCTGGCATTGGTTCCGGGCCGGCTCTTTCGCGGAACATCAAGAGCGAAATGGCATTTTACTCGGAAGCTCCCTATTTCGACTACACGTTCGACGGTTCGGAACCCTTCGAGCGCATCGCCCGATATGCCGTAGGCCGCTTTGCCGCCCTTGTCACGACGGAGAAGACGCTCGGAGACTATGTCGGGGAAACTCTCGAAAAGAACGGCTTTCCCGAAAATTCCTGGGCAAGAGGCCGTCTGCACGTTCCGCCCCAGGGAACGACCGTCCGCTTTTCGATTCCGGAAAATCTGAAGAATCCCGATTACGATTCGATCGCTCCGGCGTGGAAATTCTTTACGCGGATTATCGGGGATTCGATAGCCTACGTCACGGAGCTTTACAGCGAAAGGGCGACGGCGCAAGGCAGAAAGCATCCGGCGTGGGACGTGGCAAGCCGTTCGGGCGCGCGGATTCTCTCCCCGTTCAGCGGAAAGGCGTGGACGTTCAAGGACGAACGCGGCGGAACGGTCATCGGCATCGTCGGCGAAAAGAGGGTAATCCTCTTTATGCACTGCGACCAGCTGCTGTATCTCGACGGGCAGAACGTCATGCAGGGAGATCCCGTCGCGACTGTCGGTACCACGGGACACACGACAGGACCGCACGCGCACATCGTGACCGGGCTTATCGACGGGCGCGGAGACAAGCGATTGGGAAATGTTCGTTATCGGGTAGTGAGCCCCCTCACTTGGTATTATTCCGGTAAATGAAATGTTACATTCAAGAAGCCGTTTCCCGGAAAAAATTTGGTAATTTTGGGCTCGGATTGGGTTAGTTTCCTATAGGAGTTTCCATGCTTGTTCGCTTGTTGGCAATCACCGTTCTCGTTTTTCTGGTCACAGCCTGTTCCTCGACCCTTCCCTCTGCGGAAATCGCTTCCCACGAGGACAGTTCTCGCAACATCCCCAAGATTGACCACATGATCGTCAATTTGAAGAAGTCCTACATTTCCCAGTGCTACAGCCCGATTCTCAAGAAAAATCCACCGGAGAACCAGTGCCAGACGGAACTTTTCCAGATGCTTGAACGCCGTTACCACCTGAACTACAGCCAGCACCAGATAGACCTGGCCTCCAACGACCTCTTCTTCCGCGACGTCGATACCCGTCTCCGCAAGATGGTCCGGACCGATCCCGAAATTCGTCGCGCCATTCGCCAGGGAGCGTTCCGCAGCGCGGACGAAATGCTGAGCTACTACCGGACGAAATACGCGTTCGACACGCAGGCGCAAAACTAAGGGAAATCGTCGTTTTTTTTACGAAAAGACGCGAAAAACGATTTCTCGCGTCTTTTTTTTCTTATCTTGAAAGGGAATGAAAACCGATTTATCGAAAGGTGCTGAAATGGAACCTGACAACGGATCTAAGCCTGGCTTCTTTGTCCAGGGACGCTTTCTCTATACCAAGGACAACGAAAAAGTGGTTCTTCGCGGCGTGAACCACATGTTCATCTGGACGGATCGCGAAGGAAAGTCCATCCCCGAAATCGCAAAGACCGGCGCGAACTGCGTACGCATCGTCTGGAACATGCACGGGAGAATATCCGACCTGTACCGTCTGGTCGACGAGAGCATCGAAAGCTCCATGATTCCGATTGTCGAGCTGCACGACGCGACGGGACGCTGGGAACGCCTGCCCGAGCTGGTCAACTATTGGACGCGGGAAGAATCCCTGCAGCTGATACGCGACCACCAGGAATACATCCTGGTAAACATCGGAAACGAGGTCGGCAGCGAAGAGGTTTCCGGCGAAGATTTTTACGAGGCCTACGCCTCCGCGGTCACAAGGATGCGCGCCGCGGGAATCCGCGTGCCTCTGCTTATCGATGCGGACAACTGGGGACAAAACCCAAGAAACATTCTCGAACAGGGTCCGCGCCTTCTCGCCGAAGATCCCGAGCACAATCTGCTCTTCGACCTGCACATGTGGTGGCCTTCGGAAAGGCACGATCCGAAAAAGACGGGCTATGCGACGGTCGAGGAGAGAATCACCGGAGTCCTCGAAGAATCCGTGGCAAGGAACGTTCCGCTAGTCATCGGCGAATTCGCCCCGGTCGCGGCAGGCGGCGCAAGGGAAATCCCATACCGATTCATCATGTCGGAAGCGGAACGCCTCGATATCGGCTGGCTCGCCTGGAGCTGGGGACCGGGAAATTCCGACAGCCAGGAAATGGACATGACGACCCACGGGTCGTTCAATACGCTGGTAAGCTGGGGAAGGGAAGTCTGCGTCGATAGCCCGCTCGGCATCCAGAACACGAGCGTCATCCCGACCTTC
Source organism: Sodaliphilus sp. (assembly GCA_963660435.1). Classification (GTDB taxonomy): domain Bacteria; phylum Fibrobacterota; class Fibrobacteria; order Fibrobacterales; family Fibrobacteraceae; genus Hallerella. The sequence continues at coordinate 14,748 of CAVKYI010000010.1, forward strand.
ATCCAAAACGGAGATTTTACCACGGGCGCATCGGAGCGTGGACGGAATCTCGTTTCGAACAGCGACTTTTCGGAAGGGCTCGCCTCTTGGATTCCCGATTTCTGGGGTGGCAAGGCAAGGACGGATATCCAGAAGGGAAAGATTCATTTTTCCATTCTGGAGCCTGGCAAGGAGAGCTGGAGCCTGCAGTTCAGGCAGACGCTTCCGCTCCGAAACGGCATCACGTACATTTTCAGCATGCGCGCCAAGGCGGACAAGCCCAGGACGCTCAATGTCGATATCAAGCGCGCGTCAAGGGATTACGTTCCCTATGCCAACGGACGCTTCCTGGACCTTTCGACAAGCTGGCAGGATTTCAGCTGGAAATTTACCATGAAGGAACCTAGCGACGAGAACGCCGTGCTTGTGTTTGACATGGGCGGAAGCCTTATCGGCTGGACCCTTTCCGACGTTTCCCTGGTCCAGGCGAGAAGCGTCCTGGATCGGCTGAACAGGAGCTTCCAGCGAAACGTCCAGAAGAATTCCGGATATTTCAACGCGCCGGCGGGACCGTGGGAACTTCATCTCTATTCGGCGAGCGGCGATCTGCTCGAAGTCCTCGACAAGGGGAAGGGCGGCGAAGGAATGAAGCCTTTCCCGAAAATCGAACGCAGCGGCATCATGGTCATTACGGATCTCTAAAGCGAGGCGCTTATTCCATGTTGGAACGATTCGATAGTCCGCTTTTGCACAAACCAGGATAGATTATTCCCATATGGAACAAAGAAAGCCCCAAATTCTCGTCGTCGATGACACAAAGCCGAACATCGAAGTGCTCGAAGGGGCTCTCGCACAGGAAAATTACAGCGTACATGTCGCGCTGAACGGAAAGCTCGCCTTGGAACTTGCAAGGCGGCGACCGTTTGACCTGCTTCTTCTCGACGTGATGATGCCGGAAATGGACGGCTACGAAACATTCCAGAAATTCAAGGAGATACCGGGATGCGAAAGCACGCCCGTCATATTCCTTACGGCCCAGGCGGAAAACGACAGCGAAATGAAAGGGCTTTCGCTCGGAGCGGACGATTACGTCACAAAGCCGTTCAACACAAAACTGCTCAAGCTGCGGATACGGAACCAGCTGGAACGAAAGTTTACGCGCGACCATCTTTCCGAACTGGTCGAGGAACGCACGTCGGAGCTTTCCCAGAAGACGAAGGACTTGCAGAAGACCTTGCAGGTGATGCTCACGAGCCTTGGCGCGCTGGCGGAATTTCGGGACAACGAAACTGGCGCGCATCTGAAACGGACGCAAATTGTCGTACGGAAACTGGCCCAGGCAATGCGGCAAGAGGAAAAGTACAGGGACGTTTTCCCGGATGACGACACGATCGAGGAATACGCGATAGCGGCACCGCTGCACGATATCGGAAAGGTCGGAATCCCGGACGATATCTTGCGAAAGCCGGGAAGCCTTACCGACGAAGAACGCGAAAAGATGAAGATGCACACCACGTTGGGATACCAGGTCCTTCTTTCCGCGACGCACGAACTGAACGACAATCCAATGGTCGTCATCGCGGCAAACATCGCCAAGAGCCACCACGAAAAATGGGACGGTTCCGGCTATCCGGAAGGACTCTCGGGGGAAGCCATTCCGCTTGAAGCGCGCTTGATGGCCGTGGCGGATGTCTATGACGCCTTGATTTCCAAAAGGGTTTACAAGGAAGCGATGCCTCACGCCGAAGCTGTCGCCATTATCCACAGGGACGCCGGTAGTCATTTCGACCCGGATGTCGTCAAGGCTTTCGATCGGTTCGCGGACGATCTGCCGGAAATCTACAAGGGATTTAGGGATTGAAAAATCAAGACTCCAAGCGGGAACTCGGCTCCAGGATTATCTGGATCTATACGATTTCGACTCTGGTCGCGATGGTCATCTGCTTTTTTGCCTTTACCGCGTATATGCGTTCCTTTCTCTTCGAGTCGGCGTTCGAGGAATCCGGAAAGTCCCTGCGGCAGATTTCGACGACCGTGGAGAAAAAGTTCTCGTACTATACCGAGCATTTCGAAAACTGGCGACGCGGAATCCAGCACAAGTCGAATGCGGGCATTCGTTCCGCTCTTTCATCGGAAGCGCGCAAGCGAAAAGCCGTCGATATCTACTATGGAACGCCGGAAGGATCCTTTAGCAGCGCTCGCGGTTTCAAGAGAGATCCCGTTCACCCGGAATTTCGTACCAAGTCCTGGTATCTCGAACCGAGCAGGAACAAGGGGCTGGCCTATTCGGGCCCGTCTATCAATCACGGTGCGAGGAAACGCGTACTGACAATTTCCGCACCGGTCTGGAAAAGCCGCGACAAGATCCAGGGAATTGTCGCCGAAGACATCGATGTAAACGAATTTCGCGACCTGCTTTCCCCGCTTTCCAAGGAAAGCGGGGGACTCACGATGCTCGTTAACAGCGAAACGGACCGCATATACACCTACTTCCCCTACCAGACGAACCTAGGAGAAATAACGCTGGATTCCGTCCAGACCCTCCTGGCCTCGACAAGTTCGCTTTTTAGCGCGGATTCTCTAAAGATTTCCAGTGTCGCCAATTACCGCTTTTCGGAAAACGGCAAGGCCTATTCGCTAATGGTGACACCTCTTTCGAAGCTGCCGATGCACCTTGTACACATCGTTCCCCAAAGCAAGACAGCCGCACTCCTTAGCGAAAAGACAAAGGACTTCCTTCTGTTTGCTGGGGGATGCGTCTTTTTCCTTGTCATCGTTTCGCTAGTCGGCAGTCGCATTTTTTTCCGGAAGATAGTCTTCAAGGATCTGACGGACAGCGTAAATTCCAGCACCATCTTCGACGCGATACTCGCAAGCAAGTATTTTTCGCTCATCCTGACAGACAACCAGTTCAATATCTTGCGGACCAGTACAGGCATCGCCCAGGTGACCGGCAATTCGGATTGGCGAGACCTGTTCGGCACTTCGATCTGGGAGATTATCCCGAACCCGGAATTCAAGAGCTTCGTGCTCAATGCCCAGAAAAACGCGCCGCCGCAGACAAGCGAAATCGGCCAGCACCAGATTGTCTTCCAGCAGAAGAATGGAAAAATCCTCTGGTGGAATATTTCCTTCAACCTGCTCATCGAAGATGACGCTTCCGTTCGCTACCTGTTCCTGGTTTCCGACGAAACGGCCGCGGTGCGCAAGGATTCCTTCCTCGACGCGATCATGTCGTCATCCCAGAACACGATCTTCATCTTCGACAATGACTTGAAAATCATCTATGTCTCCAAGTGCGTGGAAAAAATCCTGGACTGTCCGGCGGCATCGCTTGTCGGCAAGTCCTACGATGAACTCGCCTCGTTCGGCATTCCGCAAAGCGTTCTGGATATGCCGCTGGAATCTATCGAAAATGGAAACATCTGGTCGGCAAATTTCGAATTGCCGCTTAGAAACGGCACGCAGCTCTGGTGCCACGGGCAAGGCTGTATCCTGCAATCAAAGGATTCCAACAGCCTGGGCTATCTTTTCTTTGTCACGGACATCACGCCCATCGTCGAAGCGGAACGAGAGGCAAAAGAGGCGACCAAGGCGAAAAGTCTCTTCCTCGCGAACATGAGCCACGAAATTCGCACGCCGATGAACGCGATTATCGGCATGTCCGACCTTGCGCTCTCGACGGATCTCACTCCGCGGCAGGAACACTATATCGATCGGATTTCGTATGCGGCAAAATCGCTCCTCGGCATCATCAACAACATTCTGGACTATTCGAAGATCGAAGCAAAGAAGCAGGAACTGGAACACATCCCCTTTGCGATTCGGGAAACGATTGCCGGAGTGCTTTCCATCGCGGCGGTAAGGATTACGGGAAAGCCCATCGAACTTCTGGCGGACATCGACCCGAAAATACCAAAGCGCGTATTCGGGGATCCGCTGCACCTTACCCAAATCCTCACAAATCTGCTCAACAATGCGGAAAAGTTTACGGAACACGGGCAAGTCATCCTGAAAATGAAACTGGTCGGCCTGGAAAATTCCAAGGCGACCATCTACACAAGCGTCTGCGATTCCGGAATCGGAATGACCGAGGAACAGTCGAAGAAACTCTTCCATGTCTTTACGCAGGCAAACGATTCCACGACGCGCAAGTATGGCGGAACGGGGCTTGGACTGGCGATTTCCCATTCCCTGGTCGAACTGATGGGCGGCGAACTCCAGGTCAGGAGCGAACTCGGGAAGGGCAGCGAGTTTTACTTTACGATAGCTCTCGACTTCATCGACCGTCCCAAAAGCAAGGGAAAGTCGCTGCTGCAGGGAAAGCGCGTTCTCGCGCTCGACGAAAATGTCGAAGCGCGAAAGATTCTGGAAAAGCTTTTCGATGAGCTCGCCGTGGATGCGACGCTTGCGGCAAGCGCGGAGGAATTTCAGGAACGATATGCGCAAAGATCCTACGACTGCGTGATGATCGCCTGGAACTTGCAGGAAATGCCCGCGCCGAAATTGGCGAGGAAGCTCGCGGACCTTGGCGAAGTTCCGCCTCTTGTCGCGATATTCAAGCAAAACGACGAAGAGCTTCTCAAGGAAGCCGTCGAAGCGGGATTTAAACGCTTCTTGCCTAAACCGTTCCTGCTGAAGGACCTGAAACATACACTGGAAGAAGCCCTGGGATTCCGCGTCATCGAAGACAGCAAGTTGCACAAGCCCAAGGTCCAGCCAGAGTATCACTTTGAGCGGACTTCCGTCCTGCTTGTCGAGGACAACGCCCTGAACCAGGAACTGGCCATCGAGCTTTTGAACCGGGTAGGACTGGATGTCGATGTGACGGAAAACGGAAAGGAAGCCGTCGAAGCGGTCAAGAAAAACGATTATGCGCTAGTCCTGATGGACTTGCAAATGCCCGTCATGGATGGCTTCGAAGCGACGAAAATCATTCGCCAAATGCCGGAAGAAAAGAAACGCGATATCGCCATCATCGCGATGAGCGCCCGCGCGCTCCAGGGAGACAAGGAAAAAAGCCTGGAAGCGGGACTAAACGCCCATATCACGAAGCCAATCGATCCCGTCGAGTTTTACGCGGAACTCGCCAAGTGGCTCAAGCAGAAAAATGCACCGGATAAAGCGGATAAGGACGAAAATCAAGCAAAGCCCACTCTTTCCACCAGGGATCCGTTCCTTGTCGCGTTCGACCGGATTCCCAACTTCGATGCGGAACTCGGGCTTTATCGCTCGGTCGGAAGCAGACCTCTCTATCTCAAGGTCGTTCGCCGGTTTGTCGATGACTTTGACGGATACATTCCAAAAATCGGCGAAGCTATCCAGAACGGAGAAAAGGATTCCGCTGTACGCATGGCCCATACGCTCAAGGGAATCGCCGGGACTATCGGAAGTACGAAATTGCAGGAAATGGCGGCTAAGCTTGAATTCCGGATTTCGTCTAACGGCAAGGAACTGGAAACCCTCTCCTGGAGCGGACTGGACGATTTTCTCCAACAGCTGATACAGAGAATTCGAAAAGCGATCCCGCTTGCGGCTGCCGCCATCGGGGAACAGAATGAAGAGCTGATCGAGGATCCGTGTGCGGACGAGAAGCTTTCGAAGATGCTCGACATGATCGAACCGGCGATTCAGGACGCCATTCCGATGGACTGCCGCATCGCCCTGAAAATCGTGGAACGCATCAAGTTTGACGCAAGGCGAAGCGAACTTCTAAAGAAGCTCAGAGACGCGATTGACGAATTCGATTTTGAAGCGGCACACGAAATCCTCAAGGAATTCAGGAAAGTTCAGGAATCTCTACACAATGCCGCTAAAGACGACAAGGAGAACAAGGGCGAGAATTCCTCCGACAATGGCGGTCAGGATTCTTGACGCGCCCTTTTTGCGGGAACCGAATTCGTTTTCCAGGATTTCGTCATAGTCGGGCATTTCCAGATGGGCGTTTTCGGCTCCTTCCGACCAGCCGGTTTTCGCATCGCTTCCGCATTCCTTGCAGCTGATGGAAGTATCCGGGATTTCCGCTCCGCAATGTGGACAAATTTTCATTTCTAGGCCTCAAAAAAAGGTCTCGCACAAAAAATGTACGAGACCGGAAGGGAAATGTCAGACGCGCGAACTACTTCGCAAACGGAAGACGGTCGGCGGAACCGAGAACTTCGCGGTTCTTGCGGGCGTACATCTTCTTGAGTTCGTCGCGGGCCGGTCCGAGATACTTGCGCGGGTCGAATTCGCTCGGGGATTCGACAAAGACCTTGCGGATGGCGGCGGTCATGGCAAGACGGCCATCGGAGTCGATGTTGATCTTGCAGACGGCGGACTTTGCGGCCTTGCGGAGCTGTTCTTCGGGAATGCCGACGGAATCAGGAATCTTTCCGCCGTACTTTTCGATTTCGCGGACATATTCCTGCGGAACGGAGGAAGAACCGTGGAGAACGATGGGGAAGCCCGGAAGCTTCTTTTCGATTTCGGCGAGAACGTCGAAAGCGAGCGGAGGCGGAATCAGGACGCCGTCCGCATTGCGCGTGCACTGTTCCGGCTTGAACTTGCAACGACCGTGGCTCGTTCCGATCGAGATGGCGAGAGAATCGACACCGGTCTTGCTCGTAAAGTCGATGACTTCTTCCGGACGGGTGTAGTGGGATTCTTCGGCGGAAACTTCGTCTTCGACGCCGGCGAGGACTCCGAGTTCACCTTCGACGGTGACATAATCCTTCTGGGCGTGGGCGTAGTCGCAGACCTTCTTCGTGAGGGCGACGTTTTCTTCGTAGGGGAGGGAGGAACCGTCGATCATCACGGACGAGAAGCCCATGTCGATGCAGGACTTGCAAAGTTCGAAAGAATTGCCATGGTCGAGGTGGAGGCAAATCTGCGGTTCGGCGAGCCCGAGTTCCTTGGCGTATTCGACAGCACCCTGAGCCATATAGCGCAAAAGGGTCTGGTTTGCATACTTGCGAGCGCCCGAAGAGACCTGGAGAATAACCGGGGACTTGGTTTCGACGCAAGCCTGGATGATGGCCTGCATCTGTTCCATGTTGTTGAAGTTGTACGCCGGAACCGCGTAATGATTCTTCATCGCGTCCGCAAACATTTCCTTGGTGTTGACCAAACCGAGGGTCTTGTAGGAAACTGCCATTTTTTACCTCTGTGAGTTGTGAATGCGGTTTTGCCCGTCATTCGTTTACTGCAACATAATGTAGCAAATTCATCGGGCGCGGAGAGACGATTGTCGATTTTTTTGCGGAATGGGCTACATGCCGCAAAACAGGTCGCTCCAAACGACGAAAGACGTTTCAAAATGAAACCGGCTCGGAAAGGAAAAGGAAAAAGCCTTTTTTGAAGCGGGTTTTAAGATGGCACGCTTCTTGCTTGTAGTGTTGCGGTTAAAAATGCCTGCCGAAACGGCAAGGAGGTTTAAATGTCTGAATTTTCAAACGAATCCGAAAAGGTTCTTGCCAAGGCGCAAGAGCTGATGGACAAGAAGTCCCATTCCTATCTCGGCGTGGTACACTTGGCCTATGGACTTCTGGAAGCCCCGGACGCCCGATTGAAGAATCTGTACCGTGCAAAGAAGGCGAACGTCAAGGAGATGGAGGGAAAGCTTTCTCCGTTTCTAGATTCCGTTCCAAAACTGGTCGGCGTGAATCCGGATGCGGGTCGTCCCGACGAGGACCTTTCGCGCGTACTCCGGGCGGCAATCCAGGAAGGACGTCAAACGTCCCAGGCGGCAAGTCCGAGCAACATGCTGATAGCGCTGATGCGCTTTGCCGAAGAACGTCGCCTGGCGAAAGTCTTCGAAGACGCGCTGGGAAGCGCGGAAGTCGTGGAAACGTGGCTATCCGACCCGATGAGCGCGGCCGCCGTCGCCGAAGAGGAATCACCTCTCAAGCTATATGGAAGGGAACTCGTTTCTCTTGCCGAGGAAGGCAAGCTCGACCCGGTCATCGGACGCGAAGAGGAAATTCGACGCGTGATTTTGATTCTTTCGAGAAAGACGAAGAACAACCCCGTTCTCGTCGGTGAACCCGGTGTCGGAAAGACGGCGATCGTGGAAGGACTCGCCATGCGAATCTACAAGGGAGACGTTCCCGATGCGCTGAAAGGGAAAAAGCTCTTTTCGCTCGACCTGTCGGCTCTAATGGCCGGAGCGAAGTATCGCGGCGATTTCGAAGAGCGTTTAAAGAACGTTCTGAACGCCCTGGAGGAAGACGGCAACACGCTTCTCTTTATCGACGAATTGCACACGATCGTCGGAGCGGGAAAGACGGAGGGCAGCATGGATCTGGGAAACATGCTGAAGCCAAAGCTTGCCCGGGGAGAACTGCACTGTATCGGTGCGACGACAACGCAGGAATACCGTCGCTACATCGAAAAGGATGCCGCGCTCGAACGGAGGTTCCAGCCGGTAACGGTTACGGAACCTACCCAGGACGAGGCGATTTCCATCCTAAGGGGCGTAAAGGAAAGCTTCGAGACACACCATGGCGTACGAATCCATGACGATGCGCTTGTCGCCGCCGTCAAGCTTTCGAGCCGCTACATCGCGGACAGGTTTCTTCCCGACAAGGCGATCGACCTGATCGACGAAGCGGCCAGCACGGTAAAGACCCAGCTCGATACCGTTCCCGAAGCCCTGGACAATCTGCAACGCAAGGAATTGCAGCTGAAAATCGAAGAAAAGGCTCTCGCCAGGGAAAGCGACGACAAGAGCAAGAAGCGACTCGCGGAACTCAAGGAGGAACTCGCCGCGACATCTGCAGCGGTATCCGCCATGCAGTCAAAATGGCAGGAACGCCGCGCAAAGTTCAACGAACTGAAAACGGCGAAGGAACGGCTTCACAAGGCCCGCGAGGAAATGGAGCAGGCGGAAGCCCGCTATGACCTGAACCGGGCCGCGGAACTCAAGTACACGACGATTGTAAAGCTCGAAAAGGAAGTCGCCGACCTCGAAGAAAAGGCGCGCAAGGAATCCGAGAACGGCGAACTGACCGAGGAAGTGACCGAGGAAACCGTCTCGCAGGTGGTGAGCCGCTGGACAGGCATTCCGGTGACACGACTCCGCGAAACGGAACGCGCAAAGCTTCTGCATCTCGACGAGCGTCTGCACAGGCGGGTTGTCGGGCAGGATGCCGCCGTGTCCGCTGTCGCCGAAGCCATCTTGCGGAATCGGAGCGGGCTTTCCCGGGAAAACGCCCCGGTGGGAAGCTTCCTCTTCCTCGGACCTACAGGCGTCGGCAAGACGGAACTCGCCAAGGCCCTTGCCGAGGAGCTTTTCGACAGCGAGAACGCCATGATCCGGATAGATATGAGCGAATATATGGAAAAGCATTCCGTGTCCCGCCTGATCGGCGCGCCTCCGGGATATGTCGGATACGAGGAAGGCGGACAGCTGACGGAAGCGGTTCGCACAAAGCCTTATTCCGTGGTACTTCTCGACGAGGTCGAAAAGGCGCATCCCGACGTGTTCAACGCGCTATTGCAGGTTCTTGACGACGGTCGCCTGACCGACGGCAAGGGGCGCACGGTGAATTTCAAGAACACGCTTATCCTGATGACGTCGAACCTGGGATCGGATCTGTTTGCCGCAAACCCGCGGAAGGACATTACGCTAGAAGACGTGATGCCGCGACTCAAGGGATTCTTCCGACCCGAATTCCTGAACCGCCTCGACGAAGTCCTCGTGTTCAAGAGCCTTTCGAAGGAACAGATTCTTTCGATCGCAAGGCTCAAGTTCGACGATCTTTCGAAACGGGCCGCTCGCGAAGGCTATATCGTCAAGGCTTCGGATGCCGCGCTTCGGGAAATCGCGGAGAAGTCCTACAGCCCGGAATTCGGAGCGCGTCCTATCCAGAGATTCCTCGAACGAGAAGTCGAGCGGAAGCTCTCCCGTGCGATTATCGCCGGGGACATCAAGCCCGACGTGCCTTGTACGGTTGATTACCGCGAAGGAAACTTCGTCATCGCGTAAGACCGAAAAATACCAAGAGGACAAGCCCCAAAAAGCTTGTCCTTTCTTGTTTTAGCGTCAGAATTCGAGGATTCCGTAAACGCCTGTGCGGACCCGGTCATTGTTCTTTTCCTGCAAGATTCCGATGGCGATTTCCGCGGTTACGTGAAAGTAGGGGAGAATCCCTATCTGGACACGCGGTACGATATCGACCATGAAATCGTCCGTGATGTTTCCGAGGCTTCCGGATGTTTCTATCCCTATCATCGCAAGAAGCGCTTCCGTGAACTTGAATTCGGGCGTCGCTCCCAAGGCGATGGTCGCAAGACCGCCGTCGCTTACCACGCGGTCGAGAAATCCGACGCGGGCTTCGTAGAGGGTCGAGAAGATTCGGGAGAGTGGGTGAAGACTTGCATAGGAAAGGACGAGGCCTGCGCCACGATGGTTTCCGATGCCGACGAGAAAATCCGCGCCGACCGTCGAATATTCGAAGATGCGGTACTTTGCGCCAAAATCGACATACGCCTGGACAGATTCCAAATCGTCTTCGGTGTCAAAAAGAAGCTTGCCGCCGATTTCCCAATAATCGTTTATCGCGACCTGGACGTTTAGCGGCAAGTAGCCGTCCTCTTCGTAGTTCGTATAAAAGCCTCCACCGGCAGAAAAGCGATCGCGCGTCAGGAACTCCGGTCCAAACGTATAGCGAGCGTCCCAGATGCGGTCAAGCGCAAGGGAAGAAGCCGCAAGAAGCGCGAGCAAGAGGAGGGTATTGCGAAACAGGATTCTCACGCGATAAAGTTAGAAAATTCAGCGCTTGATGGTCGATGTCCAAATTTCGGTGAGCGTCGAAAGGATTTCGGTACGCGCCTTGTCGATAAAGGCGGTGCGTTCTTCGGGAAGAATCTTTCTTCGCCTGTCGACGGCAAAAGGAATCGGTTCGCCAGCGGGGGAAAGCGAAAATTCCAGGGAACCCTGGAAGCGAACCTCTTTTGCCGCGAGAATCTTCATCAGGACCGGGCCAATCTGCAGCTGCGTGTGAAGCTCGGCTGTCGAGACGCCGGGAAGAATGGGCATCGCCGAATCCCGAAAAGCAATCGGGAGCGAGACCAGGGAATCCAGAAGGACTTGCCCGTCCGCGGAACGCAGCCAGAGCGTATCCGACGACGAATTCTTGATATCGGCGTGAATAGCGAAGTAGAGAGTTCCCAGAGTGTCCGAAATCATTCCCTTCGCGATATTCTGAATCAGGAGAATCATGTTCGGACTCGGGACAAGCCCGCCAAGAATCGATCCGGCAATCTTATCCCGTTCGACATGGATGGAATCCAGCGAGGCTCCGGAGATTTCCAGTTCGCATTGGTCGAGAATCCTTGCCGCCCGGATTTTACGGGATGCCGAACATCCAAGTACAAGTACCGAACACAGGATGAGAATCAGTATCGCATAACAGGATTTAGACGTATTCATTGCAGACAAGATAGTTTTTTGTTCCCGGCGCAACATCGAGCAGTTCCGTTTTCGCGAAACTATCCTCTCCTCTATTTTATGTGTATGTCCGATAATCGCCATTATGTAAACTAGAATGAGAAAAATTTGGCACGGGACCTAACTTTTGTTCCTGCGCCAAATTTATTTGTTGCCGTTCTTTACCGGGATTTACGCAAGTTGGAACTTCTGGATCAAATCTTCCCGATTCGAGTTTTCCAGCAAATAGGCCAGGGCTTTTCGTTCGCCGTCATTCGCCATCGGAATTTCCTTCTCGTGACACTCCAGGTAGCGAGAGATCCTGTCCCATTCGCCAAGTGACACCAGAACGCATCCATACATGGGCGAAAAACGATCGCCGAGCCGGAACTTTTCATGGGAATCAAGCAGTTCCTCCTTGCGAGCCGGCGAAACCACTTCGCAGAGGCCTTTCAGGTGTGATTCCTTTGGATATTTTTCGTAAAGGATTTCCGCCAGTTCCAAGGCTTCCTTTTTCCTTTCCTCCTTGAAGAGAATCCCTATCTTCAGATCCAGGTATGCTTCCTCGTCGGAACCTTCGGGATTCTTGACTTCGCCGACTAGGCGGTTCGCGTTTGGCAAGTCGCCGGCGACATAGTAGGCGTTCGCCACATTGACAAGAGTTTCGTTCGTTCGTTCCGGATCCTTCCGGAACGCGACTTTTTCGTAAAGGACCGGTTCGTTCGCCCCGTCCGCCATGTAAAGAAGTCCCGATAGGATTTCTTCCTCGTTTTCGAGCTTATGGGCCGTCAGGGTCGAAAGGACCATTTTCGCGACGCGCTGCGTTTCTTCGGCGGAAAGGAAGTCATGCGCATCGTAAATGACGTCCAGGCGAACATCCTCCCCGACGGAATTTACGATCAAGTCATGCATTAGGTTCACGACATATTCGCGATTTTCAAAAGTCTTGGCCTTTTCTTCGAAAAGAGCTACCGCATCGTCAAACAGATTTTGAACCTCATTGAAGTTTTCGTCGCTTTCGGGAAGGTCGAAATAGGCATAGCAGCTAAAGAACCAGACGAGCATTTCCAAGATTTCGGCATCCGATTCTAGCCTTTCGATTTTTTCGAAATGCATCTCCAGGAAGCGGAAAACTTCTTCCAATGGCTCGTCATACAACTCTCCCCTGGCAATCGAAACAAGCACAGAGCGAATCTTGTCCACCTCGCGCATGTTGGATCGGGTCAGAGCTTCGGATTTCCAGACTTTTTTCTTTTTTGTCATGTTATTTCCTTCCTAGGATGCGTTGATAGACTTCCTGTGACTTCGCTTCGTCACCGGCGTTGTAATAAGCGTTCCCGACATTTTCAGCCCCGATTCGCCCTTGCGAATTTCCAAGTTTCCAGGCGTTCATGTAATTTTCGAGAGCTTCGCCGTAACGTTTCTGCGAAAAATAGATTTGCCCTAAATCGACAAGCAGAAGATCCTTCCCCTTTTCGAAGCGGAGCCCTTCCTCGAGCGTGAAAATTGCCATCCACGGAGAATCGTCCGCGAGATACATCTGCGCGAGATAACGTCTTGCCGACGTATTCTGCGGGTCGGTCAAAAGCCCGCTTTCCATTTCGCGAATGGCCTTTTTCGTCGAATCCATCCTTGTGTAATAGTGGGACAAGGTATAATGGACATCGGCCCCGGCGCTAGCCGTGTTATCGACAGCGCGTTTTAGCGTCCTGACGGCATATTCGTAATCGCCAAGCGTTTCGTAAACTTCCGCGAGGCCGTACCAGGCTTCGATTCGGTCCGGATTCAAGCGAGTTGCCGCTTCGAAATGCTTTTGCGCCAAGGCGAGTCCATGAGACTTGAGAAAGCACTCGCCTAGCGCATAGTGGATATGGTCCGATTCTTCGCCGAGATCAAGCGCGCGCCCGTAGGCGGAAATCGCAAGCCCGTAGTCTCCCCCCAGATAGTAGAGGTCTCCCAAAAGCACCCAGGCACGGAAAAAGTCCGGCATCAGTTCCACGGTACGCCTGTAGGCGACGATGGCGATATTCTTCTTGTCTAGCTGGACAAGTGTGTTTCCCAGATTGAACCAGGCAAACGGTTCATACCGGCCGTCCTGAATCGCCGCACGATACATCTTGACCGCCCGCTTGTAGTCGCCCTTGTCGTAGAGCTCGTTCGCCTGCTTGAAGAAGTCTTCCGCGAAAAGCGGCGGACACAGTGCGCAGATGGCGACGAGAACGAATGCGGACAAGCGCATCTTCTGGCAAATTCTACGGAACAAACTTGAACTCCTTGGTCGCTTTCTGCGCAACGGGATAGTTGCCTAGCTTTGCCGGTTCGAATTTCCAGGCGCGAATCGCCTTGAGCGCCTCGCTTTCGAATCCGTAGCCTTTCGGATCGACCGAAAGAACATTCGCGCCCGTTACGTTTCCATCGACGTCAATGACCATGAAAACCTTCACGTAGCCCGCGACGCCGAGCTTTTTCGCGCGCTCCGGATAGACGGGATTTACCGCCTTGAGCGCGCGCGCCTCCTCATCGACATCTCCCGCTTCATAGACGACGTTCTGCATTCCCCCGCCTGCGCCGACCGCGACGCCGTCGCCCGAGCCGTCTCCGCGCGAAAGCGAAAGGTCCAGCTGGAAACTGGAACTGCGGCGTTCTCCGCCAGACGCCCGGGAATTCACCTTGAAGGAATTCGGCTGCGAGATTTTCCGAATCTGTCTTTGCGGCAAGACCCTTTTCTTTTCGTTGACTATCGTCTCGACTTCGGTCAGCTCTTCCAGGCGCGGCTTTTGCGGCAAGGAATCCGATCGAAAGAGCAACACGTTCAGGACGGGAATCGCGAGAAAAAAGAACGAATTGATGACCAAGGCGAAAAAAATCGCCAAGACCCAGCGAGAATGGAAGAGAATTGTCGAAAGACGCTTCACTCCTACTCCTTCGAAGCCGAAATGGATACTTTCCGGACATGCGCCAGATTGCATTCGTCAAGAACATCGACGATTTTTCCGGAAGGCGCGTCCCTGTCGGAAACGATGATTACGGGTCTATCCGGGGATTCCGCCATCATCTGCCGAAGGATCGTCTGCAGCGACGAAAGGTTAACCTGCGTTTCGTTGATGTGGATTGTCCCCTGCCGCGTCACGCCGATGAGAATGCTTTCCTGCGAAAGTTCCTTGACCGAGCTTGCCTTGGGCTTTGAAACGTCAATGCCCGTTTCCCGCGTGAATGTCGAGGTGACGACAAAGAAGATGAGAAGGATGAACGTCATGTCCATCATCGGAGAAATATCGATTCCGCTGTTTCGGCGGCGATTCCTGCGAAAGAAGCTCATGTGCTTTCCTCCGAGAATATTTCGTTTTCGAACGCGCTTGCGTCCCTGTCCGCGGAACTTTTCAGCCTTTCAATCCGAGCGGTCAGCTGGTTGTTCGCGACGACAAGCGGAAAGGCGACGAGAAGCCCCGCCTGGGTCGTGAGCAAGGCCTCGGAAATGCCGTCCGCCAAAAGCACCGGGTTTCCAAAGCCGAAGGACTGGATGGTTTCGAACACATGGACCATTCCCGACACGGTCCCGAGAAGCCCGAGCATCGGAGCGAGCGCGGCACAAACGGAAATCGAGGGAAAGGATCGGGAAAAATCCACATCGACCGAATGACGAGCGGCATCGAGGGCATAGCGAACGGCGTTTCTTCCTAGCGGAGCGTTTCGGGAAATAACGCTTCGAAACTGCGCCCGAATGCCCCACTCGCTTCCGCTTTTCGCATGGCGGTAGGCGAAAAAGCGCTCAAGAAGAAGAGTCCAGGCATAAAAGCCCAAGAGAAAAATCGGAAGCATTACCCAGCCACCTTGGACAAGGAGCGAACGAACTTCTTCCAGAATGGAGAGGCGAAGCATGTTCAGCCTCGAATCCAGCGGGAATTGAGAATGGCAAGTCCGGCCTTTTCCATCCGGGCGCGAATGCCGTCGATCCGATTTGCGAGGAACGTATGCAGGAGCTGAAGCGGAATCGCGACGATTAGTCCCGCTTCGGTCGTCACAAGGGCGACGGAAATGCCGCCGGCCAAAAGCTTCGGATCAGACGTACCGTGCATCGTAATGACCTGGAAAAGCTGGATCATGCCCATCACGGTTCCAAGAAGTCCAAGAAGCGGTGCCGTGGTCGCCATGACGGAAATCGTTGAAAGCCCGCGCTCGAGGGCGGGAACCTCCGCTGCAAAGACTTCCTCGATGGCCTTTTCCGCCGAAGCCCGATCCGCGTAGTCCTTGAGAATTCCCGCCTGGACGACTTTTCCCACCGAGCCGTGCATCTTTCTCGCGAGAACTCTGGCCTCTTCCAGATTTCCCGCCGACGCCTGTTCCACGACCTTGCGATAGCGAAGCGAAGCACCCTTCACAAGCAGGACAACGAACCGTTCGATGACGAGAAAGATCCCGATGATAAAGAGAAGGGCGATAGGATACATCAGGATTCCGCCATCGTGGAACGTTTGCAGAAGATTCTCCCGAAGAGACTTCTGTTCCGAATTGGCTAGTTCCGTCGAAAGCGCCGTGCTCAGCAGGACATCGACCGGGAGCATCATATACTGGGAATCCCTAGACGCCTTGAACGCCTGGAAGACTTCCGCATGGATGTTTCCCGAGTTCATGTTCCGATACGCAAACGACACGCCTCGCTCCCCTGCGACAGGAAGCATCATCGAAACCGAGCTGTCCATGCCCGAAGACCGGCGTACCGCATAGATTCCGCCGAGCCGGATTTCTTCGCCCGGAACGACAGTACCGTCGAAGACAAGTTCGCCGGCTTTCCATTCGATTTCGCGGCTAAAGGCGAGCTCCCTTTTCGCCAGTTCGAAAAATCCCCTTGCGACTTTCAGCGGACTATCCCTGTAAAGCGAGGCGCCTTTTTCCGCGCGATTGAAGTCTTCGATCCGTTGCGGCAATCTGTAGGGAATACCCCGCTCCCGAATTTCGCGGAACGGTTCAAGGAGAGACTTGTCGGCGACAAGGGAAAGGAACTCCGTCCGCTTTTCCTCCGCATTCTGCTTGACTTGCGCCAAGTCTTCCCGCGCGACCCGAACGTTCTCTTCGAGCCTCACCCGCTCTTCCATCAGGCGGTCGAGGTCGCTTTTCGCCTCTTCGTATTTCTGGTTGAAGAGTTCTCGTTCCTGGTTGGCCTTTTCCCTGTCGTTCCAGCGCGCGGCGACTTCCATGTCGCGCTTCTGCCGGGCTTCTTCCAGATCCGCCTTGGCCTTGTTCAGCTCGGCGCGTTCACGGACAAGGGCGTCGCCGTTACCCGAAAGGCCTTGCTGGGAAAGCGCCGGGGAAAGCGCGACAAGAAGGACGGGGATGATGCGATTCAAGAAACCTATCCGCATGGCTAGTCCTCCCGCTTCGGAGACGAAACCGGTATTTTGACGATGTGCGGAGCGGTCTTGCCTTCCGCGACTTTTATCGCGTCCTTCACGCTTGCGCGGAATTCCAGGTCTTCCGGAACTCTAGTCCAGCAAAAGTTGTCGTCGGAGGACCGAGAAAGCCAAAAGTAATCGTTTCCGTCTCTCGACTCGAAGATTGCGGCCACGGCGCCGAACCGGAAAAACTTTCCCGAATATTCCCGCCCAGTCTCCGGATCGCTTAGGAATCCGTCCCAGCTTTCTGTCGTGTATCCCATCCGGATGCGTTCGAAAAAGACTTCGAGCGTACGGGAAAGCGCTGCGTCCGGGGAAATTATCCCCTTGCGAAGTTCCGCGGCCGTCTCCCGGATGTTTTCTACCGCCTGGCTTACGCGATACGGAAAATCCGATTCGAGACTGGGAACGAGCGATTCGATTTCCTGCGCCAGGTCCTGCGCGTATTTCTGCTTGCGGGACTCGTAAAGGCGAATCACGCCGGCGGACTTGTTCCGCGCGTCCGAAAGCCTCGAAAGTTCCGCCTTCATCGAATCGATTTCCGCCCGGAGCGACTTTTTCTGGTTGTTCAGCATTACGACTTTTTCACGTCCCGAACGTACAAAGGCCTCGTGGCGTTCGCGTTCTTCGGCGTGTAGCTTTTTTTCGCGGGCAGTCTCTTCGTTTACCGCCTTGATCTGTCGGCGAACGCCATCGACGGTTTCCGCGGAAAAGGCTAGCCCTAGGCCTAGCAGGAAAATTAGGCAAAACAATCTGTTCATGGGCCAAAAATACAAAAAACGCCCGCCAAAAAGCGAACGTTTCCAGGTTTCCCGCCAAGGAAGGGAGAAATAGTCAGCGACCGAATTCCTTGATATAGGCCGGCGTGTTCTTCGCCCCGTGCTTTTTCAGGTAAGCGATCAGCCGCGTGTAGCCTTCGTTCCTCGCCCAGTCGAGAACCGAATAGCCCTGGCCGCACTTCGCGTTCACATCGACCCCCTTCGAAACGAGATACACCATCGCGTCGTAGTTTCCGCCCTTGACCGCCAAGTGAATCGGATAGTAGGTGTCCGCACCGCGCGTGTCGAGAGGCGCGCCGGCATCGCCCAGTATCTGCAAGATATCCACATAGCCGAGCTTTGCGGCAAGAGCCACGGCCTGAGCCGAATTCTGGATTTCTCCGGTTTCCTTCATCTTCGCCACGAGAAATTCGACAACGTCCTTCCGCTTGTTTTCGATGGCGTCTTCCAGGAAAGTCTTGCCGTTGCTGTTTGCTCCGTCAAGCTTTGCGCCGTGATCCGCCAGGTAACGAATCATGTCCAGGTTTCCCTTGTTTACGGCGATGGCCATCGCGTTGTTTCCGTTGTCGTCCGTCGCGTCGATTTCGTAAGCGGCCTTGAGGAATAGCGACATCTTGGCTGTATCGCTAGAGACGACATACGAGATGAACTTGTTCGGTGTCAGCGGAATGCTCTGCTTTGCCAGATACTTGCGAACGGAAGCCGGATCGTTTGGATCCATTTCGTCGGAACAGGCGGAAAGACAAAGCGAAAGGGCACAAGCGCCCACGGCGAAAAAGAATTTCTTTTGCATCGAAAAATCTCCAAATGGGGAAAATCATCTAGAAAATACTCATTTTTTTAGTGGAGCGGATAAAAATTCGCGTAAATTTTCAAAAAAATTGCAAGGCGAGCCGTGTCCTTTACCCAAAAAAAATATAAAATTATGCCGTGATGCCCCAAAAGCTTTTCCATCTCCCGCTCTTTCTCGTTCTGTCGTTTTTTGCCGGAACGGCTTTCGCCGTGACCGATTCCTCCGCTACGCCCACACGTCCCGACTCTTCTCGTACATTCCTTGCTTCCGATACGGCAAGCATCGCGAAAGGTC
The DNA here is from genome assembly GCA_963660435.1 of Sodaliphilus sp. Classification (GTDB taxonomy): domain Bacteria; phylum Fibrobacterota; class Fibrobacteria; order Fibrobacterales; family Fibrobacteraceae; genus Hallerella. The sequence continues at coordinate 33,393 of CAVKYI010000010.1, forward strand.
CCGAAAGGTCGAACCATCCCCTTCGCGTCGGATTCATGTATGAACTGGCGAGATTTCACAAGGCGGACTTGAGCTACGACATGACCCGCGACGGCAAGCGCTACACTCTCGATCTCGATGTTTCGGACATGGTCGGCGTGCTCGGGCGCTACGGGCTGAACCAGTGGATTTCGTTTATCGGAATCCTGGGCTACCAGAAGTTCGATATCGGCTACTCGCCGAAAACCGGGGATTCCTCGAAAGACAGGGAAAAGTTCGGCATCCAGAACATACTTCTGCAACTAGACGCCGAAGTCGGATTTTCGTTTCTCGAACTGAAGAACTACCAGTTCCGCCTGCTCGGATTTTGCGGGGGAACGACAGGCATTTCGCTTATCGGCGACGATTATTACGCGAACACGCCGCTATTCGGCTATACGCGAGGAGTCGCGTTGCAAGTAAACGTTCACCGCGTCGAGCTTCTCGCCGGTTTCCGTTCTTCGCATGTCTATTTCCACGCATACAATAGCAACCACCGAAACGAAGACGATCACTCGTTCATGCTCGACTTTGACACGATGTCGTCGCCCTTCTTCTCTGTCGGGATCGGACTCTAACATGAAAATTCTTGTCACCGGTGTCGCCGGCTTTATCGGCTGTGAAACGGCCCGCGCCTTTTTGAAAGATGGCCACGAAGTCGTCGGAATCGACAATCTAAACGATTACTACTCCCCGAAACTCAAGCGGGACAGGCTTTCGCGGATTCCTGGCGAAGACTTCACCTTTGTCGAGTGCAGCCTTTCGGACAAGGATACGCTTCTCCGCCTGTTCAAGGCCAAAGCTTTCGACATCGTCGTGAATCTCGCGGCGCAGGCGGGCGTCCGCTACAGCCTCATCAATCCGCAAAGCTATGTCGATTCGAACATCACGGGATTTCTGAACATCCTCGAATGCGCCCGCGCCTATCCGCCAAAACATCTCGTCTATGCGTCTTCGTCGAGCGTGTACGGGCGAAACACCGAGACGCCGTTTCGCACGACGGACCGCGTCGAAAAGCCGTCAAGCCTCTACGCGGCGACAAAGCGTTCGAACGAGCTGATGGCGGAAACCTACCACCACCTTTTCCGTCTCAACTTGACCGGGCTGCGCTTCTTCACCGTCTATGGCCCGTGGGGACGCCCCGACATGTCGCCGTGGCTTTTTGCGGACGCCATCACGCACGGCCGTCCGATCAAGGTTTTCAACAACGGCAAGATGATGCGGGACTTCACCTACATCGACGACATCGTCGAAGGCATCCGGCGCATCGCTTACGACGGAACCGAAAGGAAGGAACCGCAGAACCGCCTCTACAACATCGGACGCGGCGAACCTGTCAAGCTGATGGATTTCATCGCGACCCTCGAAAAAAATTTCGGACGCGGCGCCGAAAAGATCATGATGCCGATGCAGCCGGGCGACGTCGAAGTCACCTGGGCGGACACGGAAGCGCTCGAAAGGGACATCGGCTACAGACCGGGCGTCACGCTCGAAGAAGGAATCGCCCGCTTTGCGGAATGGTTCAAGGAATACAACGGGTAAGTTCGGACAGATTCATCCTCCCCCATTTTCCTATATTTGCGCTATGGAATTTTCTCAAAAAGACCGCTTAATCCGCGCGACCGGTTCCCATGTTCCGTTTCGCCTGGTGCTTGCCGACATCACGCGTTCCGCCGAAACAATCGGAAAGATGCACGGAGCGAGTACGCAATCCCTGAAGCTCCTCGCCGAAACGTCAATCGCTTCGCTTTTTCTTTCCTCGGGCCTAAAGTTTCCGGGAACCGTCTGCGTCAAGGTTTCGTTTTCGGGCGACATCACCTTTGCCGAAGCGGATTCGACCCCGCAGGGACTTCTGCGCGCGATGATTCCAGAGAGCGACATTCTCGCCTCGAAGGAATTCGAACCGGCGCTTTCCCCGCAGCATTTCCAGGTCGTCACGCTCGACGAACGCGGCAAGCGCGCTAGCGAAAGCATCATCGAAGCCGTCTCCGAAAGCATGGGAAGAAATCTTTCCGTCTTTATGCTCCAGTCAGCCCAGACGCGCTCCGCGGTAGGCATCGAAGCCCGCGTGAACAAGGACAATCCCGAAAGACTCGACTACGCCGTGGGATTCTATCTCGAACCGTATGCGGACATCGCCGACGACGAACTTTCCATTCTCGAAAAGCAAGTGGCGAAGCTTCCCGCCTTCTCGGAATTCTACGACGGAAAGGCTTACAACCTGGACGCCCTGATGCAGGCGATTTCCGGCGAATACCCGACGACGATCGTCCGCGAAATCGAACCGCGCCCCTACTGCCCGTGCAGCAAGGTCCGATCGCTCGCGACTCTCGGAAGCATCCCGACCGAGGACCTCGAAGAGCTTATCGAGGACGGCAAGGACCTTGAACTCGTTTGCGATTTTTGCCGTAGCAAGTATATCGTCACGCCCGACGAAATCCGCGAAATCCTAAACGATCGCTTGAAGTGAGCTGAACTATGTTTAACAAGCAATGCATTGTCACACTCGACATGGAAGGCGTCCTCACGCCCGAAATCTGGATAGCTGTCGCCGAAAAGACGGGCATCCCGGAACTTCGCCTTACCACGCGCGACATCCAGGACTATGACGAACTGATGCGCGGACGTCTGAAGATTCTTTCCCGGGAACATCTGAAGCTCGACGACATCCAGAAGATCATCGGGAGCCTTCCGCTTCTCGACGGCGCCATGGAATTTCTTGACACGCTCCGCGACGAAGCCCAGGTCGTCATTCTCAGCGATACGTTTCAGGAATTCGCCTACCCGCTCATCCGAAAGATGAAGTTCCCGACAATCTTCTGCCACAACCTGGTCGTCGAGAACGGCTTTGTCGTCAATTACCGCCTGCGCCTAGGCGACCAGAAGCGAAAGACGGTCGAAGCGCTGAAGACGCTCAACTTCAAGGTCTTTTCCGCGGGCGATTCCTTCAACGATACCGGGATGCTCCTCGCCGCGGACAAGGGATCGTTCCTCTTTGCGCCGAAAAACGTGACGGAAAAATTCCCCGAACTCGATGCGGCAGATTCCTACGCGGAACTTCTCGACAGCTTCCACGGGTTCCAGGAAACGCTCCGATGAATGGAATTGTTCCGACCCTCGTTCTCGAAGAAGGCAAGGAAAAGTCCTCACAAAGAAAGCATCCGTGGATTTTCAGCGGCGCAATTCGACGCATCCAAGGCGAACCGAAACTTGGTGACACGGTAGAAGTTCGCTCGGCGCATGGCGAGTTTCTGGGACTTGCCGCCTACTCCCCCGAATCGCAAATCCGGGCTCGCTTCTGGACCTTCAAGGACCGAGCCTCAATCGACAGGGATTTTTTCTCTCGCATTCTCGACAAGGCTATCGAAAACCGCAAGAGCCGGGGATTCGACGTTTGCGATCCGAAGTCCGCCTTCCGCCTCGTCTATGCCGAAAATGACGGAATTCCGGGCTGCATCATCGACAAGTACGGTCAAGTCCTATCGGTCGAAATCCTTTCCGCCGGTGCCGAAAAGTTCCGAAAGGAAATCTACGGGTTGCTGGCCGAAAAGCTTTCCCCGACGGGAATTCTCGAACGCTGCGACTCCGATGTCCGCGCCAAGGAAGGGCTACCGCTCCGCAAAGGCGTCGTCCATGGAAACGTTCCGAAGGAACCGGTCGAAATTCTCGAAAACGGAATCCGTTTCGACATCGATGTCTGGAACGGCCACAAGACGGGATATTACCTGGACCAGCGGAATGCCCGTGCCGAAGTGGGATTTTTTGCCCGCGGAAAGCGCGTACTGAACTGCTTTTCCTACACGGGAGGCTTCGGGCTTTTCGCCCTGAAAAACGGAGCGGAACGCGTTACCGAAGTCGATGTGTCGAAAGACGCGCTATCAATCGCCAGGACGCTAATCCGGAAAAATGGATTTGACGAAAACCGGGCAGAGCTTCTCGAAGCGGACGTGTTCAGCTACCTCCGCAAGTGCCGCGACAGCCGCAAGGAATTTGACCTGATCGTTCTCGACCCGCCGAAATTCATCGAAAACAAGTCGCATCTTGCCAAAGGTTCGCGCGGCTACAAGGACATCAACCTGCTTGCGTTAAAGCTGCTCGCTCCGGGCGGGATGCTCGCCACGTTCAGCTGCTCCGGATTGATGGAAATGAACCTGTTTCAAAAGATCGTCGCCGATGCCGCCCTCGACGCCCACCGAGACGTCCAGATTATCCGACGGTTCGGACAGCCCGCCGACCATCCGGTCAAAAGTTCCTTCCCCGAAGGCCAATACCTCAAGGGACTTCTATTGCAGGCGGAATAATTACCGTCTCGGAAGCTTGTCCGCGTTCCTTTCCTGCCATACGGCGTCTTCCCAGGCGCGTTCCGATTCCCTGGCCCATTCGGAGTTCGGGTAAAGCTCCACCGCTTCTCGGTATTTGGCGACCGCCGAACGAAAATCCCGGCGGATGCGATAGATGTTCCCGATTTGAAACAGCAGATAGGAACGATCGTTTTCGTCCCGAGTCCGCTTCTGTAGCGCCTGGTAAATGGAAAGGGCGCCGGCATAGTCTCCCTGCAGGTAGGCGTCGTTTGCCTGGGCCATCGAAACTTCGCCCGTTTTCTTCGGAGCGGGCTTCGGTTCGGGCGCAACCGTCTTTTCGGAAGCGGATTCTGCAACTTTCTCCTCGACGGAATCGCGGACGGTCGCCTTGTCCTTTTCGGGAACTTCCGCGACAGAAGCATTCTTTGCACCGGAAAGCTCTTCTAGCCGAGCCTTTGCGGTCGCGATTGCGGCCTCGTTTCTGGAAAGCCTGACATATTCTTCGAGCTCGGCTCTTTCCTCTTTCGCCTTTCCCTGCTTTTTGTAGATAAGCGAGAGATAGAAGTGCGCATTGTATCCCAGTTCCGGATAGTCGAAGGAACGCTTCAGGTTGTATTCCGCCTTGTCGAGTTCCCCGAGTTCGTAGCGTCCCGCGCCCGCGTAGTAGTAGGCTCCCGGATGTCCCGGTTCCTTCAGGAGAAGTTCCCGCGCGGCGGAACAGGCCGCCTTGTAATCCTTCGCGTCAAAGGCGCGCCTTGCCTTGAGAAAGGCATCGGAGGCATACGAAAATTTCGATTTTTCGCTCCTCGGCGCATTCTGCGCGACAGCCTTTGGGCTTTCGGACTTTCCTCGCATCGTCTCGGCCTGTTTCCTGTCGCCAAGCATTTCGTAGGCCTTTGCCGCGCCTTCGCGAGCTTCCTTCATCCCGGCATCGTACTTGAGAGCGAGTTCGTAGTTGGCGATAGCCCCCTTGTAGTCCTTCATCTTGAACCGGACCGTTCCCGCCGCATAGAAGGCTTTGGCGTTGTGAGGCTCCGACGCGAGAATCGAACGGTATTCGGCGAGCGCCTTCTCGTACTTTCCCGCCGCCTCGAATCGGGCGCCCTGTTCAAAGCGGGCGTCTGCGGCAAAGGAGAAAGCGGTCAAGAGAACGAGCGAAAGTCCTAAAATCTTTTTCATATACCGCTAAGATAGAAAAAGATTGGCGGATGAATCTTGCCGTTTCGTCACAAAAAAAAGACCTCTGCAAACACAGAGGCCTTTTCTCGTAAAAACCGGATTACTTGTCGGTGAGGAACGCGACGCCCGGAAGGACCTTTCCCTCGAGGAGTTCGAGCGAAGCGCCGCCGCCTGTCGAAGTGTGGGTGACCTTCTTGTCCGCACCGAACTTCTTGGCTGCCGTAGCGGTATCGCCGCCACCGATGACGGTAATCGCACCGGCTGCAGTCGCTTCGACGATCGCGTCGGCCATCGCCTTGGTAGCCTTGGCAAACGCGTCGAATTCGAACACGCCCGCAGGACCGTTCCAGACGATTGTCTTTGCGCCCTTGATCGCGTCGCAGAAGAGCCGTGTCGATTCCGGTCCCACGTCGAGACCCATCCAGTCTGCCGGGATGCCTTCCTTGTCGGAGACGATCTTGTTCGCGGCGTTCGCATCGAACTTTTCCGCGGCGACGTAATCCACCGGGAGGATGATCTTCTTGCCGGCGGCTTTCGCCTTCGCCATCAGTTCGGGAACGATCTTCGCGCCTTCCTCGTCAAAGAGGGACTTGCCGATTTCGATGCCATCGACGACCTTCTTGAACGTGAACGCCATGCCGCCGCCGATGATGATTTCGTCCGCCTTGTCAAGCAGGTTGTTGATGAGCTGGATCTTGTCCGCGACCTTAGAACCGCCGAGAATGGCGAGGAACGGACGCGGCGGATTGTTCAGCACCTTGTCGAACGCCTTGAGTTCCTTGTTCATCAGGAAGCCCGCTGCGCGGAGCGGCAGTTCGACGCCGACCATCGAGGAGTGCGCACGGTGAGCGGTGCCGAAAGCGTCGTTCACATAGACGTCAGCGAGCTTGGAAAGGGACGCGCGGAAGGCTTCCACCTTCGCCGGATCCGCCTTGATCTTCGTTTCGGTTCCGTCGGCGTTCTTCACCTTGGACTTGCCTTCCTCTTCGATGTGGAAGCGGAGGTTTTCGAGAAGGATGATGTCACCCGGCTGGGCCTTGGCGCATTCCGCCTCGACTTCCGGACCGACGCAGTCCGAAAGGAACTTGACCGGCTTTCCGACGAGTTCTTCGAGCTTCTTCGCGACCGGGGCGAGCGAGAACTTCTTGTTCACGGAACCGTTCGGACGTCCGAGATGGCTCGCGAGAATGACAGAGGCACCCTTGTCGAGCGCATACTGGATTGTCGGGAGAGCCGCTTCGATACGCTTGGTGTTCGTGATTTCGCCCGTCACCTTGTCTTGCGGAACGTTGAAATCGACGCGAATGAAAACGCGCTTGCCTTTGAGATCGAGATCTTCAATGGAAAGTTTTGCCATCGTGATACCTTCTTTTGATGTGAAAATTCTTGCCACCCCAATATAGCAAACTGCCCCGCTTAGCGACCTTTCTTCTTGCGAAAAAAGTCCTTGATGTCTTCGGGAATGGCTATCGGGCGTCCGCGTTTCAAATCGACAAGCACCCAGGTTGTCACCGCGGAAAAGATTTCCTTGCCGTCGGACTTGCGGACGAATTTCGAATAGCGGTTCGTCGCGATTTTCGAATATTCGGGGATCCAGGTCGTTCCGACGATTTCGTCGCCGAGAAAGGCCTGCGCCCTGTATTCCACATGCTGCGTCCGAATCATCCAGCCACAGCCGAGTTCATCCATTCGGCGAGTCCCGCCTGTCACCGCGGAATGTTCCACTGCGATGTCCTGGAGCCATTCCACGCAGACGACATTGTTCAGGTGGCGGTTTCTGTCAATCATCGAATCTTCGACGCGAAACGTCTTTTCGTATTCCTCGAAGTTCGCTTCCTGTTCCATCGAAGCGTGCATCCTTAATCTCCGTTCCTTGAAAATCGCGAAAGGAAAGCGTGCAGGCGTTCATTTCTCGACTCCCCGAACACGAATTCGGGAGAGCCTTTTTCCACGATGAGTCCGCCGTCCATGAAGATGACATCGCTTGCGACATCCCGGGCAAAGGCCATCTCGTGCGTGACGATGACCATGGTCATCTTTTCCTCGGCAAGCGACTTGATGACCTTGAGTATTTCGCCCGTGAGTTCCGGGTCGAGCGCGCTCGTGGGTTCGTCAAAGAAGAGGATCTTTGGATTCATCGCAAGCGCCCGCGCAATCGAAACGCGCTGCTGCTGACCGCCCGAAAGTTCGCACGGATACGCTCTCGCCTTGGCCTCGAGCCCCATCCGCTTGAGCAAGGACATTCCCAGTTCGCGCGATTCTTCCCGCGACCGCCCGAGGACGCGCACCGGCGCAAGCGTGATGTTCTGGAGCACGGTCAGGTGCGGAAAGAGGTTGAAGTTCTGGAAGACAAGTCCCGTCGAAAGCCTGATTTCCCGAAGCGTCTTCGAGGGCGAATAGCGAAGCGGGCTTGAACCCGGAACGACCAGATCCTTTCCGCATACGCGGACCTCGCCGCCGTCTAGCGTTTCGAGCTGGGTGATGCAGCGGAGGAGCGTCGATTTGCCGGACCCCGACGGTCCGATGACCGAAAGCACGTCGCCGGCAGACATGCCGAAAGAAATGTCCCTGAGAACGGCAATGTCGCCCTTCTTTCTATCGCGAAAGGACTTCTTCAGGTGATTGACTTCGAGTATTGGCGTTTCCGACATAGGGCTACCTGTAGTAGTTCAGCTTGCGTTCCACATAGCCGAAGAATACGGAAAGAAGGAGATTCGCCACGTAATAGAAAATTCCCGCGACAAACAGGGGGAATATGCTCGCGTAGGCGGCCTGCTGCTTTTTCGCGAGCGCAAAGAGTTCCGTCACCGCGATGACCTGGGCAAGCGACGTGTCCTTTACGAGGGTGATGACTTCGTTCGCGCTCGCCGGGACAACCCGTTTTACGACCTGCGGCAGGATGATGCGGAAGAAAGTCTGCGTCCGAGTGAGACCGAGCATCGCGGAAGCCTCGTACTGTCCCTTGCTGATGGATTCGATTCCCCCGCGGAAAATTTCGGCAAAGTAGGCGGCGTAATTGATAGAAAAGGCGACGATTACCGCCGGAAAGCGATCGAAGGAAAGATTTGACCCGACCGATTCCGAAAGATAATAGGAGCCAAAGTATATTGCCACGATTTGCAAGAGGAGCGGCGTTCCCCGCATCACGGAAATGTAGAACGCGACCGGATAGCGGACTATCCGAAAGCGCGACATCTTGAGAACGGCGACTAGAAGTCCGAGCGGAATCGAGAAGACGAGGGTCAGCCCGAAAATGGCGAGGGTCGTCCTGAACCCTCCCCAGAGAATCGGGACCAGGTTTCCCAGGTCGGAAATCACTTGCCGAACCACTTGGCGGAAATTTCGGCGAACTTGCCATCCGCCTTCATCGCCGCAAGCGTACTATCGACCGCATCGCGAAGCTTCTGGTCCTTCTTGCGGAATCCGATTGCATAGACCTCGTCGGAAAGCCCCTCTTCGAGGACGACAAAGTTCTTTCCGTTCGAAGCTATCCAGTAACGGGCGACGATTTCATCGAGAAATACCGCATCGACTCCGCCCTTGTCGAGGTCCATCAGAGCGGTCTGGTTGTCATCGAACGGGTAAATCCGGGAAGCAGCCTTTCCCGCGGCGGAAGCTTCCAAAAGTTTCTGGGCCGTCGAACCGTTCTGCACGGCGATCTTCTTCCCGGAAAGGGCCGAGAGAGAGACTAGCGACGAATCCTTGACCGTGAAAACCATGCGGTTCTCGAGATAGGGCGAGCTGAGGTTCATCGCCGCGGCACGGGCGCTATCGACGCTCATCCCGTTCCAGATGCAGTCGATCTTTCCCGTGTTCAGTTCCTGTTCCTTGGCGTCCCATGAAATCGGTTGCGTGCGGAGCTTCACCCCGAGGCGCTTTGCCACTTCGGAAGCGAGATCGATATCGAATCCGACAATTTCATTGTCCTTGTTCCGAAATCCCATCGGCGGGAACGAATCGTCCAGGCCAAGGACAAATTCACCGGCGCTTTTCACCTTTTCGAGAGACTGGTCGCCTTCCTTTTTGGTCTTGTCGCCACTTGAACAGGCGACAGCGAAAATCATGGCGAGAAGAATCAGTGACAATTTTTTCATGGAACGACTCCAGTTGATGTTTTTCGTTCAAAATCTAGCTCTTTTTCGCCAGGAGAAATTTTTCGGTTTCCGGAGATTTCAGCATTTCCGAAACTTTCGAAACGAAATCGCGGAAAGCGCAATGACGAGAAAGACGGAAAAGACGAAGAAGAGCAATGGCATCCAGGGATTTCCAAAGTAGAAATCGGAAAACGCGCCAAGGCAAAGCAATAGCGGAAAAACGAACGCGAGCGAAATCTGGTTTGCTGCGCGCGCCGTCTTTACGTGCAGCGAAACGAAAAGGGAAATAACCGAAAAGCAGGCGCAGGCGAGAATTCCGGCAAGAACGGATTTCCACCAGAGAGAAAGCGAGAATGTTCCCGAAACAAGGGCATAGGTGGTTGCCGCCACGATCTCGAGAAAAAACGGAATGGGCAGAAGCGCAAGCAGCTTTCCGTAAAAAATCGCCGAGGGAGGCACGGGCAAGAGCAGGAGGAGTTCGAGCGATCCGCGTTCCCTTTCGCCGGCAAAGCTGTCGGATGCGAGCGGAACGATCATCGGCGCTATCAGGAGGGCGCAGAAGAGCATCATCCGCGAAAGGATTTCGGGCGAAGTGTCCTCCGGAAGCAACAGCACTTGCGAAGCGACAAGGAGGACGGGCGGAAAGAGAAAGGGCAGAAGAAATTTCGGTTCGCGCAAGATCTGCCGAATTTCGTGGCATGCGACATGGAGAGTAGGGCTTTTCACGCATCCTCCGAAAATTCCCGGACCGCTTCGCGATAGACCGTTTCGAGTGACCGTTTCCTTTCCCGGAAGGATAGAATCGTCGCCGTCTTGGGAATACCGTCCTTCAAGGATTCCGGAGGAACATTCCGGGGAAGCTTCAGATCGACCGTAAATTCGTCTGTACGCAAGCTGTCGGAAAGTCCCGAGGCGAGGAGCCTTCCCCGGTAGAGAATGGCAAACGATGTCGCTATCCGGTCCATTTCGGAAAGGATGTGCGAACACACGATAAGCGTGCCGTCGCATTCCCGCTTCCAGCTTTCGAGCAATTCCCAGACCGCTTCCCGGGCGCAAGGGTCGAGATTCGCGACCGGCTCGTCGAGAAGAAGCAGACCGGGCCGGTGCACGAGAGCACGCGCGATCTGCACCTTTTGGCGCGTGCCGTGCGAAAGCTCCCCCATCCGGGAAGAAAGGCTCGGGAGTTCAAGCTTTTTCGCCAAGGCCGAAATTCTTTCCGTGACATCTTTTGTCATGTAAAATCCGGCGAAGAAGCGGAGATACTCTTCGATCGAAAGCCTGGGATAGACGCCCGGACTTTCGAGCAGAATGCCACAGCGCGAAAGGTCGAGCGCATTTCCACGACGAAAATTTTTCGCAATCCGAAGTTCGCCCGAACCAATCGCAAGCCGTCCGCAGAGAATCCGGAGAAGAGTCGTCTTTCCCGCGCCGTTTGGACCTAGAAGCGCAAAAGTCTCCCCCGCATTCACCGAAAGACTTACACGGTCCAACGCCCGCGACGAAGTTCCGGGATAGGAAAAGGAAAGGTCGGTGAACCGAAAGAGGGATTGCATGGGAAACAAGCTAGAAATTTCTATATTGGTCATTATGCCTAATCCAATTTCACAAGAAGGTTTCGACAGGCTGATGGAGGAATGGAAACGCCTCAAGTTTGTCGAACGTCCCGAAATGCAGCGTCAGGTCGGCGCCGCCGCCGCCGAAGGCGACCGCTCCGAAAACGCAGCCTACACTTACGGCAAGATGCGTCTGCGGGATATCGACCGAAGGCTCCGCACGCTTGACAGGATTCTCGACCGCGTAAAGGTCGTAAGCACCGAAGCTCCTGCCGACGGTTCCATCCGATTTGGCGCGACCGTCTCGCTCAGGGAATCCCGGACAGGGAAAACGAGAGTCTATACGCTCGTGGGAGTTGAGGAAATCGATCCGCTCCAGGGACGCATCAGCGTGAACTCTCCCGTGGGGACAGCCCTCATCGGCAAAAGGAAGGGTGATTCCGTCGCCATCACGATTCCCCGCGGCGTCGTGGAATATTCCATCGTCGAGATTTCATACAGATGAACTTTGTCGATTCGCACTGTCACATGGATTCGTTCGAAGAGCGGACGGGTATCGATTTTCGGAACTGGTGGAATACCGTCAATCCGCAGCCGGACGCGATAATCCAGGTTGCCTGCGAAGAGGCGGATTTCGCCTACGCGAAGGATCTTTCCGATGAATTTCCCGAAGTTCATGCGGCTTACGGCGTGCATCCGCTCAATGCGGATTCCTACTCCGAAGAAACGGAAAACAGGCTTCTGGAACTTTGGAAAGAAAAAAAGACGGTGGGAATCGGGGAAATCGGCCTAGACTATCATTACGAAGGCGCATCTCGCGAAAGGCAGCGCGAAGTCTTTTCGCGCCAGCTCGAAATCGGGAAGCCTTTCCGCAAGACATTCGTTCTGCACTTGCGGGAAGCGGAAGAGGATTCGCTCGACGTCCTCCGTACGGCGAATTTAAACGGATCGACGCTCCATGTGCACAGCTGCACGGCGAGCGCGGACTTTGTCGAAAACGTTCTCGCTCTCCCCGCGAGCGTCTATGTCGGCTTTACCGGGATTCTCACGTTCAAGAATGCGGAGAGCGTTCGCGAAGCGGCCGCCCGGGTTCCGCTCGAAAGGCTCCTGCTCGAAACGGACGCCCCCTACCTCGCCCCGGTTCCCTTCCGCGGAAAACCGAGCCACGCCGGAATGATTCCGCAAATCGGAGCGGTTCTCGCCCGGGTGAAAGGCGTTCCGTTCGAAATCCTGATGGACGCGGTCCGAAAGAATACGCGGGACTGCTACGGAATCTAGGATCTAGAGGCAGAATCATCGAACCGTTGTCCGCGGACAACGATTTTCCTTTTTCATAGTCCCCCGCCTGTTTCGACAATTTAATTTTCTGCCTACGGATTATGGAGAAGAAGAGTATGAAATATTTTGCGCTTTTGATATTGGGGATGTTTCTCGCCAGCGCCCAGGCGCTTACCGTCACCCAGTCGGGCGGACATTTCGAAACGGCTTACGCCAAATGGTCTCCCGTCAGCGGAGCGACCGGCTACAACGTCTATCTCGACGGGGCGAAAATTCACGACCCGCTAATCCGATCCTACGGTTCCTACGTCCGGGCGGACATTCCCGGACTTTCCGCGGGAACCCACACGATCAAAGTCGTTTCCGTTTCGTCCGGCGTCGAAGGAGAATCCGCTACGGCAACCGTGTCGGTCAAGCCCCACGACAGGTCGGGATTCGCATTCCTCGGCGGAAAGCTTCCCGGTGCCTACAAGGCTGACGGAACGCTCAAGGACGGCGCCCTGGTCGTCTATGTAACGGAAAACACGAAGAACGACGTTGCGCTCGACATAAAGACGGACTCCAAAGGCGGCACGACAACATGCCAAGGCTTTCAGGGCATCCTGAACTGCATGAAGAAAGGCTACGAGACAAGACCCGTCGCCATTCGGCTTGTCGGAAACATCACGGATCCCGATCTGCTTGTCGATGGAGACATTCTCGTCGATCTCAACTCTTCGGAAAGCAGCCATCTCACCATCGAAGGAATCGGCGAGGACGCTACGGCAAACGGCTGGGGAATACGGCTCAAGAACGCAAGCAACGTCGAAATCCGGAATCTCGGCGTGATGAACGTCGATAGCAAGGAAGGCGACGACATCGGACTCCAGCAGAACACGAGCTACATCTGGATTCACAACAACGACTTTTTCTATGGCCATGCGGGAAGCGATGGGGACCAGCTCAAGGGAGACGGCGCGCTCGACTGCAAGCTCTCAAGATACGTCACGTTTTCCTACAACCACTTTTTCGACACGGGAAAGAGCAATCTTCTGGGCCTATCGGAAAATGTTTACAGCTACGATGCGACCGACTACTACATAACCTACCATCACAACTGGTATGACCATTCCGATTCCAGGCATCCGCGGGTACGGTTCTACAATGCGCACGTCTATAACAACTACTACGACGGAATTTCCAAGTATGGCGCCGGATCGACGCTTGGCTCGTCCGTGTTCATGGAAGGAAACTATTTCCGCAACTGCAAATACCCGATGCTCACCTCGATGCAGGGAACGGACCTCTATGCGGGAACTTCGAAATCTTCGACGGGCAACGCGATATTCAGGAAGGAAGCGGGCGGAACGATCAAGGCGTTCGACAACTACATGACCGGAAGCTACACGTTCATTCCATACGGCGCGACAAGCTACACGAACAAGGGTTCGACCGTTTCCGCAAGCGACATGGGAATCAACACGGCGACGGATTTCGACGCCTACGTGGTTACGAAGAAGTCCGACAAGGTGCCGACGAGCGTCAAGTCCAAGTCCGGAAGCCACTATTACAGCAACTTCGACACCGACGAAAGCAAGATGTATTCCTACACGGCAGAGACTCCCGAAGCGGCGAAAGCGACGGTTCTCTCCTATGCGGGCCGCGTTGGCGGCGGAGATTTCAAGTGGACATTCGACAATTCGAGCGATGATGCATCGTCCGACGTAAACACGGCGCTAAAAAGCGCGCTGACATCCTATGTCACGACATTGAAAGCCATCCAGGGCGAAGGGGAATTCGTCGCTGAGCCAACTTCGAGCAGCTCCCTCGTTTCGAGTTCCAGTTCTGCGCAAGGCTCTTCGAGTTCTTCGGGCATCGTCGATTCGAGTTCTTCGGCGATTTCCAGTTCTTCTTCGTCGAATTTTTCGAATGCGCCGCTTCCGATTCGGGGCGACGTGACGCTCAACTTTACAAGGGACGGAAAGGAAAGCCCCAACTTCCTCGTATCGGGAAACCTTTCTTCCGCCAAGGGATCTATCGAGGTCGGCGGAGAAACGCTCACCCAGTGTCTCAAGATGGAAAGTTCCACGGCGGTTTCCTTTACTCTCGAAATTTTCGCGACAGTGACGCTCTACCTGGACGACGGGTTTTCAAAAAGCATCAAGATCGATGGAAAAGCCTATACGGCAACGGACGGAAAAGTGACCGTTTCGCTCGAAAGCGGAAGCCACACGGTAAGCAAGGGAGACGCGGCAAATCTCTTCCTTGTCAATGTTCTGGCGGAAAAGACGGAAGCCATCCTGACGCTCGGGAAAAGCGAACCGAGAATCTCGTTCGATAGGCTCTCGAAAAGCATCCTGGTAGAGAGTTCCCGTGTACAGCGTGTCGAAATCGTTCGGCTTGACGGTACGATTCTTTGCCACGCCGAAAACATCAAGCGCATTCCGATGAACGCCTATCCGAGTGGGGTCTATCTGGTTCGCGCGAAAACCGGCGACGGAACCCTGACGCGGAAAATCCTTGTCGAATAGTTCATCCCTCTCCAACATTTTCTATTTTTGGGTCGCTTCAAAAATAGAGGTTTTCCATGAGCAAGAATTACAAGATTGCCGTTCTCCCGGGCGACGGAATCGGACCGGAAGTGATGAAAGAGGCCGTACGCGTTCTCGACGCCGTGGCGGACAAGTTTGGGTTTTCGACCGAAAAGGAATGGGCGGACGTGGGCGGAATCGCTTACGACCACTTCCAGAATCCGCTGCCGGAAAGCACGCTCAAGACGGGCGAAGCGTCCGACGCGATTCTCTTCGGATCGGTCGGAGGTCCCAAGTGGGAATCCCTGCCGCCGAATCTCCAGCCGGAACGCGGTGCGCTTCTCCCCCTTCGCAAGCACTTCAAGCTTTTCTGCAATCTCCGCCCGGCCCGCGTCTATAAGGAACTCGCACCGGCCTGCCCGCTTCGAGCGGATATTGTCGGCGACGGTTTCAACATTCTGACCGTCCGCGAACTCACGGGCGACGTCTATTTTGGACAGCCCAAGGGTCGCGAAGGCTCGGGCAAGGACGAAATCGGTTTCGATACGATGAAGTACAGCCGCTACGAAGTGGAACGCATCGCGCGCTTCGCGTTCGAGGCGGCCCGTCTCCGCAAGAAGAAGGTGGCGAGCATCGACAAGGCGAACGTTCTCACGACGAGCGTCTTCTGGCGCGAAATCGTCAAGGAAATCGCCAAGGATTATCCGGACGTGGAACTGGAACATCTCTACGTCGATAACGCCGCGATGCAGCTGCTCCGCCGTCCGCGCGAGTTCGACGTTCTTCTCTGCCCGAACCTCTTTGGCGACATTCTCACCGACGAATGCGCGATGCTCACCGGTTCCATGGGACTTCTCCCGTCGGCATCCATCGCGGAAGGATCGTTCGGTCTCTATGAACCGGCAGGCGGCTCCGCTCCGGACATCGCGGGCAAGGGCATCGCGAACCCGCTCGCCCAGATTCTTTCCGTCGCCTTGATGCTCCGCTATTCCTTCAAGGAAGAAGAAGCCGCCAGGGCTATCGAAACCGCGGTCGAAAAGACGATCAGCGCGGGCTTCCGCACCGGCGAAATCTGGAAGGAAGGCGACACGAAGGTCGGCACGACCGGCATGGGAGACGCGGTCCTTTCCTTTATCAAGTAAGAGTCCGGCCTTCTCGCGAAAAAAGCCTCGGTTTTCCGGGGCTTTTCGCTTTTAATGTCGAAAATCCGTCAGTCCCTGACGCAACGGATAGAAAACGCATTGCGCTTAAAGAGAATAGTCATGTTCAGAAAATTGTAGCCATAGGAAAGATCCAGGTAGTAAGCCTTTTCATTTTCGTTCTCCGTAGAGCTCCAGAATCTCGCGGACTCGAGAATATTCCAGAATTTATCGATGCGGTAGCCCGCAGGGAGCGTGCCGAAGCCGAAAGCGTCCGAGCCGTTGCCATCGTCATCCCATCCGCTTGTCGATTTCAGCGCATAGCCGGCGAAATCTTCGCCGCCTGTCGTATTGTCCGCGACATAAGCCGCAAGCGTTTTCCATTCCTCGAGGCTCGGCAAGTGCCAGCCTTCCGGACACACCCCCTGCACCGTTCCGCTCGCGGAACACATTGTCTTGTAGCCGCAGTCCTTGCCATCTTCGGAGAATATGGCGACCGAGTCCATCGCCGCCGCCCACGTGTAAAGGCGACCGTACTTTTCGCAATATTCCGCCGAATCGTTATAACAGAAACTTGAAGAATCCAGATCCTCCGTTTTCTGCGTATAGGCGTAATTCAGGTTTTCCGCCATCCAGACTTGCTCGCCGATTTTTACCGCCAGATAGTTCTGCCCGTCACGCGAATCCTTGAATTCGAAGCCGTAGATTCCGTCGATGCATGCGTATCCCGAATCCGGAACGAAAGTCTTTCCGCCGCACTGTTCATAGACGGATTCTTCGTAGCAGAACTGGCTATCTGGACTGTAGGCCTTTTCTCCGCAGGAATAAAGGGAATCTTCCAGGCAGAACGCCTTTTCCGGATCGTAGGTCTTTCCGTTGCAGAACGCCTTGTACAAGGTAATCGAATCTTCGCCGCAAATCTGTGAAACGGTGCCGTCGCCGTTGTCGGTCAGGGTGCAGCCGTTTCCGTTCGCCCCGTCAAGGATAACGCCGACCGAGTCTTCCCCGCAGACGACCTTGTAGCCGGCCCCGTCGGAAAGAGGTTCCACCGTACACGAAACGCCGTTTTCTCCGGCTTCGCCCTTTTCGCCGGTATTACCGTCCGAACCGTTTTCTCCGTTCCTGACGACACCGACCGAATCTTCCCCGCAGATGATTTTATATCCCGAGCTGTCGGAAAGCGCTTCCACGAGGCAGGACTTGCTGTCGGAAGAAAGCGGCGCCCAGCCCGAATTCGCGCAGACGTAGGCAGTGTTTTCGTCCGAGGCGAAGACGGTCTTGCCAAGGGTCGAGGAATCGCAAGTTCCGAGCGAATCCGCGGACGCCACGATCTCCATGCCGGAAACTTCGTTTGTCACGTTCGTGACCTTGGTGACATCGTCGCCACAGGCGGAAAGAAGAACGCTGCACACAACTGCAGGCAGGGAAACGATAAATAGCCTTTTCATGTGGATTCCTCGCAAAGAGAAAGATTGTTTATTTTTGTTTACAACGATAGAAAAATCAGAGCTTGACTGAGAGTGCTTAGAGCTTAGAAAAGCGAAGCGATCTTCTTTCTCAACTTTTCTCACTCAACTCTCCACACTTCACTCTCATCTAAGTTCCAAGTACTAAGCTCTGACCATGGATCCTACCTGCCTGACCGCAGCAGGCGGGCCTGTCGGCAGACAGGTCGGTCGCAAGCTCCCTCCAGGATGACGATGTAACGAAACAGCCGTTCAACGTAACGAACCTTTACCGCCTACCGTCATTCTGGAGGCTCTGAAAGAGCCGATAGAATCCATTCCGAGCATTATGGATCCTACCTGCCTGACCGCAGCAGGCGGGCCTGTCGGCAGACAGGTCAGTCGCGGAGCTCCCTCCAGGATGACTGCTTATCGAACAAGCCTTTACAGGTCCGCAAAACGAACACTCCACTCTAAACTCTCCACGCTCAACCCTCGGTTCTGCCCCCGCATCTCCATTTCAAAATCTATATTTCTGCCATGAATTTGCCATCACTCCCTCCCGATTTAAAGAACATCACGCGCCCGAACTGGATAGAAATCAACCTGGACGCTCTCAAAAGCAACATCCAATTCGTCAGAAAGTCCATTCCCAAAAATACGAAGATCCTTTTGCCGGTCAAGGCCGACAGCTATGGACACGGATCGCTCGCCTGTTCCTTTGCTGCAAAATACAGCGGTGCGGACTTCTTGGGCGTCGCGCACCTTTCGGAAGGAATGCTTCTTCGCCAATACGGCATGGATTTGGACATTCTCGTTCTCGGGCCGTGCATTCCTGCCGACTTTCCCTATCTCGTGGAATTTCGTCTCGCGTCCGCGCTTTCGGACCTGAAAACGGCCAAGGCTTTCGACAGATACCTCGAAGAGACCGGCCTATCCGCAAAGGCGCATCTCGCTATAAACACGGGGATGCACCGCTACGGCGTTCGCTTTGACGACTTTGACGCTATTCGCGAAATACTCACGCTTAGACATCTTGAAGTCGAAGGCATGTTCACTCACCTCGCAACGGCAGACATGCTCGACCGGGAATCCAACGCGAGCACCCAACGCCAAATCGACCGATTCGCAAATCTCGTGGAACTCCTCGCAAACGAGGGAATCCGTCCGAAGCTCTGCCACTGCTCTAGCTCCGCAGGAACACTGCGTCATCCCGAAAGCCATTTCGACATGGTGCGTCCGGGCCTTGTCCTCTACGGTTACAACCCGATGGGCGCGACGCCTCCCGAAGGCTTCGAATATCCGGAACTGAAGCCCGTGATGACTATTAAATCGACAATCCGCACCATTCACGAGGTTCCCACGGGAGAAGCGGTTTCCTATGGGCAATACTGGGTCGCCCAGCAGCCGACGAAGGTTGCGACTATCGCCATCGGCTATGGAGACGGTTACCTGCGCGGTGAATACAATAACGGGCACGTTCTTATCCGTAACCAGCTCTGTCCCATCCTCGGGCGCGTGTGCATGGACGCTACGATGGTCGATGTGAGCCGCATCCCGGACGTTCAAATCGGAGAAACGGTCGATGTCGTCGATGGCGCGGCCGATCCGCGCATTTCCATGGAATCCGTCGCCGAAGCGCACCACACGATTCCCTATGAAATCACGAGTCGCGTCGCGCGCCGCCTTTACCGCAAATACATCTGGAAAAATCGCGTCATCCGCTGGGACGATCTGAAGGAGGAACTTCATATTCCGCCGTTTTCCCAGTATCCCTTCCGCGCGAAAGCCTGATTCCCTTTGCGCAAGATGAAAAGCGTCTTTGACCCGTCTCGGAAAAAGTTCGTCGCCTTGACCCCGGAAGAAGCCGTGCGGCAACGCGTCGTCCAGTGGCTTGTCGAAACGCTCGGCGTCCCCCAGCATCTCGTCGAAACGGAATTCGCCCTGAAAAACATCGCACCGAAAAATCCGAACCGGGTCGATATCCTGGTACATGACTTTCGGGAAGGCGAGAGCGTCAGGAAACCGTGGCTGCTCGTCGAATGCAAGCGTCCAGGCGTAGATTCACCCTCCGCTCTACAGGCCCAGGTGAACAAGTATCTGCAGGTTCTTGTGCCGAAATTCATCATGCTATCTCTCGGAGATTCCGCCATTTTCCTCGCCCTCGATTCCGGGAGCGCCTCCTACCGACAGATTCCGAGCCTTCCCCGATACCCGGATATCGGAGCTTAGTCGAAAGAGCTTGGAGCTTAGAGTCGCAAAGCGGTCCGCTTTACTTTTAAGCCTAGATGTATGCGATTCTAGAATCTAAGTTCTAAGCTCTAAGTTCTGACTTCCCTCCAGGATGACCGTTTGTCGTACAAGCCTTTACAGGCCCGCTAAACGAACACTCCACTCTCCACTCTCAACACTTCACCCTCCATTCTCGACCGGTCGAGCGTTATTGCCAAAAATTTTACCCGAATCTCTAGAAATCCGGATTAAACTTTTTAAATTTGTTTGCATATCGAAATCGATGCGTCCACCTTATGGAGAAAGAAATGGATCCTTTGCCCCCGAGCGGTGAGAACTTTGACCTTGACGTTCGCAACGTTTACAAGAGTTTTGGCAAGAAGGCCGTACTCAAGGGAATCAGCGTATTTATCCGCGACGGCGAATTTGTCACGTTGCTCGGTCCTTCGGGATGCGGCAAGACGACACTTCTCCGCATCATCGGCGGTTTCGAAAAGGCGGACAAGGGAGAAATCGTACTGAGCGGAAAGGTCATATCGAACAAGTCTCCGTCAAAGCGTCCCATCAATACGGTCTTCCAGAACTACGCGCTATTTCCACACCTGAACATCTTTGACAACATCGCCTTCGGACTCAAGAGCCACAAGGTTCCGAAAGACGAAATCGAACGCCGCGTAAACGAGATGATGAAAATCGTGAACATCTCGGACCTCGCCGACGAAATGCCCGCGACCCTCTCGGGCGGCCAAAGACAGCGGGTCGCGCTGGCGCGCGCCCTCGTGAACAATCCGGATATTCTGCTTCTCGACGAACCTCTTTCCGCTCTCGACGCGAGCCTCCGCAAGAAATTGCAGATCGAGCTTCGAGAACTCCAGCGGAAAACCGACACGACATTCATTCTGGTCACGCACGACCAGGACGAAGCGATTGCCGTCAGCGACCGGATACTTGTCATGTATAACGGACAGATCGTGCAGGACGGAAGTCCGGAAGACGTCTATGAACATCCTGTGAACCGATTCGTCGCGACCTTCATCGGCGAAGCGAACATTCTCGAATGCGAACGCGTTTCGGAAAGACTTGCCGTGGCGAATTTCGGAAAGCTTTGCCTGGAAAAGGATCCCGCCTGGACTCCCGACGAAAGCGGCAAGACGTGCGGAGGAATCGCCATCCGCATGGAAGACATCCACGTCTGCCGAAAGGAAGAAGACTTTTCGGAAAACGTCTTCCCGGCGAGGATTCTCGAGCGGATTTTCCGCGGAGACTACTGGGAACTCATCGCCGAACTTCCCGGCCTTGGCTCGTGCGAAAGCATCAAGCTCCGCGTAATGACCGACCCGGACGAAATCTACGATCCGGGAGACGAGGTAAGGCTCTACATGGAGCCTCAATATCTGCAAGTTCTGAGCGACTAGGTCCACGATGCAAACCGAAGTCTTTGAAGGCAAGCTGACCACACGCGCCCACATGCAAAAGACCGGAGCGCTGCTTTCCGGCCCGGGCATTCTCTGGCTACTGGTCTTTCTTCTCGTTCCGACCTGTTTTCTGGTGGTTCTCGCCTTTGCGAACCGAGGGGCCTACGGAAGCATCGACTGGACCTTTTCCCTTGCGAACCTAAAGCGCCTTCTCGGTTTCAGTTCGTTCGGCTGGTCGCCGGACAACCTGCTCATCCTGTGGCGCAGCGTCAAGATAGCCGTTTTCACCACGGTCCTCTGCATCGCCATCGGTCTTCCCATGGCGTTCTGGATAGCGAACCACGGCAAGTCCATGCGACAGTTCCTCTTTGCGCTTATCATGGTTCCCAGCTGCACGAACCTTGTCATCCGCACCGCGGCCTGGATGATTCTCCTCGGACCGGACATGTTTCCCGCCAAGGCGGCGAGCTTTCTCGGAATCATCGCCGAGGGGAAGTCGCTCTACCCGGGAAGTTTCGCCGTCTATATCGGCATGGTCAGTTCCATGCTCCCGTTCGCCGTGCTTCCGCTCTACACGAGCGTCGAACGCCTTGACTGGGGAGTCGTCGAAGCGGCCCGCGACCTCTACGCGGGTCCCGTCCGCACGTTCTACCACGGAATCCTTTCGCAGATGAAACCCGGAATCATCGCAAGCGTCATTCTCACGCTGGTTCCAAGCCTCGGGATGTATGTCATCAGCGATCTGCTCGGAGCGGGAAAATACATGCTCATCGGGAACCTTATCCAGCAGCAGTTCGGATCCGCGAGCGACTGGCCGTTCGGAGCGATGCTTGGAATCGTCCTCATCCTTTCGAGCGTCGTGAGCCTTGTCATTTTCCAACGGACCGGAGGGAAGAACTTTGTCTAGGCGGAAACTTCCGATCATCGCAAGCGTCCTCGCCCTTGTCGGCTTTCTTCTTCTGTATATGCCGATGTTTCTCGTCGCGGTACAGAGCGTAAACGCAAGCAGGCACGGGCAAACCTGGAAGGGCTTTACGCTCGACTGGTACGCAGGGCTTTTCGACAATGCGATGGTCCAATCGACGACAGTAAACACGCTGATTCTCGCTGTCGCAAGTACGCTCATCGCCACCACGCTCGGCACGCTTCTCGCCATCGGTCTCCACCGGACTCCGTGGGGAAAGAAGATGCGCTGCCTTTTCGACATGTCCATCAACGTTCCCGTGGTGACGCCGGACATCCTGATGGCCATCGCGCTCGCCGTTGTCTTCGCGCTATTCAGGTCGTGGTCGTCCATTTTCGATCCGGGAATGCTCACGATGATAATCGCCCATGTCACGCTCGAAATCAGCTTTGTCGTGCTGGTCGTCCAGAGCCGTCTCTCGGGCATCGGAAAGGAGCAGATCGAAGCGGCCCGCGACCTCTACGCTTCGACAGCCGGGGCCTGGTTCCGCGTCATCCTTCCGCAACTTTCGACGGCGATCGTTGCCGGTGCGCTTCTAGCCTTTACGCTTTCCCTTGACGACTTTATCCTCAGCTTCTTCACGAGCGGTCCCGAATCCCAGACGCTTCCGCTCTACATCTACGGTTCGCTCAAGCGGGGCATCTCGCCCCAGATTCATGCACTTTCGACCATCGTCTTCGGACTTACCCTCTTCGCGATGCTGCTCTTTACCCTGAAGGGAATCCGCAAGGAGCGGAAAATCGCCCAGGGAAACGCCCGCGCCTGAAATTCATCCACCCAAACCCATAAGGCACAAAAATTGAAAAATCTCTTCACCATTCTTTCCTTGACATCCCTCTTCGCTATCGCCGGAATTTTCCTCGGCTGCAACGAAAAAAGCGCGGACAAGCCGAAAAAGGTCACGGTCATGATCTACAGCGAATACATCGACCCGGACATGATCAAGGATTTCGAAGCGCGAACAGGCTACACGCTCAAGCTCGAACTCTACGAAGCCCAGGAAGAGATGATTAGCAAGCTGCAGACCGTCGGAACCGCCCAATACGACGTGGTCATCGCAAGCGACGTCGTCATCCAGCAGATGGTGCACCTTGGCCTCATCGCGGAAATCGACACGAACAAGGTGCCGAACCGCGTCAATGTCGCAAGCCAGTTCAGGAATCCTAGCTACGACCCGACGAACGCCTACACGCTTCCCTATCTCTGGGGAACGACTGGCATCCTCTACCGCGATTCCGAAATCGACCCGATGAACGCGAGCTATTCGATGCTTTTCGATGCCAAAAAGACAAAGGGAAACTTCAGCCTCCTCGAAGAGAGCCGTTCCATGCTTTCCATGGCGCTCCAGGCCAAAGGCTTCGACGCGAACAGCACGAACAAGGATGAGATCAACCAGGCCGTCGAATACATTCTCCAGGCAAAGAAGGACCCTCACTTCCTGGGCTTTGACGGGTCGGTCGGCGGAAAGGACAAGGTTCTCTCCAAGATGGACTGGGCAGCGATCGTCTTCAACGGCGAAGCGATGGCGGCAATCGACGAAGATTCCACGCTCCAGTTCGCCATCCCGGTCGAAGGTTCCTTCATGTGGGTCGATGCGATGACGCTTTCGAGCAAGTCCCCGAATCCGGAAGGCGCCTATGCGTTCATGAACTACATTCTCGACGCGAAGATCGGTGCGCAGCTCGCCAAGTACATCAACTACGCGACGCCGAACAAGGCATCGATCGAAGTTCTCGACAGGGAATTCACCGAAAACCGCGTCATCAACCCGACCGAAGCGGAAATCAAGCGCATGGTCTTCCTCAAGGATCCGGGAGACGCGGCGCGCCTCTTCGACGAAGCCTGGACCATCGTCAAGACACGCTAACCGAACCGTTCAAGATGCAAAAGAACCGCTTCGAACTTCTCAAGACTTCCGCAAAGTCAAAGGCTCGGCTAGGCAAGATCTACACGGGCCACGGCGTCATCACCACCCCGATATTCATGCCCGTCGGCACGCAGGCGACAGTCAAGGCGCTCACTCCGCGCGATCTTTCCGAAGCGCGGGCGGAAATCATCCTGGGGAACACTTACCATCTCTACCTCCGACCGGGAACGGCTCTCATCCGCGACGCGGGAGGGCTTCACCGTTTCATGAACTGGCACGGCCCGATTCTCACGGACAGCGGCGGATTCCAGGTCTGGAGTCTCAAGGATCTCCGAAAGATCAAAAAGGACGGCATCGAGTTCCGCAGCAATCTCGACGGTTCCAAGCACTTCTTCTCGCCGGAAAACGTAATGAAGGCGGAACGCGAAATCGGCGCGGACATCATCATGGCGCTCGACGAATGCACGCCTTACCCGAGCACGGTCGCCGAAGCGGAAAAATCCCTGAACTTTACGCTCCACTGGACACGCCGTGCCAAGGAATACCTGCAAGCGAATCCGCCTCTCTTCGGTTACGACCAGAGCTTCTTCGGGATTGTCCAGGGTGGAATGCACAAGGAGCTTCGCAAAAAGGCCATCGAAGAAATCCAGAAGGTCGATCCGGACGGTTTTGCGCTCGGAGGGCTTTCCGTCGGAGAGCCCGCGGAAACGATGTACGAAATCGCCGACTTCTGCACCGATTTCTTGCCTAGGGAAAAGCCACGCTACGTGATGGGCGTCGGAACACCGTGGAACCTGCTCGAGCTGATTTTCCGCGGAATCGACATGTGCGACTGCGTAATGCCCACGCGGAATGCGCGGAACGGAATGCTCTTCACAAGCGAAGGCGTCCTGCATTACAAGGCGGGCCGCTATGCGAAATCGCTCGACATCGCTCCCGATCCGCACTGCGATTGCTACACGTGTAGAAACTTCAGCCGCGCCTACCTGCGTCACTTGTTCCATTCGGGCGAAATTCTCGCCATGACGCTTGCGAGCATTCACAACGTGCATTTCTACCTAAAGCTCATGCGCGACGCCAAGGCGCACATTGCAGACGACACTTTTGAAGATTGGGCGCGCGAAGAAATCGTCCGGCTTCAAAAAGTCTGCGACTAAACTAAGCTAAACCTTTCCCGCTGTCTGCGATCCACTCGCGGACAGCTTTTTCTTCCTGTTCCGCCAAGAGACGCTTCTTGTCCTTTTTCCTGTAATCTTCCTTGTGAGGCAACAGCCCGAAATTGAAATTCATCGGCTGAAAATCCTCGTTCGGCGTCACCAGCTGGCGCAACAGCGAACGGATGCAGCTTTCCGGCGGAAGTTCTTTCGGACGCCCGTGCAAAAGCGTGTTCGACAGATTCCAGGCCGCATACCAGCCGGTCGCAATCGCTTCCGTATAGCCTTCCGCTCCCGTGATCTGCCCGGCAAACCATGTCGGCGGAAGACCGGAAGCCTTTTCCACCTCGGGCTTTAGCCGCAGCGTCTCGTCGAGAAGTTTCGGACTTTCGATGAAAGTGTTGCGATGCATCGCGCCGAGACGCGCGAAGCGGGCATTTTTCAAGGCGGGAACGAGCGTGAAGATTTCCTTCTGGGTTCCGTAACGCAGGCGCGTCTGGAAACCGACCATATTGAAGAGTGTCTTTTCCCTGTTCTCCGCCCGCAACTGGATTACCGCATACCACTTCTTGCCGTTGTTTCCAAGGCCTAGTCCCACGGGTCGCATCGGACCGAACCGGAGCGTGTTTTCGCCGCGTCGAGCCATCTCCTCGACCGGAAGGCATCCTTCGAAAAGTTCCTTCTTCTCGAAAGGACGAGACTCCACGGATTCCGCTTCGCGGAGCCTGCGCACAAATTCGTCGTAGGTATCCTTGTCCAGCGGGCAATTGATAAAGTCCGCCGTTTCGCCCTTTTCCCAGCGGTTCCGGTAAAAGGCGTGGGTCATGTCGATGGAATCCGTTTCCACGACAGGCGCGATCGCGTCAAAGAAATGAAGGCGCTCGCCGCCCAGACGAGAAAAGATATCGTTCGCCAAAGAGTCGCTAGCGAGAGGTCCCGCAGCGACAATCGTCGGCAAGTCCCCCGCAATCGTCAGGACCTCTTCCCGATGCAGATGGATTCTGTTCGAAGTGGCTATCGCCTTTTCCACCGCCTCGCTAAAAGCCTCCCGATTTACCGTCAGGGATTCCCCCGCCGGAACGCGCGCCTCGTCCGCAGCGCGGAGCAGAAAGCTTCCGAGCATCCGGAGTTCGCGTTTCAGGAGTCCATGCGCGGAAGTCGGCTCCATTCCCTTGAAGCTGTTCGAGCAGACAAGCTGGGCGAGCTTCCCGTCCCGATGAGCCGGAGTCATCCGAACCGGTCGCATTTCATAAAGCTCCACGTCAAAGCCGAAAGAAGCGAGCTGCAAGGCCGCTTCACAGCCGGCAAGCCCCGCACCGATTACGCGCACCCGCATCAGCTGACCTTCACCGACTGGTAGCCCTGGATGTTTTTTGCCCACATCCGCGAAAGGGACGATAGCATCCTTTCCGGCGCGACCGCCTGGGAAGACGTTTCCAGGAATTCATCCAGGATGTTTTCCCCCTGGATTTCGCTCACCATGCCGAACAGGACAGCTTCGACGAATTCGCTGTGGACCGTTCCCGAAAAGATCCGTTCCTCGAATTCCTGCAAGGCGCGCGGTTGCACCCGGGAAGGCTTGTGGCAAAAGAGGTTTTCCATCGTCCAGAGGCTTACCGCGTTCGCCGTTTCCGGGGAAAGGGACGTCGCGCCGAGCTTGTCCTTGAACGAGCGCCAGTCCTTCGCGTTGATCTTCTGGGAACCCTTGCGAAAAGCCATCTTCAGAAAGTTGAGGACGGTGAGATACACCTCCCGGGAATTCAAATCCTGGACGTTCTTGGATGCCATCGGAACCTTTAGTGTCTAAAGTGGCGCATGCCGGTGAAGACCATCGCGATGCCGAACTTGTCGGCTGCTTCGATCGAAAGGTCGTCCTTCTTGGAGCCACCCGGCTGGACGATATAGCGAACGCCCGCTTCGTGAGCCGCTTCCACGTTGTCCGGGAAGGGGAAGAACGCGTCGGAACCCATGACGACTTCGCCAAAGACCTTGCGAATCTTCTCGTCGAGCGTTTCGCCTTCGGCAAGATTCATGTATTCGTTTGTCGGATCTTCCACCATCATCTTCACGTTGTCGCGGACGCGCGGCTGGCAAAGGCGCTTGTTCGAATCGATACGGTTCGGCTGTCCCGGCCCAAGACCGATGACCTGGAACTGTCCCGGCTTGTATTCGTAGCCCATCACGATAGCGTTAGACTTCGTGTACTTGGTGATAATCCATGTGAACTTCGCGAGCGCGAGCTTGTTGTCCGGGAACTTCGCCTGCGTCACCGTTTCGAACTTTTCGAACAGATCCACGTCGCGGTCCTGCACGAGCATACCGCCGATGATGTGCTTATAGACCTTGCGCGCCTTCGGCTTTTCGATCTTCCCGACTTCGAGGAGCCGGATGTCCTTGCTCTTGTTCTTCAAGAATTCCAGGGCGTCGTCGTCAAAGGATGGCGCAAGCAGAATCTCGACAAAACGACCCTTCAGAAGCTGCGCGGTCTTCAAATCGACCCGCTTGCTCGAAGCGATGACCGAACCGAAAGCCGACACCGGGTCCCCGGCCCAGGCCGCAGCAAAGGCTTCGTCCAGAGTCTCGCCGGTCGCCATGCCGCAAGGGTTCATGTGCTTGATGATGACAATCGCCGGGACGTCCGAAAACTCGCGGATGATTTCCAAAGCGGCATCCGCATCCACGATATTGTTATACGAAAGCTCCTTGCCGTGGAGCTGTTTCGCCGTCGCAAGGCTCGCCTCGTCAAAGCCGGGTTCCTTGTAAAAGACCGCGCTCTGGTGCGAATTTTCGCCATAGCGGAGCGGCGTGGGATCGTTGAATTTGAGTATCAGTTCTTCGGACATAAAATACCTCTACTTGGGTGTGACAAATGTAGAAAATCCCGAGCGTTTGCCCGGGATGTATGGAACTTGGATAAGGATTATTTCCCCACGATGCGACGGAAGCCGCGACTCTGCTTGTATTCCGTACGCTTGTATTCACCGTCCATCGGAGTCTGTTCGCCACCAATGTTCACGCAATGCTTTTGCGGATACTCCACAAGAGACATCTGGTAAATATAGACGCCCGTGCCGAGCTTTCTGCCATCTTGCGCGACCGGGTAGGTCTTGACGCTCGCCACGATGCTTCCCGTCTGGGTTTCGGGCTTCGTAAGGCATTCCTCGTCAGTGCTTACGTTGGAGTTCGTTATCTTGTTGAACTCTTCACGGCTCAGTTCCTGGCTGTATTGGTTTACGAAATGTCCCAGATGGTCAAAGACGCGGACCGTGACGCGGAACGCCTGGTCGGTCACAAAGGCGAAGCTTACGCAATTCTCGACACCGTTCACCGTCGCGCAGCGAGAACTGTCAATGCTGCCTCCATTGGAGTTTGTCTTGGAATTGATGACGACTTGGCCATTCGGAGAAGCGTCACCACCCGGAGCCTTGGAATACTTGTCGATATTGTTCTTGATCCATTCGCTCTGGTTTTCCGAGTTGGAGTAGTCAATCGGAAGCGGCGTAATGATGATTTCGCCAGTCTGCTTGTCGCCGAGCTTTCCCTTGTCGAGTGTCGAATTGTCGAAAGGCGGGCGATCGATGGTCGTGTCGGCAGGGATAACCGTCGTCGAAGAGTTGTTCGCAACCTTTGTGACCGGTCCCCAGTTATACGTATCGACAGCTTTGAGCGTCGCCGAGAAAATCTGCTGGTTTGCTTCCGAATAGAAGCAATTCATCGCCGAAGAACCATCAACCTCGCTAGGCGGGAAGTTGAAGGCGAGCGAATCGCCCTTGACCGGATTCTTCTGCACCGTGCAGGACTGGTCGGTGCAGAGCTTGCCCGAAATCTTGTAGGAAAATCCCTTGGACGTCTTTTGAACATAGGTAAAGTTCTCAACCTTGAAGGCGAGGGTATCAAGAGTTCCCAGCGAATTTGCCCTTTTCGAGAGAATCGGGAAGGAAGTGCCGTTCGAATTCTTGATGTATAGAATGGAATTTTCGTGTAGCTGGGTGTTCGTATAGATGTAGGTATCGAGCGAACCGGATTCGTTCACATCGACTTCCGCTTCGAGAATGCGCGGCTGGCCATAAGCGGAAGCGGCGACTTCCGCAAGATTCGCGCGAATGTAAAGGTTCGAACCGTCCGACTGTCTATCCGCATAGAAGAAGTGCAGATGGTGCCAGGAACCGTCCGCCCACTGTCCATCCGCCCCGCAAGCGTTCTTTTTCTGCTGTACGGCGGCGAGAGGCTCGCCCTCGTGGCAACCGTGGTTGTTCGCGGCAAGAGTGCGGATGTTCACGATGCCCGGCGTCGCGAGGTGCGTTCCGCCCAGATCGACGGCCAGCACGCCATCGACAAAAATCCACATATCGTCGTCACCGGCGAACTCGAAGATTTCCTGGTTCAGCTCGTCGGTGTTGTTCTGCTTGTAATACTTGAAGTTCGCATAGCCCATCATCGTGAAGTTGTAGTTGCGAAGATGCAGCTTTCCAAGCACGCCAAACTTGTCCGCGATGTTCTCCGCATCTTTTGCGCTTAGCCCGCGCGCTCCGCCAGACTGGTTCCAGTCGGCGCAAAGAGCGGACGTATTGTTACCAAGAAAATCCTTTTGCGTACTTGCATACTTGTAATTATACGGTGGACAGAAAATCGAGAAGCTCTGAGGTCCCCACTGGTCCGTTCCCGGAGCCGCCCCTTCCCGCACCAGCGAAGAATTGACCACGTCAAGCGGAAAGTAACCGCCATTGTTGTAGTTGTAATCGAGTTCCTTGTACTTCGGGTTGTCGGAGGCAGTCGGGAGGTCTAGCGTAGTCTTGGATGTCTTGTTTACGCCCGAAACATCCTCGAACCACTGGGCAAAATTCGAATTGTCGCACGCCTCGTTCAGCTTGTGGATGTGCGCACCTTCCAGGTAAAGGGGTTCTCCCGCATCATCCACGTCGAAAGTCAGGTAGGGCTGCACCATGCCCGGCGTGTAATAGACTTCGTTTCCCCAGTCATCCCCGCCGGAATTCTTGGCTTCTTCGCCCGTGCAGGTGTTCTTGATAACGCCCGTGAAAGTCGTCCCCTGGGACTGCTTGAAACCGCGCTGGACCTGGTTCGTATAACCGGCAACGCCCGCATGGCACTGGCCATACATCAGGTTTCCGAACGTAGCGGTCACCTGCTGCAGATAGGTGGGAAGGATCGGATTCGCGACCCAGGGAAGCCCGTCCATGCCAAGCGCGACCCCGGCCTTGGTTTCCTTGTTGCCGCACGTGTTGTGGTAGGCGGAAAGCCCATACCAGTTAATGTCATACCCGGGAAGACCGCAATTATAGATGTCGTTCAGATATTTGACAGATTCTTCCGAGAAGTTTTCGAAGTCCGGATGGCTCGGCTGGAAATCGCGGACGATAACGTCCAGGGAAATATTCACATTGCTCACTTGCGCTTGCGCCGTCATCAGGGAACCTGCGGCAAGCAGCGTCGATAGCATCAAAAATTTTTTCTTCATCTAGTCTTCTCCACCAAGGGGATAGGAATATATTCCCCCTAAATATAAATCTTTTCGTCAAAAAAGCCCCCTATTGCAACTCTTTTTTTACCAATTTACCTAGATTTTCTCCCATGACCGCAGCCATCCTCTTTACTGTCGCCCTAGCCCTGGTCCTTTTCCGAGCGTTCGTCCTGCACAGGCGCGAAACGGATCTCGACAACGAAAACTTCGCAAGGCTCCCCCGCGAAGTCCGACTCGCCATTCTAAAGGAACGGGTCCTCGAAACCCCGTCCGAACGGAACCTGCAAAATCTGGGAAGCTTTTTAAAAAGCGAAGGCGTCGAAGCGGACATCGAATCCTATCGACCGCTGCTTGCGGAACAGCTCCGCCTCGGCAGGGAGGAAAACGCCATCGCGCTAGACGATGAACTCTACGCGAAGGAATCCGAATGGATGGACAGAATCGTGCCGTTCGAATTTGCCGAGGCCCAAAGGCTGAAAGCTTCGGGCGACGAAAAGGGCTTTGCCAAGGCCTATTTCCAGGGAGTCCTGCGTTATTATTCCGACGAAAAGATCGAAAGCTCCCTAGAGGAGATCATCCCGGAACATCCCGAAGCGCAAAAGCTGCTCGACGGTTACCGAAAGCTGAAGGCCTTGCGCGATTCGAGCGGCGCCGACGAAGCGTCCATCGAAAGACTTGCCCGGGCAAAGGAAGAGTGGGCCGCGGAACTGAAAGAGCTCGGTTGATAATTGAAGGTCACCTCTAAAAATTCAATTTTCAAAAATTTGATTGCGACGCTTCGCGCCGGTTCGTC
>CAVKYI010000011.1:0-63200 GCA_963660435.1 Sodaliphilus sp.
GCTTGGTCTCATTCAAATTTTCTTAACCAAAGCAATTTTTAGAGGTGACCTTATGTAAAGCCCGACGAACGGGAACTTCGAACATCGGGTGCATTCCTGCCCATGATTTTTACCGGGCTTGCGATCTGTCCCAGCATCTCTTTTTGTCGTCTTCCGTGATGGCCCGGATAACCTTGCACGGATTTCCGACCGCGACCGAATCGCTCGGAATGTCCTTGACGACGACGCTTCCGCCGCCAATCACGACATTGCTCCCGATGGTAACCCCGGGCATGACCTGGACCCCGGCTCCAATCCAGACATTGTCTCCCACCGTAATCGGGTAGGCGTATTCAAGTCCCAGATTTCTGCGTTCAAAATCGATCGGATGCCCTGCCGTGTGGAATCCGCAATTCGGCGCGACAAACACGTTGTCGCCGAACTTGACCTTTGCGCCATCCAGGATGACAAGGTTGTGATTCGAATAGAAGTTTTCTCCGAGCTCGATGTTGTAGCCGTAGTCGCAAAAGAACGGAGCGGTCACGCAGAATCGTTCACCGGTCTTTCCGAGAAGACGCCCGAGAATTTTCGCCTGACCCTCCGTATCGGATGGACAAAGCTGGTTATACGCGTGACAAAGATCTTTCGCGACGAATCTTTCCTGCTGCAAGTCCTTGTCGTAGTTCGCGTCATACAGCATCTGCTTCAGCATTTTTTCCTTTTCGGTCATTTTTTGCTTCCTTTTTTCCAGGTCAAGATTCCGACTCGAATCCGGGAATCACGCTCCAAGCGTTCGTTCGAACTTTT
Source organism: Sodaliphilus sp. (assembly GCA_963660435.1). GTDB lineage: Bacteria > Fibrobacterota > Fibrobacteria > Fibrobacterales > Fibrobacteraceae > Hallerella. The sequence goes on from CAVKYI010000011.1 coordinate 787, forward strand.
CGAGAAGCGCGCGTCCGGCGGGCCATTCGCCGAGGTCCGCCTGCGCGTTGATGTGTCCGAGAGCGCCGACATTTTCGAGGCTTGCCTCCCAGAACCTTGCAAACAGGCGGGCGCGTTCCATCGAGACGTAGGGATCGTTCTCGCTCGCGACGACCATCGACGGGACGGGGAGACGTTTCAGCGGAACCGGTGCGAAGTCGCGGATGATTTCCACCGTGTCCGCATCCGCCGGAGCGACGAGAAAGGCGCCGCGGACAAAGGGACTTTTACCCTGCAATAGCCATTCGACGGCGGTTACCGAGCCTAGGCTGTGCGCGACGAGAACCGTGTCCGATCGGAGATTTTCGATGTAGCGGGAAAGGCGCTCAACCCAGTCCTTCTTTTCCGGATGTTCCCAGTTTTCCTGGACGACACGTTCCGAATCCGGGAGACTTCTTTCCCAGAAGCTCTGCCAATGTTTCGGACCCGAATTGTTCAGCCCCGGGACAATCAAGTGGTGCATATTCCAAATATAGCAGACAGCAGCCTCGAAAACATCCGATTTTTCTAAATTTGCGACACTATGAGCATTCAGAACAATGATCTGTGGATTGGTGTCGATGTCGGTTCGACTACCGTGAAAATCGCCGTCGTCGATCCGGCAACCGAAAAGCTTCTTCATTTTACCTACGAACGTCACAACGCGATGCAGGCGAAGAAAGTCTATGAAGTCCTTTCGACCGCCCACGGGATGTTCCCCGACAGGAATTTCCGGGTGGCTTTCTGCGGATCCGGCGCACAGCCTTTCGCCGACGCGACTCACGCGTTCTTTGTCCAGGAAGTCGTCGCCAACGCTCTCGCCGTGAGAGCGACTCACCCCGAAGCCCGGGTAGCCATCGAACTCGGCGGCCAGGACGCGAAAGTCGTCTTCTTCGAAAAGGACAAGGGCACGGGAAAGCTCATCGCGAGCGACATGCGCATGAACGGCGTATGCGCCGGCGGAACCGGAGCGTTCATCGACCAGGTGGCGGGGCTTCTCCGCATCAAGACAGAACAGTTCGAATCGTTCGCCGCCCGCGGCACGAAGGTTTACGAAATTTCGGGACGCTGCGGCGTCTTCGCCAAGACGGACATCCAGCCGATGCTCAACAGCGGCGTCGCCAAGGAAGACATCGCCCTGTCTAGCTTCCACGCCATCGCGAAGCAGACAATCGGCGGTCTCGCGCAAGGCATGGAAATCAAGCCGCCCGTCATCTTCGAAGGCGGACCTCTCACGTTCAACGCGACACTCGTCCGCGCGTTCAAGGAACGCCTCGGCATCTCCGACGAACAGGCCATCCGCCCGGAACATTCCGAAGTTCTCGTCGCCTACGGGGCGGCTCTTTCCATCGGCAGCATGTTCGCGGACAAGGAATGCGGATACCGTCGCGAAGGCTCGCTCGAAACGCTCAGACACTTCAACGAGATCCGTCTCGCCGAGCGCAAGGACCACTCCGAACCGTTCTTCAAGAGCGAAGCGGAACACGAACTCTTCAAGCGGGAACATCCGCTCGCAAGCCCGAACTATCCGCAGCCGCCTTCGGGCTCCACCATCAACGCGTACCTCGGTATCGACGCGGGTTCGACGACGACAAAGTTCGTCCTGCTCGACGAAAACGAGAATGTCATCGACGGCTTCTATTCCGGAAACGAAGGCGAACCGCTCGCCGTCCTGAAGAAGGCGCTCAACGACCTCGCTGACCGCTACGAGGAATACGGCTGCAAGCTCAACATCCTAGGCGTCGGAACGACCGGCTACGGCGAACAGCTCTTCGCCCGCGCCGTCCACGCCGACTACCACACGGTCGAAACGGTCGCCCACGCGAACGCGGCGCAAAAGCTCCGGCCCGACGTTTCCTTCATCCTCGACATCGGCGGACAGGACATGAAGGCCATCTCCGTCCACGACGGCGTCGTCACGGGCATCATCCTCAACGAGGCGTGCTCCTCGGGATGCGGTTCGTTCATCGAAACATACGCGAAGTCGCTCGGCGTCCCCATGGAAAAGATAGCGGAACTCGCCTTCAACGCGAAGAACCCCTCCGAGCTCGGAAGCCGCTGCACGGTCTTCATGAACAGCTCGATCATCACCGAGCAGCGCGACGGCAAGCAGCCCGAAGACATCATCGCGGGCATCTGCCGTTCCATCATCCTGAACGTCTTCACGAAAGTTATCCGCATCCGCAACCTCGAAACCCTCGGAAAGGTCGTCGTTGTCCAGGGCGGAACGTTCAAGAACGACGCGGTCCTCCGCGCCTTCGAGCAGCTCACGGGCATCGTCCCCATCCGACCGGAACGCCCAGGCGAAATGGGAGCGATCGGCGTCGCCCTTCTCACGAAGAAGTTCATGGAGAACAAGAAGAAGGAAGACCCGAACTACCGATCGACATTCATCGGCCTCGAAGCGGCAAGGAACATGAGCTGGGACAACAAGCCCGGCATGATCTGCGGCTACTGCACAAACCACTGCTCCCGCACGATCGTCACGTTCAGCGACGGATCGAGCTATGTCACCGGGAACCGCTGCGAACGCGGAGAGGTCACCGCCGACCCGAACGACCCGAAGACGAAGGCGCTCATCGCGGAGATCAACAGGAAGATGCTCGCCGTGCCCGATATGGTAAAGCGCACGAACCAGCTGCTAGTCAAGGACTATGCGCCGAAACAGCTCCTTCCGCAGACGGGAAAGACCATCGGCATCCCGCGCGCTCTCGAATTCTGGTCGAGCCTCCCCTATTGGAAAGCGTTCTTCACGTCGCTCGGCTACACGGTCGTCATCAGCCGCCAGAGCGACTACAAGCTCTTCGAACGCGGGCTCCAGAGCGTCGCGAGCGACACCATCTGCTTCCCGGCAAAGCTCGTCCACGGGCACGTTCTCGATCTCATCGACAAGAAGGTCGATAGCATATTCTTCCCGGTGATGGTCGCCCTGCCGAGCGATCACTCGAAGTTCAAATCGACCGCCGTATGCCCCGTCGTACAGGGCTACCCCAACGTCTGCCGCAACACGGACGACCCCGAAACCCGCTACGGGATTCCCATGATCCAGCCCACGTTCCACTGGACGGACACGGATCTGCGCCGCAAGCAGACAATTCACTATTTTCACGACCTCTGGGGAATTTCAAGGAAGATTCTCGACAAGGCGGTGACCGAGGGCGAAAAGGCGCTCTCGACATTCCGCGCGACACTCGCCGAAGAGGGCGGAAAGATTCTCGACGACGTCCGAAAGAAGGGCGACTTCGCGATATGCCTTGCCGGACGTCCCTACCATGCGGACGTTCTCATCAACCACAACATCGCGCAGCACTTTACGCGGATGGGAATTCCCGTCCTCACGACGGAATCGCTCCCCGGGGTCTTCGACCAGGACGTCGATAAGCATACCCGGATGGAAGTCAAGAATACGTTCCATATGCGGATGCTCGGGGCGACAATGCTCGCCGCGAAGGATCCCGCGCTCGAACTCGTGCAAATCGTGAGCTTCGGCTGCGGACACGACTCGGTTCTCACCGACGAGATGAACCGGATGCTGCACGAGGTTTCCATGAAGGAGCTTCTGATGCTGAAGCTCGACGAAGGCGACGCCCGCGGCCCGGTCGGCATCCGCGTCAAGAGCTTCATCGAAACAGTCCGCGCACGGAGAAAGATCGAGTTCCCGCCCAAGACGGAAGGCCCTCTCTTCCCCGTCAAGTTCGAGGAAAAGGACAAGGAAACCCGGACGATTCTCGTCCCGAACCTCTCCCGCGGATTCAGCGTCCTCGCTACGGCCTACTTCAAGCATCTCGGCTACAAGGTCGAGCTGCTCCCGATGGGAGGCCCGGAAGCGTTCGCGCTCGGCAAGAAGTATGTCCACAACGACATCTGCTTCCCCGCCCAGGTGAACATCGGCGAAAACCTCCTGTGGCTAAAGAACCACCCCGAATGTCCGCACGACAAGGTTGCCGTCACGCTCTCGAAGAACTGCGAAAACTGCCGCGCGGTGCAATACGCCGTCCTCGCGCGAAAGGCTCTCGACGAAGCGGGATTCGCCGACATTCCCATCATCACGACCGGCACCGATACGAAGAACATGCACCCGGGATTCAAGCTCACGATGGACTTCCGCCTGCACATGCTCTGGGGCCTCACCATGATGGACGCCATCGAGACCGTTTACCGCAGAAGCCGCCCCTACGAGCGTCACGCGGGCGACACGCAGAAAGTCTATGACGAATGGCTCCCCCGCGTCATGGAAGAGGTCGCCGTCATCTCGCAAAAGAGCCTAGCCTACCCGAAAAAGGCGCTCAAGGTCTTTGACCGCGCCATCGAAGCGTTCAACGGGATAGACGTCGATTCGACTTACCGCAAGCCGCGCGTCGCGCTCCTCGGCGAAATCCTGATGAACTACCACCCGGGCGCAAACGGCCACATCGAAGACTATCTGATGGACAACGGCATGGAAGTTTACCTGCCGGGCATGACGGACTTCTTCCGTGTCGATGAAGTCGTCCGTCGCGAAAAGATAAGGCGCGGACTCATCGAAAAGCCCATCGAGAACTTCCTCGTCGGAGGCGTCACCGCAAAGATTTACACCCACGCGGTAAAGACTGTCCAGAAGCACGCGAAGCGCTACAAGCTCTACGAGCACCACGCGGACTGCTACGAACTGGTCAAGCTCGTGGGAGACATCATCGACCCGACATATAACACGGGCGAAGGCTGGCTGATTCCGGGCGAAATCCTCTACAATGCGCCCCACGGCATCAACAGCTTCATCATCGTGCAGCCGTTCGCATGCCTTGCGAACCACATCTCGGGTCGCGGCCTCACCAAGGCGGTCAAGGCGCGATATCCGCACATCCAGGTTCTCTCCCTCGACTACGACCCGGACACGAGCTTCGCGAACATCGAAAACCGTCTGCAGATGCTGATAATCAACGCCCGAGACCTCGAAAAGTCGCACCACGTGGAAGGCTAGCGCGGGTCTTCGCCCAAAATTTTTATCCAAAGTTTTATGCGCCGCAAATGCGGCGCATTTTTTTCAGCCAAAATGACATCCGACTGCAAAATCACAAAACAACCAAGACAAAAAAAACTTGACAATTGGCAAAGCAGGAAATATATTTCAAAAGAATGTATCTTGATTCTGCGCCAGAAATTTTGTTGAAAGATATCGCCTCTATTCGGACAGGCGTTGTAACTTCGCGCAAAAGAGCAACTTTCGACAGCCAAAACATCTATGAATATAAGTTGCTGAATTTACACTGCATCCGAAACGACGGCAAACTGGACATTTCCTCCGCCGAACCGTTCTATGCGAACGAAAAGCTAAACGAAGACTTTATCACAAAACAAAATGACATTCTGATTCGTCTTAGCGCCCCGTATTCCTCGGCAATCATCGAACAAGAATCCACAAATCTGCTTGTGCCTTCCCACTTTGCCATCATCAGGCTGACGAAATCATCGATTAACCCCTATTTTGTACTCTGGCAACTGAAGCAAAAAAACGTTATGCAGCTAATCTACCGGAACATCAGCGGCACGACACAATTTGGCACAATCAATTCGGGCCTCTTCGCCGATTTACCGATAAAATGCATTTCCGAAGAACGACAAAATTCATTCGGAAAATTGTTCAAACTGACAGAAAAGGAACAAGAGCTTTTGACAAGGCTCGCATCGGAAAAGGCAAAACTAAACCGGGTGCTCATGGCCCGCGTTTTTATGAATTTTTAAACAAAAAGGATCCCAGCATGACAACCAAGCAAGAAATCGAGCGAGTATTGTGGAACGCCTGCGACAGCTTCCGCGGCAAAATAGACAGTTCCCGTTACAAGGATTACATTCTTTCGATGCTATTCGTCAAATACCTAAGCGACGTGTACGCGGAAACCCGCAAGAAATACGAGGAACAATACAAAGGCGACAGGCAACGCGTCACCCGGGCGATGAGCCGCGAGCGTTTTGTCATGGACGAGACTTCGACATTCGCCTACCTATACACTAACCGGAACCACGCAGAAATCGGTCAAAAGATCAACGTGGCCCTGGCGGCAATCGAAAACAACAACAGCGCAAAGCTCCACAACGTATTTCGGGCTATCGACTTCAACTCCACGGTCGATTTCGGCGAACCGAAAGATAAAAACGCCATTCTAAAAAACCTCCTGGAAGACTTCAAGGATTTGGATTTAAGTCCCACGCAACTGGATTCCGTTGACATCATCGGCGACGCATACGAATACATGATAGCGAACTTCGCCTCCGATGCCGGGAAGAAAGGCGGAGAATTTTACACGCCTAGCAAAGTTTCCGAACTTGTCGCGCGCCTCGTAGCCCCAAAGGAAAACGACCGCATTTATGACGGCACCTGCGGCAGCGGCGGACTCCTGCTCAAGGCGTTCGGGCAAATCGGCAACCGCAAGGCACGCGTTTACGGACAGGAACAGAACATGCAAACGTGGGCGCTCTGCCGGATGAACATGTTCCTGCACGGCGTAGATGATGCGGTCATCTGGCAAGGCGACACGCTGGCCAATCCGGGAAACATCGAAAACGACAGGCTGATGAAATTCCAGTGCATCGTTGCGAACCCGCCGTTCTCGCTCGACAAGTGGGACAGCGGCTTTATCCACCAAACTGCCGAAGGCGACAAGAAAGCGAAGATGACCCCGGAACTCGACCCGTTCCGACGCTTCGACTGGGGCATTCCCCCGACATCCAAGGGAGATTACGCATTCGTCATGCACTTTTTGCACAGCCTGGACGATGCGACCGGACGCATGGGAATCGTTCTTCCCCACGGCGTCCTGTTTCGCGGGGCAAGCGAAGGAAAAATCCGGCAGACAATCATCGAAAAGTTCAACTTCCTCGATGCGGTCATCGGACTTCCGGCAAATCTCTTTTACGGAGCGGGAATCCCCGCATGCATCCTGGTTTTCCGCAAGAACCGCGGAGCAAACGACCGCGTACTATTCGTCGATGCGAGCGGCGAGGGCAATTTTGAAAAAGGCAAGAACCAAAACATCCTGCGGGATGAAGATGTACGGCACATTCTCGACACCTACGCCAGCTACCGCCAAAATCCAAAATTTACCGGCGAAGAAAAATACAGCCATGTCGCAACCCTCGACGAAATCAAAAGGAACGACTACAACCTGAACATCCCGCGCTATGTCGATACGTTCGAAGAGGAAGAGCTTATCGATATAAACGAAGTGCAGGGCAACATCAAGAATATCGAGACAGAACTCGCGGAAGTCCAAAAGCAGATGACGAAATACATGAAGGAACTGGGACTGTAAACAATCGCCTGCGATACGGAAAAGGTTGCGCCATGAAATACGAAGAACTTGAATTGCTGATTTCCAAAGACGAAACAAAAAATGTCGAGTTTAAGAAATCTACCGGAGAACTTCGGGAAGGCATGCGTTCGGCATGCGCGTTTCTGAACTCCGAAGGTGGGTTTCTTGTTTTTGGCGTAACGCCATCGTTAAAAATTTTAGGGCAAATCGTCTCGGAAGCTACGCGCCGCGATATTGCACAGGCCTTGACCGGAATCGAACCGGCAGTCTCCCCCGTCATCGAATACATCGATATCCCAGGCAAGCCCGGTTTCCAGATAATCGTCATAAAATTCGATCCATGGATCTACGGACAAAAGCCCTACACATTCCACGGAAAACCGTATTACCGACTGGAAAGCGTAACGAAAGCGATGCCGAGACACCTGTTCGACGAAAGGATCCTCTTAAACCTTCCGCATGAGCATTCTTGGGAAATGCAAAAAGCGAAAGATATCCGCATCAAGGATCTCGACGCCAATCGAATCCGAGGCGCAGTCAGAATGGGCGTTGAAGGGGGGCGAATCCCCGAGACATCTCTCTATGAAACGACCGAACAAATTTTAAGGAAATGGGGTTTGCAGGAAAAATCCTGCGTAAGAAATGCGGGAGTTTTTCTTTTTTCCAAGAAGACAATGGGCGAATATGTAATTCGCATGGCTCGATTCCGAGGAAGCGACAAGCTTCACTTTATAGATAACCAGCAAGTATCGGGAAATTTTTTTGAACTGCTGGACGCCGGCATGGCATTCTTTTTTAAACACCTTTCCCTAAGCGGTGAAATCACGGGAGTTTTAAGGGAAGAGCACCTAGACATTCCTGTCGCGGCTTTGCGCGAAGCGCTTATCAACGCCCTGTGCCATCGGGATTACGGCATGTACCAATGTTCTATTGGCATCGCCATATACGACGACCGTATAGAGATCGAAAGCCCGGGACTTTTGCCTCGGCAACTGACACCCCAAAACATCAAGCGTTTGCACAAGTCGTATCCGCGAAACAAGACGCTCGCCGAAGTTCTTTACAGGACAATGTTTCTTGAAAGCTGGGGATCCGGCGTTCAGCGGATCATGGACGCCTGCAAGGCAGAAGGCGCAAAAGAACCCTACTGGAGCGAACAGACCGGATTCACCGTGGTTACCTTTCCCCTAAAAAAGCTGAACGGGAAATCCATCTCTTCGAGCATCGGCCAAAATGCACCTCAAAATGCACCTCAAAATGCACCTCAAAATGCACCTCAAAATGCACCTCAAAAAAGAACAGAAATCATCGCCAAGCTGATTTTAGAAAACCAATCCATCGCTATCACCGAAATGGCAAAGCAATTAAAGGTCAGTCGCGACACCGTGAAGCGCGACTTGAAAAAACTGGGCTATATTTGGGAAGGGGCGTCCAAAAGGGGATGCTGGGTTAAAACCGATGGAGACAAATAATGACAGACAACAACAATCACATCACTGAATTTTTAGATTACTATTTGGAAAAAGAAAATCGTCCTGATTATGCCGTCTTGATTACAGGTTGCTGGGGTTCGGGAAAAACTTATTTTATTAGAAAATATTTAAAGGGCAGAGGCGCCGAAAAAGATTCAACCAAAGTTTTTGACTGGCTGACTGGTTGTGAAAAATACACGGTTGTCTATGTCAGCCTATTTGGAACAAAAAATCGCAAAGAAATGGATCAGCGGGTACTTGAAAAATTACATCCGATTTTAAACTCCGCAGTTTTTAAAGCTTTGCCCAACGCCGCTTCATTAGTGGGAAAAATATCAAGCGTTATAACTGGAAATCCTACTATGGCAATCGCCGGCAAAACGGTATCTGTTTTAGCAAGAAGCTATTTGAAAAAGAAAGAAAATTTAAACAAGAAAACGGTTGTCGTCTTTGACGATGTGGAACGGGCGGACATGCCGCTTCCAGAATTATTGGGCTATCTGAACGAATATGTAGAGCACCTGCAAGTTCCAAGCATTCTGCTAGCCGACAAGGAAAAATGGGAAGAGGCGCAAAAATGCCAAGAAGATAAATCGACACTGCATCGTCTATCCAGCACCAAAGAAAAAGTTATCGGCAAGGAATTTCAGATACAGACATCTTTCGACGAAGTTTGGAATTGTTGGTTTGAAAAAGAAAATCACATTCTTAACGACAAGTCAAAGAATTTATTGAAAGATTATCACGATACCATTGCCCAGATATTCGAAATGGCGGGCGTGTCAAATTTTCGCTCCTTAAAACATTCGCTTCTCGACTTTCAGAGATTTATAAAAAAAATACAAGATAAATATTTGAAAGATTCTGAGTTTAATGAATTGCTTGTTGCAGATTTCTTTGCGCATCAATATGCGTATTATTTAGGCTTGCTAAATCCCTATGAAATGCAAGACCAGATAACCCATTCTGCGGCAAGGATTCTAAATCAAAAACAAGATGAAAAATCGTTTCAAATTCAAACAACTCCTTTAAATAGTAACACAAAAAATGTCACATGGAACATTGTTCCCAACACCCAAATAGCCGACGAAAAATCTGCAAGCTATGAAAACTTTCAAGATAAGTTTGACGGTTTAAGGATGTTCTCATCCATGAACGATTCCGCATTTGCAAATAAGTGGCTTCAAATTTGGCGGACATGGCTATTGCAAAACAGCGTAGATTTTAATGAAATTAACAATCTAATCAGAGAATCTATTTGGTTCGAAGGAAAAAACGAATACTACTTAAAACAGCTGTTGAACTGGTTTATGCTGAATGATGAGGATGGTGAAAAGGCATTAGATGCATTTGAAAATAGCTTAAAAGACAAAACACTTGTCGATCCTTTTTTTATCATGAATCTTTTTTACCGAATGTATTGGTACGCCACACAAAATGTTCTGAAGGATTCTCCCGAAAATTTTAAATCTCGAATGGAGGAATATGTCAAGTCTGTTAAAGATAAATTAATCGACAGGGATATGGAATACTGGACCAAACAAGGACAGATAGACAGCACCTACAAAAAAAATGAACAAGTAAACGGTGAATTTCTCGCTTTATTGTGCCAATTGTTAAATGACAACATCAAGAACAGAAAGAAGAAAACCTTAAACGAATTCTACACCTTGCTTCAAAGCGATTCTTACAACGAAATGAAAAGGATGTGTGACCAAATCGCCCTATTTGGGGAATTTTCCGAAAAATTTCCCTTTACGGAATTGGATGTTCAAAAGCTATGTGAAATCTATCAAAAAATAAACACGAATTGGCGGAGTTATTTTTTCAACGCTCTAAAAAAGCGCTATGCAAAAAAGGAAAACGAAAATGAATGGAACAGCGAATTAATCAAATCGGAAAAAGATTTTCTAGATAAACTTTTGAAGACTGCAAGGGTTATTTATGACAACGCCGAGCGTCCTCTAACACCAACCATTTTTTCGTTGCATTACCTAATCAGAACTCTCGAAGACATTTTAAAACAGGTAAAACCATGACCCCAATAATTGAAAAGAAGCTCAAGGCAATCCAAGCGGGAAAGGTTCCTGCCGGTTACAGGAAAACGGCGGTCGGAATCGTACCGAAGGAATGGGAAGTTTTCCGGTTAAAAAACATAGCCGTTCATTCGACAGAAAAGAACAACGATAATAAATTCCATTTAACCCTTACAAATTCTGCGACAAAGGGCGTCATCAAGCAGATTGATTATTTTGACAAGCAAATTTCAAACAATGAAAATACCGACAGTTATTACATTGTCAATCCTGGCGATTTCATTTACAACCCGCGTATTTCGGAAAGCGCACCCTGCGGACCGATAAACCGCTCCCACATTGACGAGACAGGAATCGCATCGCCTTTATACACTGTATTTAGACTAACGGGAAATACAATAAACGAAGACTTTGCCGAACTATATCTTAAAAGTTCCGTTTGGCATCGCTATATGAGCGGTGTGGCAAATTATGGGGCACGCCATGACAGAATGAATATCACAAACGATGATTTATTCGCCATGCCGATTTTATCCCCGCCCCTTTCCGAACAGAAAAAAATCGCCGAAATCCTGACAGCGCAGGACAGGGTGATTGCGCTCAAGGAAAAGCTGGTTGCCGAAAAGCGGAAGCAGAAAAAGTTCCTGATGCAGCGGCTGCTCTCGACAAACGACACGCGCCCTTTCAAGCTCAACGGTGTCTTGATTGAAAAGGGAAAATGGGGTGTAGTCCGGTTAAAAAACATAGCCGTTCATTCGACAGAAAAGAACAAGGATAATAAATTCCATTTAACCCTTACAAATTCCGCAACAAAGGGCGTCATCAAGCAGATTGATTATTTCGACAAGCAAATTTCAAACAATGAAAATACCGGCAGTTATTACATTGTCAATCCTGGCGATTTCATTTACAACCCGCGTATTTCGGAAAGCGCACCCTGCGGACCGATAAACCGCTCCCACATTGACGAGACAGGAATCGCATCGCCTTTATACACTGTATTTAGACTAACGGGAAATACAATAAACGAAGACTTTGCCGAACTATATCTTAAAAGTTCCGTTTGGCATCGCTATATGAGCGGTGTGGCAAATTATGGGGCACGCCATGACAGAATGAATATCACAAACGATGATTTATTCGCCATGCCGATTTTATCCCCGCCCCTCCCCGAACAGCAAGCCATCGCCGAAGTCCTTTCCGCCGCCGACAGGGAAATCTCGCTGTTGCAACAAGGCCTGGAACAGGAAAGGCAAAAGAAAAAGTCCCTGATGCAGCTTTTGCTTTCGGGCCTTGTGCAGGTAAACGTACCGGAGGATCCCCATGAGCTTTAACAACCAATCCGACATCCTGCGCGAAGACAATATCAGCAAGTATCCGGCGATCGAGCTGCTCGCCAAGCTGGGCTACCGCTACATCTCACCCAAAGACGCGAACGCAAGCCGCGGCACAAGCTACGGCGTCCTGCTCAAGGACATCTTGCGGCACCAGCTTTCCCAAATCAACGCGTTCCAATTCGGCGGAATCCCCTACCGGTTCTGCCGGGAAAACATCGAAAGGGCCGTTTCCGATTTGGAAGTTCCGCTTACGGAAGGGTTAGTCAAGACAAGCGAAAAGGTTTACGACGCGCTGATGCTCGGCAAGAGCTATCCCGAAAAGCTCGCCGACGGGAGCGTCAAAAGTTTCAACCTGCGTTACATCGACTGGGAAAATTTCGACAACAACGTTTTCCACGTGACCGAGGAGTTCAGCTGCGACAGTTTCGACAGGCGAAAAAACGCGAGGCCCGATATCGTGCTGTTCGTAAACGGCATTCCCTTTGCGGTAATCGAATGCAAGGCGCCCGAAAATCCCGTCGAACAGGGAATCGAGCAGATGATCCGCAACCAGAAAAAGGAATACATCCCGCAGCTGTTCATCTACGCCCAGATTTTGCTCGCCACCAACAAGAACTCCGCAAAATATGCGACAGCGGGAGCGGGCAAGGATTTCTGGAGCATCTGGCGCGAGCAGGACAAGGACTGGCAAGACCGCTTATTGAACCAGCATGTCGTCGGACGCACGCCCACCGAGCAGGACCGCATTCTCGTTTCGCTCTTTGAACCCGAGCGTCTCCGCAAACTCGCCAAATACTTCGTCCTGTACGACGGAAACGTCAAGAAAATTTGCCGCTACCAGCAATTCTTCGCCGTCGAGCAAATCATCAAGACCGTGCAGACAGCCGATTCCGCCGGAAACCGGCAAGGTGGCGTCATCTGGCATACACAGGGCAGCGGAAAATCGCTCACGATGGTGATGGTTTCCAGATACATCCTCGAAGAACTCCGAAAGAACGACCTCGGCGAAAGCATCGAGCCTCGAATCGTCATCGTGACCGACCGCAAGGAACTCGACAGGCAAATCGCAAGGACTTTCGCCCACACAAGGCTCAGGCCGGCGATGGCGACCAGCGGCAAAAATCTCTGCACACTCATCGGCGAAGGCAAGGCAGACATCGTCACAAGCCTCATCAACAAGTTCAACACCGCCGAAAACTGCGGCATCCGGAACAAGTCCCGGGACATTTTCATCCTAGTCGATGAAAGCCACCGCTCCAACTACGGCACGCTCGCCACCAAGATGCGCACGGTCTTTCCCAACGCCTGCTATATCGGGTTTACGGGAACTCCCCTTTTAAAAGGCGAAAAACTCACGCTGCAAAAATTCGGCAAGCTGATTCACCGATACACCATCAAGGACGGCGTTCTCGACAAGGCAATCGTCCCGCTGATATACGAAGAAAGATTCGTCGATCAGACCGTAGAAAAGGAGAATATCGATCTGTGGTTTGAAACCGTCACCAAGAAACTGAGCAAGAAACAGGTCGCCGATCTGAAAACAAAATGGAGCAGTATCCAGCGTCTCACATCCAGCGACACCCGCATCAAACGCATCGCCCTGGACATTTACCAGCATTTCATGGACGGCTACAAGGCAAGCGGCTTCAAGGCGATGCTCGCCTGTAACTTCAAGCGGGACGCCATCCGGTACAAGGCAGTTTTCGACACGCTCTGCGATATCCGCACCGAGGTGGTCATCTCCCCGCCGGACATGCGAGAAGGACACGACGAAATAGACGAGAGCGGCGACGACCTGGTCGTAAGCTTCTGGAACAGAATGATGAAGCTTTACGACAATACGGACGATTATGAAGAATCGCTCAAGAACAAGTTTATCGACGGCGAAATCGACATCCTGATTGTCTGTTCCAAACTGCTGACCGGATTTGACGCACCGAGAACACAAATCCTATACATCGACAAGGAACTGAAGGACCATGGACTTTTGCAGGCCATCGCGAGAACAAACCGCCTTTACGAGGGAAAGGACTTCGGGCTGATTGTCGATTACCGCGGCCTCATCCAAAAGCTCGATTCCGCGATGGAAATCTACAGCGGCGCAGGACTGGAAGACTTTGACCCTGAAGACATCAAGGGAATAGTCACCGACATCATGATGAGCGTTGCCACACTTCGGGAAACCTATTCCCAGCTGAACGACCTGTTTCGTTTTGTCAAAAATCCGAGCGACGAAGAGGAAATCGAGCAGGCCCTTGCCGACAGCAACCTTCGCGAAAAATTCTACAGCGCACTCTGCCGCTTCGGAAACACATTTTCGACCGTGATGAATTCCGAAAAAGCCTTTGCCGCGTTTACCCGCGAAGAAATCCACATCTACCGAGACGCTTTCGTTTTCTATTCCAAAATTCGCAAGATTGTAAAAATCCGCTATGCCGATTCGATAGACAACGCTGAATACGCGAAGCAAATGCAAAACCTTTTGGACACCTACATGTCCGTCAAGGATTTAAAAGTCATTTACGAACCGATCGACATCATGGACATCCATCATTTTGACAAGGTTCTGGACAGCATGCCTTCGGCCCGCTCCAAGGCAGACTCCATCGTTTCACACCTGACCAAGAGTATCCGCGAAAATTACGAAAACAATCCCGCCTTTTACGCGACATTTTCCGAGCGCATCCAGAAAGCCCTCGACGATTTCAAGAATTCCGTCATGGACACTTCATTTTTCGAAAGGATGAAATCCATCTTAGACGATTACCGCAAAGGGGACTCCCGAATAGATTATCCCGAAAGGCTCAGGGAAAACGGGAACGCTCTGGCGTTTTACGGAGTAATCCTGCCGATTTTAAATTCCGCAAAGATTCCGAACGACACGGTAGCGGAAATCGCCATCAAAGTCGCCGACATTATCCAAAACCACTGCATGGTCGATTGGCAGAACAATACGGATATTCACAATCGCATCCGACAGGACATCGATGACTTGTTTTTCGCACTTGAAAACGATAAAGGCATTTCCGTTGACTTTGACTCCATCGACAAAATTTCGGAAGGCGTCATCCATGTCGCGTTGAGGCGTTACTGATGCCTAGAACAGTAAAGCTTGAAACCCGAAACATCGAATACACCCTGGAACGCAAGGATGTCAAGAAGCTTAATCTGCGTATCAAGGCGGACCGACGCATTTTCGTGTCTGCGGCGAAAAACGTCCCGATAAAGGAAATCGATGCGTTTATCAAGAAAAACAGCACCTGCATTCTTCAAAGCATCCAACGATTTTCGGAAACCGCAAGACAGAAACCGTCCGACAAGGCTTTTATCGATGGGGAAACCATCCCGCTATTCGGCAAGAACCTGCGTTTAAAAGTTAAAAGAGCAAACCGGAATTCAGTCGAATGCGATGAAAGCTACCTCACGCTTTCGGTAAACGACACCTGCGATATCAAGCGGAAAAAGCAACTGCTGGAATCATGGCTGAGGAAACAATGCAAATCAAAAATCGAATCGTTCTGCCAAAGATTCTATCCGCAATTCAAAAAATACGGAATAACGTCCCCGACAATCCGTCTGAGAAAAATGATTTCCCGCTGGGGAAGTTGCGTACAAAGTAAAAATCTGCTGACTTTCAATTCCTTACTTGTAACGGCTCCGGTATCCTGCATTGAATATGTGGTCATGCACGAGCTTATCCATCTGCGATATCCTTTCCACACTCGGGAATTTTACCGCCAACTGACCATTTTCATGCCCGACTGGAAAACGAGAAAGTCTCGACTGGAAGCCTTGTAATTTCCCTACAGTTCCATCTCCACCTGAAGGCTTTTCGGGTGAAAGTTTCTCCGATGTTCCGGCGTCAAGCCGTGCAAGCGGATTCCGTCCAGATGCGCCCTTGTGCCGTAGCCCGCGTTCTTTTCGAAGGCGTATCCCGGATATTTTTCGGCGAGACTTTCCATATAGCGATCCCTGAAAACCTTCGCGAGAATCGACGCCGCGGAGACGCTCGCGACACGCCCGTCCCCCTGGACAATCGCCAGCTGGCAATTTTCCGGGATGCCGCGGATTTTCAGGTTCCCATCGACAGCGAGCAAGACTTTCGCCCCCGCGGAAATCGAGCCTTTTCGCTCGATCGGAATTTCCGGTTCCGAAACGGAAAGCCCGGGAAATCCCAATACGGAAAGCGCGCGCCGCATCGCGAGAAAGTCCGCTTCGAGAATGTTCATTTCGTCGATTTCCCTCGCGCTCGCGCTCGCAATCGCATAGCAAAGGCATTCGTCCTTGACCTTTTCGAACATCGCTTCGCGCTTTTTCCGGGAAAGCTTCTTGGAATCGTCGAGAGCGGAATCCGCCACCGGACTTTTCAGGACGGCGGCACAGGCGACAACGGGACCCGCGAGCGGACCGCGCCCCACCTCGTCAATGCCGACGATGACGCAATCGGGATAGTTTGTACGCAAGGCGCATTCCCCTTCCGAGGGTGTCTGAACATCTCGCAAGAATTCGGGCAGTTTAAACTTCATTTCCAGCGTCCTTTCCAATGTCCCGCGTAAAGTTTCGGCATTTCCTTTCCACGGGGAGATCCGGTTTTCCACAGCAAAAATAACTTTCTAGATTTGATGCGGAAAAATTTCAACCATAGGAATCCTCATGACTTTTGACAAATACCTGGAATCCGCCAAGTTGCACGGTTCGGTCAAGGACCTGATGACAAAGGGACTTGCCGTCGAATTTATCCAGCCCTGGTACACGCCGCTTTCCACGACACCGGCGACAACGGGAATCGCGGTCGGCGGCATCGGAAGCACCTACACGGTCACTCCGGCGGGAACGACGCCCGTGACGAGCATGATTCCGGGCGTTCAGGTTCGCGCCACAGACCCGGACGACTTGCGCCTCCAGAACATGTTCTACCGCGAATCGGTCATCGGAAAGAACGCTCCGCTCGCCATCCGGAACTTCTTTGAATTTTCTCGCAAGAACCAGTTCTACACGCTGAAGGATTCGAGCGGAAACGCCCTCTTCACGGAAACGAACGAAAAGGACGCTCTGAAGAAAATCGAGAAGGTTCTCGCCGACAGGAAATTCTTTGAGACAAACAAGGACGCCCTTCTCCGCTGGCACACGGAATTCAGCCCGCGCACGCAAAGGATGATGGACGCAGGCGAAACGTCTTCCTCCGAATTCAACCGCAGCGTTCTCATCGACTTCTTCGACGGAGAACTCGGCGAAAAGACGGAAAGCAAGGGAGCATTGACCGCCGCATTCGGAGACGACTCCGAGTTCCTGGGAGAGAAAGGCTATGACGCGCAAAAGATGGAATACACGGCGGAATACCCGATTTCCCGCACCCGATTCAAGGGGACAAAGGGAGTTCAGATCGCGCGCTATCAATACAGCTACGTGATGCCGAACAACGAGCGCGTTTCGAGCCTTCCCGTGAGCGCGGTCCGCTACGACATTGTGAACCCGACAAAGGACGTCCGCGAAGTGACGCTCGTGCAGATGCAGGAAAACTATTGCGGTTACCAGGTTGCGAAGGACCGCCAGGGCGTCCAGGATTCCTCCTTCGTGCTCGTTCCCGCGGCGCGGAATCCGAAAGGCGTCGAATTCGGCGCGACCCTCGCCGACGGCAGAATGGTCAAGGGCGTCGAATTCTACAACGAAAAGAATCTTTCCGAAAGCGACTTCGACGGTTGCATGGGAATCAGCGCGACATGGAATCCGAAGGATGACGTGAACGTTTCGACAAAGCCCATCTTCTACCGCGACGACCAGAAGACGGTCCTCGCCGGCGCACTCCACAGCGGACGCGTATCGAAGAACTTCGTCAAGAATGTCTATAGCGGACGCGAAACCGTCGCCGGTGCCCTTGTCATGACTATTCGCCTGAAACCGCGCGGAAAGGCAAGCGTCCAGTTCAACACGGTTCTCGACTTTCCGCACATCCGCATGAACGGTCTGGAATCGCTCAAGAAGTACACCGTCTTCTACCCGGAACCTTTTGGCCGCGTCCAGGCGATGCTTTCGGAAGCGCTCTCCTTCGACAGCGAATTCGAAAAGACTTTCGGCGAATCCTACCATGCGCTAGCCCCGGAAAAGAGCCTCGCGAAACTCTTCCCGAAGGACAGGAAAAAGCAGGCGAACTTCCGCTCGCTTTCGCTCAACACGCTGAGCTTCATCCCCGAAGCGAGCGTCTGGGACAAGGATGACCGATTCCTCGTCCGGGAATGCGCGGACTACCCGTTCTTCAATTCGCTCGATGTCTATTTCTACGGCAGCTTCTCCCTGCTCGCGCTTCTTCCGAGGCTCGACGGCGAAGTGATGAAACGCTTTGCCGACGCGATTCTCGCCGACGATCCGAAGACACGGCGCCACCACGAATACGTAAACCATCCCTTTGCGGATCTTCCCGAAGCGAAGCTCGAAGGACCGCGCGCCGTATGCGGAGCGGTTATCCACGACCTCGGAAGTCCCTTCGACGCAAAGCCCGATGCCTATGACTGGCACAACGTGAAGGAATGGAAAGACCTCGCGCCGAAATATGTTCTGATGGTTCTTCGCCATTACAAGTTCACCGGAGAAAAAAACGTCGTCGAATACTGCAAGGACGCCGTCTATGCCTGCATGGAATATCTGGAGAAGATGGTCGGCGAAGGCGAAAACTTCCCGCTCACCCATGGCACGGATGACACGTTTGACAACCTTTCCTCCAACGGCATCTCGGTCTATTGCGGTTCCCTCTGGATTGCGGGACTCCGCGCCGCGGCAAGGATTGCGGAACTGGTCGGAGATTCCGCGCGGTCGCTCGACTGGAAGAAGAAGGCCGCCGAAGCGGAAAAGGAGTTCCACGCGGCTCTCTGGGACGAGAACGAAGGGTACTTCCACTTCTTCGCGACGCCGATCGAAGCCAAGGACGTGAACTTCGAACATTTCGACAAGGTGGTAGAGGCGCTCGCCGACGAGATTCCGCTCTCCGGCACGGATGCGCAAAAGCTCCGCGAACTGAACGACTGGCTCGACTTCTCCGAAATTCCCGAAGACATCGAACTTTCGAAGCTCGAACTCCGCAAGTTCAAGAAGGAATGGCTCTACGGTTCCTGCCCCGAAGCGTTCCGCGATTCGTTCCAGGCGAAAATCTCCCTGGATTCCGATGACGTCTTTGCCGACTCCATGCTTGCGGACACCTACCTGCGACTTCTCGAACTCGAACCGATTACCGACGACGCCAAGGGAAAGCGCACGCTAGACCGCATCTTCCGCACGAACTACAAGGCGAATTCCCCGCTTCTCGGCGCGGCAAACCTCGTCCACAAGGACGGTTCCCCGCTCGACGAATTCAACTTCCAGGCTCACGACGTGTGGATAGGCATCCAATACAGCATCGCAAGCGGCATGATCTTCCACAAGTCGCTCGACGAAGCGCGCGAAATCGTCGAAAGCATGATCCAGAATCTCTACGACGAGGCGAAAGTCCCGTTCGCTGCGCCGGAAGGATTCAACGGTTCCTGCAAGTTGCACGAAGACGCACTTGAAAAGCTCGGCGTTTCCCCCTCGGCGGCAAAGGCTCTCGTTGCGGAACTCGAAAAGAAAGGCGCCCTCCTCGCAGACGGACGGATTTCCCCGAAGCTTTCGAAAAACTTCGTCACGTTCAAGAAGAGCTACGGTCCGCTCGCGAAAAAGGCGAAACTCTCCGAAGAGGCTCTCTTTACGCTTCTCCACAGCACCGCGCTCAAATATACGGCGGGAAAATACTTCCGTCCGGGCATGGTGTTCGCCCTCTTCCACGCGCTTTCCAGATAATCCTGAAAGAAACGTCAAAGGCTTCCCCGACGGGAAGCCTTTTTTCTGGTCCCAGAACATTCTAGGTCACCTCTAAAAATTCATCTTCAAAAATTTGGTTGTGACGCTTCGCGCTGGTTCGTCATTTCTGCCGTCGCTTGGTCTCACTCGAATTTTCCTGACCAAGGCAATTTTTAGAGGTTCCCTCTAGAACTTCATCACGAGAATCGTGACATCGTCTGCCTGGGCCGCTCCGCGAGCGAAGTTCCGCAGTTCATCGAGAAGCGCAAGGCGGATTTCGTCCGCAGAAAGCGCTTCGTATTTTTCGACAAAGGCCTTGAGGCGTTCAAGCCCGAACATTTCGCGCGACTCGTTCGACGCTTCCGTCACGCCGTCCGTATAGAGCAGAACCGTGTCCCCGGGCTTTACGAGCAGGGACTTTTCGCGAATGATCTTGCTGTTGTCCGCCACCATCCCGAGCGCAATGCCTCCGCTACGAATCGTTTCCAGGCGGTTTTCCGACTTCCTGAAATGCAAGATGTATTCGTGTCCGCAGCTCGTGTAATGCAGGGCTTTCGAACGAGGATTCCATTCGAAGAAGAGAAGAGAGGCGAACATCGTTTCCGAAATGTGGTTCGAAAGATCCGCATTCACGTGTACAAGCGTCCGATAGGTGTTCGCAAAGTAGCGGCACTCCGCATGGAGAAACGCATAGAGCGATGTCATCACCATCCCGGCCGGAACGCCCTTTCCCGAAACGTCGCCGATGACGATTCCCAGGTTTCCGTTCGGAAGATTCAGAAAGTCGAAGTAGTCACCGCCGATTTCTTTCGCGGGCGTCATCGAACCCGCAAGCGAAATTCCCGAGAACTCGGGTATCGCATGTGGCAAGAGCCCTGTCTGGATATGGAATCCCAGCTGCAGTTCCGCCTGGGTCCGAGCGCGATTCTGCCGTTCGAGAGCGGCATCATGCGCCTTGAGAATCATCGTCGCGTAGTGGGCGAAATTCTGGACCAGGTAATAGTCTATCTCCGTGAAGTAACGCTCGTACTGCTTGTTTTCGACGACAAGAACTCCCAGGAGCCGCTGTTCAAAGCAAAGCGGTTCGAGAATCAGGGAACGGATGTTCGCCGCGCGGCTTCCCAAGGAAAGAATTCTCTCGTCACGACTTGCAAAGGGCATGAAAATGCCCGTCCGCGTTTCCCCGCATTCCCAGACGACATTCCTTCTGTCGGTAATCGTTTGCGAAAAGGCGATTTTTCTCAGGGCTTCCAGATGCGTAAAGCTTACTTCGTTCCCGGCGACAAGCGGGAAAAAGACGCCATGGAGATCCGAGCATCGGAAGAGCTTCTCCTTTTCGTCCCAGATATAGACGGCGGCGGATTTCGCCTCGATACCTTCCGAAAGCGTCGAGAGAAAATTCGACAGTGATTCGTGCAAATCCGAAAAGTCATTGACGGTCTCCCCCATCTTCGCAACAATCCGATGGTTGACCCGACGTTCTTCCTCGTAGGATTCGGCAATTCTGTCCTTGCGCAAGATCCAGTTCTGCAAACGGCGAACGAAGACATAGGCTATCTGGAAAAGGAAAAGCAGACGAAAGACGGGCAAAACCAGGCAGAGCGAAAGCGCGTAGAAACAATAGACCAGATGGACTCTGGGCTTCGGGTAGAACGAACGCGTGGAATAGAGCCTATCGCAAAAGAACGCGAACAGGACCGCGGCGAACAGGGGCAAGAGAAAAATGGCCGGTCGGACGACATACGTCGAAACGACAAGGACAGCGGAGAAAAGTACCATCCCTAGAATTCCGCGCAAGAGAGTGGGCTTTTTGGGCGGTTCCTCGCCCTTGCGATTTTCTTCCCGAATCCACAGGACGGTAAAGAAGAAAAGCAACGCGAGATCGCCCAGGGAAATCAGCGGACGGACAAGGTCCGACTCCGACATGAAGCGAACGACGATTCCGTGCCACAGAAAGAAAACGCACGAAAACACGAACCAAGCCAAACGATGCCGCACGCAAGACCTGTCGCGAAACTCGACTATCAGCGTAAAGAGGGGGAACGCGGCAAGCAGCGGAATAAAGGACTGTAGAATCAGTTTCAGCACGAAGGAAAGATAACAAACGAATTTTTAGGCGGAATGTCCAAAGTTCGTTTCCATAAAATTTTGAATCCACCCGCGATGCCTTTCCGGCGGAACATCCTGCAATTTCAGCGCGAGCTTCTTTCCGAAGGATGTGGCCATTCTCTTCGGATCGGGCACTATCCCGACGCGGCCCAGATCGAGCCTGTCCGCATCGTAGCACGTGTCGATTGTCGCATCTCCGCTGGAATGTTCCGTCGTATGACTTTCGCATGCGTGCAGCAACTTTTCGAGCCGCACCTTGTCTAGCGCGAATTTTTTCCCGACAAGCTTCCGCGCAAAATCCGCCCCAAGCCTTCCATGTTCCTCGTCATAACTGTCCGAAACGCGACGCGAATCGTGAAAGAGCGCGAAAAGCCGAACGACCGTCTCGTCGGCGAGCGTCTCGCGCGAAAGCAGAAGTCCGTTAAATTCTACCTGGTGCCAGTGCAAGAGACCGTGTACGGACCTGTCGCCTATCAGCCGGTTTTCGTAGATAAAATCCTCGAGCGCGGAAAAGTCTATCGCTTCCATGTCACTTCCCGTAATAGGCCTTGAGCTCCGAAAGCTTCGAAAGCGCTTCGAGCGGTGTCATTTCTTCCGGTTTCAGGCGGCGGATTTCTTCGAGCAGGAGCTGCGGATTCTCGTCCGGAGGGGCGAAGATGTCGGTCTGCGGCTTTTCCATCAGCTTCTGCCTGTGTCGCGAATCGCTCGGATCGACTTGCTGCTTTTCCAGGCGCAGGAGAATCTTTCTCGCCCGACGGACGACTTCTGTCGGAAGCCCCGCCATTTCCGCCACGTGGATTCCATAGCTCGAATCGCAAGCTCCCGGCACTATCCTGTGCAAGAATACAAGCTTTTCTCCGTCCTCCTTCACCGCTATCTGGTAATTTCCCGCATGGGCCAGCGAATCCGCGAGAGTCGTCATTTCGTGATAGTGCGTTGCAAACAAGGTAATCGCCGCGCGTTTCGGGTTGTCGTGCAGCGTCTCGAAGATGGCCCAGGCGATGGAAAGTCCGTCGAAGGTGCTGGTTCCCCGCCCGATTTCGTCGAGCAGGACAAGGCTCCTCTCGGTTGCGTTCCGGAGGATGTTTGCCGTTTCGATCATCTCGACCATGAACGTGGAAAGCCCGCGCGAAAGGCGATCGCTCGCACCGACCCGCGTAAAGATCCTATCGACGACACCGATTTGCGCAAACTCCGCAGGGACAAACGACCCGATTTGCGCCATCAGGACAATCAGTCCCGTCTGCCGGAGGTAGGTCGATTTACCCGCCATGTTCGGACCCGTGATGAGCATCATGCGGTCCGCTTCCGGCGAAAGCGAAACGTCGTTCGGCACAAAGGGAATGTCCGGATTCGCCGCGACAATGACCGGGTGGAAGCCTCCGCGGATTTCGATTCCTGTCCCGTCAAATACCTCGGCGCGGGAATAGCCGCGCTTTCGGGCCGCCATCGAAAGACTGTAAAAGACATCCGTTTCCGCAACGGCGGACGCTATCTGCTGCAGCTCGGTCCTGGACGCGTTTACCGATTCGCGAAGACGCGTAAAGATGCGATACTCAAAATCGTGGATTCGGCTCTCCGCGCTCGAAATTATCGTTTCGCATTCCTTCATCTCGGGCGTGATATAGCGTTCCGCGTTCACCGTCGTCTGCTTGCGAATATATTCCGGCGGAACCTTGTTCGTGTGCACCTTGGAAACTTCGATGTAATACCCGAAGACTCGGTTGTAGCCGACTTTTAGCGAATTGATGCCAAGGCGTTCCCGTTCGCGGGTTTCAAGCGAAGCGATCCATTCCCGACGGTCCTTGATTTCCGCATTCATCCGGTCGAGTTCCGGATCCGCGCCTTCCCGGATCATGCCGCCCTCGCGAACGGTCATCGGAAGGTCGTCGTTCAGCATCCGGAGAATCCGCTCGCCCTTGCCTTCCGCAGAAAGCAGCGTTTCCGCAAGCGACCTGAAAACAGGAGACTTCAGCGCGGAAAGCGCTTCCGCGACTTTCACCGCCTTCGAAAGGGAGCGTCCCATGCCATACAGGTCGCGCGCGTTCGCCCGCCCGCTCCCCACGCGTCCCATCAGCCGTTCCATATCGAGAATTTCGCGAAGAGCCGCTTTCAATTCGTCGAGAGCTATCGGACTTGCGACCAGTTCCGCGACCGCTTCCGAGCGTTCCGCTATCCGTCCGACAGAAACGAGCGGATGCGAAATCCACTCCCGAAGAAGTCTTCCGCCCATCGCCGTCACCGTATAGTCCAGAACGAACACAAGCGTGCTTTGCACGTCGTCCGCGTTCAGCGGTCGCACAAGTTCCAAATTCCGGAGCGTCGCCGGATCGAGCACCATGTAGTCGCCTAGGTCCAGAAGTTCCAGATGCGTGATATGCGAAAGCTCGGATTTCTTCTGATCGACGAGATACCAGAGTATCGCGCCGGCGACACGGGCTTTTTCCGGATTTCCGTCCAGACCGAGCGATTCGAGGCTCGCCGCGTTAAAATGTCCAAGGAGAATCTCCGAAGCGTTCTTCAATTCGTAACGGGATTCTTCGACCCGCGTCACGAGAACGGATTCCCCGCGGGCTATGTCCGCAATGGATTTCGGGAGTTCCATCCCGGCGGGAAGAAGAATCTCCTTGGGCATCCGGCGTGCAAACTCGCTTTCGAAATTCGGCAGGGGCGCTTCCGAAACGGCGAAATATCCAGTCGTCACGTCGGCAAAGGCAAACGAGACGGAACTTTTTCCGGGAAGGACCGCGCAGAGGTAATTTGCCACCTTCGCATCGAGAATTCCCTCGTTCATCGAGGTTCCCGCGCTGATGATTTCGACTATCGCCCGCTTGACGATTCCCTTCGCGAGCTTTGGATCCTCGACCTGTTCGCAGACGGCGACCTTGTAACCGGCAGCGACCATCTTTGGAAAGTATCGCTCGGACGCATGGTGCGGAAAGCCGCAAAGCGGCGTGTTTCCCGAAGCGCCGTTGTTCCGGCTTGTGAGCGTAAGGCCTAGAATCTTCGACGCGATTTCGGCGTCCTTTTCGAACAGCTCGAAAAAGTCCCCCATCCGAAAGAACAGGATGCAGTCGGGATTCTGCGCCTTGATTTCGTAATACTGTTGCATCAAGGGGGTCGCGCTCATGGTGTCCCCATCGAAAGTTCAATCTGGGAAGGATCGGGCTTTGGCGGATTCGCCGCATCCGGCTTTTCGTTCTGCGCATAATTCGGAACGATTTCGTTTGCGTTCAGGAGTTCCTGGAATTCGCGAAGACGCGGCAAGTCCTCGGGGATCCTGTTGATGCCGAAATACTTGAGAAAGTCGTCCGTCGTCACGTAAGTGTAGGGATTTCCCACCGTTTCCGCCCGCGCCCCGAGAGCGATAAGCTTCTTTTCGAGAAGGCTCTTCAGAGGACCGTCGCAAGAAACGCCGCGAACCTGTTCGAGGGCCGCTCGGGTAATCGGCTGCTGGTAAGCGACAATCGCCAGGGTTTCGAGAGCAGCCTGGGAAAGTCTCCGCGCGCTCGCATCCGGAAAGAGCTTCCGCACCCACGGATAATACCGGGCGCGCGTCCGAAAGCGATAGCCTCCGGCCTGCTCCACGATTTCAAAGGGAGCGTCCATCTTGTTCAGATTGTCGTTCGCAAGGCGCAGCGCCTCGGAAACGGTCTTCGCATCCAGAAAGTCGCCGATGATTTCCTTCAGCTTTCGGAGCGTCACGACATCGGGCGACGCAAAGACAAGAGCCTGCACGATGCGCGCGAGATCCTCGTTCGATTCGACTTTCGGGAGTTCCGCTAGTTCTTCTTCTGCCATAGACGCCAATTTAAGAATTTTAGCACAAAGCATCAAAGCGTTCCATTTTCCATGTTCCTATTTTCTATTATTTCGTCATCTTCTTACGAGAGGTAGTTTTTATGAGAGATCTTCGTTCCAAAAAGACAATCGAAGGACGCGAAATGGCAGGCGCACGCGCGCTCTGGATAGCAACGGGTACAAGACCCGAGGACTTCGGAAAACCGGTCATCGCCATCGTAAACAGCTTTACGGAATTCGTTCCGGGACACGTCCATCTCCGCGAAGTCGGAAAAATCGTCGCCGAGGAAATCCGGAAAGCGGGCGGCATCCCGAAAGAGATGAACACGATTGCGGTCGATGACGGAATCGCCATGGGACACGACGGTATGCTCTACAGCCTCCCTTCGCGAGATCTCATCGCGGACAGCGTCGAATACATGGCGAACGCGCACCGGGCAGATGCGCTCGTCTGCATCAGCAACTGCGACAAGGTGACCCCGGGAATGCTCATGGCATCCATGCGATTGAACATCCCGGCAGTATTCGTCTCCGGCGGTCCGATGGAAGCGGGGCATGTCACGAAAAAGGATGGCTCCGACAGGTCCCTCGACCTGATCGACGCGATGATCGATTCCGCGGACAACACGATTAGCGACAAGGAAGTCGCCGACATCGAAGCGAACGCCTGCCCCACCTGCGGAAGCTGTTCCGGCATGTTCACGGCAAACTCGATGAATTCTCTCACCGAAGCTATCGGTCTTTCTCTCCCCGGAAACGGAACGATCGTCGCCACGAACGCCGAACGGAAAAATCTTTTCGTCGAAGCGGGCCGCCGTATCGTCGAACTTTGCCACCGCTACTACGACGAAGATGACGAAAGCGTCCTGCCGCGTTCCATCGCGACAAAGGAAGCCTTCGAGAACGCCATGCGCCTCGATATCGCCATGGGAGGAAGCTCGAACACGGTGCTCCACCTGCTCGCTGTCGCCCAGGAAGCGGGCGTCGATTTCACCATGAAGGACATCGACAGGCTTTCCCGCAACACGCCCTGCATCTGCAAGGTCGCTCCGACGGTCCACGACATCCACGTCGAAGACGTGAACCGCGCCGGCGGAATCATCGGGATCCTTGCGGAACTTGACCGGATGGGACTCATCCACCGCGAATGCCACACGGTCCACGCAAAAACCATCGGCGAAGCCATCGACACGAACGACGTGACGAAAAATCCGCCAGAGGAAATCAGGAACCGCTACCTGGCAGGACCGGGCCGCAAGTTCAACATTACCGCATTTTCCCAGGACTTCCACTACGACTCGCTCGATCTCGACCGCGCAAGCGGCGCCATCCGCGACGCAGCCCACGCCTACTCCAAGGATGGAGGTCTCGCCGTTCTCTACGGAAATCTCGCGATAGACGGCTGCATCGTAAAGACCGCGGGCGTCGATGAATCCATTCTCAAGTTCACGGGGCCCGCCATCGTCTTCGAAAGCCAGGAAGAAGCTGTCGAAGGAATCCTCGGGAACAAGGTCAAGGCGGGCGATGTCGTCGTCATCCGCTACGAAGGTCCCAAGGGAGGCCCCGGAATGCAGGAAATGCTCTACCCGACGAGCTATCTCAAGAGCCGTCACCTAGGCAAGCTCTGCGCACTACTCACCGACGGGCGTTTCTCCGGCGGAACGAGCGGTCTCTCGATCGGCCACGCAAGTCCGGAAGCAGCAAACAAGGGAAACATCGGCCTTGTCCGAACAGGCGACATCATCGAGATCGACATCCCGAATCGCACGATCAACGTAGGGCTCACCGATGCGGAACTCGGCGAACGCCGCAAGGAAATGGAAGCGAAAGGCGACAAGGCCTGGAAGCCGGAACACAGGAACCGGGTCGTATCCAAGGCGCTCCAGGCTTACGCGGCGATGGCTTCGAGCGCAGACAAGGGCGCTGTCCGCGACCTCGACCTTATTCGCAAGTAATTCCGCGAAATGTTCGGGAAAGCCCGCGTTCCGCGGGCTTTTCTTGTATAGACGCTTGACAGGAGTTATCGAAATATTTATGATGGGGATACCCCTATCCGTATGGAGTTCGCCATGAAGAAATGCATGGATGCGGAAAATCTGCATCGTCGGCTAAAAAAGATACTCGGACAAATTCAGGCTATCGACAGAATGATCGACAAGGACGTTCCGTGCGAAGAAGTCCTCTCGCTCATCAACGCGGCCAAGTCCGCCCTTCACGGCTGCGGAAAGGTTGTCCTCGAAGGACACATCCGCCACTGCATCCGCGACGGAATCGAGCACGGCGACGCCGACAAGACCATCCAGAACTTTACGAAAGCCGTAGAACGTTTCGCCAACATGCGCTAGCCGTTTTTCCGTCTCTTGCCAAAAATTCGTGCAAAAGCTATATATACCTATACCCATATAGGTATATCAAAGGAAAAACATGAAAAAGCTTTTGAAAAAAATCCGCACCTTTCTAGACGCTCACGATACCAAAATCGGAAAAGCGTTTCTTGTCCTTTCGGGAATCGCTCTGGTCGCGAGTTTTCTCGATTTTTCGCCATTTTCCTTTGACCTTGCCTGGATTTCCATCATTCTATGCGGAATTCCCATTGTCAAGGGCGCAAGCGTCGCCCTCGTTACCGAATTCGATATCAAGGCCGATGTTCTCGTTTCCCTTGCCCTTATCGCATCTGTCGCCATCGGAGAGAATTTCGCGGCAGGCGAGGTCGCCTTTATCATGCAGCTCGGCGCGTTCCTCGAAGAGACAACGGTCAAAAAGGCCCGCGCCGGAATCGAAAAGCTCGTGCGCCTCGCTCCCGAGACGGCACGAATCATTGAAAAAGGCGGCGAAAGGATCGTCCCGGCAAGACAGGTCAAGATTGGCGACAGGCTGCGTGTTCTACCCGGCGAAACCATTCCCGTTGACGGGAAAATCCTCGGCGGAACAACATCCATCAACCAGGCAGTTCTGACCGGCGAATCGCTTCCCGTCGATAAGGGCGTCGGAGACGAAGTCTTTTCCGGCACAATCAACCAGTTTGGAACATTTGAAATGGAAGCGACCAAGGTCGGCGAGGACAGCTCCATCCAGCGAATGGTCAGGCTCGTACAGTCCGCGGACGCTAGCAAGGCGAAAATCGTGAACTTTGCCGATCGCGCGGCGACATGGATTGTCG
The DNA here is from genome assembly GCA_963660435.1 of Sodaliphilus sp. Taxonomy (GTDB): domain Bacteria; phylum Fibrobacterota; class Fibrobacteria; order Fibrobacterales; family Fibrobacteraceae; genus Hallerella. The sequence goes on from CAVKYI010000011.1 coordinate 29,815, forward strand.
TCACGGCGCTTTCCGCATCCGCCTTAACCTGGATTTTCACAGGGGAAATCATCCGGGCGGTAACCATTCTCGTCGTTTTCTGTCCATGCGCACTTGTACTCGCAACTCCTACAGCCATCATGGCAGCGATCGGAAACGCGACGCGCCACGGGTTTCTAGTCCGCGTCGGCGATGCGCTCGAAAGGCTCGCATCGGTCTGTCGGATTACGTTCGACAAGACGGGAACGCTCACTGTCGGGACACCGACTGTCGTTTCGGTCAAAAGCTTCTGCAACCATCTCGAGGACGATCGTTTGTACGCAATCTGCGCAGCGGCAGAAAAATGTTCGGAACATCCCCTCGGAAAAGCCATCGTCAAGTGCTACCTCGAAAAATTCGGCAATCTGGATGTTTCCGCGGAAGACTTTCGGATGATTCCCGGAAACGGTATCCGCGCACGCATCGAAGGCGCGGAAGTTCGCGCAGGAAATTCGGAATATCTCGAGAAAAACGGAATCGATATTTCGCCCGAAGGAAAATCCTTCGCCCTCAAATATCTTTCGAAAGGAGCTACAGCCATCTACATAGCGACCGATGGCAAATTCGTCGGTTTCATCGCCCTTTCGGACTTCCTCAAGGGAAACGCGCAAGACGCGATAGACGCTCTCGAATCCCAGGGAATCCGCACAGCGCTTCTCACCGGAGATTCAAGCGAAGCCGCCAAGGCAATCGCAAGCGAAGCCCATATCGACGAAATTCATGCGAACTTTCGTCCGGAAAACAAGCTCGAACAAATCGCCGCATACCAGGAGACCGGTGAACGGGTCTGCATGATTGGCGACGGAATCAACGACGCTCCGGCACTGAAAAAGGCAAACGTAGGAATCGCCATGGGAGGAATCGGAAGCGACATCGCGATCGAAGCCGCGGATATCGTACAGGAGAACGACGACATCGGCGAACTTCCCCACCTGACGGCGCTTTCCCGACGCATGATGAAAACAATCAAGGTCAACATCGCGTTTTCCATGGGACTGAACTTTTTTGCGGTCATTCTCGCCATCAACGGAACGCTCGGACCTGTCGTCGGCGCGCTAGTCCATAACGGCGGCTCCTTTCTCGTCATCATGAATTCAGCGCTTCTTCTTACATGGAAACGTCGCGGAAACAAATTTTCGTCATAGCGCATTTTTCTATTTTACGAACATATGAACCAGAAAATTTACTATACCCTGACCGACGAGTCGCCCTTTCTCGCGACAAAGTCCCTGCTACCGATCGTCCAGGCCTTCGCCAAATCCGCAGACCTCGATGTCGAGACCAAGAACATTTCGCTCGCGGCACGGATCCTCGCCGCGTTCGCCGACAGGCTTCCCGAAAATTCCCGGTTTTTTGGAAAGCCCGTATCGGACGATCTCGCCTTTCTCGGCGCGCTTACGCAAGATCCGACGGCTAACATCATCAAGCTGCCGAACATTTCCGCTTCCGTTCCGCAGCTAAAGGCGGCCATCGCCGAACTCAAGAAAAACGGCTACGCCCTGCCCGACTACCCGGACGCTCCGGCAACCGACGAAGAGCGGGATATCCGCGCCCGATACGACAAGGTCAAGGGCTCCGCGGTAAACCCGGTACTTCGCCAGGGAAATTCCGACAGGCGCGCCCCGAACGCTGTCAAGAACTACGCGCGAAAGCATCCCCATTCGAACGGCGTCTGGAACGCCTCCGTCAAGACGCACGTTTCGAGCATGACCGAGGGTGACTTCTACGGCAACGAAAAATCCATCACGATGCCCAAGGACGACACGTTCCAAATCGAGTTCGTTTCGGAATCGGGCCATGTTTCGCTTCTCCGCAAGGCAATGCCGCTCCTCGCCGGCGAAGTTCTCGATGCGACAGTCATGCATGTCAAGGATCTCGAAAGATTTATCGCGGAACAGATGGAAGACGCAAAGAAAAAGGGAGTCCTCTTTTCCGTGCATCTCAAGGCGACGATGATGAAGGTTTCGGACCCGGTAATGTTCGGCGCCTTCGTCCGCGTGTTTCTGAAGGATGTCTTCGAAAAATATGCGGATGTTTTCCGCGAACTCGGAATCGACGCGAACAACGGACTTGGCGATCTCTACAAGCGCATCGCCGGAAACCCTAAGGAAGCGGAAATAAGGAAGGCTATCGACATCTGTCTCGAAAAGGGACCGGATCTCGCGATGGTCGATTCGACAAAGGGCATCACGAACCTCCATGTTCCAAGCGACGTCATCATCGACGCGTCCATGCCCGCCATGATCCGCAACTCGGGCTGCATGTGGAACAAGGACGGCAAGCTCGAAGAAGTCAAGGCGGTAATTCCCGACAGGTGCTATGCGGGAATCTACAAGATGACAATCGAATTTCTCAAGCAGAACGGGGCGTTCGATCCCCGCACGATGGGAACCGTCCCGAATGTCGGCCTGATGGCGCAAGGCGCCGAAGAATACGGCAGCCACGACAAGACGTTTATCGCCGAGGGAAAGGGCATTATCCGGGCAATCGATTCCCACGGCAAGGTTCTCCTTTCCGAAGAAGTCGAAGCCGGAGACATCTACCGGATGTGCCAGGCGAAAGACGCCCCGATTCGCGACTGGGTAAAGCTCGCCGTGAACCGCGCAAGGCTCTCGGGTATGCCCGCCATCTTCTGGCTCGACCCGAACCGCGCGCACGACCGCGAAATCCAGAAAAAGGTTTCCGCCTACCTTTCGGAATACGACCTGACCGGTCTAGACATCCAGATAAAGTCTCCGACCGACGCCATCCTGGAAACCCTCACGCGGGCAAAAAAGGGACTAGACACGATAGCGGTGACAGGAAATGTCATGCGCGACTATCTCACCGACCTGTTTCCGATTCTCGAAGTCGGCACTTCCGCGAAGATGCTCTCCATCGTGCCGCTCATGGCAGGCGGCGGACTCTTTGAAACAGGAGCCGGCGGAAGCGCTCCCAAGCAAGTCCAGCAGTTCCTTTCGGAAAACTACCTGCGCTGGGATTCTCTCGGGGAATATTTCGCCCTGGCAGCATCGCTCGAACAGGCGGCGCTCCCGACCAAGGAAAATTCGGCAGGAAACAGGAAAGCGAAGGTTCTCGCCGAAGCCCTCGACAAGGCGAACGAAAGGATTCTCGACAACAACCGCACGCCGGAACGAAAGCTTGGCGGTCTCGACAACCGCGGTTCCCACTTCTACCTCGCGCTCTACTGGGCCGAAGAGCTCGCCGCGCAAAAGGAAGATCCGGAAATTGCGGCACGCTTTTCTCCGGTCGCAAAGGCTCTCGGAGAAAACGAGCAAGACATCGTACAGGCTCTGGCCAAGGCTCAGGGCGTCCCGGTCGATGTCGGGGGCTACTACGCGATGCAGCCCGAACTTCTCGAAAAGTGGATGCGGCCTGTCGAAAGATTCAACCGGATCATCGACAGCCTCTAGGCAAGACCCTGGATTTCAAGAACGAAGCGCCTGCCTTTCGGCAGGCGTTTTTGCAGAAAGCCGTTTCGCTTGCAAGAAAAAACTCCCGGAAAGATCCGGGAGTTTTTCAAGTCCGCAGACTACGACTACATGTCCTTGCCGTAAACCTTTTCGGCATAGGAAACGGTCGCGCCAAGGTATTCGCGGTTCATCTTCGCGATGTAATCCACGGTGATACCCTTCGGGCATGCCGCCTGGCATTCGTAAAGGTTCGTGCAGTTGCCGAATCCTTCCTTGTCCATCTGGGCGACCATCGCGAGAACGCGCTTCTTCGCTTCGACCTTGCCTTGCGGCAAGTAGGAAAGGTGACTGACCTTCGCCGAGACAAAGAGCATCGCGGAGGAGTTCTTGCAAGCGGCGACACAGGCGCCGCAACCGATACAGGCTGCCGCGTCAAATGCCCTGTCCGCCTGATCCTTCGGAACGGGAATCGAAGCCGCTTCCGGAGCGGCTCCCGTGTTCACGCTCACAAAGCCACCCGCCTGGATGATGCGATCGAACGCGCTGCGGTTCACGACGCAATCCTTGATGACCGGGAAAGCGGAAGCGCGCCACGGTTCAATGACGATCGTATCGCCGTCCTTGAACTTGCGCATGTGAAGCTGGCAAGTGGTCACCGCGTGGTCAGGGCCGTGCGGCATTCCGTTGATGACCAGGGAGCACATTCCGCAAATGCCTTCGCGGCAGTCGTGATCGAAGGCAAAGCCTTCCTTTCCCTGCTTCATTTCGCGATCGTTTACGATGTCGAGCATTTCCAGAAAGGACATGTCCGGGGAAATACCGTCGATGTTGATCGTTTCGAACTGGCCTTTGGTCTTGGCGTCCTTCTGACGCCAAATCTTGAGAGTCAAATGCATATTGTCGCTCATTATTTGTAACTCCGCGTCACGAGGTGAACATTTTCAAATGTGAGAGGTTCCTTGGAAAGTTCCGGAACCTGGCCTTCGCCCTTGTATTCCCAGGCGCCGACATAGCAGAAGTGTTCGTCGTCGCGAAGCGCTTCGCCTTCGGCAGTCTGGTGTTCCTCGCGGAAGTGTCCACCGCAGGATTCCTCGCGGTGCAAGGCGTCGCGGGCGAGAAGTTCCGCGAATTCCAGGAAGTCCGCGACATGGTTCGCGTTTTCGAGGTTCTGGTTGAAGTCGCCTTCCGCGCCGAGAACGTTCGCGTTTTCCCAGAATTCCGCACGGATTTCCGGAATGCGCCTGAGAGCGGTTTCGAGACCTTCCTTGTTGCGGCCCATGCCCACGTATTCCCACATCACATGGCCCAGTTCGCGATGGATTTCGGAAACGTTCTTCTTGCCGTGGATGTTCAGAATCCTGTTCAGGCGTTCCATGATCTGCGATTCCGCTTCCTTGAATGCCGGGTCGGAAGCACTGACCTTTTCAAGCTTCGTGCCGGCAAAGTATCCGCCGATGGTGTAAGGAATGACGAAGTAGCCGTCGGAAAGTCCCTGCATCAGGGCAGAAGCGCCAAGACGGTTCGCGCCGTGGTCGGAGAAGTTCGCCTCGCCGAGCACGAAGCAGCCGGGAATCGTACTCATCAGGTTGTAATCGACCCAGAGACCGCCCATCGTATAGTGAGACGCCGGGTAGATGCGCATCGGGACCTTGTACGGATCCTCGTCCGTGATCTTCTCGTACATCTGGAAGAGGTTGCCATACTTGGCGGAAACGCCAGCGACACCCATCCGCTGGATGGCATCGGCAAAGTCCAGATAGACGGCGCGCTTCGTCGCACCGACACCCATTCCCTTGTCGCAGACCATCTTCGCGTTACGGCTCGCCACGTCACGCGGGACGAGGTTTCCGAACGACGGATAGCGTTCTTCCAGGTAGTAATAGCGTTCGCTTTCCGGAATTTCGTTTGCCGGACGCGTATCGCCGATCTTTTTCGGCACCCAGATGCGCCCGTCATTGCGGAGCGATTCGCTCATCAGGGTGAGCTTCGACTGGTGATCGCCCGTGACAGGAATGCACGTCGGGTGAATCTGCGTGTAGCAGGGGTTCGCGAAAAGCGCGCCTTTCTTGTAGGCTTGCCATGCCGGGCTCACGTTGCAGCCCTTCGCGTTCGTCGAAAGATAGAAGACGTTTCCGTAGCCGCCCGTCGCTAGGCAGACCGCATCCGCTTCGTAACTTTCGAGCGCACCGGTAATCAGGTTGCGGACCACGATGCCGCGAGCCTTTCCGTCAATAACGACCAGATCCTGCATGTCGCGCCGCGGGAAAATCTTGACGGATCCCTTCGCCACCTGGCGCATCAGGGCCTGGTAGGCGCCGAGCAAGAGCTGCTGACCGGTCTGTCCACGTGCGTAGAACGTACGCGAGACCTGCGTTCCGCCAAACGAGCGGTTCGCGAGAAGTCCGCCGTAGTCGCGTCCGAACGGAACGCCCTGCGCCACGCACTGGTCGATGATGCAGTTGGAGTTTTCGGCAAGACGGTGAACGTTCGCTTCGCGAGCGCGGAAGTCTCCGCCCTTGACCGTGTCGTAGAAGAGACGGTAGATGGAGTCACCGTCGTTCGTGTAGTTCTTTGCCGCGTTGATACCGCCCTGGGCGGCGATCGAGTGGGCGCGACGCGGAGAATCCTGGTAACAGAAGGCCTGGACATTGTAGCCCAGTTCGCCGAGAGAAGCCGCGGCGCTTGCGCCGGCAAGTCCCGTTCCCACGACGATGACCTTGAACTTGCGCTTGTTCGTCGGGTTTACGAGTTTCAGTTCGAACTTGTGGCGAGTCCACTTTTCGGAGATATTTCCACCGGGAATGTGTGCATCCAGTTGCATATTAGCGATCTCCTTCTACGATGTAGGAAACTTGAAATTCATCTGCGGAAACGGCAAGGGAAACTTTCTTCGCCTTGGCGGCTTCTTCCTCGGTCTGCTTCTTCAGCTCCAGAATCTGCTGTTTCTGGTGCGCGACATTCCGGAGAGCTTCCGTTCCATCCTGGTGGGCGATGTAGCAGCTGAAGCCCGCTTCGAAGGCAAAGCCGAGAGCGACGACAACGCTATAGACGACACCGACAAACTCGATAATCGGAGTCCACTTCTGGTGAGCGATTCCAAGAGTCTGGAACGCTGACGCGATGGCGTGGAACAGGTGCATCCCGATAACGAACATGCTGACGAGATAGAAAACCGTCCAGAACGGATTCGCGAACATGTCAATCGTCGTGAGCCACATGTCGCGGATGATTTCTCCGGATTCGTTTTCGTAGAGATAGTGGACGCCGAACTTCAGGACCATCAGGTGCTGGATGACAAAGCCGAGCACGAAAATTCCGGACCAGATCATCGTGAAGCTCGCGAAAGTCTTCTTTCCCTTCCGGGCGTTCACTTCGTAGGATTCCGGACCGCGCGCCTTGCGGTTCTCGATTTTCAGCTTTGCAGCCAGGAACACGTGGATGAAGAAAATGGCGATAAGGCCGATTTCCACGAAGTAGATGATGGGCTTCATCCCCGTGAGGAGCTGCGTGTAGGCGTTGTAGTGCGCCTGCGCGACGGACTGGTCCAGGTTGATCAGTTGCAGGTTTCCGACCATGTGCCCTAGAATGAAGAGCGCAAGGCAGGCACCCGTACAACCCATAATCTGCTTCTTGCCTATCGAGGAAGTCAGATATCTGATGATCCATTGCATGAGGTTTTTGTCTCCTTGATTGTGATTTGTAAAAGAACTTAGCCCAGAACCTTGCAAGCCTTCTGGGAAACGGCATCGTAGGCGTAAAGGTCTTCCTTCTTGAACCAGAAGGAGACCTCGCGTTCCGCGCTTGCGGGACTGTCGGAGCTGTGGACGACATTTTCCGTCATCGACGGAGCGAAATCGTAGCGAAGCGTTCCCGGTTCCGCCTTTTCCGGATTGGTCGCCCCGTTGATTGCGCGGACCTTCGCGACAGCGTCTTCCCCGGCAAGGGCAATCATCACCGACGGGCCTTTCGTCATGTAGGCTTCGAGTTCTGGAAAGAAAGGCTTGTTCACGTGTTCGGCATAAAAGCCGCGCGCCTCTTCCGAAGTCATCCGGTGCATCTTGAGTCCGACGATAGCGAGACGCGCGCTCGCGTAGCGATCGAGAATGCGTCCGACAAGACCGGATGCGACACCGTTGGGTTTGATCATGGCAAAAGTCATTTCCATATAGTTACCGCCTTAAAAGTTGGACTTAATATAGTTAAATCGTCAGTTCGAATTTTCTTCCTGCTTCGAAATTTTTTCGAGAAGCTCTTCGGCTAGCTTTCCGCCGCTGCGAATGTCCCGGATAAGCCAATCTACGGATTCATGGAGATCGCTTTTCGGAAACTTCTCCTGGAATTTTTCGAAGAGGGACAGGGCGAGAGTGTCCTTTTTCAAGTTTTCGTGCAGAATGAACGCCCGGTTGAACAGGGCCTTTTCCGCATTGGAAGATTCAGGCCAAATCGCATAGTAGGCTGCGAATTCTCCGCTCGCCGCCTCGTATTTTTCCCTTTCGCCGTCAATCCGGGCAAGCTCATAGACCGCACGGGAAAAAAGGGAATCGTCCTCGGCGGAAAGGGCGCGAATCCGGTCCCAGGTAAAGTGCGCCCCGGCCAGCTCTCTCGCCGTGTAGAAGGAATCGGCCCGCACTTCGAGATCCTTGACGGAGAAGAGATCTGCCCATGGCAGATAGGCGGAATCATATACGGTCACCGGGTATTTTTGGTAAAGCCCCTTTCGATAGCGTTCGAACCAGTCGCTCGAAAATTCCCCCAGCGAATTCCTGAACACAAGAACCTTGATGGAATCCATGTCCGACGTTTTCGCATAGCGATCCGGATTCCGATAATATTCGAAAAGGAACTCCCGATCCGGCGTCATGGCGAAAATTCCGAGTTCGCCGCGGATCCTTTCGAACGGGACTTTCGGGAAAAGCCTTTCGCCAAAACGCCTGAAGAGCGCTCGAAGCGTATCTTCCGGAGCGAGGAAGCCGCTTTTCGAAAGCTCTCTGGCAAAGGCATCCCGGTAAAAGGACATTTCGGCGTCCTTGCGGACTTTTTCAAGCAGGATGTCGCTATCCAGGTTCGCCTCTCGTGCCGCCATCGCGCGGAGTTTCCACCCGGCAAGCATCTGCACCCGACGCGCGCGCGGATACCGCATCCGAATGTTTGGAGGAATCTCTTCGAGCAGCGCCTTCGCGTCGCTTTCCCGGATGAAAGGTTCCCCGCCAAGGGTCGCGAGGACGTAATTCGAATCGAGCGGAAGATCGCCGCCTGCCGAAAGCTTCCTTTCTATCTGCCCGGAAACGCTGTCGAGCGGAGCGCCGTTAAACTCGTCCGCATGTTCCGCGTAATACTTCTGCACCTCGGGATAGACGGGACGCTCCACGCGGAAGCGATACCTTTCGCGCAAGAGGCTGTCCGTGCCGTTTGCCGCATAATCCCGATATTCCGCGACAAAGCGGGCCTTCAGGATGGAATCGCGGCCTTCCTCGGGAAGTTTCTCCCCTTCGCGGCGAAGCAGGAGCTTCCAGACGATCGTTTTCGAATCGGCTGCCGTAGAACGGACACTACCGACAGGAACAGGGGCATTTCCGAACAGGGAATCCCGGACATCGGCTTTCGCCCAGATGCCGCTCGGGGATTTCGAATCGAACCGGATCTTTTTCATTTCAGAAAGATCCGCGCCGTTCGCAAGGGAGGATTCCAGCCTGGAGACTTCGGTGGAATCGGACGCTTCCGCATAGGCGATTTCCACGGAGACTTTCTGCATTTCCTCGACTTTTCGCGTGACGAATCGGAAAAGGGAATCCGCGTTTTCTTCAAGGTAGAGGCTCTCGGCGACAGTCGCGCGGCACGCTTCGAGACTTTCGCAGGAATCCGAAGCGAAACGATTGCGGTTCAGGTCGAAATACTTTCGAAGTTCCGCATCCGTATGCCCCAGATTGTCTCCCAGATAGAAATTGTCATAGACGCGAGCGAGAAAGCGTTCGTGCAAGGCATCCAGGCGCGCGCGAATTTCCGCGCTATCCCTAGACACAACCTGTTTCGCCTCCTGGAAAACCACGCGGGACTCGACGATGTTTTCGAGCGCATCCCTTTCCTTTCCGGGCTTCGCATAGGCGGAAGATGTCCTTTTCAGGAAATCGATGTCGGATGCGTAGATCTTTTCTTCGCCCGCCGTCGCCACCAGGACGTCCGAATCATTCCTTTCGGAAGAGCATCCGAAAAGGACCAGGAGGGAAAGGGCGAGGGCTGTCGCGGATTTTACGGATTTCATGTCAAGAATCTCCATTTTCGTTCATCTAGCGGATGGATTCCAGGGCTTCGTCAAGCGTCCTGTGGATTTCGAGAAGCTGGTCGGCACCGATGATTTCGATGATTTCGAGAACATTCTCGTTTACGTTCGCCACCTTGAAGATTCCGCCCACTTCCTTGAACTTCTTGTTTACGAACAGCAAGGCGCCAAGTCCCGTACTGTTGATGTATCTCAGGCGAGAGAAGTCCGCGACAATCGTCTTCACGCCTTTTTCAAGAAGTTCGAGCATTCGACCGGAAGTCGCTTCCGCATTTGTCGAATCCAGATCTCCCACAAAGCGCAAGAGCCTTGCCGTGGGACGGTTCTCGATATTTTCGATGGTCAGCAGTTCCTGATTTTCGTTCATGTTTCCTCTCGTATTCTCGTCACTTCGACAAAGACCTCTCTCGGCTCGACGCGAAACGTCATTTGCGAAGAAAGCCTTTTCACAAGCACGATTCCCCGTCCTCTCAGGGAACCCGGGGTCATTTTCGGATGGGCGTATTTTTCCTCGAGGGCCTTCCGTTCCGCTTCCGAAAGTTCCCGCAGGCTGTTCCGGACAGAAAGAATCGTTTTCGACTTGCTGAATTTCAGTTCCAGACGGAAAACGTTGTCGGGCGGACGTCCATGTTCGATCGCATTGTTCGCCAGTTCATCGACGATGGATTCGAGGATAAAGGCTTCCCTTTCCGAAAATCCCTTGCTGCGTAAAAGCCCGACGACAAGCCTTCGCGTCGGCGGAACGAAGGAAGCGCTTGCCGGAAGCAGGAGCGAAAGATTCCGGAACGCGCCCCGAAATTCCCAGTGGAAATAGTCCAGGAACGACTTTTCGTCCCGAAATATCGGCATCGCAAGATGGACTCCCATCAGGGATAGCTTTTCGGAAAGCTCGGGATTCGCGGCAAAGAGGGATACGCTGCCGGAACGTCCGACAACCCGCGATCGAAGTCCCATCAGAGCCCCGACAGCCGGAGAACTCAGAAACCTTACATCGGCAAGATCTACCGCAAAGTGCAGGATTTCCTTCTTTTCGAACCATTCCGAAAGGGCGGAAACCTGCGGAATCATGTCAAGCCCGATATCCCCGCAAAGCCTGACCCTTGCGACACCGGGTTCTTCGGAATACGGATGAACGGAAATGGCATTCATGCGAAGGGGATGTTCCTCGTGAAAAGTCGCTTTTCCCTGGAATCGCAAGCGGAAAGGAAAAGGCGACCGTCCGCCAGTCCCAGTTCCACGCGAAGTGTCGAATCACCCAGGTCGTCCAGGCCGCGCCCGAAAAGCGCTTTCGCTTCCCGACCGAGATCTTGCAAAGTCTCTTCGGACAGGGAAAGCGAGCGGGCAAAGTCGGAGACGGATTTTTCGAGAACGGGGAAAAAATCCGCATCGGAAGAAATGTCCAGACGAATGGTTTGAATGCAACACATACGCCTTCAATATATAAGTTTTCTAGCTATATTGCAACCTGTGAAACGGTTAAAGCCCGCTGTCGCCGTCGGCATTTTCGCCGCGTTCGTAGGCTGCCTATTGGCTTCTGCCTGGTTTCTGAACCGTTTTCTCGACAACTACCTGAATTCTCCGCACGATTACGGGCCGGTGCGCGTCGCCTTTTACGGGCATTCGAGAAGCGGGCTGCTTTCCCGCAGCTGGGACTCCGTCTCTGTCCGTGGCGCGGGCTTCGACGTTTCGCTAAACGCCCCGAAAATCAACGTCCACATCCTGTTTTCCCCCGAAGAGGATTTTGTCCATCTCGACATGGATTCCGCAGAGGCCAGGCTCTATCCCGACGAATTTCCCAAGTCCGGGCAGGACACGTCTCCCGTCGCCATTCCGAATTTCCGGATTCCTCTCGATCTGCGGGTAAGGATGGCAAGATTTCGAATGAGCGTTGCCGGCGTTGGAAACTGGTCGGCGGATTCCCTGCAGGCAAGCACCAGGGGAAGCGAGGCGGTGGAACTTTCCATCGAAAATGCCGGCGGAGACTATCTTTCGCGAAAGATTTCGGCAATGGCGGATTTTTCCTTCGAAGGGGAGAATCTCCGGGCTGACGGAAGGTTCCTGTCCGAAGACAGGGACAGCGCGACCATCCGTCTCTCCGTTTCGCGGAAAGACATCGGGAACGTTTCGGGCAATATCGACGCCTTTGTCAGGAATCCCGGAAAGTGGGACAAGGGAAAAATTCCGAAAGACGTTTCGCTTGGAAATATTCGGGCAAGCGCCGCCTTTGACGCCGAAACGAGACACGGGAAGTTTTCGCACAGGACAAGAATTCGCACGGACATTGGCGAATTCTGGCCGCTTCCCGCCCTTTCCGCGGACATTCGTCTCGAAAGCGACGAAAGGATGATCTTTCGGCTAGACGGAAAGCTTTCCGGAAAGAAGTCTGGGAGCATTGCCGTGCGCGGACAGATAGACAGGAAACTCAACGGAAAGATCGACGCGACCGTCGAAAACATCGAAGCGGAATTCGGTCCGGAAATGCAGCCGCTCGATCTTTCCCTCCACGCCAAAAAGGATTCCCCGGAAAGAATCGAGGCGGAAGCGACAACGAAGGCGGGCTCCGTCGTCCGCGCGAAACTGTCCGGGCTTTCGTCCGCGAAGAAGTTTCGGATAGACTTCACGGGGGATATCGCGAAAAACGAACCTTGGGCCGTTCGCTGGAGCGACGACTTTCTGCGCTTTGACACGCGTCCGCAGGTCAAGGGTTCGTTTCACGACGGGAAAATGTTCGCCGACGTTTCCATCGCGCCGGTCGAATACGCCTACCTGATGACCGCGGATTCTCTCTTCACTTCGCTTGCGCTCGACAAGAACGGCATCGACTTCACAAATGGATTCATCCGAACCCCCAAGGAAGATTTCACGTTCTCGGGAGACGTCAAGTGGAACGATTCCCTTCCGCACACTTCGTGGAAAGTGTTCCAGTCGGACAGCGGTTTCGCCGAAGCCTTTGTCACCTTCGAACCCGCCATCGAGAGCAAGGCCTATCGGGTGCGCCTTTCGCACATTCCGTTCGCCGACACGGCGATTCTGAAAGGTCTCGACGGCATCGTGACCGGGACGATGACCCAGAACTTCGAAGAACACTTTGGAAACCTGGATGCGGAAATCACGACGGAAATCGCCCAGATTCCCTTGCACGGAAAATTCCGGGCGCACAATACGAAGGACAGCATTTCGCTCGACAGCGCGATTATCACGACCGGAACAAACGCCATCGAACTCGAAGGCACGGCGAAAGTCCTCTACGATTCGAGCGGGAAGCACTACGCCTCTCTGCAGCTAGTCGATGCGTGGGCTTCCACGGACAGGTTCGACATTCCGCTTCTGCTAGCCCCCTACCAGAAATCGCCCCTCGCAAGCGGAATCTTCGGCGGTAACGTCACTTACAGGAGAGGCGTCGGGTTGCAAGGATCGCTCCAGTTCTCGGATCTCTCGCTCAAGAACATTTCGAAAGAAAGCTTTTCGATTCCCAAGCTGGATGTCTTTGCCGAAAAGGAAAAGATGCAGATTTCGGGAAACATCAGCGCGGGCGACAGAGCGTGGAACGGAGACCTGCAAATCGACGTCAACGGGCTTCTAGAACCGCGACACCACATTTTCGCCTACTTTACAACGCCGGTCGGCGGAACGGCATGGCTCGACGGCGACATCGATTCAACGATGAAGTGGAAGGGCAAGGCGCAGCTTTCCGGTTCGTGGCTTCTTCCGGGAGGACTAGGCGAAGTCATCTACACCGATTTCAAGGCCGACGCGACCGGAGACATCAAAAGCCCGCTAGACAGTCTAGCGCTTTCGTTCCATTCCGACTCCACGGCTATCGACACCAGGCGCGGCTTCCCCATCTTGCCCGTTTCGTTCAACGGAAAGTTCCGCGACGGACTTTTCGACATTTCTTCGGCGAAGCTTTCAAACAGCCTCGGCGAATCTATCGAGGGGAGCGCAAGCTACAACCTAAAGGACAGAAAGCTCGGAAAGGTTTCCATCGGAACGGAAAGATTTTCCCTGGTATGGGACCAGATCCACCAGATACAGATAGGCGACATGCGCGGAAGTCTCGACGATTCCGAAAGGGAGTTCACCCTTTCCCTGGACATCGACAGGATTTCGTACAGGCTGAACAAGCCGGAATGGGGAATGGCGGACGCTTCTGCACGGGGAAAGGCCATTCTGCATCTGCCCCATGCGGAGAACGGCAATTTCCTGAGTCCCACGCTCGAAGGAAATTTTTTCCTGGATCGCGCGCTCTACAGAAACGAATTTTCGGTCGATATCGGATTCGGAAGCCTGAGCAAGATCTCGGCGACGCTTTCCGGATTTTTCACCAAGATACGGCGCACGAAGCCTGTCGTCAAGAAGACGGCGGCAAAGTCGAGACCTCTGAACATCGCCGTTCACATCGGCGATTCGGGTCGCGACACGGTCGCCATCGCGACAAACCTCGCAAGCATCCCGCTGACGCTCGACCTCTGGGTGCTTGGGACATCCGACCATCCGCTTCTCCGCGGAGACATCAACAATTCGGGAAACGGTTCCATCGGGCTCAAGGACATGTTCCAGTTTGACCTGGAATCTCTAGCCATTTCCTTCCAGGATGTTCCCTGGAACCGCGGAAGCATCAACATTTCGAGCGTACAGAACCTTCCATACTGCAAGACTAACAGCCACCGAGACGACGACGAGACATGCCCGGTTCATCTCGACATCCTGGGTTCCGTCATAGCCCCGAAACCGATGCCTAGCGCCAATTGCGGAGTTGACGATTCCCCGGCATCCCTCTATTACAGCGTACTTCTGGGATGCATATCGGAAGAGGAAAGTTCCACTATCGACAGGAACAAGGTTGCCGGGAAGCTCATCGGAAGCGTCCTGACCAGCACGGCGAACCGCACACTCGGCGGCGAATACGTCGGAGACATCGACATGAAGTTCAAGCTGTTCAACGAGGAATCCGTCGCCGAAAAGGATTCGAGCTACCTGCTTGTTCCCATTTCCCTGGATCGCTGGGTAAAGGACCTGAGCCTTGTATTCGGCTACAAGCAGGACCAAAGCGAAACGCCTACTTACGATCACGCGATAGAAGCGGGCATATCCTACATCATCCCGGCATTTTCCGAAGAGGACAAGACGAAAAATCCGGAGCATTACAATCCACAGCTCGACTTCGGCGCAAGCCTTGTATCGAAGAACTACATCACTGCGACGGACGAAGACGAGAGCCGCCTCGAAAAGAACATCGGTTTCAATTACAGCTACAAGTTCTGGTCGCCGTGTCTATTCGGAATCGGCAAGTGCAAGGCGCTCGTTCCCAGGGAAGAGGAGAAGAAATGATCTTTCGACGGATTATTCTTGCGATTTTTCTCTGTCTCTCGGGACTTTGCGCCACGGAAACTTCCGACTCTATCCAGGTGAAAAACCACTGGAAGGTTTCGTTCCTCGGAAACCGTCTCTATTCGGACGAGCAGCTCGCGCTGCAGCTCGACATTCCCGAAGAATTCGGGATGGTCGATACGACGCGGCAGGATTTTCTCATGCGAATCGCGAGAACAAACCTGGAACTTCTCTACTATTCCGACGGCTACTTCAGCTTCACGTCGTCCATGGAAGTTCTGCGCAACCATACCGATCCCTCGGATTCCATTCCCTACACGCTCTATCGGTTTCGAATCGACGAAGGCGTTCCGTACAGGTTCAGCGAAATGAAAATCGAAAGGGACACCGAAGCGGATAGCGTCGAGCTAAAAGGACTTCGCTTTAAAAGCGGAGGGGCTTACGACCCGACCGTCGTCGCCGACGATGTCCAGCAGATCCAGATTCTCTACAGGGAATACGGCTACCTGCACGTGCGTGCGGACTACCTGGAATATCTCGACACGCTGAATCACCTGGTCAACGTGGAAATCTACGTCGATCCGGGAACGCGCGTTCGAATGGGAGACTTTTCGAGCGAGACGAAGAAGCCCGCGCAAATCGCGAAGCTCGATACGAACAACCAGGAAGGCCTTTCCGACACGGCATGGCTCAACCGACTGTGGAGAATTCCCAAGGGCGAGGTCATCAACGGAAAGACATACACGTCGTTTCGCTCGAAGCTCCTTTCCACGCAGATTTTTACATCCGTCCACCTGGAAGACTTTCCCCGGGAAGACGGTCTTTCGGACGTGCGCTTTAACGCCGTCGAACGGATGCCCGGAGAGACCCGCTACTCCGTCTTCTTTGAAGAGGTCTATGGATTCGGCGCCTCCGCGATGTTCAAGCACAAGAACTTCCTGGGACATTTTCACGAAGGATCGGCAAGCATTCTCGTGGCGCAGAACAAGCAGGAACTCACCCTCGGCTACGCGAACCCGCTGCTCTTCGGAACGCGTTTCAGCTTCATCCCCACGGCTATCCGTTTCGACGACCACGTAAGCTTCAACCACGAAAAGACATCTCCGCCCGCCTACCCGGACAGCCTCGAAGAGCGAACGGAAGTCATCAACCGCGGCGATCTCACGTTCGGCATTTCGAACAACATCCGCTTCCGAGCCTCCCTCGATACGCGCTTCGTCCAGAAAAACGAATCCAAGCTGTTCAAGGTCAAGGGAGAAACTGCGCTGACATTCGACTATTCCAACGACTATTTCAACCCGACCAAGGGGCTGCGCTTCGCGCCAAAGGTTGGCTGGGGAATGAACTTTACCGGAAGCATCCGGGATCCGGAAATGAGCGGAAACCCTTATACCTATGGAGAGCTCTCGAGCATCGGCTACCTGCCTCTCTTTGGACCTTTCCTTTCCGCCGCGAGCGTAAGCTTCGGCAAGTTTTTCAACCAGGCCATGGAAGACGATGCCCGAATCTTCTACCAGGGCGGTTCCAGGACGGTACGAGGTTACCACTTCCGCAGCATCTACCCTAGCTACACGAGCCTTGACGAAGACGGAGAAGAAGTCATCAACACGGGGCTCACGCCGCAATATCTCCGCGTGAACGTGGAACTCCGCATCAATTCCCCGTTCGAAGCGACGAAAAACTGGCAGATAGTCGAGTTCTACGACTGGACGCACGTCTCGGACAAGAACAGCCTCTACGCAGGAAACAGCAGCGCGGCTCTCGGAACGGGAATCCGCTACAAATGGCAGTTTCTTACCCTTCGCCTGGACTACACGTTCAAAAAGAAGCTCCCGGGATTTTCCCCGGAAGCATTTTCCTTCGAACGCGTCAATTTCGACCTGTCGCAGGCCTTCTAGGGCTATTCGCGCGTCAGGGTCTTGTACTTGAAGCGTTTCGGCGTATCGGCGTCTTCGCCCATGCGGCGCCTGTAATCCGCTTCGTATTCGCTCCAGTTTCCTTCGAACCAGACGACTTTCGAATCTCCCTCGTAGGCGAGAATGTGCGTCGCGACGCGATCGAGGAACCAGCGGTCGTGCGAAATGATGACGGCACACCCCGCAAAGCGGAGAATCGCCTGTTCCAGGGCCTGGAGCGTTTCGATGTCCAGATCGTTCGTCGGTTCGTCGAGGAAGAGAAGATTCCCCGGATGCTGGAGGTTCTTCGCCATCAGCACGCGATTGCGCTCCCCGCCGGAGAGGACGGAAAGCTTTTTCTGCTGGTCCGCGCCCGTAAAGTTGAAAAGTCCGCAATAGGCGCGTCCGTTCATCTTGCGCTCGCCGAGCGCGATTTCGTCCTTTCCCCCGGTTATCGCTTCGAATACGGTCTTGGAATCGTCGAGGCTTTCGCGTCCCTGCTCCATCGTGATCATTTCGACCGTTTCGCCGATCCGGAGCGATCCCGCGTCAGGTTTTTCCTTGCCCGTGATTATCCTGAAAAGGGTCGATTTGCCGGCTCCGTTCGGACCGATGATGCCGACGATACCCGACCGCGGAAGCGTAAACGACAGATCGTCGAAAAGAAGCTTGTCGTTGTAGGCCTTGCGCAGATGTTCCGCCTGGATGACGACATTTCCGAGGCGCTTTCCGTTCGGGATATAGATTTGGGCGACTTTCGCCTGTTCGCGGCTGTCTTCCCGAAGAAGATCCTCGTAGGCCTTCAAGCGGGCCTTGTTTTTCGCCTGTCGGGCCTTGGGACTCTGCTTAACCCATTCCTGTTCGCGGGCAAGACGCTTTTGCCTGTCGGACTCGCCCTTTTCCTCGTTCTTCATGCGCTCGAGTTTCTGGTCGAGCCATTCCGCGTAGTTTCCCTGCCAGGGGATGCCGCGGCCGCGGTCGATTTCCAGGATCCAGCCGGTGACATTGTCTAGAAAGTAGCGATCGTGCGTCACCAGGATTACCGATCCCCTGTATTCGCGCAAGTGACGCTCCAGCCAGGCGACCGATTCCGCATCCAGGTGATTTGTCGGTTCGTCGAGCAAGAGAAGATCCGGTTCTTCGAGAAGAAGGCGACAGAGAGCGACCCGGCGTTTTTCCCCGCCCGAAAGATTGGTGACGGGCCAGTCTCCCGGTGGACAGTTCAGCGCGTCCATCGCGATTTCGATTTTCCGGTCGAGGCTCCAGAGGTCCTCGGCATCGATCTGGTCCTGCAAGCGTCCCTGTTCCTCCATGAGCTTCGTCATCGTATCGTCATCCATCGGCTCCGCGAACTTCATCGAAATTTCGTTGTAGCGGTCGAGAATCGCCTGCTTTCTCCGGACAGCCTGCATGACGTTATCCTTGACGGTGAGACTCGGATCGAGCACCGGTTCCTGCGGAAGGTAGCCCGCCGTGCGACCCGGTTCAATCCAAGCCTCTCCCTGGAACTCCTTGTCGATTCCGGCCATGATGCGGAGAAGCGTCGATTTGCCGCTGCCGTTCGTACCGATGATTCCGATTTTTGCGCCGTAATAAAAGCTGAGGGATATATCCTTGAGAACCGTCTTTCCTGGAGGATAGGTCTTGGTCATGCGGTTCATGTAGAATACGAATTTTTCGGCCATGGGATGTCCTTATTGTTGTTCCTTGTTTCTTGAATCCTGTCGGCTTTCCCGAGCGTTCTTGATGATGACAGCCAGATTCATCGCGATTCCGATGACAAGCAAGAACGTGACGCAATAGGCGCCAACTGCGGGCTTCACCGCGAGAAAGTCGTAGTGTTCCGTCTGGATGGTGACAGACAGGTTATAGATGAAGACCCAGAGCGAGACGAAGGCGGCAAGAGCCATCGCAAGCGACCCGATAGGCGTAAGAAAGGCGCAGACGAAAGCAAGGGCGACCGCGACGATGACGGGAACGATTACCGCAGTCGTCTGGATCGGCTGTTCGAAAAATTCCGAAAGACGCGGCTCGTTCTTCTTCATTTCCTCGGCGACCCTTTTTTCCTTTTCGCCAAGGAAGGTCTCGGGTGTCACGCCGGAAATCAGCTCGTATGTGTTCGGTTCCGCAACGACCTTCTCGGCGCATGAGACGTTTACCAGCGGAAAAAGGAACGCTAGAAAGATCAACAGAAAGGGGAACGCCGTGAGCTTTTGCAAGATTCCTGTATTCTTTTTCATGGATATTCTCCTTGGAGTTAGCGCTTTCGCGGAAGTACGCAGCGAAAGCCAATAAAATTTGACCAGTAGCGGGGATCTTCCGCGCTTCGCCCGGTCAGATCCAGTTCCCTCTCGGTTTCGCTTTTCCACGAACCGCCCTTGAAGACGCGTTCATAGCCGAGGAGCGAACCGCTCGGATTTTCGCTTTCCACATAGAACGAAAGCGGCGAATAGGTGTCAAGCGTCCATTCGGCGACGTTTCCCGCCACGTCGAAAAGTCCGAAAGCGTTCGGCTTTCCCGAAGCGACCCGCGCCGGGGATTCCGCCCGGAAGACCGCATATTCAAACGGACGGGCGTTTTTCCTTTCTTCCCAGACAAAGCTTCCGTTTCCACCGGAACGCGCGGCAAATTCCCATTCCGCTTCCGTCGGAAGCCTCCCTCCGATTTTTTCGCAGAACCTGTTCGCCTGTTCCCAGCTGACATTGTGCGCAGGATTCAAGCTGTCGGGAAATTCAAAACGCGTCGAATCCCGCATGATTTCGCGATATTCGCCGACGGTCACCTCGGTCTTGCGGATTTCGAACGGCGAAAGACTAACGGTCCGTCCCTTATACAGAAAAGTTCCCGAATCGATTTTCGCAAAGGCGCGGCTCACGACTTCGGGGAGAGAATCCTTCGGTTCCGCCTTCGTCGCGGCTCTTTCTACGGAATCCACGGCAACCGGCGCGGGCATCAGCCACTCCTGGACCTCGTCCTCCACCAGGATGTATCCGGGCAAGATGAACTTTCCTTCGCCGACAAGTGTCGAATCGCCTCGACGAAAGAGCAGTTTCAGGAAGCGGTACTGGTGACGGCTCTTTACGCGGAACCCGTCATATTTCCAGACAGGCTTGTTTTCAAGGATAATCGAAAAGCTCCCGGCACTGTCTAGAGAAAAATCCTTTTCCGGAAAATTCCCGGCCCACTTTACGTCGATTCGGCTTGCGGAATCCCGAAAGACGATTTCAAGGGAAGAATCCCTTTGCGCAACCGACAGCGGAGCAATCGAAACGGAAAGCGTGTCCCTTTGCTGCTCATCCAGACGCGCGCGGAGCCGCGCGTTCAAATCCAGAATTTTCGAAAGACGCCTGGAAAGCCATTGGGACAGGGCGCGGGAGCGGGCTACGTCAAACGCGGCGAGATAGGATTCGTACTGCGGATCGGTTTTCGACATTCCCCGCGGCGGATTCTTGGGTTTCGGGTAAAGCGAGTCGAATCCTGCCGTTCCGCGGTTGATTTCCGCTCTGTTCAAATCCTCGATAAAAGCGTCGTAAAGCGATTCCGTTTCAAGGAGATTGCGCGTCGCCGCGATCCGCTCCAAAGTCACCGAAGTCTCGATTCGATAGACTGTCGTATCCTCGGGAAGTCGAATCGGCTTCAGATAGGAAGTCTTGCCGCAGGAGACCCGCGTTCCGGACGTCACCGGATACATGCGCGGCATCAGGTATGTCGCATAGAAAAGCCCCGTATCGACCGGAGAAAAGGTGACCGGTGCGCGAAAGGAATTCTTTTCGATGACGACAACCGTCGAATCCGGAACATCGCCGACGACGACGATTCCCGAAAGGGCGGCAGGCTTCAGCTTCTGCCACTTGCCGTTTTTGAGGAAATAGAGGCTTTCGACTCGGGAAGAGTAGATGTATCTTTTGTCAAGATAGATTTCGGCCTCGTCCTGGAAAGGCTTTCGGAACCTTTCGGCAAAAAAGCGCAAGCGGCTCGCTTCGAGAACAGAGAGCCTGTTTTCCCGCAAACCGAAAGCGTGCAAGGTCTTGAAGCATTCGGGCTTCGCGCTTCCCGAATACCAGCCATAGCGATTTCCCTTGACCTTGCTTCTCAGGTAAAGCTTCCCCGGTTCGAGCGGATAGCGAATTCTTTCCGACTGCAGATAGGCGGAATCGCCTCCATCGATACAGACATTTTTCGCATTCAGGATTCTGGCATTTTCCACGAACTGGTTTTCGGGAACCGTAAAGCGATAGTCCCCGGCCTCGCCGGCATGCGCGAGAGCGAGCGCGCAAAGGAACAGGATCCAAGTTTTCAAAGCCATACATTCTCCGACGGGATGAATGCAATCTATTAAAAAATCGAACGTATCGAAAACCCTTTACGCTTTTTTTCCCGAAGGAACGCCCATGTAGGTGACAAAGCCTCCAGCCTCCCCGCCCGAAGGCCCCAGTTCCACGATATAGTCCGAAAGCCGAATGACATCGGGATGATGCTCTATCAGGACGACCGTGTTTCCCTGCGACGAAAGCCTGCGAAGAAGATTCCACAGAATCTGTACGTCCTTGAGATGAAGGCCGGTCGTCGGTTCGTCGAGAAGGTATAGGACGCCCTTGCGTCCCTCCCCGCGCGAAAGTTCCCCCGAAAGCTTCATTCGCTGCGCTTCGCCACCGGAAAGCGTCGTCACGGACTGTCCCAGGCGCAAGTATTCGAGTCCGACATCGACAAGTCCGCGAAGTCTCTTTACGATTTTAGGCTGGTCCTTGAAAAATTCGCAAGCCTCGTCTATCCGAAGCGAAAGAACGTCGGCGATATTCTTTCCCTTGAATTCCACGGCAAGCGTTTCCTGGTTGTATCGCTTTCCCTTGCAGACGTCGCAGGTTTCCCACACGTCCGAAAGAAAATGCATTTCCACGGATGTCATGCCGCGACCTTCGCACGCTTCGCAGCGTCCGCCGCCACGACTTGAGTTGTAGCTGAATCGGTTCGGGCCAAAGCCCTTCATCTTCGAAAGTTCCATTTTCGAAAACAGCTCGCGTATCGGCCCTAGCGCGTCGGTAAAGCTCGCCGGAGTCGATCTCGGCGTTCCCGAAATCGGACTCTGATCGACCGCGAGAACCTCCTTGACCGTTTCCGGGAATATCGCCCGAAGCCGCGCCTTTCGACGCTTTTCGCCGCGTCCAAGGGCGTCCCGCATCAGCGGCAAGATTTCATCCATGACAAGAGAGCTCTTTCCCGAACCCGAAACGCCGCAGACCGTCGAAATCCGGTTTTCCGGAAAGCGAACCGAAACATTCTTCAGATTGTGCGAGGAAAGTTCCCGAAATTCGAGGAACGGGGCGTTCGCGGAGA
Organism: Sodaliphilus sp.; assembly: GCA_963660435.1. Classification (GTDB taxonomy): domain Bacteria; phylum Fibrobacterota; class Fibrobacteria; order Fibrobacterales; family Fibrobacteraceae; genus Hallerella. Next base: position 52,083 of record CAVKYI010000011.1, read on the forward strand.
CAGGACCTATCGGCGGGTTGTAAACGGGAACGCTTCCTGTCAGATACCTTACCGTTTCGCTCCGCGGAAATTTTTTCAAGGCGGATTTTTTCGAAAGCGCCTTCGGCGAACCTTCCGCGACCACTTCGCCGCCATGCTCGCCGGCAAGCGGTCCCATGTCTATCAGATGATCCGCGCCCCGAATCATTTCCATGTCATGCTCCACGACTATCAGCGTGTTTCCCAGGTTTCGCAGCCGATACAGGGAATCGAGAAGCCTTTTCGTATCGCTCTGGTGAAGCCCGATCGTCGGTTCGTCAAGCACATACATCACGCCTTCCAGTCCGCTGCCGATTTGACTCGCAAGGCGTATCCGCTGGGATTCTCCGCCAGAAAGCGAATCTCCCGTCCGGTCCAGGTTCAGATATCCCAGCCCGACATCTTCCAGAAAACGAAGCCGCCCAAGAATTTCCCGCAAAAGCGGATCGGCAATTCTTTTTCTCGTCGGATCCAGGCGAATGTCCTGAAACCACGTGGCCGCATCGCGAATGCTCATCGCCGAAGCCTCGGCAATATTCCTCTCGCCAATGGTCACGGCGAGAATTTCGGACTTTAGACGAGCGCCATGGCAATCCGGGCAGGTTTCCCCCGAACGCAAGATTCCAAGCCCCGCGCACCGTTCGCATGCCCCCCAATGCGTGTTGAAGCTGAACTCCTTCGGATCGAGATTCCGCTTCAGCCAATACAGGCAATGGCCGCATCCCGGAAAAAGCGAATAGTGACGAATCTTGCCACCTGCGCGGATGGCGAGAGCGTGCGAGCCGTCGTGAAACGCCCGTTCCAAGGAATCGGCAAGGCGCGACGCGTTGGCTTTCGAAACAGGAACCGTATCCGCCACGGCATAGACCCTTTTCGTCGAGCCGGGCAAGCCTTCTAGCGGAAGTTCCCGCATCTTCCCGTCCACCAGGACATTCCGGTATCCCAGTTCGCGCAACCGACCCGAAGCGCCGGAAATCCTTGCCACGTCGGAGACCATCCATTCGCCGTTCGAATCCGCGATAAAGACAGGAGAAAGCACATCGACAAGCTCCCCTGCCGAACGCTTCAAGAGACTATCGACAATCGAGGATACCGAGGAAGACTCCAGCGGACGACCGCAATGCGGACAATGCGCAATTCCCGCCCGGGCCCAGAGGATTCGGAAGTAATCGTAAATTTCGGTAAGCGTCGCCACGGTACTCCGCGGACTCTTCGATGCGCTTCCCTGGTCTATCGCGATTGCCGGAGAAAGCCCCCGGATAAAATCGACGGAACCCCGATCGAGACGACCCAGAAAGCGCCGCGCGTAAGTGCTCAGCGTTTCCACGAACCGCCTCTGCCCTTCCGCAAAAAGCGTGTGAAAGGCGAGACTCGACTTTCCCGAACCCGAAACACCCGAAATCACCGTCAGCCGATGCCGCGGAATCGTCACCGAGAAGTTCTTCAAATTGTGCTTTCTCGCCCCGACGACCTGGATGTCCAGGCTTTCCGGGCTTTCCCGGCGACGGACAACCGGAACGTTTTTCGAATGTTCCGGGAAGAGAATCCCGGCAAGGAACTTTCCCGTCAGCGACCTGGGATTTCGGGCGACTTCTTCGGGCGTTCCCGTCGCCACGACTTCTCCGCCACGTTCGCCGGCATCCGGTCCCAGATCGATAATCCAGTCCGCGCACTTGACGACATCCATGTTGTGTTCGATTATCACCATGCTGTTTCCGAGAAGCCGCAAACGGGAAAGGCATGCGAGCAGACGGCGAATGTCCTCGAAATGCAGACCGGTCGTCGGTTCGTCGAGAAGATAGAGAGTCTTCCCCGTTCCGGGCCTGCGCAATTCCGTCGCGATCTTGATGCGCTGCGCTTCCCCGCCGGAAAGCGTCGTCGAAGGTTGTCCGAGCGTCAGGTAGCCTAGTCCCACCTCCTGCAGAAGCCGGAGCGGTTCCGCAATTTTCGGCAAATCCGCAAAGAAATCCAAGGCTCTGTCTATCGACATGTCGAGCACATCCGTAATCGTCTTTCCCCGGTAATGGACTTCGAGCGTCGAATCGTTAAACCGCTTGCCCTCGCAAACATCGCATACGACCTGGACATCCGGCAAGATCTGCATCTGCACGGTTTTGACGCCCGCACCGCCACACGCTTCGCAGCGTCCTCCCGGGACATTGAAACTGAAACGGCTCTTCGTATAGCCGCGCACCTTGCTTTCGGGTATCTTCGCGAACAGATCGCGGATATCGTCAAAGACCCCCGTATATGTTGCCGGATTTGAACGCGGCGTGCGACCGATCGGCGTCTGGTCGATTTCTATCACCTTGTCGATAAATTCCGTTCCGGCGATCCGGTCAAACTTTCCCGGAACGTCCGTCGTCCCGTGGAAACGCCGAGCGAGCTCCTTCTTGAGAATCGCGTTGACAAGCGAGCTCTTTCCCGACCCGGAAACTCCCGTCACCACCGTGAGCGTTCCGTCAAGAGGAATTCGGACATCGACATGCTTCAGATTGTTTTCCGCCGCCCCGAAAATTTCCAGAAAACGGGTCTTCTCCGTTACCGCTTTTCGCGTTTTCGGAATTTCGATCTTCAGCTTTCCCGAAAGATACTTTCCCGTCAGCGAATGGGGATTTTTTTCCAGGTCTTCGACCGTTCCCGCCGCGACAACCGTTCCGCCCTTTACGCCTGCGTCCGGACCGACATCGACGATAAAATCCGCAAAGCGCATCGTCTCCTCGTCATGTTCGACCACGACCAGGCTGTTTCCCTGCGAACGGAGCCTTTCCAGGATTCCGAGCAGCATCCCGTTGTCCCGGGCATGCAGTCCAATGCTAGGCTCGTCCAGTACATACAGCACACCCTGAAGCCCCGCCCCGACAGCGCTCGCGAGCCGTATCCGCTGCGCTTCGCCACCCGAAAGCGTTTTCGCTCCGCGCGCAAGAGTCAGGTATCCCAGCCCGACGCTTGTCAGGAATCCCAGACGATTCCGGATTTCCTTGAAAAGCTCGTGCCCGATATGTTCCTCTCGCGAAGAAAGCTCCACCGTGCGAAAGAACGCTTCGAGCCTTTCCACGGGCATCCGACACATCTGATCGAGATTCAGGTTTCGAAACGTGACGGCGAGAGCCACCGGCGAAATCCGCGCCCCATGGCAGACCGGGCATTCGCTGTCGTTCATGAACTTCTGAAAATGGACGATGTGCCACTGGTCCCACAGGTCCTGCATCAGCGGAACGATTCCCGGAGTTCCCGCTTTTTCGCTCCCATACAGAACGGCCTTTCGGAAACGCTCCGGAAGCTTTTCCCAGGGCGTGTCAAGAGAAAATCTTTCCGCTTGCGCGACCTTCGCAAGTTCCTGCCAGCCGAAATCCGTAAAGATAATCTTTCCGTCCGCCTTTTGGCATTTGAGAGCGCCTTCCCGGATGGAAAGCGACGCATCCGGCACAATCAGGTTCTCGGCAAAGACATAGTCCCGTCCAAGACCCTTGCAGTGCGGGCACTGTCCGTAGGGATCGTTGAACGAAAAGAGCCTCGGTTCAAGCTCCGGAATGGATATGCCGCAATCCGGGCAGGCAAGCTTCGTCCCCTGCAAGCGATACTCGCCGTCTTCAAAAAGAAAGGCGACAAGCTTTCCGTCGGAAAGCCGAAGCGCGCTTTCCAGATCTTCGCGAATCCGGGAAAGATTCCTCTCCTTTACCGAAACGCGATCGACAACCGCTTCGATCGTGTGCTTCTCGTAGCGCACAAGCAGGGGAACTTCGCCGGTTCGGAAAATTTTCCCGTCAACGCGGACGCGGGCAAAACCCTTTTCCAGAAGCTCCTGGAATTCCTTGCGGTATTCGCCCTTGCGTTCCTTGACTATCGGCGCGAGAATCGCTATCTCCCGTCCGGCACTTTCCGCATAGAGACCATCGACAATCTGGTCAACGGTCGCCGCCCGGATTTCCTTGCCGCACCTTGGACAATGCGGCGTCCCAAGCCGCGCAAAGAGCAGGCGCAGAAAGTCGAGAATTTCGACGGTCGTTCCCACGGTCGAACGCGGATTCCGGTTCACCGTCTTCTGGTCGATGGAAATCGTCGGGGAAATTCCCGTCACCGATTGCACGTCCGGACGCTTCATCACGCCGATAAACTGCCGCGCATATGCCGAAAGCGAATCCACATAGCGCCTCTGGCCCTCTTCGAAAATCGTATCGAAGGCGAGGCTAGACTTTCCCGAACCGGAAACGCCGGTCACGACGACAATCGAATCACGGGGAATGGCGATATTTACATGTTTCAGGTTATGTTCGCACGCATCGCGAACGACAAGGGAACGAGTCATGCGTCAAATATAGTGAACACTTGTTCACTTTTCAAGATTGTCTCTAAAAATCGCCTTGGTCAAGAAAATTTGAGCGAGACCAAGCGAAGGCAGGAATGACGAACCAGCGCGAAGCATCGCAACCAGATTTTTGAAAATTGAATTTTTAGAGGTAACCTCGAGATTTTTCTACGGAAAAGCCCAATCATCTCTCCCCAAGCGGAAAAGGGCTTGACTCGGTCCGCTCTTTATTTATCTTTGCCATTCCTCATAGGGAGGATACCATGGAAAGAAAAGGCTTTACTTTTGTCGAAGTTCTTGTGGTCGTCGTCATCGTAGGCATCCTCGCGACAATCGCCGTACCGAAGATCCTAGACGCAATCGAGCGCACCAACCGAAAGATCGACGCCACGAACGCCGTGGAACTTTCCAACATTCTCAAAAGGGCGTTCGAATCCGAAACGGTCGTGTTCCCGACAGAAAGTGACGAAACGAACAAGCTGAATCCGGACCAGATGTCCCTCGCCGTGATCGTTTCAAGCGACGGAATCAATTATTATCTGGGCAGCGGACAGGTGCTTGTAAACGGTGGAGACTGGACATCCGACAATGGAGACGCCTACAAACGCATTCGCAAGATATTCGAAGATGCGGGATTTACCGACATAGAGGTGCGGGCAAAACTCGCGGACGGAGGCTGGTCCTGCTACGGATCGATTCTTTTCGGCAACGGCAGCACGCGCATCTTCTCGGCGCAAGACGCATCGAAATGCAAGACGGCCTCGACAGGCGGCGCTTACGAAAGCTTCATTTCCGGGAGCCTTTCAAACGCTGCGTCAAACCCCATCGCCGCCTATCTGCCATCCGGAGTCAAGTAGGCTCTACCTGGCAAGGATGCGCAAAGGCCGCCCTTCTTCCGCCGGTCGGCCAAGCAAGTCGAATTTCGACGAAGATTTTTCCCAGATGCGGACAGGCATTTTCCGAATCGCTTCCGTTTCGTCAAAAGGCTCCGCGGAAACATCGATTTCGCGAACCGTGACGAACTTGTAAAAGGGATGATCATCGTCCGAACGGAAAAGGATCGTTCCGCCGCCTTCGAGAATCGGAGCGAGCGCATCCGAATAGGCGCATCCGGAAATCGTCGTCCCCGAGGCTCCGCGAAAGTCTAGCCCGGCGTCTTCGATAGCCCCGACGGGTTCCCACTTGCCGGGCGGCGTCGCGTTCGACGTCGAATCGATGTAAAGCTCCAGCCGGACCGTTTCCGCATCCTTGTTATAGACGATGTATTTCATCCCTATCCACTTTCCCACGGGAAGCGGCTCTCCGCCCCAGAGCGGATCCTGGTTGCCGACCCCCGAAGTCGTCCGGTAATAGCTGTCCGGATGCTTCCATTCCTTTTCGAAATCCCACTTTCCGTCGTTTCGAAAGCGCGCATAGTATGTCGTCGCGTCGCAGTTGTCTCCGCCGCCCGATCCGTGCCCCAGGGGACCCGAGCGCATCCCGACGACCATCCCGCCGAAATCTTTGCCGCCGAAAGCGTCCCGCATAAAGTAAGCGGTCAGTTCCGCGTTCAGGAAGAATTGCGTGACGGAACCGTTCAGGCTGTTCACGTGAAATCTCGGCCCATCGTTCCAGTTCATCTGCATCACGCCATTCCCGTCGATATCGAACGAACCGCTTCCGTCGCTGTGGCTTTCCGTCCAGCCGAGCGGATCGTCCGGATCGCCGTCCCATTCCACGCTCCGCGCGTTGCCGTTTCCCCAGTGCGCGGAATTCCAGGACACTGAATTTTCCTTTGTCCGATAAATTTTCCGGAAGCCGAAATCATCGACAGAACTTTCGGCAAAGAGGCTCGCGCAGAGGCAAAGTTCCAAAATCGTCATTTTTCCGACAGACATCCAGGCACTCCTTTTTGAAGGAATATATCTTTTTTGAAGATTGCAATGCCATTTTAATTCAAAATGTATATTTTTTCAAGCGACGCCAGGTGACGTCACAAAAAAGGCACAGACTATGCAAGTTGATCTAAACACAGTTGACTGGAAAACGCTTCCGTTCGGTTACTACGACACCGATTACAACGTTCGCTGCTATTACCGCAACGGAGAATGGGGAAAAATCGAACTTTCCTCCTCCAAGGACATCAGCATTCATATCGCCGCGACCTGCTTGCATTATGGCCAAGAAGGCTTTGAAGGTCTCAAGGCCTACACCGGCAAGGACGGCAAGGTTCGCATATTCCGCGTCGAAGAAAACGCCCGCCGCATCCAGAACACGGCAAACCGAGTCCTGATGGCCGTTCCGCCGGTCGAACTCTTCCGCGAAATGGTCTATACAGTCGTAAGGGCGAACAAGCGCTTCGTCCCGCCCTACGGTTACGGGGCTACGCTCTACATCCGTCCGCTTCTTATCGGAACAGGACCCGAAGTCGGCGTAAAGCCTTCGGACGAATACATGCTCCTCATGTTCGTGACCCCGGTAGGCCCCTACTTCAAGGACGGGTTCAAGCCTGTCGATATGATGATCAGCCGTAACTACGACCGTGCCGCACCGCAAGGAACGGGAACGGTCAAGGTCGGCGGAAACTACGCGGCAAGCCTGCTTTCCCTCGCCGAAGCGAAAAAGCTCGGCTATTCGAGCACGATCTACCTCGACGCCCGCGAAAAGAAATACATCGACGAATGCGGTCCGGCAAACTTCTTCGGTATCAAGGGAAACACCTACGTGACGCCGAAGTCCGAATCGATCCTCCCTTCCATCACGAACAAGAGCCTGCAACAGCTTGCGGAGCACCTCGGCTACAAGGTGGAGCGTCGTCCGGTTCCGTTCGAGGAACTCGCCGAATTCAGCGAAACGGCGGAATGCGGCACCGCGGCGGTCATCACCCCGATAAGGAAGATTGTCGATCCGGTCGCAAACAGGACTTTCACCTACGGTGACGGCGTAAACCCGGGACCCGTCTGCACGAAGCTCTTCAACACCTACACGGCAATCCAGTTCGCGGAAGAACCCGATCCGTTCGGTTGGACAGAAGTGGTCGAGCTGTAAAGCGGCAAGATTCCAGAAAAGGCTCGCGCAAAGCGGGCCTTTTCTATTTCACCCAGCCCGTTCTTCCTTCTCCGCCGTCAAGCCATTTTGCGATATAGCCTTTCGCCTCCCTGCAAGCCTCGGGAAGCGATTTTCCAAGCGCCACGTTCGCGAGGATGGCCGACGAAAGCGTGCAGCCCGATCCGTGCTTATCGACTCCCTGCAGACGCCTTGACGAGAACTCGAATCTTTGCCCGTCATGCCATAGGATATCTACGGATCTGTCCCCTTCCGCATGTCCCCCCTTGAGCAGGACGGAAGTCCCGCTCCCAACCAAGACTTCTCGCCTGCTGTCGGCGACTCCCAGTCCGAGATATGCGTATTCAAAGCGATTCGGCGTAATCAGGTCGATTTGCGAAAAGACGGGAAAGAATCTGTCCGCGTCGCCGTCCGAAAAAAAGCGGTATCCCGCCGTCGCCCCCATGATGGGATCCCAGATGATAAAAGTCTTTTCGTTTCGGCTGCGTATCCATTCGATAATCCGCCGCAAGATTTCCGCATCCTGGACCAGCCCTATCTTCACAAAGCCATACGTGCGGACTTCATAGAGCTTTTCGAGCTGTGCACGGATACGCTCCCACGAAAGAAAGCCCGGTTCCGAAAAAGAGTTCTCGTTTTGCAACGTGAGCGCCGTACAGACCGCCGTCCCATAGACGCCAAAATCCCGCATCGCCTTGATATCGGCAAGGATTCCCGCCCCCGCGCTGCCATCAAAGCCAGCCACTGTCAAGGCATAGGTCATTTTCCGCATAGACGCCTCCACGCCGAAACCGGATCGGCAAATTCCCAGATTCCCGAAACGATGAACAGATTTTCCACGTCCTCCGCAAGATCCGTCGCCTCGCATTCGACAAAGACCTTTTCCGAAAGCGAACCTTCGCGATACGGCACGACGATATGCGCGATTCTTGGTTCAAGAGTTTTCGGAATTTCTTGAATGTCGGATAGCGCGTTCGTGCCGACGCTGAGCAGTCCGCTAGCCCGAGCTGCCGCTTCCGCATTTTGCAAGATCCACTTCACGGATGCGTGAAATCCCAGAAGGCCGAAATTCGCGGCCACGTTCGGGGAGCCGCAAAGAAAGCTTCTTTTGCGAATGTCTTCCGAAAGCGCGAGCAAAAAGCGCTCAAGCGCAAGATCCTTCAAGTGCGGTTTTCGGATATACAGAAAATCCAGGCCCGAATCAAAAAGCCTCTCGATCAGATCGATTTCATCGACAAAGTTTTCGGAACTTGTCAAAAGGGAATAACGCATCGGCTATCAATATAGAAATCGACAGCCTGGAGCAAGGGTCTCCTGGCAAACCGTTTCCGCCCGACGTCATTCTGGAGAGGCGAAGCCTCGACCTGTCTGCCGACAGGCATGCCCGCCTGCCGCGGGCAGGTAGAATCCAATCCGCAGTTCAGAGCTTAGTCGAGAGAGCTTAGAGCTTGGAGTTGCCAAGCGAACGGTTTGACTTACCCGATGTTCAGAGCTTAGTTAGGAGATCTTAGAGCTTAGAAGAGCGAAGCGATCTGTTTTCTCAACTCTTCACTCTCATCTAAGCTCTCCGTTCCAAGTTCTGATAATCCCCCTTCCTTGCATCCACCCTGTCATTCTGGAGCGGAGCGATAGAAACAGCCACGCTTTTTTTAGATGTTTCGGTTTACGGTCATTCTGGAGGCTCTGAAAGAGCCGATAGAATCCATGCCGAATCTTTATGGATCCTATCGGTCGCAGTGCTCCCTCCAGGATGACGGTGCAACGAGGCTGCGCTCCAGGATGACATTCACACTTCACACTCCGCTCTCAGTTAGAATCAGTCCTTGACACAGCGGACGGAATTCACATCGACGCTCTTTCCTTCATCGTGCATCGCAATGGACGAATCCAGCAAGACATCCTTTGCCTTGGATGCATTCTTTTCCGTAGAAGTCCAGAAAACGGCATAGCTCAGATGCCCGAAATACGAATTTTCATTGAGATAGTAGGCCCCCCCCGGGAGAGCGTTAAAGCCGAACGCATCCGAACCATTCTCATTATTCTTCCATCCGGTTTTCGACTTCAAGGCTGTTACGACGGAATCTTCGCCACCTGCCGTGTTGGCAGTCACATAATCGATAAGCGAATTCCATTCCTCTTCGCTCGGCACGTGCCAACCCTCGGGGCATACGCCGCGGACATTTCCCTTGGCGGAGCACATCTTGCCGGCACCGCAATCTGTCGTCAGCGTATCCATCGCGGCTGCCCATGTATAGAGTCGGCCATACAGTTCGCAATTAACCGATTTGCCATCATAGCAGAAGCTGATCGAGTCCTCGCCTACTAGCTCCGGGTAGGCATAGTTCAGGTTTTCCGCCATCCAGGTCCCGATTGCGACATAGCCGTAGATGTTAGCATCGCGAAAATCGCAAAATTCTTTCGACGGGTCGTAAGCGTTATCTCCGCATAGGTCATAGATAGTCTCTTCACTGCAGAACTCCCGTGTCGGGTCGTAAGGCTTTTCGCCACAGGAGTAAATGGAATCCTCGAAACAGTAGGCCTTTGCCGGATCGTAAGCAGTACCGCCGCAAAACGCCTTGTACAAGGTAATCGAATCTTCGCCGCAGACCTGGATCACCGTGCCGTCACCGTTATCCGCAAGCATGCAGCCCGAACCGTTCGAAACGACGCCGACGGAATCCCCGCCACAAAGGACCTTGTAGCCCGAACTGTCGGAAAGCGCTTTCACCAAGCAGGATGTTCCATCGAGACCGTCCGTGCCATCCGAACCGTTTTCACCGTTCCTGATGACGCCGACGGAATCGTCTCCGCACATGATCTTGTAGCCCGAGCTGTCGGAGAGAATTTCCGCAACGCATCCGACGGTCTCGGATTTTCTGGAAAACGCAATCCATCCCGAATCCGAGCAGACATAGACCGCTTGTTCGTCCCTGGCGAATGAGGTCTTGCCGACGCTTGCCGAATCGCAGGTTCCGAGCGAATCTGCAGAGGCGACCGTTTCCATGCCGGAAACTTCGTTCGTCACGTTCGTGACCTTGGTGACGTCGTCGCCGCAGGCGGAAAGAAGAACGCTGCACGCAACTGCAGGCAGGGAAACGATAAATCGCCTTTTCATGTGGATTCCTCGCGAAAAGAAAGATTGTTTATTTTTGTTTACAACGATAGAAAAATCAGAGCTTGGCTGAGAGTGCTTAGACCTTAGAAATGCGAAGCGATCTTCTTCCTCAACTTTTCTCACTCCGCTCTCCACACTTCACTCTCATCTAAGTTCCAAGTTCTAAGTTCTGATTTCCCCTTCCTTGCATCCACCCTGTCATTCTGGAGGCTCTGAAAGAGCCGACCCGCCTGCTGCTGGCAGGTAGAATCCATTCCGAGCATTATGGATCCTATCGTTTCGCTGCGCTACACTCCAGGATGACAGAGAAGCGAGGGGACGCTCCAGGATGACGATGTAACGAAACTGCCGTTCAACATAACGAACATTTACCACCCGACGTCATTCTGGAAGGGCCAAAGGCCCTGGTAGAATCCATTCCGAGCATTTCTGCTAAAATGGATCCTATCGCTCCGCAGTGCTACGCTCCAGGATGACGGTGCAACGAGGCTGCGCTCCAGGATGACGAAAAAGCCAGGATGACAGCTTATCGCACAAGCCTTCACTGCTCGCTTAGCGAACACTCAACACTCCACTCTCCACATTCCACTCTCAGAACAGGCTAGTCCTTGAGACAACGGACAGATAGTGC
>CAVKYI010000012.1:0-60571 GCA_963660435.1 Sodaliphilus sp.
GACGAACCGGCGCGAAGCGTCGCAATCAAATTTTTGAAAATTGAATTTTTAGAGGTGACCAACAGTCTGTTTCCTGATTTCTCTTGTCACGAGCAGCGGAGGATTCTGCCGACGCGGAGAATGGAATTCCGCTTGATGCCGTTAAGCGCGCAGAGCTTCGCGATGCTCGTGTGGTACTTTCTGGCGATTTTTCCGAGCGTGTCGCCGGGCCGGATGCGGTGGTAGCGGTGCTTGCTCGCTTCTTTCTGCAGAGAGGCGTATTCCGATTCGGCCTTTTCCCTGGGCAGGCGGATTTCCTCGCCTACGATCTCGTGATTTCCAAAGTCAAAGAAAAGGCGCGGATCGAGCGGCATGTCACCGAGGCGCGTTTCGAAATGGAGGTGCGGTCCCGTAGATCGTCCCGTGTTGCCGCCAAGCCCGATGACGCTTCCCGCTTCGACACGGTCGCCGACCTTGACTAGCTGTCTCGAAAGATGCGCATAGACCGTGCGCGTGATGCCGCAGCCCTGGTGTTCCAATACGATATAGCGTCCGTAGCCTCGGCGTTCGTAGCGCACCCGCGTCACTTTTCCCGGGAAAGCCGCCCGAATCGTATCGCCTGTCCTTAGACCGATGTCGATTCCCTTATGGATGCGGTAATGCCTGAATCCGTATGGCGAGGTGATCCGCCCGCTTTCGAGAGGGATGGCCGCCTTTTTCATATCGACAAGGATCGTGTCCAGGAATTCTTCGGCGAGCGCTGCGGAATCGGTCTCCATTTCGTCGATTGCGGAAGCTTCGTCGAGAAAATCGTCCGGTTCGCTGTCTTCGGGAGATGTTTCCACTCCGGGCAAAAAGGGAATGTGGACGGATTCGCTCTCCGTTTCGATGAAGCTTTCTCCGTTGCGCACAATCTCGTGGATGGCGTTTTTCAGGGAAAGAATTTCTTCGACCGGGCTGATTCTCGCGGCGAAGGCGTGGGCAAGAAGGAGAGCGGCGAACAGGGGAATCGGCTTTTTCATGGATGAAGTGCAAGATAACAAAATTCCGAAAATTTCAAAGTTTTGAATCTTCGGATTGGGCTTCTGGGCATTTCGAGCGAATTTTTCTTTTTATATTTACCCGGAAAATTTTCAAAAGGACAGAATATGGCAAAGACTGTACAGAATGCGCTCAAGGACCTGATCTCCCTTTGCAAGAGACGCGGATTCATCTTTCCGGGTTCCGAAATCTACGACGGTCTCGCGAACACGTGGGATTACGGTCCCTACGGTGTCGAGCTCAAGCGCAACATCAAGAACCTCTGGTGGAAGACTTTCGTCGCTTCCCGCCCGGATGTCGTCGGCCTCGATTCGTCCATCCTCCTGAATCCGCGCGTCTGGCAGGCTTCGGGACACGTGTCGAATTTCTCGGATCCGCTTGTCGATTGCAAGGCGTGCCATGAACGCTTCCGCGCAGACCAGCTGCTCGAAGAGAAGCTCGGCGAGGGCTGCTGCGCCGGCAAGACATTCCCGGAAATTCACCAGATGATGATCGATAGCGAAATCGAATGCCCCAAGTGCGGCAAGAAAGATTTCACGGAGCCCCGCGCTTTCAACCTGATGTTCCAGACCCAGCTCGGCGTTCTCGAAGGAACGGGCAACAAGGTCTATCTTCGTCCGGAAACCGCTCAGGGAATCTTCATCAATTTCAAGAACATCATGGACAACGTCCGCCCGAAGATTCCTTTTGGCGTCGGACAAATCGGAAAATCCTTCCGCAACGAAATCACGCCGGGGAACTTCATCTTCCGCACCCGCGAATTCGAACAGATGGAACTCGAATTTTTCTGCGAACCGGGAACGGAAAAGGAATGGTACGACTACTGGAGAAAGTTCTGTGTCGCCTTTGTCGAGGGGCTGGGCGTGAACAAGGAAAAGCTCCGTCTTCGCGAACACGCCAAGGAAGAACTTTCGCACTATTCGAACGGAACGTCCGACATCGAATACAACTTCCCGTTCGGCTGGGGTGAACTCTGGGGCATCGCAAGCCGTACCGATTTCGACCTGACGCAGCACCAGAAGGAATCCAAGGTCAAGATGGAATACTTTGACGCGGTGAACAACAAGCGTTACATTCCGTATGTCGTGGAACCGTCGCTCGGCGTCGATCGTCTGCTGCTCGTTTTGCTTTGCGACGCCTACGATGTCGAAAAGCTCGAAAACGGCGAAGAGCGCGTGGTGATGCACTTCAGCCCGAAGGTCGCTCCGGTCAAGGCGGCTATCCTTCCGCTGGTGAAGAAGGGCAAGGTCAAGGAAGTCGCGGAAAAGCTCTACAAGGATTTGATCCAGCACTTCAACGTGGAATACGACGAGACCCAGTCGATTGGCAAGCGTTACCGTCGGCAGGACGAACTCGGAACGCCTTTCTGCATCACGGTCGATTTCGATACGATTGGCGAAGGTGACGATGTGAACCCCGAATACAAGGGAATGGTCACGGTCCGCGAACGCGATTCCATGAAGCAGGAACATGTGAAGATCGAGGATTTGGAAAGCTGGATCTTTGCCCATCTGAAGTAACTTTTCGAGGCGCATCTTGGAAAAGATCAAGGCCGTTCGACAAAAAGTTCTGGATTTTCGCGAGAGAATCCGGAACCTTTCCGCATGGCAGAAACTGGTCATTCTGGTTCTTGTCGTCGCGGTTCCGGCAGGAATTGCGCTCGCGTCGGTACTTCTTGTCGCGTGGAATCGGCACCGGAAGGGATGATGCGCCTTTCCCGAAGGCTTCCTCCGGATCTCTCCGATTCACCCTTTTCCTTGGCGCTTTCGAAGGCCAGGCGGGAGATTCCGGACTATCTGGACTTGACCGTTTCGAGTCCCTTGAAAACCGGGCTTTCCTTTCCCCTGGAAAGCGTCCTTTCCGAAGCCCTTCCGAAATTCTCCGTCTGGGATCCTGACGCGAACGGCTGGCTGGAAGCCCGGAAGGCCGTTGCCGACTACTATGCGAAGCGCGGCGGAAACTTTTCTCCCGATGACGTCCAGCTTTTTTCGAGTACAAGCGAAGCCTATTCCGTTCTCTTCAAGACGCTTTGCGACCCGGACGATGCCATCCTGACGCCGATGCCGGGATATCCGCTTCTCGATTCCCTGGCGTCTCTCGAATTTCTGAGAACCGCTCCGTATTTTTTAAGGCTGGTCGAAGGCAAGTGGCATTTGGATGCGGATTCGCTCTGCGCCTTTCCTTCTCGAACGAAGATTCTTCTCCTCGTTTCGCCGAACAATCCGACGGGGCATGTCATTTCGAAATCGGAATGGGACGCCGTTGTGGATTTCGCTTCGCGCGAAGGGCTTTCGATCATTGTCGATGAGGTCTTCGGGGATTTCGTCTATGACGGTTCGGAACGTCCGTGGAACTGGGATTCTCGCGACGTTCCCGTTTTCTTTCTCGGAGGGTTTTCCAAGTCGGTAGGTTCTCCAGAGCTAAAGCTCGCCTGGATGGCCTATCGGACGGGAAAGCTCGGAAACGCGTTAAAGTTCGCTATCGAATACGTTGCGGATGCCTATCTGAGCGTGTCGTCTCCCGCGTTCGCCCTTGCCGCGCCGATGCTTGAAAAATCTCTTCCCTACGAAGAGAAGATCGCGGCCCGGATTCGGAAAAACCTCGAAATCCTGCGGGAGCGGTTCCCGGATAGCGCCGTGATGCCGGACGTGCAAGGCGGCTGGTACGCGGCCCTGCATTTCGAAAAGTTCGAAGATGACGTATTGACCCTACGGCTGTTGCGAAAGGCGAAGGTTCTTGTCCAGCCGGGATTCTTTTTCGATTTTGACGAAGACGGCTGGATTGTCGCGAGCCTTCTCCAGAAACCGGAAATCTTTGCCGAAGCGCTGAAGCGGATTTACTTGGAAGTCGCCGTGTAAATCCCGTCCCAGTGTTCGCCAGGTCTTGTCGGGGGATTCTCCTTGTATGCGGTCGCCCGTCGAATGAATACTTCGGAAGGCGTCTCTTTCGCTCCGGGATCCTTCGTCTGCAGATGCGGCTCGAGCATCTTGGTCTCCTGGAAAACGGCAATCGCCTTGTCCCATTCCTGGGCATAGTAATGCGTCTGGGCTTTTTTCCATAGGGAACACAGAAGCTCGAGACTGCCCGCATCGGGATCTCCGCGCGTTCCGAGCAGTTCGTAAACCTGCACGGATTCGCTCTTGCCGACGACCTTCAGCCTATCGATGGGCCGGACGACGAAAAATTCCCTGTAGTCGGTCCTGTCGAGCGGATCCGACTTGCCGACAAGAGTTTCCTCGCTTACGAGAACGTATGTCCCATATTGCTTGCCGATGCTTTCGAGCCTTGACGCCAGATTGACCGCGTCGCCCATGATCGTATAGTTCTTTCGGGTTTCGGAACCCATGTTGCCGACGAGAATTTCTCCCGAATTGATGCCGATTCGCGTGTGCATCCGATAGACGGATTCCGGGTAGGCCGTATTTTCTTCGATGTCTCTCCCTTCGTGATCCTTGCCGCGCTTCCAGTTCGAGCGCAGGATCCTTTGGGCTTTTTGCATGGCGATGGCGCTCTGCAGGGCGTTCTTTCGCTGGCATTCGATGGGGGATGGCGCGCCGAAGAAGGCGATGATGGCGTCTCCTTCGTACTTGTCGAGCGTTCCCTGGTTGTCGTCCTTGATGATGTTCGTCATGGCCGTCAGGTAGTCGTTCAGCAAATCGACTAGCTTCTTCGGGTCGCCGATCTGTTCGGAAATGGAGGAAAATCCCTGGATGTCCGTAAAGAACGCGGTCAGGTATTTCTTTTCGCCGCCGAGTTCCGGCTCCTTTTCGTTCGAAAGCATCTCGTCGATCAGCTTGTCCGAAATATACTGCTTGAACGACTTGTTGAGAAATGTCTTGTCGCGGTTTTCGAAATAGAAGCGCGCGAGAAAGGATCCGAGGAACGCCAGGATGGCTTCGATAAGATAGGTCGTGCAGCCGATGTAGAGACCGTTCGCGAAGAAAGCATACGAGACGACGATGCTCGCCATGAAGAGCAGTATCAGAAACAGGATGGCGAGATATTGCGAAGCGAAAAGTCCGATAAGAATCGCGAAAATTGCCGTGGCGACATAGACGACCGGGTTTGGAAACTCGGAGCGGACGTAGTCGTCGGTCAGGACGTTCTGCAGAATGGTCGCATGGACTAGCACGGCGGGGAAGTGGTCGTCATGGGGGGTCGCGTAGAAGTCGAAAAGAGCCGGGGCCGCGCTGCCGAGGATGAAAGTCTTTCCCTGGTACATCGCCGGATCGATTCTTCCTTCGGCGACGTCGTAGTAGGATATGTGCTGGAAGGTGCGCTTTTCCGGCGAAATGTCGTAGGGACTCTTGAAATGCAGAATGAAGTTCCCCCGCTTGTCGATGGGCACGAGCTTGTTCTTGCCAAAACGCATTTCTTCGCCGGGTTTCAGTGCCTTGATGGCGACCGTATCTGTCCGGTAGAGATCGTCGAGAACGTCCGGAGAAAGAATCGTGTAGTTGGGAATCCAGCGTCCCTTCCTTTCGTTGAAGTGAAAGTCCAGTTCCGCCGAGAGCCATCTGGAATTTCCGCTTTCGAGCTCTTCAATGTCCCTTTCGAAAAATTCGAGAATTTCCCTGTCAAATTTTGTCAATTCCGGATCGCCGGGCGAATAGTCTCCGTCGTCCGTCTGCACGGTCAAGTTGCCTGTGGAATCTTTAAGAACTCGAATTTTCCTCGTGATTTCCAGGAAGTTTCCGGATAGGGAATCCTGGACATTTCGCTTGGAAAGCGTTTCGCGGTGTCTCAGGATTTCCCGGATCATCGGGTAGGAAAACTGCGGATACGTTGTGCGCAGGACCCCCGAAGAGTCGCGGTAGATTCCGAAAGGCTTTCCGAGGTCGATATGCTTTCCCATTACAATCTTCACGGAATCGGGGTCTGTCCCGAAAAGGTGCATCAAGGTGACGAGGGAAAGTGCCGGGTAGATTCGGGAAGAGTCCCCGGGCCAGATCTTTTCGTTTGGAAAGCGATAGATCATGCGCATCTGCCGAAGAATGCCGTCGCCATCGGGATTCGCGTTGACCACGCCGAAATTCCTGGCCGCATGGGAAAGCTCGGGGAAAATATTGTCGAGCAGGTCCTTGGATTCTACGTTCTGGAGAGCGGAAACCTGGGATAGCGAAAATGTCGGGCTCGCATCGACTTCCCTTGCGCGAAGCGGTGTGCTGAGCGGCATCCATTGGGATTGGTGCTTGTAGTCGGTTCGCGCATTGAACGTTCCGCACACAATAACGTTCGGATTCTTCGCGATGGTCCGGACGAGGATGGAATCGGAATCGTAGGCGCTGCGCAGCATGTCATAATCGGAAATCCATTTTCTGTCGGGATAGAGCTTTTCTAGCACCTTTTCCGCCCGCCGTGCGTGCCTCTTTCCGAAATCGGCGTTCTTGAAGAGGATGTCGAAGGCGATTGCCGCCGCTCCGCCGTCTTCGAGCCTTTCCACGACACGGGCGTGCATGTCGCGCGTCCATTCGTTGTAGGGACCATACTTGGAAAGCGCGTTCTCGTCGATATCGACGATGACGATATCTTCGGCGCGGTCTGTCGTCCTCAACGCGGAATGCCTGGAAAACGCATCGTAAAAAATGTATTCGGCGCGAAGGGCGATGGAGTTCGGAATGAGCGGGATGAGGAGCGTCAGGAATATTCCGACGAAAAGTCCCGCGAGCATTCTCTTGACTTTTTTGGGATGCTTGAATTTCACAGAAAAAACATAGAAAAGATGCTCGGTCGCTTGGCAAAAAAACTATATTGGATGCGCTATGAAGGAAGTTTCAAGAAAAACGAAAAGGGCGAAAAGGGACGACAAGGCGGATTTTCGATCGCTTCGCCGTCTGGCCGGAATCCTGCTTCTTATCTTCGGCTCGTTTCTGCTCGTCGCGCTGGTATCCTTTATCGGCAGCGAAAGGAACTGGCTCGGTCCGATTTTCGGCAAGGCTTTTCCGGGAACGGTTATCTACATTCTCGGAAAGTTCTCGGCGACGCTTCTCGCCGTCTCGGCGGTTTCTGCCGGCGTTCGACTTCTGCTTTCCGGCGATTTTCCCCGGTTCACCCGAGTCTCTATCGGTTTTTTCTCCCTGACCGTTCTTTGTCCGCTCCTCCTTGCCACTGCCTCGACATTTTCCGCACCGCTTTCCCTGGGAAAGGAATCCCTCTACGGGGCGGGCGGCAGGCTTGGATTCTTCATGGTCCAGAGTCTTGTCTGGCCTGTGTTCGGAAAGGAAAACGTCCTCTTTCCGTTTATCGTTTTCTCCGCGATCCTTCTCGCGATAGCGGTTCTTCTTTTCGGTCTTCGACTTTCGCACTTCTCCTTCCTGAAAACGCCTTTTGTCCTTTTGGCGAAATTCCGGAGCGAATGCGAGGCTAGGCGAGAGAAAAAGGAATCTGCGCCGGAGAAGGCTCCCGTGCAGGACAGATCCCTGGAAAAGGCGAAAGAGAAAGCGCGCAAGGCGAAGGATTCGGACTGGAAAAGCGACTATACGGTCTATGACGGCAAGGCGAAGCCCTTCCGCGGTCCGGTCGGCGCGTTTGACGGAACGATTCCCGTTTCGAACGAGAAGGAGGGTGAACTTTCTTCACCGCCTGTGCTTGACGCGCAGGACTGTTCCAATGTCGCCCTGCACGAAATCGAGGAGAAGGAGCGCTACCTGAGGGATAACGAAAAACGCCTGGGCGCCTTGGAAGTCCGGGCGCTTCGCGACGAAATCGCCCATCTGCGCCAAGTCCAGCAAATGAACGACTGGGAGAACAATCGCCGTACGCGGCCTTCCATCCAGGGGTTTGTGGAACGCTCGGAAGTCGAACTGGGCGAAATCGATGTCCGGGATCCGAGCCTTCGCGAAAATCTTGACGAGACAAAATCTGTCGTGAAAGATCCGAACGGAACTCTTGTGTCGGACGAACCGTCTTCCTTGCGGGAAGACTATTCCGAAGAGAGCGCCCCGGATGTCGAACCGGAAACGGTGGAACTTTCCGATGCGCCGATCGCGCAGTATGACGAGTACGCCATTCCACAGGTTTCGGACATTCTTTCCGAGCCTCCCGAACAAAAGCCCGACTACACGGAAGAGGAACTTGAAAAGATCGGTCACCAGCTCGAAGAACAGCTCGAAAACTTCAAGGTGAAGGGAAAGGTGCTGGGCATTTCGACGGGACCGATGATTACGCGCTTCGAAGTGGAGCCCGGGCCTGGCGTCAAGGTTTCCAAGTTCGCGTCTCTTCACGAAGATCTCGCGCTTGCGCTCAAGGCGAAGTCTATCCGGATTCTCGCGCCTATTCCCGGAAAATCGCTCGTCGGCGTGGAAGTTCCGAACAGGAGACTCCAGACGGTCTATTGTCGCGACATTTTCGAAAGTTCCGCGTTCGAGCCCAAGCCGGACAAGCTGATTATCGCTCTTGGCAAGGACATTACGGGAAATCCCTACACGATGGATCTATGTCGCGCGCCGCACGTCCTCATCGCGGGCCAGACGGGTTCCGGCAAGTCGGTCTGCATCAATACGATCATGGCGAGCCTTCTTTTCAGCAAGACTCCCGATGAACTCCGCATGATTCTAGTCGATCCGAAGGTGGTCGAGCTGAAGCTTTATGAAAACATCCCGCACTTGCTCGCGCCCGTGGTGACTCAGCCCGACCAGGCGGTGAGCGCGCTCAAGTGGGCATGCGTCGAAATGGACCGCCGCTATGAGGAACTCGCCAAGTGGAAAGTCCGTAATCTGGTAGGCTACAACCAGAAGCGGAACGAGCAACTGGAAAGCGCTGACGTGCCGGCGGAAAAGATGGAAAACATGCCCTATATCGTCATCGTGGTCGATGAACTTGCCGATTTGATGATGGTCGCGGGAAAGGAAGTGGAAAAGTATATCGCCCGAATCGCCCAGAAGGCTCGCGCGGTCGGGATTCATCTGGTTATCGCGACACAGCGTCCATCGGTGAACGTCATCACGGGTCTCATCAAGGCGAATCTTCCCGCAAGAATCAGTTTCAAGGTCGCGTCCCAGGTGGATTCCCGAACCGTGATGGATCGTGCCGGGGCGGAAAAGCTTCTTGGACGAGGCGACATGCTTTACCGTTCGGGCGAAGATCCGGAACCGAGCCGCGTACACGGCGGATTCCTGACCGACGAAGAGGTGGAAAAGCTGGCTGACGCCTGCGCCAACCAGAATGTCCACTACGAACGGCTCGAAACGTTCGACATCGAGGACCCTTCGGAAGCGGGCGAGGAGGGTGATGGCGGCGAATCCCTTGGCGGAAAGATAGACAAGCTCGCCCTGGATGTCGCGCGCTACGGGATAGAGCGCGGATCGCTTTCGACATCGGAAGTGCAACGGCATTTCTCGGTGGGATTCTCGCGGGCGGGTAAAATCGTGGACCAGCTGGAACGGCTGAACATCTGCGGACCGAAGAACGGCTCGAAGCCTCGCGTGATGCTGGTGAACGACGAACAGGCGCTTTACGACAGATGGCCACGTTAGATAGCGAAAAACGGAAATCTCCGCGGAACAGGACGCTTTCGCTCTCCCCGTCGGAGCGCGACGCCCTTTCCGAGAGGCTTCTCGACGCGTCAGGCGAAACGGAATTTTCGCTCGGGAACATTTGTGACAGGACGATTCTCGGGGACACGTTCAAGATCCTTCCGAAGCTTCCGTCGGAAATGGCGGACCTTGTCATCGTCGATCCCCCCTACAATCTTTTCAAGAATTTTGGCGGCTTGCGCTTCTCCGCGATGTCCGATGCGGCGTACGAAAGCTATCTGGATTCCTGGATGGGAGAAATCGTCCGAATCCTGAAAAGGGACGGTTCGCTTTACGTCTGCGGCGACTGGAAATCATCCGGAGCCATCCAGCGCTCGATCTCGGGCAAGCTTGCTGTCATGAACCGCATCACCTGGGGACGCGAAAAGGGCCGCTCCGCCAAGGCGAACTGGAAAAATTCCATGGAGGACATCTGGTTTGCCGTCAAGAATCCCCAGGACCATTTTTTCAATCTGGATGCGGTCCGAATGCGTCGCCGGGTCATCGCTCCGTATCGGCTGAACGGGACACCGAAGGACTGGCGCGAATCGGAAACTGGAAATTTTCGCGATACGGCGCCGTCGAACTTCTGGGACGACATCAGCGTCCCCTTTTGGAGCATGCCGGAAAATACGGATCATCCGACGCAAAAGCCCGAAAAGCTCGTCGCGAAACTCATCCTCGCCTCGTCGGAAAAGGGCGATCTTGTATTCGACCCGTTCCTTGGCAGCGGAACGACAAGCGTCGTCGCGAAAAAGCTGGGACGCCATTACGCGGGAATCGAGCAGAACCTGGAATACGCCTGCCTATGCGAAAAGAGGCTTGTACGTGCCGAAAGCGATGTCTCCATCCAGGGATTTTCCGACGGGGTATTCTGGGAACGAAATTCCTTGCGGGAGCGAAAATGCAGAAAGTGAGCGTTCCATGGCCGCATTCCCCGGCGCCGAAGGAACCGGGGATCCACGTGATTCATGACCAGCCTCTCGGGGAGCTTGTGCCCTTCATCGACTGGTTCTTTCTTTTTTACGCGTGGCGCATTCCCGGAAAGTTTCCCGAACTTCTGGAAGGGGATTCCCCGAAAGCGGAAGAGGCCCGAAAGCTCTACCGCGACGCGAAGAGTCTATTGGAACGCGCGATCGAGAAGCGCTGGATCGTGGCGCGTGGCATCTTCGGCATCTTTCCCGTGAAGCGCGAGGGAGACAGCGTTACGCTCCTTTCCGAATATGGAAAGTTCCGCTTTGAATTTTTGCGCGAGCAGGAAGTTCGCGCGGGGACTTGCCTACATCGATCGCTTGTGGATTTCCTTTCGCCGAATTCGGAAGATTACATGGGGCTCTTCGCCGTTTCCGCGGGCTTTGGAATTCGGGAACAGGCGGAAGCTTTCAAGAAGGCGGGAGACGACTATTCGGCGATACTGCTAGGCTCTATTGGCGGTCGCCTGACGGAAGCCTTTTCCGAATGGCTTTTTCTCGACATGATGAAAAACGCCTGGGGATACCTGAAAGAAGGTTCGGCGCCCTTCGGTATTCGACCTGCGCCCGGGTATCCGGCGTGTCCCGACCATTCGGAAAAGATTGCCATCTGGAACGCGATGCGCGTAAAGGAAAATATCGGGATAGAACTTTCGGATTCCTGCATGATGGTTCCCGAAAATTCGACGTGCGGCTACTACCTTGCCCATCCGAAGAGCGAATACTTTTCCGTCGGAAAGATCGCGGAGGACCAGCTTTCGGAATACGCGAAGAGAAAAGGCTGGTCGCTCGAAACGGCCCGCCACCTGCTGCAAGCCCGGGACTAGCGAAAACTTGCTATATTGGACACGATGGTTGCAGTTTCTTCATACCTTTTGATCTTCGCCTCGGTCGCCCTTTTCGGATACAATCTCGCAAGCTTTGTCGAAAATTTCGGAAGACTCGAAAAGAAAGTGGGCGATTACCGCAAGATGCTTCTGGAATGCGAAGCCTCGCTTTCCGGCGCGCGCCGGATGAACGCGATTCAAAACGTCCTGATGCTTCTTGGCTATGCGGCGGTCGCCTATCTTGCCGGTTTTTCCTATTGGGTTCTTGCGCTCGTTCTTGTCAAGTTCGCAACGACCTGTCTTCTCTCGGACTGGATGCATCGGGTGATTTCTCGGCGGGACATTTCGCTTTCGCGGACTTTTTACGTCCTCCACAAGATCGATTCCCTGCTGAACGGGCTTCTCTGCGCCTTCATGCTCCTTGCGCTTGTCCTATGAAATCGCGGATTTTCTTCCTAGTCCTCTTTCTTGCGGCGCTCGCCGGTGCGCAGAAGCTTCCCTTTATCGTCGGAGGCGTCGCGGAAACCGCCTACGGAATCCAGGATGACGGTTCGGACGGAGCGGGCCTGAACCGGATGACGCCCTTTGTCGGCGCATGGATCCGGGGAATCGGCTACTTGCGCGTTGGCTACGGACTCTACGACTATTCCCGGACGGACGCGCTTGGAGAACGCCTTTCGGTTCGCTCCCGTGCGCTCAACGCAACGCTAGGCGTGTCGCTGGGGTCTCCGGAAAGACCTTACCTCGTCGGTTCGTTTACGCGGGCGAAAACGCTTTCGAACGTAGGCGATGTCACCTGGAACGAGTGGGGAGTCGGCGGGGGAGCGACATTCCAGATCCTTCCGACCGCGGCTTTCGTCACGGAACTCGAATACCGCTGGATCCTTTCCCATTACAATCCTGTCGAGGACGAACGCGTTCGCGGAACGCGCCTGCAATTCAACTTCGGTTTTGTCATCTATGTCTATTAAAACGGTTGCCGTCTTTGGCGGCGCATTCGACCCGGTCCATCTCGACCATGTGCGCCTTTCGAAACTTTGTCTCGACCTGAATCTTTGCGAGGAACTCTGGTTCGTGCCGAGCCCGGACCGCTGGGACAAGAAGCTGTTCGCCTCCGCGGAAGACCGCCTTGCGATGCTCGATCTTGTCGTGGGGGACGATCCGCGGATTCGGGTTTCGGAAATGGAATTGAACATGGGCGACTACCGAGGCTCCTACGTGACGATGAAAAAGCTCCGAGAAGCGCATCCCGACGTGAACTTTCGCCTTCTTGTCGGCGCGGACAGTTACGAAGGCATTCCGCACTGGCGGGATCCGCTGCATTTTTACGGAACCGAGTTCAACGGGGAAAGGCTCCTGAAGGAATTCGAACTGATAGTCTTTGAGCGTCGGGGAGTTTCTAGGCCGGATGCCGAAGCGCATCGGAAAAAAGGCTTTGCCCCGATGTTCTGGGTCGGAAGGGAAAACGGTTTCGACGGAAAGTTTGCGAGCCGGGATATCCGCAAGGAACTCTTCTTCGGTACGGGAAAATGTCCCGAAGGTCTCGATCCGAAAGTTTTCGCCTACATCAGGGAAAATGGGCTCTACCGCCTATGAGCGCGGTTCCGAAAACCATGTTCTTTGAAAGCGTCGTGCGAAACGAGGAGCGCGGAAAGAGCCTTCTCGACATGCTTTCGGGCCGTTTCGCGTATCATTCGAAGGCGGAGTGGGAAAAAATGATTTCCGATGGACTTGTCACTCTGAACGGGACATTCGCGACTTCGGATCGGAAGCTTCTTCCCAAGGACCGGGTGACCTATCGGGTCGAGAACTATTCGGAGCCGGATGTCCCCACCGATTTCGAGACGCTTTACGCCGACGATGAATTTCTGGTCCTTTCGAAGCCCGCGGGAATTCCCGTGCACCATACAGGCAGGATCTTCTACAACACGTTCACGGGCGTTGTCCGGAGGGCTTTCGGAAACGAGGAGATTTCGCCGATGCACAGGCTTGACCGCGATACGGGCGGCGTCATGCTTTTTGCCCGCGACAGGGACACGGCAAAGCGCTTCGAAAAATCCCTGGACTACATCCTTCTCCGAAAGATTTACGTGGCGATCGTCCGCGGAGAGTTTCCCGAAGGGGACGTTGTCTGCGAAAAGCCTCTTTGCGAAGACCCGGAGAGCGAAATCCGGATTCGGATGTTTCCCAGGGACGATGGCAAGCCCTGCAAGACCGTCTTTCGGAGAATCGCCGTCCTGGAAGGGGAATCGGAAAGGCTTTCCGTTCTCGCCGCAGAGCTTTTCACCGGAAGAAAGCACCAGATTCGGGCGCATCTCGCCTTTCTTGGCTTCCCGATTGTCGGGGACAAGCTCTATTCCCTTGGCGGCAGGTTCTACAAGAAGCAGGCGAGCGAGCACTTCCTTTCCGAAGACGACTATCGACTTCTCGGTGCGCACATGCAAATGCTCTTCGCCTATTCCGCGCTAATCAGGATTCCGGGACGGGACGCCGCGTGGATGAATCCTTCGAGGCTTTCTCCCGAAATGGAAAGGCTTCTTTGCAAAGTGGATTCGGAAACCTGGGATTCTTTCTGGAAAAGGCTTCGTGAAGGCCCCGTCATGGGCGCGAAGTAAACGCTCTGGGACGGAACATCGGGAAAATCGGGGAAAATCGGCGGAAAAAGTTTCGTGAAACCCTCCGTTTTTTCTACATTTTAGGACAAGTAGTTGCGTTTTGCCTTGGATTTGCAGACCAGAATCGCCAAATTCCACTGGGTGCAGGCAGAAAAGAGGCTTAAAGTAATTCGTTCACATAAAACCAAAAGGAAATGGACAGCGATATGGCTACCATTACAAAAGAAAAAGTTCAGGAACTCACTGCCAAGTTTGGCGCAAACGAAAAAGACTCGGGAAACGTCCGCGTCCAGATTGCGATTCTCACGGAAAGAATCAAGAATCTGACGGAACACGCCAAGATTCACAAGAAGGACTTCCACTCTCTCCGCGGCATGAGCATGATGGTCGCGAAGCGCAAGAATCTTCTCAAGTTCTATGAAAAGCAGGACATCAATGCCTGCCGCCAGCTGATCAAGGAACTGGGTCTCCGCGGTTAAATTCGAAGGATTGCTTATGGAATACAAAATGCTCGCGGCCAAGGAAATCACGGCGAAGCTCCCCGACGGAACTTCTGTCGTGATGGAAACCGGTCGCTTGGCCAAACAGGCTTCGGGATCAGCCGTCATCAAGGTCGGTGACGCGTTTCTGCTCGCGACGGTCTGCTTTGGACCGGAAAAGGACGGGGACTTTTTCCCCTTGACAGTCGAATATCGTGAAAAGGCCTATGCCGCCGGTCGCTTGCCGGGCGGCTACAACAAGCGCGAACCGGGTCGTCCCAGCGATGACGAAATCCTTTCCGCGCGAATCATCGATCGTCCGATCCGCCCGATGTTCCCGGACAATTTCACTCGCGAAGTCCAGGTCATCGTAAACGTTCTCTCGGCGGACAAGAAGTTCGCACCGGACGTCTTTGGCGTTTCCGCGGCGTCTCTCGCCATCGGTCTCTCCGAGCTCCCGTTCGAAGAGCAGGTGGCTGCCGTCCGCGTCGCCGTGATTGGCGACAGGTATATCGTGAATCCGTCCTACGAAGAAGTTTCCGTGGCCGATCTGGACCTGGTGGTCGCCGGTACGGAAAACTCCGTCTGCATGGTCGAAGGCGGCGCTTACGAAGTTTCCGAAGACACGATGATCAAGGCTATCACGACCGGTCATGACGCTATCCGGGAACTTTGCAAGGCCCAGGCCGAGCTCTGCGCGAAATTTGCCAAGGCGAAGATGGTCCTCACCCCGAAGAACAAGGGCGAAGCGCACGACAGGCTCGTTTCGACGGTCAAGGAAGTCATTTTCGACGAACTCGACGCGGCGCTCCATGCGAACATGGTGAAGACGCAGCTCTATCCGAAAATGGCCGAACTGGAAGCCAAGGTCGTCGCCGATCCGAAGATCCTCGCGATCATCGGCGAAGGCGAAGCCCAGGACGCGGCGCTCCTCGCCGACGCGAAGGCGATCTTTGCCGACCTCGAACGTACGACGATGCGCACGATGATCCTCAACGAGGGACGTCGCATCGACGGTCGCGCTACGACGGAAGTCCGCCCGATCGAAATCCAGCTAGGAGTCCTGCCGAGCGTTCATGGTTCTGCCGTGTTCCAGCGCGGCGAAACCCAGGCTCTTGTCAGCTGCACGCTCGGCACCAAGTCGGACGAACAGCGCTACGAAACGCTTCAGGGCGAAGGTTCGAAGAGCTACATGCTCCATTACAACTTTCCGCCGTTCTGCGTCGGCGAATGCAAGAAGCTCGGTATGTCTCGCCGCGAAATCGGTCACGGACATCTCGCCGAGCGTTCGCTCAAGGCGGTTCTCCCGGTAACGGAAGATTTCCCCTACACGATTCGCATCGTTTCGGAAATTCTCGAATCCAACGGTTCCTCTTCGATGGCCTCCGTCTGCGGCGGAACGCTTTCCCTGATGGATGCCGGCGTTCCCATCAAGGCTCCGGTTGCGGGCGTCGCGATGGGACTTATTTCCGAAACGGGTCATGCCGATGACGAAAAGATCAAGATCCTGACGGATATCACCGGAACGGAAGATCATCTCGGCGACATGGACTTCAAGGTCACGGGTACCGAATACGGCATTACCGCGTTCCAGATGGACATCAAGATCAAGGGCATTACGCCGGAACTGATGCGCAAGGCTCTTGACCAGGCGCGCGAAGGCCGTCTGCATATTCTCGGCAAGATCAAGGAAGCGATTCCCGCTCCGCGCGACCACTTGTCCCCGAAGGCTCCGACAATGCTCAAGATGCGCATTCCGACGACGAAGATTCGCGATGTCATCGGTTCGGGCGGATCGGTCATCAAGGGAATGCAGGCCCAGACCGGTTGCCAGATAAACATCGACGAATCCGGCACGATCGATATCGCCGCGCCGAATGCGAAGGCCGGAGCGGTCTGCCGCCGCATGATCGAGGAACTCACTGCGGAACCGGAACCGGGTCGCATCTACAAGGGAAAGGTCAAGACGATTCAGCCGTTTGGCGCATTTGTCGAGATTCTCCCGGGACGCGATGGACTGGTGCACATTTCCGAACTTGCCGACTACCGTGTCGAAAAGGTCGAGGACATCGTGCACGTGGGCGACGAGGTGACGGTGCTCTGCATGGGTGTCGATCCGAAGGGCAAGGTAAAGCTTTCCATGAAGGCTCTGCTCCACAAGGAGAAGCCGGCGGAACAGCCCGAAGCGCCTGTTTCCGAACAGCCGCAGGCCTGATTCGACTGACAGCGTATCACGGAAAAAGCCCCGAAAATCTCTTGGATTTTCGGGGCTTTTCCTTTATGGCAAAAAAGAAAAGCCTCTCCGCGAGGGAAAGGCTTTCCGGAAAAACGGTCTTTTGGAATCAGTCCTTGCCTGTAAAGATGATGACTAGAACGCTCGCGATGAATGCCGCGCTTACGATGATGAATTCGAGCGGATTTTCCATGATGGTCTGGCCAGCGGTGCGCGGCGTGCTGCTGTCTTCGACCTTTGCGGAATCCGTCGGGGCGGCGGTAGCCGCGGAATCAGCGGGCGCAGCCGCCAGCGTATCCGCCTTGGCCGTGTCTGCAGGAGCCGCCTTCGCTTCGAGAACTTCGGAAGTATCCGCCTTTAGAGAATCTGTCGGGGCGGTAGCCGCGGAATCAGCGGGCGCAGCCGCCAGCGTATCCGCCTTGGCCGTGTCTGCAGGAGCCGCCTTCGCTTCGAGAACTTCGGAAGTATCCGCCTTTAGAGAATCTGTCGGGGCGGTAGCCGCGGAATCAGCGGGCGCAGCCGCCAGCGTATCCGCCTTGGCCGTGTCTGCAGGAGCCGCCTGTGCGACGGAATCAGCCTTCGGCGCTTCGACCGTGGCTTCCTTGACCGCTTCGGTCTTTACGGTGTCCGCCGTTGCGGGAACCGGTTTCGCTTCTTCGGCTGCAAACGCGAACGCGGCGAGTACAAGTGCGGAAAAAAGAGTCTTCGTGAGTTTCATGGTTCATCCTCGTTGATAAAAAGTCATGGCAGAATGCTCTGCCGATTTCACTAGAAAAATAACTCTTGTTATCGAATTATGGGAAAGGAATTTTCAGAAAAGCGCGAAAATTCTATTTTCTAGACGAAACATTTTAAAAAAGAGGTCTCTATGGCATTTCATTACGAACCGATTGTCCAGCATGGCGAAGACAGGACGGAATATGTGAATCTTGGCACGGATGGCGTTTCCATCGCGGAATTCGAAGGAAAGAAGATTCTCAAGGTTTCGAAGGCGGCCTTGACAAAAATCGCCCAGTCCGCATTCGAGGAAGTCAGCTTCCGCCTGCGCCCGGCCCATACGGCGAAGGTCGCGAAGATTCTCCAGGATCCCGAAGCGAGCGATAACGACAAGTTCGTCGCGCTCACGCTTCTGAAGAATGCGGTCGTCGCGGCCAAAGGGGTTCTCCCGTTTTGCCAGGATACGGGAACGGCGATTGCCGTCGTCCACAAGGGACAACAGGTCTGGACGGGTTCGGACGATTTTGCCGCCATTTCGGAAGGCATCTACAACGCCTACACGACAAGAAATCTGCGCTATAGCCAGATAGCCCCGCTTTCCATGTACGAGGAAAAGAATACGGCTTGCAATCTTCCTGCACAGATAGACATCCATGCCGAGGAAGGCGCCGAGATGAAGTTTCTCTTCGTGGCGAAGGGCGGCGGTTCCGCAAACAAGACCTACTACTGGCCGATGACGAAAGCGCTCCTCAACCCGAAGTCCCTGGAAAAGTTCATCGCCGAGAAGGTCAAGACTCTAGGCACGGCGGCATGTCCTCCCTATCATCTTGCGATTGTCATCGGCGGAACTTCTGCCGAGATGAACACGCATACGGTAAAGCTCGCCAGTTGCGGTTACCTCGACGACATTCCGACAACGGGAAGCGAAGGCGGTCGCATGTTCCGCGATCTCGAAATGGAAGAAAAGGTCCTGAGCATTTGCCAGAAGACGGGAATCGGCGCGCAGTTCGGCGGAAAGTATTTCGTGCACGACGTGCGCGTGATCCGCTGCCCGAGACATGCGGCGAGCTGCCCGGTTTCCATCGGCGTTTCCTGTTCGGCGGACAGAAACATCAAGGCGAAGATCGACGAAAAGGGTCTCTGGCTCGAAAAGATGGAACATCATCCGGAAAAATACATTCCGGAAGGAAACGTGGTGAAAATGGCTGCGCCTGTCGAAATCGACCTTGACCGTCCGATGAAGGACGTTCTTTCCGAGCTTTCGAAGTATCCGGTGAAGACCCGCCTGAATCTACGCGGAACGATGATCGTCGCGCGCGACATGGCCCATGCGAAGATTGCCGAAATCTTTGACAGGCAGGAACGCGGCGAGGAACTTTCCGAAATCGAGAAGACCGTCATCAAGGCCGTTTCCGATCATCCGATCTACTATGCGGGCCCGGCGAAGACGCCGGAGGGAATGCCCACGGGAAGCTTCGGTCCGACTACCGCGAACCGCATGGATCCCTACGTGATGCGCTTCCAGTCCAAGGGGGCTTCCATGATCATGGTCGCGAAGGGGAACCGCTCCGAACAGGTGACGGAAGCCTGCAAGAAGTATGGCGGCTTTTTCCTCGGATCTATCGGCGGTCCTGCGGCAATTCTCGCGGAGCAGAACATTCTCTCGAACGATATCGTCGCCTTCCCGGAACTCGGCATGGAAGCCATCCGAAAAATAACCATCAAGGATTTCCCCGCGTTCATCCTGGTCGATGACAAGGGAAACAACTTCTTCGAAGGCCTTATCTAAAAGAAAGAATATGGAACGCTTTATCGTTGTTGACTATCATGCGGGAAACCTCGCCTCTGTCCTGAACGCCTTCGGACATCTGGGAATTTCCGTCAGGGCTTCGAGCGATCCCTCGGAAATAGCCGAAGCGGACCGTCTTGTCTTTCCGGGTGTCGGAGCGGCCCGTTCCGCAATGGAAACGCTCGAAGAATCGGGCATCGGAAAGGCGATTCTCCAGGTCGTCGAGCGCAAACGCCCTGTCCTCGGAATCTGTATCGGTTGCCAGATAGTCTTGCAGTCGAGCGAGGAAAACGGCGGGGTAGATTGTCTCGGTCTAATCGACGGCAAGGCCGTTCGCTTTCGGGAAGAGCCTGGCATAAAGATTCCGCAGATGGGCTGGAACCAGGTGAATTTTCTGAAAAGGCATCCGCTTTTCGAAGGCGTCCCGAATGGAAGCGACTTCTATTTCGTGCATTCCTATCATCCCGATTCGATAG
This sequence comes from Sodaliphilus sp., assembly GCA_963660435.1. Lineage (GTDB taxonomy): Bacteria > Fibrobacterota > Fibrobacteria > Fibrobacterales > Fibrobacteraceae > Hallerella. Next base: position 19,641 of record CAVKYI010000012.1, read on the forward strand.
CTGCGGAAAACGCCCTGGCCAGAACGACTTTCGGTTCCCAGGATTTCGTTTCGGCGATTTGCCGGGGAAACCTCGTCGCGACGCAGTTCCATCTGGAAAAGAGCGGCGACGTGGGGCTCCGCGTACTCGAAAACTTTAGCGCATGGAGCGGCGTATGCTGACAAAACGGCTGATAGTCTGTCTGGATGTCCGGAATCGCAAGGTGACGAAAGGCGTCCGATTCAAGGGAAACGTCGATGTCGGCGATCCCGTGGAACTCGGCGCGAAATATAGCGCGGAAGGCGTCGATGAACTTGTGTTTTACGACATTACGGCCAGTGCGGAGGATCGTCCGTGCGACCTTGAAATGGTAAAGGACATTGCGAAGAACGTCTTCATCCCGTTTTCCGTCGGAGGCGGAATTCGCAATCTTGACGATATGCATCGGGTTCTTTTGGCCGGCGCGGAAAAGGTCAGCGTGAACAGTCTCGCGGTCCTGCATCCCGAAATCATTCGCGAAGGGGCGAAGGCTTTTGGAAACCAGTGCATCGTTCTCGGAATGGACGCGAAGCGCGTCGGCATTTCGGAAAGGATTCCCTCGGGCTACGAAATCTATGTCAAGGGAGGTCGTTCGGCGACGGGACTAGACGCTGTCGAATGGGCGAAAAGGGCGGAATCTCTCGGTGCCGGGGAAATCTGTCTGAACGCGATGGATACGGATGGAGTTCGAAACGGCTACGAGCTCGAAATCACGGACAGGATCGCGCGCGCGGTGGGGATTCCCGTCATCGCTTCGGGCGGAGCGGGAACGCCGGACCACATTGTCGATTTGTTTCGGAAGACGGCGGCGGACGCGGCTCTTGTCGCAAGCATGGTACACTTCGGTACCTATTCGATCGGAGATATCAAGCGGGCGATGGACGCGGCTCGAATCCCTGTCAGAAAACCGGAGCGCCTATGAATCGGGATGTAGCCGAGTCCATCCTGGAAGCGGGAAAGAGCCTTGGGGCGGATTACGTGGAAATTTTCGAAGAGGAAACCCGTTCTTCGACGCTTTCGCTCAAGGACAGCGCCATCGAGACGGCTTCTGCCGGGACGGAGTTCGGCATCGGCGTACGGCTCTTGTTCGGCTCGGAAGTCCTTTACGCCTTTACGAGCGACGAAAACAAGGATTCCCTCTTGCACATGGTGAAGACGCTCGCCTTTGGAAGAGGCCGTTCCGCAGCGCCAAGCGTCCTGGATTTCAATCCGAATCCTCGCCGATTCGGGGAATTCTACCCGGGCTTCAAGGATCCGGGGCTTTTGGGAAATGCCTACAAGCTGGATTTTCTGCACGAAGCGGATAGAAGCGCCAGACGGGTTTCCGAAAGGATCTGCCAGGTTGCGGTTAGCCTTTCCGATTCGGTTTCGCATGTAAGCATCGTCAGCTCTAGCGGCGTGAACGTGAACGATTTCCGTGTCCATACGCGTCTTGGAATCAACGTGACCGCGGGCGAGGGAAAGGAAAAGATCGTTTCGCGAGAGGCGCCCGGTGCGCTTGCCGGCTACGAGGCGCTGGAACGCTTCGATGCTCCAAGGCTTGCGGAAATGGCGGCGGAACGGTCGCTCCGAATGCTCGATGCGGGACATATCGCGGGCGGCGTCATGCCTGTTGTCATGGGCCCCGGGTTTGGCGGTGTCATTTTTCACGAGGCTGTCGGACATCCGCTAGAAACCGAAGCCATTCGCCATAATGCAAGTCCCTTTGTCGGAAAGATCGGAAAGGTCGTCGCGAAGCCTTGCCTTACCGCAATCGATGACGGGACGATTCCCGGTTCCTGGGGAAGCGTTGCGGTCGATGACGAGGGATTCCCGGCGAAGCGTACGGTCCTTATCGAAAACGGCGTTCTCAGGAGCTACCTCTCGGATATGGTAGGCGCCATGGAAACGGGCGTCGAGCGGACGGGCAGCGGAAGGCGCGAGTCATACAAGTATGCGCCGGTGAGTCGGATGCGCAATACCTTCATCGCTCCGGGAAAGGATTCTTTCGATTCGATGATCTGCAGCGTGGAACACGGCCTCTACGCGTCCAAGATGGCGGGCGGTTCCGTGAACCCGGCGACGGGGGAGTTCAATTTCGCAGTCGAAGAGGGTTACGAAATCGAACACGGAAAAATCGGAAGACCGGTGCGCGGAGCGACTCTCGTCGGGAAAGGCGACCAGGTTCTCCGGGAAATTTCGATGGTCGGGGATGACTTCTCTCTGGCTGCCGGAGTCTGCGGCGCTGCTTCCGGGTATGTTCCCGTGACCGTAGGGCAGCCAACTATCAAGGTGGATTCCATCTTGGTCGGAGGTCGCTAGCCGGTGCGTCTGGGCGTCTTTTTCGTTTTGCTCTTCTCTGCGTTTCTTTCGGCTTTCGAAACGGTCGAGGATTCCAGGTCGCGCTTTGTCTTTCGGGACGGCGTTTCCGGTGTTTCGCCCTCCTCTTGCGAAGAAGGAGACTTTCGCCTTCTCCCGGAAAACGCCTTTTACAGGGAAAATTCCAGGACGCCCTATCGCGCGTATCGCGTCGCCGTTCCCACGAACGCAAAGCCTTCCGTACAGGTGACGGATTCCGTCTTGACGAAGTTTCCTGCGCGCTGGTGCTCCGAGGACGCGCTGGAAAACGCTTCGGTGGAAGTTTCCGCGCCAAGGCTCTGGGACGGTGTCTGGGTGGTCGATATCCTTGTCCCGCTCGTTCGCGGATCGGGAACTTCGGTTCTCGTGAGGGAAAAGTTCCGGGTCTCGGTGACATTTTCGGGCACGCCCGCGAACATCCGTCCGGGAAACAGACTGCTATCGAATGTAAGGAACCCCCAAGGGGCAGCTTCGTTCGGAACGAAAGCAGGGAAGTCCAGATCGCTTCGCAAGAGCGCAACTTCGGACGCATCCGGCGTAAACTGGCTTGCTCGGATCTTGATAGGCGACAGGGAAAACGGAAATACGGCGGAAGACGGACTTTACGCGGTGACGTATCGGCAGATCCTTTCTGCGTGCCGAGAAGCGGCACGCGCTTCGGACTGCGAGGGGATTCCGGTGGAAAAGATCCGGCTATACGGAGCACCCCAGGATACGATGTCCGACGTAATCGGGAGTTCCGCGGAAATTCTGCCGAACAGGCTTTTCGAGATTCCCATCGAAATTCGAGACCATAGTCCGGGCTCTCTCTCCGCCGACGGGACTTTCGACGATGGCGACACGATTTTCCTTGCGGGCTACGGGACGTCGATGTGGAAACGCATAGACCTGGAAGATCCGACTCTTTCCGGTGACGGCATGGAGTATTACTACTCCTCTTCTCCCTACAGCTTTTACCAGTATTTCCAGCTGGGATGGTCGGCGAGCGGATCCGGTTCCCGGCTTTCGGAAATCTCGCCGGCAAGTTCGGGTACGGAAATTTCCGTGTTGCGCTATGTCCGGACGGAAAAGGACGCTTTTTTGCGAGACACCTATTTCGGAAACGATGGCGGCTGGGAAGAATCGACGGGCAAGGAATGGTTCTGGTTCTGGGGATCTCCTGGCGACACGCTGGACATTTCCACGTCAAGCCTCTATTCGTCGCGAAACGCAAGCCTTCCGCACAAGACGGGCGACGGCAAGGAATTTCTCTCCGTCTCGTACTTTCCGCATCGTTCCGTCTATACATCGCTGCTGGCGGACGGTTCGAGACAAGCGAGTTCGGATCTTTCGGATTCGAGCTATTCCTCCCGGATGACGGACATCCGCTTTTCGTTCGAAATCAATGGAAAACGCTACTCCCATGCGGACTATCGAAGGCTGTTGCCCGGAGGAAATTTCGAGTTCGAGACGTCCGCCTTGAAAGCTTCGGGAAATTCCTACGCTCTTCGGATGTTGCCGAACGGAAAGCATTTCGAGCGCTTCGATGGATTCTCGATAGCCTATGGCTGGAATCCCGCACTCGAAAACGATACCGCCGAGTGGATACTTCCCGGACGGCGGAGCGGAAGAATCAAGATTCCCCTTTCGGCGAATTCCGCCGTACGGGTCCTGAAGTTCAGGAACTTTCGCCCTGTCGGCCTTCTTCCCGTAAAGAGCGGATTCTTTTACGATAGCGTTTCCGCTGCCGAAGACGTTCGTTACCTTGTGTACAATACAGGATCGTTCCGAAAGCCTGCGGCTGTCGAGGCTATCTCGACCAAGGTCGATGGGGTCCTGGAAGACATCGCGCGGATATCGTCGAAGGTGGAATACCTGATCATCGCCCCGGAAGCGTTCCAGGTTCCGGCCGTGGAGCTCGGACGCTTTCGTTCCGAGGGAAAGGCTTCTCGAACTTACCGGACGGCGGTCGTTCTGGCCGAAGACATCTACCGGGCCTATTCGGGCGGCGCGAAGGATCCTGTCGCGATTCGAAACTACCTGGCCTATGCCCGTAGCGTTTCCCCGAACTTGACGTCGGCGGTTCTTGCCGGGAACGGAAACTTCGACTATCGCGGCTTCAATTCGGGCTACAAGACGAACTGGATTCCGCCTTTCGAAAAGGAAAACGCTGTCGTGGAAGACTTCTTCGCCGTTCTCGACTCCGGGGAACAGGTCTTGCGCGGTGACTACGACCTGGATTTGAACATCGGACGCTTGCCGCTTGCGAGCGTCGCCGATTTCAGGGCCTACAATGCGAAAATCGAGGAACACGAAGGGCTAAAGACGGCGGACAACACCTCGTGGCGAAACTCCGTGATCGTTTCGGCGGACGACGCCTGGACGGGTTACTCGGCGGACCTTATCGAACATACCGCTTCGGTCGAAGATCTTGCGCGATCTCTGCTCGCCCAGTCGGAAAGCGAGAACTATCATCTGGACATCAAGAAAATTTACTTGTTGGACTATACGGCGGACGCTTCGGGCCAGAAGCTTTCGGCGGCGACGGATCTGATCAATCGCATCAACCAGGGCGCGCTTTTCACCATCTACTTTGGGCACGGATCGATTTCGGACTGGGCGTTCGAAGGGCTCATGAAGCCATCCTATGTTTCGAGCCTTTCCAACGAATCCCGCTACACGATTCTCGGATCCTTTTCGTGTACCGTGGGACGCTTCGACAAGGGAAACGAAACGTCGCTTTCCGAAACGTTCATCCAGGCTTCCCGGCGCGGAGCGATAGCCTCGATCGGGGCGACTCGGGAATCGTTCAGCTCTTTCAATCGAGTCTTTGCCAAGTCGTTTGTTCTAAACGCGCTCTTTCCGTCGGGACGGACTCTCGGAGAGGCCTATCGGCTGTCCAAGAGCGCAACGCTCCGGCAGGGGAAAGGCCAGCGGAGAAACAACGAGCGTTACGTTCTGCTCGGGGAGCCTGTCGTCCAGATGCCCGATTCGAAACTTTCCGTAAAACTGGACCAGAAAGTCGATACGATCCGCGCTCTCGACAGCATGGAGCTTTCCGGATCGGTCGGGGGAATTTCGAGTGGCAAGATTCATCTTTCCATCCTGGAGCAGAGCTACGAAAAGAAGCTTTCCGAAGCGCCCGCTCGGGACGACTCGGTCGCCGTTCTCTATGACGGGGCGCAGATATTCAGCGAAGACGTGGAAGTTCGGGACGGGCGCTTTTCCGTCCGATTCATCACGCCGCGGAAAATCGCATTCGGGGATACGGCCGCGGAAATACGCCTTTGGGCAAGCGGGACTTCGAACAGCTCCGTGGGACGATCCCTGGTCTCGGGCATTTCGATTTCCGGAACTTCGCCCTATGCGGATTCCATCATCCGAAACGATTCGCTTCCGCCGAATATCCAGATCCAGAGTTGCCTTTCGCCTTCGTCGGGAACGTCCTTTTCGGAAGGGGAATTGGTCACGCTCGCGTCGCCAGCCTGCCTGCAGGTGACCGTATCCGATTCCACGGCGATCGATTTTCGCGAAGAAGCGGACGAGGGAATCTCTTTCGAGGTCTTGGGTGAATCCGTCTCCGCATCGCCCTTCCATCCCTATCCCTATCTGGAACAGTCGAGCAAGAAGGCTATAGCCCGCATGACTTTTGGCGAAAGCAAATACCCGGCGGGAACTTACACCTTCAAGGTTTCCGCGCAGGACATCATCGGAAACGCCGCGGCGAAAACCGTCAAGGTCCGCATTACGGACGGCCTTGTCGAAGGTCTTTCGGACGTGTTCACCGTTCCGAACCCGATGAAGCGCAAGGGAGCGACTTTCTACTTCAAGGACTTGGCGGTGGGACGTTCCGCGAATGTGACAATCTTTATCTACAACCAGAACGGTCGAATGGTCCAGCGCATCCCGAATGCGGTCTCCGGCGTGACAACCTGGGACGGCAGGGATTTTTACGGACGAAAGCTCGCCAACGGGCTTTACCACTACATCGTCCTTTCCAAGGTTCCGGCATCCGAAGGAATGCCGGCCAAGACTTTCCGCAAGAAACAGAAACTTGTCATTTCGAGGTAATCATGGATTTGAGAAAAAAAGCGTCGCCCGTTCGCAGGCTAGGGGAAATCCTTCTCCGCTTTCGGCTGATTCTTGTCGCGGTCTTTGCCGTTCTCTATGTCATCTTCGCTCGTGATTTTCGCGCGATTTTTTCCTATGCGTCCGCGGCCTTGGAAAGCGTTCTTCGAAACCTGGGACTGGACGCTTCTCTCGCCTGTGCGGAAGACCTGGTCGTTCCCGTGTCGGTATCGATTCTTGCCGTCTTTCTGCTCTGCTTTCTTCTTGTCCGGGTGGCCATTCTGAAGATTTTCCTGCCGGCATTGCTTGTCGCGTTTTTCTGGACAGCCATTTCCGCCTGTGGAAACTTGCCGCTTGTGGAGTATCTCGCCCTACTCTTTGCCGATTTCGCGGGCATCCTGATTGTAGGGATTTTCGTTAGCCTCGCGCTCGGAAAGGGAACCCCCGTGGCGGGCGCCTTGGCCGGAGGGTTTTCGAAGGCGTTTTTCCCGACGCTTTGCCTGCACCTGATTTTCGGAGGCGTCTGTGGCTATGTTTTTCGCGCGGACGCTGAAATCCATACGCTGGCGCTTTTTCCGTTTCTCTCTTTTTTCGCCTTCCTCGGTGCGGAATTTCCGATGCTTTCGTTTGCGCCAATGGAAAAGCTGCGCGCGAGGCAGCGATCGATGAAAATATAGGATGGCGATTTTGGGAAATTCTCGAAAAAAATATTGCACTTTCGCCCGAGAATAATCTAAATTGGAATATCGGAGAAACATCGAATGAATCGTTACGATCTTGTCTTGCTCGGGCTCATCAAGGAACACGAGCGAAGCGGCTATGACATTATGACGGAAATCAGGAACCGCGAACTGGATCGGTGGGCGAAAATCAGTACCTCGACGATTTACAACCGCTTGGCGCGTCTCGAAAAGAACGGTTCCATCGAAGGCCACATGGAACGGGACGGCAATCGCCCGGAGCGCACAGTCTATCGGATTCTCGAAAAAGGCGAAGAGCTTCTCCGGCGCGAAGTGATGCGTCACTTGACGGGGTTCAACGACGATCCGCGAACTCTCGGCTATGCGTTCCTTTATGCGGTCGATCCCATCGACACCGCCCGCGTTCTCGAAGTCCACGAAAAAAAGCTCATGGAAGAGCTTTCCCGCCTGCAGAAGATGATCGACGAGGAACCTCGCCCGACGCTCTATCCCGAAGGCCCCTTCCTGAACTGCATGAGCCGCGACCACATCCTGGTCGAGCTGAAATATACGCGTGCGGCGATTTCCATCTTGCGCGATCCGCAAAAGCGCGGAAAGCTCGACGGATACTTCTACATCAATTTCGGTTCTCGCCGGTTTGGCGGAAACTCTTGATTTTTCATCAACCATCCACGGAGATAAAATGAAAGCTAACACGAAGAAAAAGCCAGCACCCAAGGCCAAGGCCTGCAAGTACGGCTATTTCGATGACGCGAACAAGGAATATGTCCTGACGAATCCCGCGACCCCCATCAAATGGTGCAATTACGTGGGAACTCTCGATTTCGGCGGCATCGTCGATACGACCGGCGGAACTCTCGTCTGCAAGGGCGACCCCGCCCTCAACCGCATCACGAAGTACATCGCCCAGATGCCCTGCTCGGATTTCAAGGCGAGCACGGTCTATGTCCGCGTCAAGGACGGCAAGGGCTACAAGGTGTTTTCTCCGTTCTACGTACCGACTCTCGTCAAGCTCGACAAGTGGGAATGCCACGTCGGACTTTCCTACAGCCGATGGATCGCCGAAGCTTTCGGTCTGCGCGTCCAGGTGACTATCTTCGTTCCGACGAAATCGAATACGCTTCTCCAGGATATCCAGGTGACAAATATCGCGGGCGGTGCGAAGGAAGTCGATATCGTTCCCGTGTACGAGTTCAGCCATTTCGAAGCCGAAAAGCAGCTGACGAACGCGGACTGGGTTCCGCAGACCATGACGCTCAAGGCGCATCCGGAAAAGGACGGCCACCTTGTCCTTGAACAGTATGCCTACATGAAGCGCGACTATGCGGTGAACTACGTGACCGCGGACTGCAAGGTTTCGAGCTTTGACGGAGACCGTCGCGTTTTCCTCGGCGAGAACGAAATGGGTTCCTGGGCGCATCCGCTTTCCCTGGATTCCAAGGAGCTTTCGAACAGCGAATGCGACCGTGGTGACAACATTGCCGCACTGATGATTCACGCAGGAAAGATCGGCGCGAAGAAAACCTTCCGCACGTGCACGCAGCTTGGCCAGGAACAGAGCTTGAAAGTCGCCGCCAAGGCCATCAAGAAGTATCGCGACCTGAAGAACGTCGATAAGGCGTTTGCCGAACTTGCCGCCTTCTGGGACAAGTATCTCGAAACTATCCAGGTGAAGACGCCGGACGCATCCTTCAATACGATGGTGAATGTCCACAATCCGCGCCAGTGCCATACGACCAAGAACTGGAGCCGCTACCTTTCGCTCTACCAGCTTGGCTACGGAACGAGCCGCGGCATCGGATACCGCGATTCCACGCAGGACCTGATGGGCGTGATGAGTCACATGCCGGAAGAGGCGCTCGTTCTCACGAAGAACCTCATTTCCGTCCAGCGTCCCGAAGGGAACGCGATGCACCAGTATGCGCCGCTCGCCCTTGCCGAGGACACCGGAAGCGAAGCGAACGAAGGCGATTCCCGCGAAAAGGCGAGCGCGGTCGATGCCAAGGGCAACCGTCTCTATGCGGACTGGTATGGCGACGACCATCTCTGGATTGTCCTGACGGTGGCGAGCTACCTCAAGGAAACGGGAAAGATGGACCTCCTGAAGGAAGAAATCCCGTTTTACGAGAAGGGCAAGAAGCGCGCCGAACGCGAAAAGGGAACCGTTCTCGAACATCTGAAGCGCAGCCTGAACTTTACGCGCACGCATCTCGGAAAGCACGGTCTTCCGCTGCTCGGATTTGCCGACTGGAATGACTGCATGAACCTTCCGCTCGGCGCGGAATCCACGTTCAACACGGCTCTCTACGCGAAGGCCCTGCTCGAAATGATGGACATCGAGGAACACCTCGGCGACACGGCCGCTGTCGAAATGTACAAGGGCTGGTACGAGGACGTGAAGAAGGCCTTCAACGAAAGCGCCTGGGACGGCAAGTGGTGGGTTCGCTGGTTCGACAAGGACGGCAACGCCTACGGAACGAACAAGGCGAAATACGGCAAGATCTATTGCAACGGACAGTCCTGGCCCATCATCGGCGGCATCGCGAGCGGTGAACACGCGAAGCAGGGCATGGACAGCCTGAACAAGCTTCTGAATACGCAATACGGCGTCAAGAGCTCGACACCGGGCTACCGCGGCTTCGACCCGACCGTGGGCGGCATTTCCACGTATCCTCCCGGAGCGAAGGAAAACGGCGGCATCTTCCTTCACACGAACCCGTGGGTGATGATTGCCGAAACGATTCTCGGACGCGGCGACAACGCGTATAATTACTACTGCCAGATCAATCCGGCCGCGAAGAACGACATTCTCGACATCTTCGAATCCGAGCCGTATTGCTATCCGCAGAATATCCTCGGCAACGAACACAAGCAGTTCGGCATGGGCCGCAACGCGTGGCTTTCCGGAACATCGACCTGGACATACCAGGCCGCGACGCAATACATTCTGGGCATCCGCGCGAGCTACAACGGACTGGTCATCGATCCGTGCATCCCGTCGAAGTGGGATGGCTTTGACGCGGTCCGCAAGTTCCGCGGCGCGACCTACGAGATCTCCGTGAAAAATCCGGATCACGTTTGCAAGGGTGTCGCGAAGATGGTCGTTGACGGCAAGGAAATCGATTCCAACGTCGCCCCGATCTTTACGAAGGGCACGCACAAGGTCGAAGTCGTCCTCGGCTAAGTTCGTTATTGCGCACAAGTTAAGGCCTCGCCTCGAACGGCGGGGCCTTTTTCTTGACGCATATTGGCAAGTCCGGAAAAGTGGCCAGACAGGCGCTTGTGCGGCGTCAAAAGCTTGGGAATATCGAAAATCGGGACAAACTTGTTATATTTTCCATATGAAGCTTTTTTATGCGCTTTCCCTCCTCCTTCTTTTAAGTCTTTCTTCGGCCCATGCCGCGGATTCGACGGCGACGCTCGAAAAGAAGGGCGGACTCCTGGGTGGGCTTTACCCGGTCGGGGAGAACGAGGCCATTCGGAAAGGAATCTTTCTCGCCGGGGCGACGCTTTTTCTCTTGCAGGGGAATACGGACGAAGAAACGCTGGACATCTTGATAGGCGATCTCTACAAGGCGGACGGATACACCTTTACCGTGAAGGGATTCGGTGCTTACTTTGTGCGTGACGCGATGGCGATCGGTGCGCGGGCGGGGTATTCGCGGACATGGCTCGATATCGACTATTCGATACTCAAAGACCTGGCGGACATTTCCGAGCATCGGAAGTATCTGAAGAACGGATTCTTCGTGCAGCCATTCCTCAAGAACTATCTCAAGGTCCTTGATTCCAAAACGATTTACTTTTTTAACGAAACATCGATTTCGGTCGAATATTCGTACGGAATTTCCCAGTCGGACGACGGCGATGATATTTCCAGGACGCGGACACGCGGATGGACGATCGAATTCGGAATCAATCCCGGGTTGAGCGTGATGGTGCTCGACAGGCTCGCCTTCGAAACTTCCGTCGGGCTTTTGGGGCTGAGTTCGAATATCATGGAAATCGAGGAAAACGGGGAACGCCGTAGCGAGTTTACATACAACATCGTGAACTTCACCATCAATCTGCTCGCGCTGAACTTTTCACTGGTTTATTTCTTCTAGGCGGCAACATGCGAGCAGTAGGATTTTTCGGATTTCTTGCCGCGATTTTTTTCTGGGCTTGCGGCGACGAATCTTCGAGGCCGGATGTTTCGGTTCCCGCGTTCGAAAGCATTGAATTCGCGAACGTGAAAGGCGAACTCGATTCCGCGGAAAGAACGGTTCGGATTCTTTCGGACGGAAAGGTTCCCGATTCGCTCGTCGTAAAGTCCGTGGAGGCGGCTCCCTGGGCAAGGCTCTTTCTTGCGCTGGATTTGGACCCGATAAGTCCCGAAATCGGCGAGGAACTCTTGCCGCAAACGGTCATTTCGCTCCAGGGCGTTTCGTCGTTTGCCTTTGCCGTGCTGGATTCCTCTTCGCGCATCGTTGCCGTGTGGACCGTTTCGATTGAACTTTCCGCATCGTCTTCCGCGCAAGGGAAAACTTCCTCCTCTTCTTCCGGAAAAAGTTCCTCGTCCGCAAAGGAAAGTTCTTCTTCCGATGCTTCGGAAATTTCCGTTTCGGAGCTTTCCGCAATCGACGGAACGGTGAACGTTTCGGAGGGGAATGTATATGTGGAACTGCCCTACGGCAGCGACCTTTCTCGGGTAAGGCTCTTGCCGCTCGATTCCGCGCTGGATTTGCGGCGTTCGGTCCAGATGAAATTTATCGATCCGACGGGAAATCTTGTCGTGTATCGCGTGGTGGCCGGCGTGCAGCTTCCCGGTTCGGATTTTGACGCGCGGAGCGATTTCTGGGCGACGACAGGCGACGCGATGGCCACGGAGGGAAGCGCTACGGTTCTTGGTACTTCATACAGATTCACGGCGGCGGGGAACTTGACTTTCGACGGATCTTCCGTTTCCCTTTCGACGGCAAAGGTCACTTGCTCCTGGACCCTCATCAGTGGCGGATGGAAGATGGCTTCGGGTTTCTACTTTCTCGGCGCGTATTCGGGGAAAGACGCCCGGGATATTTACGATCGCGCGTACGTGAGCGGAACGCCTTCGACGGATACTTCCGACATTTCGCTCGACATGTCTTTCGGAAAGCCTTTTTCCGGACGGCCGGAATCCTTTGAACTGGAATACGCCTACACCCATGTGGCAAACAAGAATTCGGACTATCCGCAAAGGAGCCTTGCCTACGTGCTTCTCTTGGACGCAGAAGGAAATGTCGTCGCGACAGGATCTCTTTCCGATTCGGCGACTGTCGAGAATGTGACAAAAATTGTCAAGCTTTCCTACGGTGCGGATCCTTCCGGCCTTCTCTCGAAAGGCTATGCGGGCGCTTCGGGACTTTCGCTTGGAACGGGCGAGGAGGACGTTGTGGAAATCCGCGTCCTTTTCGCTTCGAGCGCCTATGCGCATGTCGTTTCAGGAGGAACCGCGGCGACCGCTTCCGGCAATTACCGAGGCGGCGAGAATTCGACCTTTACGCTCCAAAACTTTCGGCTGATCTACTAGGAGAACGCCCATGAAAAGAAAATTTTTCCCTTTTGTCGTTCTCGCCTGTTTTTTCCTCGCCTGCACTGCCGACTACGATACCTTGGGAACTTCCGATTACAGGTCGCTCGAAAGCGTTTCGTTTGTCGAGCAGGATGGCTCGGCGACCGTCTATTCCGGCGAACACAGGATGGTCTTTTCCTTGCTTGCGCCTCCGGATTCGCTAGATACCTGGGATTCCGTTACGGTCAAGGACATCGAAACGAGCCATTTCGCTTCGCTATACCTGGTCGATAGCAAGTTCCGCGAATTTCCGACGGATTCCGCGTCGCTCGATACTCTGGCTCGCCAAGTCTCGTTCGAAAGGCAACCCATTCAGAGGAATAGCCGTCTCCGCCTGCCGAAAAGCCAGACTCTTTACGTGGTCGTCGTTTCCGAAAGCGGAAAACCGTCCATCTGGAAGTGGAGTTTCGATATTCCCGGCGTTACGCCCGACTCCGATGGAGATGATTCGGACTCATCCTCCGCAGACGATCTTTCGCACGAGAAATCGTTTTCCCTGGAATTCGAAAATCAGATTCGTGTCGATACGCTCGGCGATACGCTCCTGGTGAAGCTGGCTTCCGGTACATCCCTCGATTCCGTGCAGTTGAAAAGCTGGTCGATAGGCGACCGCGCTTCCGTTTCCCCTTCGCCGGATTCGATCCGTTCCTGGAAGGATTCGCAAAAGTTTATCGTGACGGCCGAAGACGGTTCGGAAAAAACGTGGACGGTTCGCTTCGCGTTTGCGGGGAATCTCGAAATTCTCTACATCTCGGCAAAGAATCAATCGATGGCGAAAATCGACGATTTCGCTTTTTCCGTGACATTCTATTTCGAAAGCGAAGAGGCGCTTAAAACGGTCGAAATCGATTCCCTGCTTCTTTCTGACGGCGCTCTTTCGGATATTCCTTCGAGCCTTGACTTGACGGAGGAAAGGATGTTCAAGGTTTCTTCCGGGGATTCTTCGAAAACATGGACGCTTCGCGGAATGGTGGAAAAATTCGCTCCGCGGATCCTTTCGATGCGCATCGAAGGTCTGAGCGCGACCATCGACACGGCGGAAAACAGAATCTGCCTGGATACGCTGCCCTATCTTGCGGAACTTTCGAAACTCGAAATTTCGGATGTCGAATTTTCGAAAGGCGCATCAAGCGACGGCATTGCCGTCGGAAGCGTAATCGATCTGGAATCGGAGCGTTCCATCGTGGTGAAGAACGGTGCGGGCGATAGCGCGACTTACCGAATCAGTGCCGGCTACCAGCTTCCGAACAGCGATTTCGATTCGTGGGACGGAAATGATCCCACGCCGGATTCCATCTGGAACAACGCCAACACGATTCTCGTGACGACGAAGAAATATTCGTCCGGTTCCATAATCGGCGCGGAGATAAAGACCGGCGAAGTGCTCGGCAAGATCGCCAGCGGAAGCCTCTACACGGCGGACTTCAACCCGAACGGCGTGAGTACGCTCTCCATGGCGAAATCTTCGACCTGGCCGGACGGAAACGAACTTCTGGACTTTGCAAAGCCCTTCCGGGCCCGTCCAAGGTTCATGGAGGTCAGATTCCAGTACGCCGGCGAGAAAAACGATTCCTGCGACATCTACATCATCCTCGAAAATCGCACGGGAAACAAGAACATCAGCCGTTCCTCGACAGACGTCAACACGCTGGTCGCTTCGGCATGGTTTCGCTCTACGACATCGCTTGCCGATGGCAGAAAGTGCGCAGCGGACACGGCAAAGTCCGCGAATCCCGATGTCGTTTCCGTTTCCGCTCCGGATGCGAACGGCTTCCGGGTATTGCGTCTGAAGCTCCAATACGGGACGCCTCTCGAATGTTCCCCGATCGAAAATTCTTCGGTTTTCGCGAAAGCGCTCAAGTCGAGCGATTCCAAGGCGATTTTCAACGGGGTCGTGCAGGGAACGGGAAACGAACCCGTAACGCACATCCGTGTCGTCTTCGCGTCGAGCGCGGCTGGAAATACATACAGCGGAATCAAGAACTCGACACTCCTCGTCGATGAAATGCGCCTCCTCTACTGAGGGGTATGAATCTAGAACGATTCGACGCGGGACTTTTCACGCCGCTCGCGGAGCTCTTCGACGACCGTGTAGGGCATTTTCATGCAGTTCGGAGCGTAGGGACTGTTTTCCGTGTGAAAATCCGAGCCGCCCGTTCCGACGAGGCCATAGTGCTCGGCGAGTTCCCGGTAACGCCTGGCGACCGCGCCTTTCTGGGCTGGCGAATAGGTTTCGATTCCCTTGAGTCCCGCTTCGACCAGATCGGGGATGAGCGAATCGACGCCAGACTTGTAAGGGTGGGCGAGAACCGCGATTCCGCCGGCGTTTTCTATCAGGCGAATGGTCTGCTGGGGATTGAGCCCGCGTTTTTCGACGAAGGCCGGAGCGCCTTCGCCCAGGAACTTGTTAAAGGCTTCCCCGAAATTGGAAACGTATTCTTCATCGACTAGTGCCATCGCGATGTGCGGTCTGCCGATGACCTTTCCCTTGCAGTATCCCATCACTTTCTCGAAATGGACGTTCATGCCCAGCTGGGAGAGTTTCTTGAGAATCGCCTTTGCGCGGGAAACGCGCTGCCGTGCGCTTTCCTCCAGTTCCGTGTTCATGGCGAGATTCGTCGGATCGCAGAAATAGCCGAGGATATGGACATCGCGCCCTTGCCAGACGGAAGAGACTTCGATGCCGGGAATCAGCTCTACGCCAAGCATGTCCGCATAGGGCTTTGTCGCCATGTAGGAATCCAGCGTATCGTGGTCGGTGACGGAAATGCAGCAGAGCCCTCGTCGCTTGCAGAGCTTTACGACTTCTAGCGGTGACAGGGAGCCGTCCGAGAGGTTCGTGTGTATGTGCAGATCCGCAAAGCCCGTCTTTTGCCTGGAAGTATCGTTCATCGGGAGTTTCCGGCAAAAAGCCTTACCAGGAATTCGGAGCGCTTTTCGGGATTGTCTTCGGCGAGAAGGCTCAGATTCAGGAGGGGAAAGAACTTTTCGGCATCAAAGCCGAAACGGTAAGTCGCTCCGCAGACCTTGGCCAGATAGAGCATCTGGAAAAGAGGCTTCGGTTCGAGATAGACGCATATCGTAAAAGGAGAACGGCAAAGCCTTTCCTGGATCTTTCCGAATTCGGATTCTCCGTAGCGACAGCCTATTCCCGTGTAGTAGATCGTTTCCGTCCGGATGCCGAGCGTCTGCAGAAAGCTTTCGTGGCGGACGTTGGAAAGGAGAAGCGTTCCCGGAATCTTTCGCGTTTCGAGCGTTTTCAGGAACGAGGCATAACCCAGGACATCATCGGAAAGTTCGGGAAGAATCACCAGGAGTCCGTTTAGCCTGGCGAGGTCGATCGGGTATTCGAACGCTTCGCTGGAATCGCCTGCGCGTTTCACGAACCACCGCAAGAGGGAATCCCGCGAACGGAACCTCTTGAAGAAGTATCGAACGGTGTCGGCGAAATATGGCGAAGGTTTCAAGCGTTTACTCCGATGTTAGACGAAAGAAAATATAAATTTTCCGCGATGAGCAAAATGAAGTTCTACGCGATAAAGTCACCGTCCGGGCAAAAAATCGTCACCACCTGGGCGGAATGCGAACGCTTGACCCATGGCGTCAAGGGATGCCTCTTCAAGGCGTTTGCGTCCCGCGCCGAAGCGGAATCGTGGATTTCCGGCGTTTCGGAAAGGCTTTCGGAAGGTCTTCGCGTCTATGTTGACGGATCCTTTTCGCCAGACTTCGATCGCGCGGGCTGGGCCTTTGTCGCGGTCGAAAACGGTCAGGAAATCGCATCGGAAAGCGGAGTGACGGACTATCCCGCGGAAAGCCGCAACATCGACGGGGAACTCGAAGCGAGCCTCCGGGCCCTTTCCTGGCTTAGGCGTTCGGGAAGGCAGGGCGTTATCTGCCACGATTACGAAGGTATCGCACGCTGGGCAAGGGGCGAATGGAAAGCGTCAAGGCCGGTCGCCGTCCGTTACAGGGATGCCGTCCGGTCCTATCCCGAAGCGAAATTCGAAAAGGTTCCCGCGCATTCGGGCGTCAAGTGGAACGAGGTCGTCGATGAACGCGCAAAGAAGGCGATTCTCCGGGCAAGAAAAAGCCCGGAAAATCCTTCCGCCATGCCACCGGTGGGCGATTCGCTAGATCTTTTCGCCTAGTTTTCCTGCTTGCTCATGCAGTGGAGGCTTCCGCCTTCCCGAATGACGCACGAGCAATCGATGCCGATGATTTCCCGATTCGGAAAAATCCTTGCAAAGTAGGATTCGGCACGGCTGTCGAAAGGCTCTTCGTATTTCGGATAGACAAGCGCTCCGTTCAGGAAGATGAAATTCATGTAGGAAGCGGGAAGCGTAGAGCGTCCGATCTTTTTCTGCGTCGGTATCTGGAGAGGATCGACCGCGGCGGATTCCCCGTAATGACGCTTGAGCCATGTTTCGAGAATCGTGCGGTTTCTGAGCAGGCGCTTAAAATTCGGCCTTGACTGGTCCGCTTCCCAGGCGACGGCTACACGGCTCGGGGAGACGAACCGCGCGACATTGTCGATGTGACCGTCCGTGTGGTCGCCGCAAAGTCCATCGGGTAGAACGAGCAGGTCGGCAAGTCCGAGCGCTTCGCGGATGGCCGCTTCGACTTTTCGGATGTTCTCCTTTGGATTCCGGTTCTTGCCGACAAGGCAGGGGAGAGTCGTAATGCCGAGGCCTTCCCCGTTCACTTCGATGGCGCCCCCCTCGAAAACGAAGGGAAATTTCTTGACCGCGAGCTTTTTCCTTGCCGCAATGCCGAGAGGGACCCGCATGTCGTTTTCCCATGGAGGAAACTTTTCGCCCCAGGCGTTGAATTCGAATTTCGCGATCTTTTCACGGCCTTTTTCGTTATAGACAAAGAACGGACCGTAATCCCGGATCCAGATGTCGTCCGTTTCGATGCGGATGAATTTCGGCTTGAACGGCGCCTTGGAAAAAAAATTTTTCCTGTCCCGAGGCAAGGAAAAGCCCGGTTCGACGAGAACGTTCGCCGGCTGGAATTTCGAGATGATTTCGATCAGCCTGTAATAGAATTCGAAAATGCGCGTTCGATCTTCGCCCTGCCAGTTTTGTTCGTTGTGCGGAAAGGCGAGCCAGACGGCTTTCTGGGTTTCCCATTCGGCGGGGTAGCGGAGTTTCATGGCGTGTCCCATGTCTTGAGAATGTCCTTGTAGAGATCCGTTCGACGATCGCGGAAATGCGGCCACCACCGGCGATTGGATTCGATTTCGGAAAGATCCAGATTGACGACGGAAGCTCCGAAAAATTCCGCGCCCAGGTCTTTTTGGACATATCCGTCCGGTGCGGAGACAAAGGAGTGTCCCCAGAACGTGAGATCGCCTTCCGTTCCAATTCGGTTCGCCGCAACGACAAAGACCCGGTTGGCGATGGCGTGTCCGCGCATGACGGTCATCCAGCTGTCCTTTTGCCGTTCGTAGAGGCTTTCCGGTTCCTTCCGGTCCCAGCCGATTGCGGTCGGATAGATAAGGATGTCCGCACCCTTGAGAGACTCGATGCGGGCCGCTTCGGGAAACCACTGGTCCCAGCAGATGAGAATCCCGAGAGTTCCCGCGGAAGTGGCGATCGGGGCAAATCCCGTGTCGCCCGGCGCGAAATAGTACTTTTCGTAGAAACCCGGATCGTCCGGAATGTGGCTCTTGCGGTAGATGCCGGCGACGCTACCGTCTCGTTCGAAGACGAACGCGCTATTGTAGTAGATTCCGCGGGCGCGCCTTTCGAAAAACGGAAAGACGACAACGCAGCCGAGCTCTCTTGCGATATCTTGCCACTTGCCGACGAGCGCGTCGCTTTTTTCGATGGCATGGTCGAAGCCTTTTTCGCTTTCTTCGATGGGAAAGTAGGGCGTGTGGCAAAGTTCGGGAAGGACCAGGAGGTCGATTTTCGAATCTTTTAGCTTTCGGGCCTCTTCGAGATACCAGGCGTTCGTCGCCTGGGGTGTTCCGAGCCATTTTCCTTGCAGAATTGCCGTACAGATGTCTTTCATGGGCGAAAATCTAGAAAACATCCATGCGAGGCCTTCGGCTTTTCTAACTTGTCTAGCGTGAAAAACAGAATCCAGCCGATCTTTCTCCTCTTTTCTCTCGCTGCCGCGCTCCTTTCCGGCTGTGCGTCCTCGACGACGAGCGAAAGGTTTTCGGTCGATGTTCCCGAAAAAAGGGAAACTCTGCCGGCTGTCGATTCCGTCGCCCCGGGTGCCGAGATCCGTTACGTGTACGTCGCGGATTCCTCTCTGCTTCCGACACGGGCCGCTCTGGATTTCGCCATGTATTTCAAGAATCCGTTCCGGGAAGCGGGTCTATCGGAAATTCCCGAAAGCGCGGAGTCGCTCGCTCTCTCGAAAGGCGAACTTCCGTTTCCGATGTTCGACAGCGTTTCGCTCGCGATGCCGGAAATCTTGCAGGGAACGCTTCCGCTTGCGTGGGAACCGTTCACGAGATATCTTTTCGCAAATGGTGGCGGGGACTCTCTTGGCGCGGAAATCCGCAGCGTGGAAAGCGTCAAGTGGGGAAACGCGAACATCTTTGCCGACTTCCAGAAAGTGGAAATTCTTCGGTTTGCCGGCGATTCCTCGAAAGGATTCTGGTGGGTGGAAGTCCATCCGCGAAAATGGACCGGAATCTCCCCGTTTTGGGGCAGACTTCGCCACCGTCCGACAGAAAGCGAATACAGAGCCTTCAAGTCCTATGTGTCCGACACGCTTTCGCTCGAAGCCTCGCTCGACTGGGCGCGCACCCTGGCCGCCTACCTGTATCCGTCTCTCAACACGGACATCGAACCGATTCCTCCCGGCGGCGACTGGCATGGAAAACGCCCCTTTGTCGTGATGCGCGGAAATCCGATGGGAACGCCGCTCTGGGTCGCTCTCGACGTTCCCGCCTTTCGGAACTTTCTTTCGCGGGATTCCTTTCCCGGCGAAGCGGCAGAGCCTGTGCGCAAACCGGATACGTCGTCTTTCCGAATACGCGAAGCTCTCGAAAGCTTGCAGGGCGTGTGTCCGGAAAACCCGGAGACGAAAACGTTCAAGGAAAAGCTCGCGCTCGTCCTGGATTCCTTGCCGAAAGAACAGAACGCCTGGAGTTCCGGCGGAATGCTCTGGTTCCGTCGCGATGCGAACTCCCTTCTCGCCGACGATTTCACGTTGCAGGATTCTCTCCACAATCCGCTGCCGCGCTTGCTTGAGCTAAAGAAGATTCTCGATTCCCTGGACATCCAGTTTCTGGTCGTTCCGATTCCGACAAAGGAATCCGTCTATCCGCACCGGTTGATTCCGGGAACTCCGGATACGCTCTGCGTCGATGTCGCCGGTCGCAAGTTTATCCGTACGATGCTCGAATCGGGCCTGGACGTTCTCGACGTTTTTCCGACCCTTCTCTCCGCGCGTTCGAACGACAGCGAAAACGGTCTCGCTTTCCAGAAGAACGATACGCACTGGTCGGAAAATGGACTTCTCGCCGCAATGGAGATTCTCGCCGAAAGAGTCGCTTCCTACGATTGGTATGCCGCTTCGGGGGCGCGACCTGGAACGCTTGAACTCCGCGACACGACGATTGTCCGCGAAGGCGATCTGATTGCCCAGCTTTCCAAGGCGGAACAGGGACTTTACTTTCCGGAAACTCTCGAGGTCAAGAAGGTCTATCGAGAAGGAAAGCCGTATAGCGGAAATCGGGAAAGTCCCGTTCTCCTGATGGGAGATTCCTTTACCGGGGTTTTCGAATCGATCGATGGAAAATCGGGCGGTCCCGGTTCGCTCCTCGCTTTTGCGACGGGCTTGGACGTGCAGGTGCTGACTAGCTGGGGAGGCGGCCCGGGCGTGCGGCATCGGGTCATGAAGGACAAGAAGACTCTCCGCTCGAAACGTCTTGTCGTTTACATGCTGACGATGCGCGACTTCTGGAAGTCGCCGATGGAATGGGATGCGCTACACTAAACGAAAAATCTTCACCTTGTTCTTTGCCGTGGTCGTTCTCGTGACGTCGCTTTGCCTCTTTTTCGGTAGAGGAAAACAGTCTCCGGTTTCCTTGCGCAAGGCTGCCTGCGCCTTTGAAAACCTGGACGCGTCATGCTTCGATTCTTCGATGGCCTGGAATAGCGGGCTTCTCTATTTCGACAGCGTCCTTGCCACCACGGGCGACACCGTCGGAGCGGTCAAGGCGCTTTTCTGGAATCACTGGAATTTGCGCTTTGTCGGGCAGGAACGCTCGGAAGATCCCGGAGCGATCTTTCCGCACAGCGTTCTCGAAAGCGGCGTCTCTTCCTGCGTCGGCGCGACATGGCTCGCCCTGATGCTCGGAGAAGCGCGGAGCATCCGGATAGACGCGATTCTCTTGCCGGGACACGTTTTCTTTAGAACCTGCGACATCAACATGGAACCGAACCGTTCGGGATATTCCTACACCGACGCGGAATACCGCCAAAAGTATGCGGCGGGACCGTGGAGCGGTTACGAATTTTCGCCGCTGCATAAAAAGCAGTTCCTGGGAATTGTCGCCTTCAACCTGGGAAACGCGCTCAGAAAGGCGGAACCACAAAAGGCGATTGCCTGGTATAAGGTCGCAAGCGAATTTTTCCCGGCTTATCCCGGTATCGAGGCGAATCGAATCCTTGCGATAAGGGAACTTAGCCGTCCTAGTGGAAAATAGTGAAGCCGTCTCGTTTCAAGCTTCTTTTTTCCCTGGCTGTCGCCCTGTTCGCCTTTTTTCCCTTGACGGATACGGACGTCTGGTGGCACTTGGCTTCGGCCCGCGCCTTTCTCGAAAACGGACTGACCGATAGCGATCCGTTTTGCTGGACACCCTCGCGCTTTCCGTGGATAGACGTCCACCTTTATTTCCAGTTGCCGGTCCATTTAGTCTTTGAGCGTCTCGGAAGTTTCGGACTGGTTCTCCTTAAATCGCTTGCCTGGGGAATGGTCGCGCTTCTCTGGGTTCTTCCCGTGAGGCGTCGAGTTTCGCTTCTCGAATTTTCCGTGGCGATCGGTTTCGCGTTTCTTTTTCGCTACACCATGGAATGCCGTCCCGTTTTCGCTTCGATGCTCTTTCTCGGCGTTTTCTGGAATATATTGCCCGGACTGGAAAGGCGATTTTCCGCACGATATCTTCTTTCCGTCTTTTCGCTTCTTGCCGTCGAATGGATCTGGGTGCGAACGCAGGGGCTCTTTGCGCTAGGTTTCGCGATATCTTTCCTTTGGATGGCGTTTTCCTGGAAGCGCCTTTCTTCACGGCAAAGATGGGGAATCGGCATTTTCCTTGCGACACTCTTGACTATTCCGCTGTGGCGTCCCCAGGGCGGACTTCTTTGGCTCTATCCCTTCGGGCTTTTGGACCGTCTTGTGGGAGGAAGCTCTTCGGCGCAAGTCTTCGCTCGGGAAATCGCCGAAAACCGTTCTCCGCTGACGCTTCTTGCCCAAGGGGAAAATGCGTCCGCCATGCTCGCGCTGCTTCTCGCTGTCCTTGCATCTTTCGTTTTCGTTCTTCGCCGATTTCGAATGGAAGTTTCGTTTCGTCTGGCGTGGATTCTTGTCGTCGGCGTTCTCGCCCTTGTCGCGGAGCGCAACGTTTCGCTTTTTTTCTTCCCCTTCGCATGGCTTCTCGGTGAAAAGATTTCGCTTGCGGGATGTTTTCCCCGGCTTCGTCGATACGAAACCTTGCTCGGATGCTTTCTTCTCGCTTTTACCGTCGGATTCTTTTTTCGCGGCGTTCCCGCCTATATTCGAAGCGGCTCGCCTGTCGCCGTTTCACCGGAGCGCGTTCCTGTCGGTGCGACTTCGTTTATTCGGAACCATCCGCTGCCCGAAGGCTTTCGGATTTTTCACGACGACCGTTCGGGCGGATTTCTGGAATGGAATATCCCGAACCTGAAAACCTATATCGATGGACGCTTCATTCTCAAGGATTCCGCATTTTTCGCGACTTACCTGGGCTATGCCCAAAATCCGGAAAGCTTTTTCCCGGATGCGGACTCGTCAAGGATCGGGCGCGTCCTTCTGCCGATTCGCTACTTTACGCCGTGGAAAGAACTGGCAAAATCGATTTCGAGACACGAAGACTGGAACGTGGTTTATGCGGACAGTTTTTATGTCGTCATGGATCGGCGAAATTTTAATTTTTAAATTTTCGCCATGCGATTCTCGACGCTTTTCCGTTCCTTGCGTTGCCGTTTTCGGCTGGCGATTTTCGCTTTGCCCGTGGCTCTTTTCTGCGCGTTCTTTTCTGGCTGCGCGGACGAGGCGTCTTCGGCTAGTCGCCTGGACGATTCCTTCCGCGATTTTTCCCGGATCCTTTCGAAAGGCGATTCCGTGAAGCTGGAAGCTACCGGGCTGATCTCGCGTTTTTCCTATGACTTTTACATCGCTGCCCACGAAGTGACGCAGGGCGAATATTTTCGAGTGACCGGAGTTCCGTTTGCCGAGGGAAAGGAAAACTTTCCGGTGGCGAACGTGACCTTTTACGACGCGGTTCTCTATGCGAACGCGCTTTCCCTCTCGATGAAGCTCGATACGGTTTACGAATGGACGTCCAAGGCTCTGGATGCAGACGGCAAATGCACCTACCTGGATGGATTCCGGACAGATTATTCCGCAAACGGTTATCGCCTGCCGACCGAAGCGGAATGGGTCTATGCGGCGAAAAGCGGTTGGAATCCAAAATCTTTTGGCTGGAATTCGGAAAACTCGGACTATGCGTCTCGCGAAGTCTGCACCATCGGGAAAAACAGTAATGGGATCTGCGACATGGCGGGAAACGTCCTCGAATGGACCGGGGACTGGATGTCTGGTCTCGGCGATACGGTCGTTACGGATTTTGTCGGCGGAAACGCTCCGAATTCCCTGAACGAAATCATCGTCAAGGGCGGGAGCTTTCGCAATGCGCCGGAAAACATCTCCCTAAAAAACCGAGGCGACGTCTATACGGTGACACCGTCCATGTCTGCGGACTATGTCGGTTTTCGACTGGTTCGCGGCGCGATAGGCGAACCGGACTTTGCCGACAATCAAGACCAGAAATCGGACTATGACATTACCGTTCTCTCCAAGGCGAGAACCTTGAAAAACAAGGTTGGCACCTTCGTATCGACGCTTGCGTTCCGCGATGACGAAACGGGAAATATCGGATTTGTCCGGTTTGCGAGTTCAAATCCGCAGGCGATTGAAATCGCCGACACGCTCGACGCCTACCACCCGGCCATCTCACCGGACGGAAAGCGGGTAGCCTTCTGCACGCGTCCCGAGGGAATATCCGGCAAGTCGGAACTCTACGTGCGGGACCTCGACGCGAAGGGCTCTAACCTCGTGAAGCTCGACGCGGAAAGCGCGGCGATTCCGCGGTGGCGTGTCGTCGGGGCGGACACGCAGATAGTCTATGTGACGAGCGCTGGGAACAACGCGGACGCCGCGGACTGGAAGCGTGGATCGACGTGGGCGGTCCCGTTCTCGGGCGGAAAGTTCGGGACACCGGAGAAGCTCTTCGACGGGACGTACAACGGCGGGGTCTCCGCGGACGGGAATCTTGCGGTAAGCGGCGCGCGCCTTCTCCGGGCAAACGCGAACGGAAAGGAATCTGTCTGGTACTCGGGCGAGCAGGCCTGCAACGCCTCGCTCTCGGACACGGCGAAACGGACGCTCTTCCTCGACTTCGGCGGCGAGACGGGGAAGTCCTTCGCCGGGAAAGGCTACGACGCGCACGAGATGCTGCTTGTAGCGGACAGTTCGGGAATGCTCTCGAAGATGGTCCCCGCTCCGGCGGGCTACGCCTTCGACCACACGGAATGGGTCCGCGGACGGGAAGATTTCGCGGTGGCGACCCTCACAAACGCGGACGGCGCGCATTCGAAGATCGCGCTCGTAAATGTCGCGGATTCGAGCGTCCTCGAACTTGCCGAGGGGAGGGAACTCTGGCACCCGGACCTGTGGGTGGCGGAATCCTCTTCGCAAAGTGTCGATCTCGACCCGGACAGCGCGGGGGTGTATTTTTCAAATGCTTCGGGAACTCTTTCCGATAGGATTATGCGCTACAACATGGAGCTTTTGTGGCGTTACAAGGATTCGGCGAATGTCGTGGTTTTGGGGTCTTCTCGTCCGCTTGACGGGGTCAGTCCCGCCGCTTTTTCCGATTCATTTTTTGTCATCAACCTGGCCCAGACTCCCAACACAATCTATTTTTCGTGGGATTGGCTTCAAAAGTATATTTACCCTCATGTAAAAAAATTGAAATACCTAATCATCTCGCTAGACATTGATTTTTGGTGGAAAACGGCGAAGGATGATGCTTTTGATTCCTTTTTGAAATATCCCGGTTATCTCTATGACAAAAATCATCAATATTGGATGGACGATGTCCCTGAAGAACTTTTAACTCTTACGGAAAATGCGCCGGGAAATCAAAATGATGAAGCCTATCTCTATTCGGTCTTTTTAAGTGCTGATCGCGGTCGTGCTTTTATGAATTGTATTTCTTGGGGGGGAGACTCGGTTGAAATAGTAGAGGATACGTTGATTGATGAAGCCAAGCCGAAATTAATCGAAAATAGTTTTGCCGAGCTGAAACAACTCGTAGAATTTGCAAACGAACGAAAAATTTTTGTTGTCGGTGTGATTTTCCCTCAAAATCCAGCGTATAAATCAACCGGAGCCTATGGTCGCTATGGGCTTAGGCGTAGCAGTGCGTCAAAACTTATAGAACGCCTCAAGGCGTTGGAAAATTCATATTCAAATTTCATCCTGATGGATGAAAACAAAATGGGGAATCACGATTATTCGGATAGCTTGGCAATGGATTTTGACCACCTTTGCGATGCCGGAGCAAAACGACTTTCTTCACGTCTCGATTCCCTTTTGAAAACTTTGAAATGAAAGCCCTGCTTGGAATTTTTTGCATTCTGCTGATTTCCTGCTCGGAAAAGTCGTCTCCTTTGCGCGTTGAATCAAACGTCATTGTTCCGAATAATGTCACAGAGGAATCAAACGCCAAAGCCTATCTGTTCGACACCTTGGAAGCAAAAACGGTAAAAATCGTCTTCCGCAACGACGAAACGGGAAACCTGGTCTATGTAAAGTTCACGAAAGATTCGACAATTCTGCAGGAATACGATTCGGATATCGATGTCTATCATCCGGCAATTTCCCCCGACGGGAAATGGGTAGCCTTTGGAACATCCCCGGAATCTGTGGGTAGGCGGCCTTTTCAAGTCTATCTGCAGCGTTTGGACGATTCCGGTCTGCGGATTCCTGTCGAAGGCGAGGCTGCGATTCCTAGATTCCGAGTCTTGCCGTCGGGCGATACCGTTCTGGTCTATGTATCGACAAGTGGCGTCAACGATAAAGTTTCGAAATGGGGAAAACAATCGACATTCGAGACTTTTTTCCGAAACGGGAGCCTTTCCGCACCGCAAAGGATTTTTACAGGCGCCTATAATGGCGGCGTTTCCGAAGATTTGCGCTTGGCTGTTACCGGGTCGCACTACTTGCGCGTCCATTCGAAGCTCTCCGGAATCGAAAAGGATACGGTCTGGTATGACAGCGCCCAGGTTTGCAATGTTTCCCTATCGACGGACGGATCATTGCGTACGCTCTTTCTCGACATGGCGTCAAAACGCGGCAAGGAATTTTCGAAAGCGGACTACCTGCCGCACCACCGGATTCTCGTTGCGGATTCATTGGGCAATTTAATCGGGAGCCTTCCTTCTCCGGAACCCTATTCCTTCGACCATCCGGAATGGGTCTATGGTTCGGAACATCTGGTTTCCGTCATGCTGACAAGCGATGTGCACGAAAAGGTTTCCCTTCTGGATGTTCGGGATTCTTCCGTCCATCCGATACTTTCCGGCGGAGATCTGTGGCATCCCGATATATGGATAGAAAAATGAAAAAAATTCTTGTCGGATTTTTGGCACTTGTCCTTTGCTCCTGTAGCGATTCCACGTCTTCTTCTGGCGTCGTTCCAGTCGATATCCTGCCCGACGAAAGCCACGCCGGGATGATGCTCGTGAAAGCTTCCGGGAAATCGACGACTCTCGGTTCGAACAAGTCATCAAAGACTGCCGAAACACCGGCAATGAAAGTACTCTTCTCCTACGACTTTTCCATCGGCGAGCACGAGGTGACATGCGACGAGTACAATTCATTCGCTGCGCATTCGCGCGATTGTTCGGGAGACATTCCGATAACGAACGTCACCTATTTCGACGCGGTCCTCTTCGCAAACGAAAAATCGAAAGCGGAAGGTCTCGACACGGCCTACGAATACACGTCCGCCGTATTCAGCGAAGCGGACAACTGCACGGAACTCGGGGGAATGGCCTTTTACCCGGAGCGAAACGCCTACAGGCTCCCGACCGAAGCGGAATGGATTCTGGTCGCTTCGCGGGATTTTCGTCCGTCCGCCTCCTGGAATGCGGAAAATTCGGATTACAAGGCGCATTCGGTCTGTTCCGTATCCGACAGATCCGAAATTTGCGACATGGCCGGTAACGCGATGGAATGGGTGAACGACTGGAACGGAAATTTTCGCGATACGGTACTTTCGAACTTTGTCGGGGCATCCGACGGCGGGAGCCTCGGGGAGCGTGTTCTCAAGGGCGGGAGCTTTCGCAATGCGCCTGGCGCGATGACTCTCTACTCGCGCGGAGATGTCTATGCGATAACCTCTTCGACGTTCGCGGACTATGTAGGCTTTCGGCTCGCCTTGGGAAAAGTTCCCGACGCGGTCTATCTGGACAAGAACGGCCAGGCTTCGGATTCTCCGGTCCGTCTAAAGGCCTCCTCGTATGACCTGAAAAACAGGGTGGGGACTTTTCGAGCAAAACTAGTCTTTCGAAAGGACGATAGCGGCAACCTGGCATTCGTCAATTACTGGAGCGCTTCGCTCTCCGCCACGGAAATCGCCGACACGCTCGACGCCTACCACCCGGCCATCTCACCGGACGGAAAGCGGGTAGCCTTCTGCACGCGTCCCGAGGGAATATCCGGCAAGTCGGAACTCTACGTGCGGGACCTCGACGCGAAGGGCTCTAACCTCGTGAAGCTCGACGCGGAAAGCGCGGCGATTCCGCGGTGGCGTGTCGTCGGGGCGGACACGCAGATAGTCTATGTGACGAGCGCTGGGAACAACGCGGACGCCGCGGACTGGAAGCGTGGATCGACGTGGGCGGTCCCGTTCTCGGGCGGGAAGTTCGGTACGCCGGAGAAGCTCTTCGACGGGACGTACAACGGTGGCGTCTCCGCGGACGGGAATCTTGCGGTGAGCGGCGCGCGCCTTCTCCGGGCGAACGCGGACGGCAAGGAATCGGTCTGGTATTCGGGCGAGCAGGCCTGCAACGCCTCGCTCTCGGACACGACGAAACGGACGCTCTTTCTCGACTTCGGCGGCGAGACGGGGAAGTCCTTCGCCGGGAAAAGCTACGGCGCCCACGAGATGCTGCTTGTCGCGGACAGCTCGGGCAAACTCGCGGAGATGGTCCCGTCGCCCGCCGGCTACGCCTTCGACCACACGGAATGGGTCCGCGGACGGGAAGATTTCGCGGTGGCGACCCTCACAAACGCGGACGGCGCGCATTCGAAGATCGCGCTCGTAAATGTCGCGGATTCGAGCGTCCTCGAACTTGCCGAGGGGAGGGAACTCTGGCACCCGGACCTGTGGGTAGCGGAAGCCTCTTCGCAAAATGTCGAGCTCGACCCGGACAGCGCGGGGGTGTATCTGACCGGTGAATATAAAATGGTTTCCGAATTTTTTGTCACTCGCTATGATTTGGAGCTGCTTTACAAATACAGGGATTCCATTACTGTTCTTGTTTCTGGATCGTCTCGCCCTTGGGGTGGAATATATCCGCCTTACTTGAATTCCTTGACAAACGAATTTTCGATAAACGCTTCCAATGCGGCGGTTGATATTCAGGTTGCAAAGAGAATTCTTTTGGAATACGGCAAAAATCTTTGCCCAAAATTAAAAGTCATTGTGTTTTCACTGGATCTGGACATATTTTTCCAACGCTATTACGTTAATCCCAACTTTTGGGAAATGCTATACGCGACAGTTCCCGGTTATGCGTATGACGTAAATCATGATTTCTGGAAAAACGGCTATCCGACCGGTTTGTATGAACTGACGAAAGATTCTTACGGAAGCGATGATTCGGAGCGCAAACGATACGAAAATTCTTTAGGTTTTTTTCAAAATCAAGCGATAGATTGGGGTGGCGATCCCGAACTTGCTGTAGATTCTACACAAATGGATAGTATCGAAAATTTGCCAGACAGCCTTTTGGCTGTCCCGCTAGAAATAATCCAGGAAGCGGAAAAAAACGGCATCTATGCAATTGGGATTATTTTTCCGCAGTCTCCTAAATACGCCAATACAGGGGCTTTTGGACGTTACGGTCTTAGACGATCTGTTGCGGAGCAAATCATTGAAAAACTGCAGGGATTCGAAAAGAAATATCCGCATTTTCGCCTGATGGATGAAAACAAGATGGGTTATCATGATTATACGGATAGCATGGCAATGAATTGGGATCATTTGGCCCCGCTTGGTGCCTCCAAGCTCACGGCTCGCCTTGCAGACCTGATCAAAACGCTCGAATAGTTTTTACTTTTTACGAAAAAAAGGAAGTATGAGTCAATGAAATTTTCGAATTTACTTGCGATCTTGCTTGTTCTTGCGATTTTCGCCTTTGCCGACGAAGCCCCGACAGGCGCTCCGGTCGCTCCGACATCCGAAGAAGCGGCGGCGCTCTCCGCTCTCAAGGGAAGGCTCTCCGGTAGAATCGTCTGGTCGAGTTCCCGCAGCCATTCCACGCATGACCTGTGGCTGATGAACGCCGATGGCAGCGACCCGAAGCAACTCACCAACTCGTCGAGCGTCGATTGGTTCCCGCGCTTTTCTCCCGACGGAAAATCCGTTATCTTCACGCGTTCGAAAGGCGGCTGGACTCCGGAAAACGACGCCAACTATCCCGAAAAGTGGGATCTCTGGATGATTGACGTAAACGGCGAGAACGAAAGAAAGGTAGCGGACAATGCGACCTGGGGGACTTTCCGCCCGGACGGAAAATCCATCGTGTTTTCCCGCGGCGCGAACGTCTATCGAAAGAATCTCGAAAGCGGGGAAGAGACGCTAGTCCTCGATGGCAAGAAGGCTTTCGGCGAAGACGGCGTCATTTTGCAGGAACCGAACATGTCGCCGGACGGAAAATATCTCGCAATAACGCTCCGCGGATCCCTGCGCGAAACGGGCGTCTATGATCTTTCGAACAGGAAATGGAACAAGTCCGGCGACGGCTGCCAGATAGACTTCACCGCGGACGGCAAGCGCATCTACCGCGTAAACCCCACGGGAAACGGCGGAACGGCCGCTCCGAGCGAAATCCTCTGGTTCACGCTCAAGGACGGCGTGCAACAGGAAAAAATCGGATTCTTCGGAATCCCGAAAGCGGCGAAGCTCATGGACCTTCCGGGCAGGCGTTCCCACGAATACTTTCCGCGCATTTCCGCGGACGGCAAGTGGCTTGTCTGGGGAGCGACGGCGAAAGGCCACGACCACGACATCTACGACTACGAGCTCTACCTTTGGGAAATCGGGACTCCGGCAAAGAACGCGGTCCGCTTGACTTTCCACACGGCAAACGACCGCTGGCCGGACATCTGGCTTGAAAAGTAATGCTTTCCTTCTTGCTTGCCGCTGCGCTCGGAAGCTTTGCAGTCATCGATTCCGCGGAACATTCGCCGGAACACTTTACGCAAGGCTTTTTCCTTGACGGCGAAACTCTCTATGAATCCACGGGTCTCTACGGGGCGTCGCGTCTTTATCGCTATTCCGCTCCGGGAATGCCGGCAAGCGATTCCGCTTCGCTAGAAGCCCGCTATTTTGGCGAAGGCTCGGTCAAGCTGGGGACAGACATCTTTTGGCTCACCTGGAAGGAAGGCTTTGCCTTTGTCTATGACGCGAGAACTTTCCAGCGAAAAGGCTCCTTTCCGATTCGTTCGGAAGGCTGGGGTCTTACCTTGTACCAAAACGCCCTGGTGATGTCCGACGGCAGCGATACGCTGTACTTCGTTTCGCCCGGCGACAAGAACGTCTTTCGGACGCTCTCCGTGCATGACGGCGAAACGCCTGTCAAGTTTCTGAACGAACTGGAAACGGCGAACGGAATTCTCTATGCGAACGTGTGGCAGTCGGATTCCATCGCGGCGATCGATCCGCAGTCGGGAAAGGTTCTCCGCTGGTACGACTTTTCTCGGATTGCTCGAAACGTACGCAGGCGCGATGCCCGGGCGGATGTTCTCAACGGCATCGCCTTCGACGGAAAGTATTTCTGGATAACCGGAAAGCTCTGGCCCGTGATGTATCGGGTCGAATTGAGGAGCGAATAAGGGCTTCTCTAGTTGTCAAAGTTCCACGTAATCCCGTAAAGGAACCGGACGCCTTCCGGACGGTAGCCGCTTGCCGGTTCGTAGAGGCTGTGGTTCAGGTTGTCGATACGCGTGTAGAGCGAAAAGGAGAGAATCCGCATCCGCGCTTCGAAGTTCAACGCGAGATAGTGCTTCAGTTCGACCAGTTCCAGTTCGTCGTCTTCGTTCGTCTGGATATCGCTGCGATTGCCGAACCAGGTGAAGTCGAACCCGATGCTGACGCCGAGCCTGTTCTTCACGAACTTATCCTGCCAGCGGATGTAGCCCTTGTAATAGAGGCTTGCCACGTCGATCGGGCGGTTCTGCTTGGCTAGAGCCTGTTCGCGTTCCAGGTAGAAGCGCCAGTTTCCCATTCCGAATCCCACCGCGACATACCAGTCGAGCGCTTCCGCGTTTTCGAGATTTATCCATTGGTAGGCTCTTTCGATCGATTCGAGACCTTCGCCGGAAACCCATCGCTGCCTAATCGGCGAATCCGCGTATTCGTAGCGAAGTCCCGTCCCGTAAAAGATTCCGCCGGCGTCCCACTCCAGGTCTCCGGTCATGCGGAACCGTTCCTCGGGTTGCAGACGCTCGTTAGGGTAGGCGTAGCGCCCTCGGTTAAAGAGCTTCAGTTCATCGACATCCGGAAACCGCACATCGTTCTTGAACGAGCCCTTGAGAGCGACATGCCAGGGAAGATGAAGTGTCAAAAACCCGGAAAGCATCCGCTTCACTTCGACGGAATCGAAAATGTTCGAATTGCGGATGGCGCCACCCTGGAAGCGAAAATCGACAAAACGGAAACTATCCGAAATTTCCAGGTAGTAAAGCTCTCGGTCCTGCCTGAACCGGGAGTTCGCCTCCATGAATTCGTATTCCATCCGGAACGTCGGGTGGAAGGGCGTTCTCAGCGAAATTCCGCCGTCGCCGTTGACCGTTTCGTAGATAACCTCGTCCTTGACGCCCATCCATGTCGTGTCCTTTTTGAGAATGCCTGTCGCGGTCACCGTGTCCCGGACGCTTTCGACAAGATTTACCAGGCTGTCGTAGGCGATTTCGTGCTTTCCGCCGTAAACGCTCGCACAGACTTCGATGGCATTTAGCGGACGGATTTTTCCGCGGACTCCGTAGGTAAAAGAGTTCAGGTCTGTATGGAACGGTCGCTTGAGGTAAGTGACGCTCGAATAGTTCGTCGAATCCTGGATATACCGGTAGGGCGGCGCATCGTCGTTCTTGACTAGCAGGTAGCTCAGGCTCGCGGAAACCTCTCCACGGGGTAGAAACCACGTGACCGCCGGCTTGAAGTGCGTCGTACTCGTCGAAAGGTTTCTGCCGGAAAATGGAATTTGCGAAGAATCGCGGCCAAGCGCGAAGAACGGCTGGTGCGTCACGTCCTGGTAGCGGAATTCCGCCGAACCGTCGTCGGAATAGCTCGCCATGCCGATGTCGAGCTCGATGCTGTCGAGCAGCAGGCGCCGAAAGTCCAGACCGAAGGCGTTTCCGCTAAAAGCGTAGCGCTCCCAGAGGATTCGCGTTACGGGAGTATCGACCGGAATGCCCCGCGTAAAGTTTTCCTTCATGATGCCGTTTTCCCCATACATCGAAAGCTGCGTTGCGTCAAAGGAAAGGGGAAAGGTGAAAATTCCGGCGAGCCTTGACGGCAAGCGCTTCGTCGGAGCGGAAAGTCCCATCGAGCGAGACTCGAGGTCTGGATTTCCAAAGAGCGAGGTTCCGAGGACCCATTCCGCTTTCTGGCCTTCCAGGTCGTAAGTCCGCTCGAGAACTTCGTGAAATGCCGCGCCCTTGCGCGCCGTGCTCAGTTCCTCGACGGCGATTGCCGGGGAAAAGGCGAGAAAAAAAGTGACAAGGATCGCAAAAAGAGGCATCGGAATACTCGTGGAATGAAAAAATAGCTATTTTAGCGAAAACAAGCGAGGTTTTGCGATGTCCGTACTCAATGTGAACGAAAAGGATTTTGACGAAGTGATCAATTCGGGCCGCCTGGTGCTGGTCGATTTCTGGGCGACATGGTGCAGGCCTTGCCAGATGATGGGTCCCGTGATGGAGGAGCTCGCCCTGGAATATGACGGCAAGCTGGTCGTCGCCAAGGTCAATGTCGATGAAAACGAAAATCTCTGCAACCGTTTCGGCATCACGAACATCCCGAACATGAAGCTTTTCAAGAACGGCGTCGAGGTCGGAAACATCGTCGGCGCGGTTCCGAAGTCAACGCTTGTCGCGGCTCTCGAAAAGAATTTCTGATTTTCCTTTTTCGGGGAATCCTCTAAATTGTGCCGCTTTACGCTGGCTTGTCATTCCCGCCATCGCTTGGCCTTGCTCGAATTTTCTTGACCAAGACAATTTTTGGAAGTTCACTTGACGAAAAAAGTCCCGATGTTTCGGGACTTTTGCGCTTTCGGCGAGACACTACTCGTTGGTCGCCTTCCGGACCTCCTCGATTTTTCGAAGAACCGCTCCGCCGTCGAGTGCGCAACGCGCCATTTCGAATCCATCCTTGAGGGACTTCGCCTTCCGGGCCGCATAGAGGGTCGCCCCGGCGTTCAGGAGAACCGCATAGCGTATCGTCGGGTTTCCTCTGCCGCTAGCGAGTTCGATGGCGATTTTCGCATTCTCTTCGCCGGTTCCGCCGCGCAGGTCGTCGTCGCTCAGAGCGGGAATGCCGAATTCCGACGGATCGAGCAGATATTCGTAGGCCCGGTTTTCTTCGTCGATTTCATAGACATAGGTCGGGACGCTCGGAGAAATCTCGTCAAAGCCGTCCGCGCTCGAAACGACCAGCACATGTTTCGCCCCGAGCAGCTTTGCCGCTTCCGCCATCGGCTTCAGCAGCGCCTTCTCGTAGGCGCCGAGCATCAGGTATTTGGCATCGGCGGGATTCGTCAGAGGGCCTATCAGGTTCATGATGGTGCGAATTCCCAGCGCCTTGCGGACGGGAGCGGCAAATCGCATCGCGCTGTGATAGACCTGCGCAAAGAGAAATACGAAATCGGTCTTCCCGAGAACTTCCGCCGCCTTTTCGGGAGAAAGACGGATGTTGAATCCCAGAGCCTCGAAAAAGTCCGCGGCCCCGGACTTGCTCGAAACGGCCCGGTTGCCGTGCTTTGCGACGGGACATCCACAGCTTGCGGAGACCAGTGCGGAAAATGAACTGATGTTGAAGCTTCCCTTGCTGTCGCCGCCCGTTCCGACGATTTCCGCCACGTCGCGCTCCCTGTCGAACGGGAAACGCGTTTTCTTTCGGCTGAGCACCGCCGCGCAGCCGGCGATTTCCGATGCTGCCGGGCCTTTGACCGCGAGAGCGGCGAGAATCGCCGCGGTCTGCCGTTCGTCGAGCATTCCGTCGGTGAGGGTTTCCATGAAAAGTTCCGCCTCTTCCTTTTCGAGGTCATGCCGAGAGACGATCTTGTTCAGGATTTCCGCCACGGGAAGCGCTTCGCGCCGGTAATTGAGGAATGCCCGGAAAAAGGCTTCTCCGTCTTTTGCCGCGATCGATTCCGGATGAAACTGCACACCCTCGATATCGAGCGTCCTGTGCCGAATGCCCATGATGTCGCCATCCTTTGCCCGTGCCGTGATTTCGAAATCGTCCGGAAGCGTCTTTTCGTCGATTACCAGGCTGTGGTAGCGCATGAACGTTCCCTTTTTCCCGATGTTGCGGAAAAGCCCGCGCCCGTCTAGGTCCATTTCCTCCACGATGCCGTGCTTGATGAACTTCGCCTGGACGATTCGTGCGCCGAAAGCGTAGCCTATCGCCTGGTGACCGAGACAGATGCCGAGAATCGGCACCTTTCCCGCAAAATGGCGAATGGCTTCGACGGAAACGCCCGCGTCTTCGGGACGCCCCGGTCCTGGCGAAACGATCAGGTGCGAAGGCGAGAGCCTTTCGATATCTTCGACGGAGCACTCCTTGGAGCGGAGAACCTTGATCGGTTCCGACGTGATGCTCGTAATCGCCTGAAAGACATTGTATGTGAAAGAATCGTAATTGTCGATGATGACTATCATGGATTTATCCTCTGTAAATTTTTACTTCTTTTTCGCTTCGACGACCTGGACCATTGCGCCTAGCTTTTCCTCGGTCTCTTCCCACTCGCGTTCCGGATCCGATGCGTGGACGATGCCCGATCCCGCCTGGAGCGTCCAGACATTTCCCTGCCTGAGCGCGCAGCGTATGGAAATGCAGAAGTCGAGATCCCCGTCCGCATCGAGATAGCCGACCGCTCCCGCATAGAAGTTCCTCTTTTCCCTTTCGAGCGAAGATACGATTTCGATTGCGCTAATCTTTGGCGCTCCGCTGACCGTACCCGCAGGGAACGCCGAGCGCAGCACCTGGATGGGCTTCAGATCGTGCCGCGTCTTTCCTTCCACTTCGGAAACCAGATGGATGACGTGACTGAAAAGTTCGCATTCCATGTTGCGCGTAACCTTTACCGTCCCGGGTTCCGAGACGCGACCGAGATCGTTCCTCGCCAAGTCCACGAGCATCAGGTGTTCGGCGCGTTCCTTCGGATCGCTCGAAAGCTTTTCCTTCAGGAATTCGTCTTCCGCGTCGTTCTTTCCGCGACGGCATGTTCCCGCGATCGGGCGAATCGACGAGCGTCCGCCGCGCGAACGCACGAGGCTTTCCGGCGAAGATCCGACAAGCTGATATTTTCCGAAATCGATGTAGAAAAGATAGGGTGAAGGATTCAGCGTTCGCAGTCTGCGATAGACATCTAGCGCGGGTATCTCTGATTCTATCTGCAGGCGACGGGAAGGTACCGCCTGGATGATGTCGCCCGCGACAATCCGCTTCTTCAGCTCCTTGACATAGTGCACGTATTCGTCATGGCTCTTTTGCAAGTCCGTAATTACTTTGTATGAATAATTGTCTTCCGGATCCTCCAGGTAGGAAAAGTCGAGGTTCGAGAGCTTCTTGCGAATGTCGCGAATGGCCTTCTCGAGGTCAATCGAATGTTCGTCGTAGTTTAGCCCGAATACGTGAAGCGTTTCCGTAAAATGGTCGAATACGATATAGACATGTCCCACGACGAATTCCGCTTCGGGAATTTTCAGCGAATCTTCCTGGCTCGAAAGACGGATCGTGTCGCAACGCGCGCAAAACTCGTAGGACAGAAATCCGATTCCGGACGCGGGCAGCGGAATCTTCGCGGGCTTCTCGTTTTCGGAAGCGATGCTTTCCAGCGCATCGAGAATGTCCTTCGCCGCAGGGTAGGGCTTGCGCTCTCCATCGACGACCAGGGCGACGCCTTCCGCGTCTTCGACAACGTGGAACGCTTCTTCCAGCATGAGGATAGAGTAGCGGTTCGTCCCTTCCGAGAAGGAGGCCGATTCGAGGATGGCCCTTGCGCCGAGCTTCTTGGCGAGCGAAAAGGGAGTGTAGCGTTCCCCTTCGAGGGTGAGATAGACGCTGTCTGTTCTTTTGGTCATGTTCTTTCCTTGGTTTAATTTCAAGCACAAAAAAAGGCTCCGAAAAGACGGAGCCGCTTTGCCATGCGCGATTATTCACAAAAGGCTAGGACGCGAACTCCGTCATCGAAGTGCGCCACCACCAGTTGTTCATCATCATACGTGCGTGTTTCATTTCAGGGGAGAAAATAAAAAAGCTTTGGAAAGATGGCAATGGAAAATCCGGAAAATATTTTCGTTTTTTCTCGAAATCTTGACAATTTTGCAAAATAGAATGATATATTGTGGGAAAACAGCCGAGGAAACGATGACACCGAATGTTCCGCAAGTTTCGCAAAGTATCCAGACCGCCCTTGACGCAAGAGGCTTTACCGATGCCGCCACATGGAAACTTGCCGGTTCCGCCGGTTCGCTTCGCAAGTATTACCGGATTTCCGAAAACGGAAAGACCGCGATTCTCCAGACGAACGTTTCCGCCGACGAGGACTTCAGGCGCTTCGTCTCGTATGGAAAGTCCTTTTCCGCATTCGGGCTTCCGACCCCGGAAATCTGGGCAGTCGATGAGATATTCGCCCAGGTTCTCATGCAGGACATGGGCGAAAACACGCTGCTCTCGCTTGTGGAAATGGGCGGGGAACCGATTCCCGGGAACATCCGAATCCTTTATCCCGCGACAATCGAGGCCTTGCTCAAATGGCAGAAGGAAAGTCCAAAGTTCTTTCTTTCGCGGCCGGACATCGCGGCGAGACGTTTCGACTATGCGGCGCTCAAGTGGGAAACCGATTATTTTCGAGCGAACTACCTGCAGGGGAAAATGGGCCTTTCCGAATTGCCGCGGGCCGTGGAGAACTTCTTTTCGACGCTTGCCTGCATGGTCGATACGCATCCGAAGGTCCTGATGCACCGGGATTTCCAGTCGCAAAACGTCATGGTGCGCGCGAATTCGGAAATCGGCTTCGTCGATTTCCAGGGTGCGCGTCGAGGTTCCATGTTCTACGACATCGCTTCGCTCCTGTGGGATCCCTATGTCCAGCTCTCCGAAGCCCTGGTCGTGGACTTTTTCGACGAATGGTATCAGGAATATCCGCTGTGCGCGCAGTCCTTTATCCGGGAAGAAGCCTGGACGCTCTTCTTGCAGGCAAGCCTCCAGCGTCTGATGCAGGCTCTCGGCGCCTATTGCTTCCTAAGTACGGAAAAAAGGATTCTCGACTTCGAAAAGTACATTATCCCCGGAAAAAGACAGCTTTTCCGCGTTCTGGATCTTTACGAAACGCTGAGCCCTTCGCGCCACGAGGCGATTCGTTTTCTCAAGGATTCGCTAGGGTAGTTTCGAGTTGCCAGCGGATGAATCTTTCCATTTCGGCGCGGGCGTCGAAATGGAGGTCGAACGCTTCCGCAATCTTTTCGACGGAAAACAGCATCGGCTTTTCCGACCAGCCGAGATCCTGTTCCTCGATTTTCGCCGCGCTCTTCCTGCCTGTCAAGTCTTCATAGACGGAAAGCATTCTTTCGGCGATGCCTTTCCACGAAATCCAGTTCGTGCCGAGTCCCAGGAAAATTTCCTCGTTGAAGTCGCTGTCGAGCAGCCTATGGAAAAGCTTCGCCTGGGACGCCGCGTCGATAAACTGCGTCCCATCGTTCCGTATCAGATGGATGACGCTTCCCCGCACAACGGCCTGCGCAATCTGCGCGAAACGCCTGTCCGGCTGGGAAACGCCGTCGTTTTCGCCAAACGCGGGACCTCCGAAGGTATAGCCCGGACGGATGATGTTTCGCTTCATCGCGGTTCCGCGAAATCCCAGGACATAGGCTTCGCCGGCGGCTTTCGTCGCCCCGTAGAGGTCTATGGGAAGATTGGCGACATTTTCGTTCATCAGCGGGCGAAATTTTCCCATCGCCGCCGTACTCGACGTATAGATGAACTTCTTGCATCCGGCCTTTGCCGCGGCCTGCAAGACAAGAACGGTCACCCGGGTGTCGTTTTCGAGCATCGAAAGAGGCGTTTCGCCCCAACCGAAGGCGATATGGATGCATGCTTCGCAACTTTCGAGACCGCGCGCAATGGTCGCCGCATCGTAGATGGTTCCTTCGAGAATCGTTACGTCCGGATGGTGCGCAAGATAGGGAATCTTGTCGGGATGTCTGGAAAGGATAGTGAGACGATGCCCGTTTTCCAAAAGTTCGCGCGCCACGTAATGCCCGATAAAGCCCGTTCCGCCCGTGATGAAAACCTGCATATTCCAAATCCTCGCGTTAAGGGGTGTTTCTTCAAACTAGTATTCTTTTCGAAAAGGCGTTTCCCGGAATTTGTAAATCTTTGGAGACCGTCAGGTGATTCGCTTTTGAAGAGCCAGAACGACGGCGCCTTGAATCGCCTGAAAGAGAATCAGGACATACCCGAGCAAATGTCCGGCAAGGACCTTGTCGGCGGGGAGTCCGACGATTCCCGTGTAGAGGCTTATCGTAACCCATTCCCTGACACCGATTCCGTTTAGCGAGATAGGCAGCATGGTGACTATGACCGTAATGGCTGTAAAGACGACGACCAGTCTAAAGTCCAGGGAGATGCCTACGGATCTTAGATAGCCATATGACGTGGCAAAGACCAGAAGCTGAAGCCACAGGGAGTCCAGGAAGGAAAGAAGGAACTGCCTTCTGTGGTTTCGATAGACAAGCAGGGACGCCTGCAATTTGGGAATGAAGGGCAAGTGTCGGGAAAGGAAGTTCAGAAAGCCAATCCTATCGGAAAAAAGGCAGAGGACAAGGACGATGGCAGAGAGAAACAGGGCGACAAGCATCCCGATAGTATAGGAACTCGACATCGAATAATGTACATAGACCCAGGGAAGCGAAGCGAAAAACAGTAGAAAGAGCACAAGAAGTCCCTGGATGCGCGAAATCAGGATGGCGGCAACCGAATTCGACGTTTGTTGAAAGCGTTTGCCGAATGCCAGGGTTTTCACGATATCGCCTCCAAAACCTCCCGGCAAGAAGGCGGTGAAGAAATATCCGATGGCCACGTAGGCGTAGAAAGTCCGAAAGGGAATCTTCTTTCCCCCTTCGAGAAGGAGCCCTCGCCACCGGTTCGCCTGGATCAGCATGGAAACGAAAGTGAACAGGAGCAGCAGAAGAAGCCAAGAGAGCGTCGCGGACGTCCAGTTTTTCCTGATTTCATCAAACGGAATCTTGTAGAAGACGAAAAGGATTCCCGAGAGGCTTACCAGGAGCTTGAAAAAAAATACGAGACGCTTTTTCATCGGTTCCGTGCAAGAACTTGCCGGGCGACAAGCTGGATGGCGTTGCTGGATTTGTCCCAAGAGAATCTTGACGCCCACGATAGATACTTGTCGGTTTTTCTTTCTTCCGCCAGGGCTTTTGAGATGACATTTGCCATATCGTCCGAATCGGTGGGGTGGAAATAATGAGCGAGGCTTCCCCCGACTTCCGGCAAGGACGAAGTGTCGGAACAGGCGACAGGCGTTCCGCAGGCAAAAGCTTCCAGGACGGGAAGCCCGAATCCTTCGTAGAGCGAAGGCAGGACAAAAAGATGCGCAACGTTGTATAGGCTCACCAGGTCATCCTGGGAGACGACTCCCGCATGGACTATCAAGTCGGAAATGCCCAAATCGTCTTCCCTTGAGCTTTCCGTTCGACCGTCGAAAGCCTTTCCCACGAGAATCAGGCGACAGTCTTCGCGTTCCGGCATTTTCGAAAGCGCTTCCAGGAGGGTAGAGAGATTTTTGTGCGGAAGCAGGTTTCCAACGTAGAGCAGGAGCTTTTTGTCTCGAGGAATCGAATACTTGTCGTAGATATAATCGACGGAAGCGCTAGGCTTCTTGACAAATTCCTTGCCGACTCCCAGTGGGGCCACCGTGATCTTGTCGGCGCTCGTGTGGAAGAAACGCATGATGTCGCGCTTTGTGCTTTCGGAAACCGTCAAAATGCGGTCGGCTCTTTTGCAGGCAAACCAAAAGATGAATTTAAAATACCAGCCCACGATGCGATGGGGAAGAAACTGGGGATATATCAAATGGGTCAGGTCGTGAATCGTCACGATGAGCTTTCCGCGATAAAGCAGCGGGATGTTGCAGTGGGGAACATGCAAGACGTCCGGCTTCAGTTTTCGCAAGGCTCGATAGGGAAATGCCAGCTGTTCCCTGTAGCCATAGATCGGACAGTCGAACGGCAAAAATTCGGAATAGCGCTTTTCGTAGGAAGAGAGATTTTCCCGCTTTCCCAAAACGATGGAATAGTTTCCACGCGAAAGCCATTCCCGAATGCATGTGCCGATTCCGGAACGATCGATCATTCGCGCGTCAATAGCGATCTTCATAGAATCAGATTTTCCCTTCTTCGAGAAGCTTCAGGTCGCTTTCGACCATGCGGCGCAC
>CAVKYI010000013.1:0-53589 GCA_963660435.1 Sodaliphilus sp.
ATTCTAGAATCTAAGTTCTAAGCTCTAAGTTCTGACTTCCCTCCAGGATGACCGTTTGTCGTACAAGCCTTTACAGGCCCGCTAAACGAACACTCCACTCTCCACACTTCACTCTTCACTAAGCACCGGTCACCGCCCTCGGGCGCTTCGCCTTCTTGTACTTTTCGCGGATAAGCAGCAAGTCGTGTTCGTAAGGATTCCGCCTGAAATCGTCAAACGCCCACGCTGTCGGCACGAAGCGACCTTTCGCGTAGTGCAAAATCATGTCGAGCCAAAGCCCCTCTCCTGCGTAAAGCTTGAACGGTCCGCGCTTGTAGGAAGGCAAGACTATCTTGTCCAAATCCATGTAACCGATGTCGATATTGACCCGACGCCCGTCAAGCCGAGGAGAAAGCTCGCGTTCGAGAGCGTTCGAGCGTTCCTTTTCCGCACCGATTTTTTCCGGAGCGACAGTCCTTTCGAACGAGAGAGCCCCCCGAAAGAGTCCCCGACCCATTTCGTCCGCATAGTATTCCGTTCTGTCGAAGGGAAATAGTTTTCCAAAGTGGCGAATTTCACCCCATGTCCTGCGGAGACCTTCCAGGATTTCAACATCCCATTCCGGACCCGGCTGGAGAACAAACGCCAGGAGAGCCGCATTTTCAGAAAACTGTAGAGGATTTGCCATGGGACTAGTGAGGATAGAGCTGGAGGTTTTTCCGAAGAAGCGTAAACTGCCCTTCCGTAAAAGATTCCGGTTCGAGCGTCTCTACCGTCGGAAACATCGGGTTTCCGGCATCAGGACACTGGACATTCGTCGATTTGAAAAGTACCTGGCGAGACTGCGTTTCCAGGGGAACCGATAGAAGCCGAGGAAGAACCTTTGCGCGGATGAGCGATCCGCAATATGGCGTATCCGGAATGCCATCTTCCACGTTGGATGCGTCCCCCGAACTTTCCACGTCGGAAGTCGTCGATGTCGTATGGCGCAGTCCGAAAAAATGCGCTGTTTCGTGGATGGCGGTTTCGACGATTTCCCGCGAGGTCTGCGATCGCTCGGTAAAGGCGTTTACGTAGTAATGAGTCCCGACGACAACCGTGCTTCCGAGACCCGCCCCCAGATTCCCTCCAAACAGGACGGAATATCCCAGGACACCGGGCATTTCGATGCGATGCACGAGAAGAAGATCCAGCGCATGGTAGATGTCAGGCTCTTCCGGAGAATTCGGCCAGCCGCCAAGTTCCGAAAGGAAATAATCGGGCGAAGACTTTCCGGCAAGCCAGGGAACATCGTCGGGATAGCGCGTCGAAAGATCGGTTCGTTCGGAAGCCCGATGAAGATAGAGCGTATCGATCGAAATGCCCCCTCCCGCAAACGCTTCGCGAAAGCGATGGAGAAAGAGCTTCGAAAGGGAATCCAGGGAAACGGAATCCGACGTGCCACCGTAAGAACCGGCAAGTACAAGGTTTAGGCTAAAATGCAGACTGTTTTCTCCCGAGCCATCCAGTACGAGATTCCTCACCGTTCCGGAATAGTAGGAATCCCCTTCGACAAGAATCGGCGCCCAGTAAGTCTGCTCGCTTTCGTTACATTCGAAGCGATATACCCAGCGTCCGAGAGAATCGACAGCCTTGACGTTGCGGATCCTGCTTCCGACATAGAGAGAATCCGAACGCATGACAAGCCGGAAGATCTGCAACCGCGGGGCCTTTCGGGACGAATCGGCATCGAAGGAAAGCGCATAGGACGCGCCGGGCTGCACAGGCATCAGAACGCCCGTATTCAAGTGCGCCGCCACCGAATCGTTCTTCGCCATGTCGTTTGCGTAAAGGACAAAGGAAACGTCCGCCGGCAAGAGCGAGGAATCATTCCACGAAGAGGATGCGGAAAAATCCCCGCAACCGCCTAGCGCAAGCAGGAAGGCGAGACAGAAACAGAAAAAGACGGAAAATTTCCTTTTTCGATGCATCGGAGCGTTATCCCTATCGAAATCAATTTAATCAATTTACAGGAGAAAGAGATGTCTTTCGACGAACTTAGGAAGTTTTTTTCGCCCCTTGCCGAGCGCCCGGCCCTCGCCGCATTCTTCTGCACGGTCCTCTATGTCTGCTCCGCAAGATATCCGCTATATGGCGCAGCGTTCATTCCGCTCCTGGTCGTCACGCTCGAAGCGATTCCCCGATTTCCGCGCAGAATTTCGCTCGCGCTTCTTTTCGGCATCGGCATGCGCCTTTTCTTTTTGGACTGTATGCAAGACGTCGATGAAGGGACCAGGGAACTTTCCGCCCAAGGATCGGGCTTTGTGGAATCCGTTCTAGACAGGCCGGAAGGAATCGCCCTAATCGTGAAAAGCCCGAATGGCAAGGTCAGGCTTTCCAGAAAAGAGCCTCCCTACCCGGTTTCCGGAGATTCCATCGCCTATACGGCCAAATGGTTTCCCGTCGAACCGCCAACCGTTCCCGGGAGCTTCGATTCGCCGAAATGGCTGAAAAGTCAGGGCCTTGTCGGGTTCGGAAGGCTAGAATCGTTCGAAGTCCTCTCGCACCGGTGGACATTCGACAAGGCTTTTTCGAATATCCGAAAATTCCTGAAAGGATATTTTTCCAGATACCTTTCCCCTGCGGAAACGGGACTTTTGATAGGACTGCTGGCCGGCGACCGTTCGAGCATTCCCGACACGCTGCAAAACGGATTTCGCCGCGCGGGAATCGTCCATGTTCTAGCCATCAGCGGTTTCCACATCGTCCTGCTTTCGGGGATCCTCCTGCTTCTCCTGAAAGCGACCCGAATGCCGCATTCCGTCGCAAGAGCGCTTTCCATCCTGCTCATGCTCGCCTACGCGCCTGTCACTGGAGGCTCCCCCGCCGTCTATCGGGCCGTATTCATGTTTTCCGTCGTACAGGTCGGGCTGCTCTTCGAACGCAAGGCGGACAGCCTAAACTCGCTCGGAGTCGCGCTCTTCCTTTTGACCGTCTTCGACCCGGACATTCTCTGGAACGTCGGATTCCAGCTTTCCGCCGCGGCGACAGCGGGTATCATCGCGTTCGGAAAGCGCTCGCCGTTTACCGCCAGGAGCGAACTCTTGAGGAAAAGCCGCCTATGGAAATTTCTGGAAAACGGAATCTTCGGCGCGATCTGGATTACGATCGTCGCCACCGTCTCGACCGCGCCTTTTCTCGTCTGGTCGTTTCACTCGCTTTCCCCGATTTCGATTCTGGGCAACATCTGCGTCGTTCCTCTGGTAAGCCTCGGGATGCAGGCCGGAATTTTCGCCCTGATTCTGCCCGTTCCCCTTATCGCCTCGACGTTCTGCCAGGCTGCCGGATTTCTGTTCCGGATTTCCGCCTTCCTCGTCGGGAAGATTTCCGCGATTACGCTCGCCTCCATCACCGTGGGACCTTTCCCCGTCTGGATTCTAATCCTCGTCGGTCTTGGAATCCTGGCCTTGGGCGCCTTTCGAAAGAACGTCTGGGCGCGTCGTTTCTCGCTGGGAACGCTCCTTGTCCTTGGCTCTTACCTTGTAGGGAACGAATGCGAAAAGAAATGGAACGCTCGCTGGGAAGTTTCCGTTCTGGATATCGGACAGGGCGATTGCATCTTCATCAGAAGCCCGCGCGGAGAATCCTTTCTCGTCGATGCCGGGGTGAACACCGGAAAAAGAAACGTGGCAAGGGACAAGATCATTCCCTTCTTGCAAGAATCCGGGGTATGGAAACTAAAAGGCATGGTAATCACGCACCCGGACCTGGACCATTTCAGCGGAGCCGAAGTCCTTCTCCGGGAATTTCCTATCGAAACGCTCTGGATCCAGGAATGTGCCCGCATCACCGAAAAGAAGGAATGGCAAAGCGTCCTTTCCACGGCGATGGA
The DNA here is from genome assembly GCA_963660435.1 of Sodaliphilus sp. Taxonomy (GTDB): domain Bacteria; phylum Fibrobacterota; class Fibrobacteria; order Fibrobacterales; family Fibrobacteraceae; genus Hallerella. The sequence continues at coordinate 3,851 of CAVKYI010000013.1, forward strand.
GAAAAAAGTCGCCATCCAGGATCTTCGACGCGGAATGCTCTTTCGCGAAACGACCCGCCTAGGTCCGCACCGAACATCTTCCTGGGAAATGCGAGTCTTGCACCCGGCACCCTTTCGCTGCGGAGAGAGCAACGCGGAAAGCATCACGCTCCGCCTAGAAGGCATCGGAGGATCCATGCTTCTTACCGGCGACCTCACGAAGGAAGGCGAACGGAAAATTCTCGCAACGGACATTCCGCTCGAAACGGACATTCTCAAGCTAGGCCATCACGGCTCAAGGACTTCCAGCTCCAGGGAATTTCTCGAATCGGTCAACCCCCGGATAGCCATCGCATCGAACGGGCGAAAGAACAGGTTTCACCATCCGCACAGGCAGGTGACGGAAAGGCTCGACAGCCTGAAGATTCCACTGCTGAACACCTCGGAAAAGGGAACCGTCACGGTCACTTTCGACAAGAACGGTTACCATCTTCGCAAGACGATCGACTAGCCTTTTCCGCGATTCACCATTTTCCGCCTATTTCCAGACCGAATCGCCAGAGACCGAGTTTCCGAACGCGCGCGCCGCGGAGTTCGACCGAACTTTTTCCCGAAAGGAACCTTGAAAAATCAATCCGCGTCACCCCCCGAAAGACAAGCGGTCTTCCCTGCGCTTCGCGCCAGATAAGGGTCGTCGTGAAGGAAACCGGAGAATCGACAAGAAAGCGAACTCCCGTTCTGATTTCGCAGAGATTTCTTGCCGTTTGAAACTTCCGTGTCCATTTCCATTCGCCAAAAAGGCTTTCCGCTTCAAGGAGGCGGATTCCGCCGCGCAAGAAATGCGTAGCCTCCAGAGAGTCCTCCATGAATTTCCAGCGAGAGCCGACGACGGTCTTCGCGTGGGGTCCGCTATTTTCCGCCGATGTTTCCAATTCGGACTTCGCGACCGCGCTTTCCAGGGGAACGAAATATTTTCCGCCAAGCCCCAAAGTCCAGTCTAGAATTCGGTATTTCAGCGACACGTTTCCCACGGCCCGATTCCTTTCGACGGATTTCGGAACGCGAAAGATTCCCGGGAAACGGTGATTTCCGTGAAAATAGCTCCGGAAACGGGCTTGCAATCGACCGTTCCTTTCGGACCTCGCCGAGACATGGAGAAGCGGCGTTTCCCAATCCTTCGAATAGGAAAGCTGCATATCCGAATCCGCTGTTCGAAAGCGCAAAAAGGCATCCCGGAAACCGTTTCTTTCGAACAAGCCGAGCCCGGCAAACCGAAAATTTCCAGTTCCGAAAGAGACAAACCCGCCAAACGAGGAATCCGTCAAAAGAACGCTTCCAATCGACAGGCTTTTTCCGCCGGGAACGACGACAGCCCCCACAGACCTTTCGAGCGGAATCGCGGAACCGATGTCCGAAGCCATGACGTTTCCCAGAACGCCAAACGACTTTCTGTCCCTGTAAGCGATTCGCCAATGTTCCACCCGAAATCCTTCCCGATTTTCGGACGCAAGCCGGACTTCGCCATCGAAGCGCTGCACTCCCAGAGCGAACCGCAACCTTTCCCGGCGAACGCCTCCCACGGAATCTAGCGAAACGGAATATCCGGACTTTCCCCGAACATTCAGGCCTTTTAGCCGTTCTCCAAGGCTCTTTTTGCAAGGATCCCCTCCGTAAGATTCCCACAGGAGGCACGCTTCCGCGCTCCCCTCGTCTATTGCCCGGAGAAGATCTTCGAGTTCCTCGTAGCCTATCGTTCCGTCGTCATACGCCCAGAACGCGTCCTCGACCGAAACGCTTTCCCTTTCCGAAGCCCAGAGATTCGAAAAGGCCAGCGGCAAAAGGCAAAACGAAAATTCGCAAAGCGTTCGGAAGCAAACGCCTTGGAATCGGGAAAATGTTCTCTTCAAAACGCCCACGCTTTGTTTTCCTTTCAAAAGACACGCATTCTAGACGCATTTTTCTCCGAAGAAAAGAAAAAACGGTGAATTTTCTATGTTTGAACCATGCAGCCAAAGTTCAACAGACGACCCGCCCACATCGACTTTCCCCTGTTTGGCGGAAAGCGGGCTGTTCCCTCCGTCGCCGGATTGAGGCAGCTCCTGGAATACCACGGCGTGGAACTCGAACCCAAAACGCTGGAACAGCTGTGGTCCTACCACAGGCTCTTGCGGGAACACAACAAGGACCAGGACCTGACCCGTCTGAACGCGTTCGAGACAATCGTGGAAAGGCATTATGCGGACTGTACGCTCATCAACGCCTACGTTCCCAGATGGCCGTCTAGAATGATAGACATCGGCAGCGGCGCGGGATTCCCCGGAATTCCCCTGAAGCTTGTCAATCCCGAAATCCGGCTCACGCTCTGCGAACCTCGACCGAACCGCATCAACTTTCTAAATCTCGTCATCCGGGAACTCGGTCTCAAGGGAATCGACGTTTTTGGGCACAAGGTGACAAGCCGCAGCCTGACATTTCCCGTTACCGGAATCATCAGCCGCGCATTCGAGCTCATCGAACTCACCCTTCCGCGTATCCGAAAATCCCTGGAACCAGGCGGAAGGGCCTACTTCATGAAAGGTCCGGCGGTCAAGGACGAACTGGCGTCTCTCCACCCGGAAGATCACGGATTTTCGCTCGTCGAAAAGCATTTCTACCGCATTCCGAACTCGACGCAGGACAGGGCACTGATCGTTCTCGAAAAGACGGAAGAAGTCTAGGAGGTTTTCCATGTTCTACACCATCGGGCAAGTCGCCAGGCAGACGGGGCTTTCCGCCTACACGCTCCGCTATTACGAAAAGGAAGGTCTCCTGCCCTTCGTGAAGAAGAATTCCTCGGGAATTCGCCGCTACACCGACGAAGACATCAACTGGCTCTCGATGATCGAATGCCTCAAGGCGACCGGAATGCCCATCAAGGAAATTCGCCTATACATCAAATGGTATAACGAAGGCGACGGAACGCTCTCGAAAAGGCTCGCCCTCTTCCGGAGACGCCAGATGGTCGTGCAAAGGGAAATAGCGACACTGGAAAAAATCCTGGGAAAGGTCCAGTTCAAGATTCGCCTCTATGAAGAGGCGGTCAAGGTAGGTAACCTCGAAGCGGTCACCAATACGAAAACGATGGAAAGGCTCCGAAAGGAGCTCTTCGGCGACCCGCAGTTCTTCCCCGAGCGCGAAAGTTCCGAAGCCCAAAGCGCCTAGAGTCCGGAAAAAAGACATGTCCCGCCCTTTCCTCGCATCGATCCCCCTTTTCGTTCTTTTCGCCGTATCGCTTTCCGTTGCCAATTGCCCCGAGATCCCGCTCGATTCCGACTTCCAGGTTTCCATCGAAGGGCGATTCGTCAACCGCGATTTTTTCCCGGTCCATCTCGACCTCGCCTGGAGACATGCGCCCGGATCCGCGGACACGTTCGATATCGTCCTTTCGGGAAAGGAATCCTTCCGCTACGTTTCGTCAAAGGATTTCCGCTACATGGAATTCCGAAAGGAAAACGCCCGCCGCCAAATCGCCATGCACCATCTCCAGGAATTCATCGGCGAAAGCCCGCTCACCTGGAATCACCTCGAAAGCCTCGCGCGCGGAAACCTCCCCTGCGAAGAGGGCCCAGGTCCCGACACGATAGCCGTCCACAGCCGAAAGGATTACGACGGAATCACTCTCCCCGCGATTATCGACTTTTCCGGCAAGGGCGGACACGGATCGCTCTGGGTGCGGACCGCGCGAAAGATTCCCCGGGACATTCCCGAAAGATCCAGCGGCTTTCCGTCAATCCTCTGGCATGGTGTCGATTCCGAAGCCAAAATTCCTCTGATACTGCAGATGTACTAGGAACTGTTGCGCTCTGCTCCCCTTGTAGAACCGCTTCTTTTCCCTTTTCCAGAATCCGCCGAGAAGAGTGAGCCGATTTTGCCTGTTTTCCCAGTTCAGGGAAGGCCCCAGCAGGGCGATGGTAAAGCTCAGCGGCTCCTTGAGATACGAATCGTTCGACGACTTGGAATTTCCCGTATTGTATTGGTTCAGGTAACCCGAAACGGCCCAGTGCGACGTCAGGGGAATATAGGCGTAGGCGATGAAATCGATGATGAAATCGCGGCTGAAAACCGGGACGTTGCGCCGGAAATCGTAACTTTTTCCTTCATAGGACGTGCTGATATCCACCAGAGTGTAGTGCATCCCGAGACCGAGGATTCCGTCTGTCCCGAAACCGTATTCCAGGTCAAAGAAGAACGCGAAGTTCTGCATGAAATCGACAGCGGCATCCTTCGAATAGACCCGATCCGTAATCCAGTCCGCATTCCAGGATTCCGCGATGTTTCCGCTCTTTCCGTTGCTCGCGAGCGTCATTTCCACGTTGGACTTGAAATACGTGTAATGTTCATAGAAAAAGCGCGCCTCGACTTGCGGATTGATTTCGAACGGTCTTCCACCGATACCCAGCCGGAAGCCTCCGTAAAAAGGCGTCACTTCGGCATCGGCGGAAAAGCGCAGGAAAGCGGCGGAAGGTTCGAGAAAATTTCCGTAAGGAAGCTTCCGCAGAGGTTCTATCCAGTCGAAGGAGACTGTGTTGAAGTTCTGGGAAAGCCACTGTCCCCAGACAATCGGCGTGTTCCCGGAAATCGTCATCGAGAGATTCGGCCCGTACTTCAATCCGTAAAGCCCGTTCATGTCGAAAATGTCGGCAAAGGCGCCACCGACAAGAACGGCGGCGCACAGAACGGCTTTTTTCCACAGGCGCGAAAAATTCATCGGCGAAAAGTTAAAAAAAAACGGATATTCCATCGCAAGTTCCATCCCCGAAACTAGACCTTTCGTCAAAAGTTTTCGAGAATGTTCCAGAGAAGAACATATTCTTTTCTAAATTGGGGGCCCGATGGACAAGGAATTTACAACCTTAAGGCTTCCCCGCGAAATTTCCCCGGAAACGCTCGCGGACATCCAGAAAAGCTGTTCCCGGATTTTTTCGAACGGGAATCTGCGCCTGGACGGCTCATCGCTTGTCCGTCTCGACTTTCTCGGCGAATCGCTTCTCGCAAGTATCGGAATCCGCGCAAGAGAGCTAGGCAGAAAGCTAGTCCTCGCCGGATTTTCTCCCGAACTGAAGAGGCAGATTTCCCAGATAACGGTCCATACGGTTCCCGAAAAGGAACCCGAAAACAGGATGGGATTCGTCGAAAGATTGGGAGATTACGGCTTTTTTCTCTTCGGCGGCCTCAAGACCTTTTTCTACCTGCTTTCCGAAAGCCTCTACTGGACCTTTTTCAAGCCTTTCGACAAGCAGCGTCTCCCATTCCGCGGCACGGCTCTCCAGCTGCTCCGTCTCGGCAGCGAAGCCTGCGGCATCGTCTTTCTCCTTGTCTTCCTGATTGCGTTCACGCTCGCCGTCCAGAGCGCGGGCATGCTGAATGCGGTCGGCGCTGCCTCATACCTTTCTTCCGGGCTGGGATTTCTCATGTTCGCGGAAATCGGGCCGCTTCTCACCTCGATCATTCTCGCCGGGCGTTCGGGAAGTTCCATCACGGCGGAAATCGCAAGCATGACTGTCGCCGAAGAGATCAAGGCTCTTCGCACGATGGGAATCCAGCCGGTTCAGTATCTGGTCCTTCCCAAGTTCAAGGCGATGAGCATCGCGGTGCCGCTCCTCTCTTTCTGCGCGTCCATCCTCGGATGCCTTGCGGGACTCATCGTCGCCGACATGATTTGCGAAGTCTCCCCCATCAACTACTGGTTTTCGCTAAAGGACGGCATCACGCTTCTCCTGATTGCGAAAAGCATGATAAAGTCCCTTGTCTTCGCCTGGATAATCACGCTCGTCGCCGCCCAGAAAGGAATGAATGTCCGCGGAGGAGCCGATGCGGTCGGCAAGGCGACGACATCCTGCGTCGTCACGTCCATTTCGGGCATTATCGTCGCTGACGCGATATTCTCCTTCATCTATTACTAGCGGGCATCCATGGAAGCGGTTCTCCAAGTCAGGCATTTGCGCGCAGGATACGGTCGAAGGACCATTCTGCGGAACGTTTCCTTTTCGGTCGCCCCCCGCGAAATCCGTCTGATACTCGGAGAATCGGGCTCCGGCAAATCGACGCTCCTGAACAACATCCTGAAGCTCGAACACATGAAATCCGGATCCATCTCGTACTTCGGAACGGAAATTCCGATACGCGAACCGATTCCCGACAAAATCCGCAGGCGCACGGGCGTCCTTTTCCAGGGCGGAGCGCTCCTCACGAGCCTCACCGTCGCGCAGAACGTCGAGCTGCCCCTGCGGCGCAGCTACCCGAGCCTCTCCCAGAGAACGCTCGACGAGATAGCCGCGGACCGTCTGGAAAAAGTACACCTTCTGAACGCGTTCTACAAGTTTCCGTCCGAGCTGTCCGGCGGCATGAGAAAGCGCGCGGCGCTTGCCCGGGCAATCGCCTTTGAACCGGAGCTTCTCTTTTGCGACGAACCCTCTGCCGGTCTCGACCCGGTCACATCCCGCTCCCTGGACGAACTTCTGCTCGAATTGCGCGATACGCTGGGCGTCTCCGTCGTCGTCGTCTCGCACGAACTCGAAAGCATCCGAACCATCTGCGACAAGTTCATCTACCTCGAACGCGGACTGGTCCTGATGGACGCCACGCTAGACGAAGGACTCCATTCCGAGATACCGTCAATCCGGGACTTCTTCGCGCGAAACTGCCGAAAAACGGTCGATAGCCGAGAACTCATCCATTTTGACTTTGAGGACTGAAAACTTTTATGGATACGACAAGAACAGAACGCATTCGACTCGGGATTTTCCTGCTAATCTGCCTCGGGGCTGCCATCGGTTTCACCATATTCATCGCCCAACAGCAACTTTCGAACAAGAAGACGCGCTACTACACGGTATTCTCCGAATCCGTCATCGGCCTTTCCATCGACGCGAAGGTCATGCTGAACGGAATCGAAGTCGGAAACGTGGCGAAAATCTATATCGACAGCACGAACCTCGGAAACGTCGTCGTCGAATTTGACGTCCAGAGCGGAACTCCCATCAAGACCGGGACTCGCGCCCAGATGACGAACGGCATCTCGCTCACCGGCAAGAAGGAACTGGTGCTCTCCGGCGGCCAGGCGACAGAACCGGACATCCCCGAAGGCGGAAAGGTACTCGCCGGGACAAATGTCTTCACGAAAATATCCGGCAAGGCGGAAACCACGGTGGAAAACCTGAACGAGACTTTCGACAGACTGAGCAGGATCCTTTCCGAAGAAAACGCGGCGCATATCGAGAACACGCTCAGGAACCTGGAACGGGCGAGCGCGAACACGAACCGCATCACGCAGAACGCGGAAAGGCCTCTCCGGGAAATCGAAGCGTCCGCCATGTCGCTACGCAAAATCCTTGGCGACGTCGAAAAGGCGGAACTCGCCCAGAAGCTCGAACAGAACATGCTCCTTGTCCAGGAAAAGATTCAGGAAATCGACACGAAGACAATCAACGCGGACCTGGTATCCACGCTCGAAACCATCCGCGGATTTCTGGACCGCACGGACCTTTTCCTCTACAACACGCAGGGAGACGTTTCCGAAATCCTGGACAAGCTCGACATCGTCCTATCGAATCTTTCCGAATTTTCCCTGAAAATCCGCCAGAACCCGTCCGCGCTAGTCCGTTCCGAAAAGAAATCCGGTCGTTAACCCCGAGGCTTTCCGATGAAAAAGACTTCCCTAATCCTCACTTCGCTTTCCGCGCTGTTCCTTTTCGGCTGCGCCGGAAGTTCCGTCGAGAACCGCTACTACACGCTCGCCTGCGAAAGCGCCGCCAAGGCTTCGGGCGGCACGCCCTACAGGCTTTTCGTCCAGAAGTTTTCGATCGATCCCGCCTACAGCCAGCCGAACATCGTCTATCGGGAGTCTCCCTACGAGTTCATGTCCTACGGAAACGATTTCTGGGCAAGTTCGCCCGAGCACCAGGTGACAAACACCGTCGCAAGCGTCATGCGGGAAAGCGGACTCTTCGCGCGGGTGGAACGTCGGGCATCGGAAATTCCCGACCTGGAACTTTCCGGCTACCTGAACGCGATCGAGGAAATCGATTCGGACTCTTCGGAAACATTCGCCCGCGTCGCCGTAGAGCTCGCGCTTCGAGACGGCAAGACGGGAAAGACCCTATGGAAACACGCCTATGACGAAAGGAAGAGACTCGAAAGCCGGACTCCGCTCGAAGTCGCCAAGGCGTCATCCGCGCTCGTGACACGCTATGCCGAGGACGCGCTAAGGGAAATCGAGAAGATTCTAGCCGAAAAGGCGCAAGAAGTCGCGGAAACGGAAGCCCCGTGAACCGCACGTCCTAAAAAATTCTTATTTTTCAAGGACAACTCTTTCAGGAGCGACTATGAAATTTTACAAGTTCATCGCAATCGGGCTCTCCGCCCTCGCGCTCTCGGCCTGCAACAGCCGATATTCGTCATCCGTTCTCGTCGAACGCGGCGTCGAACAGTACGAGCGCGAATACTTCGCCACCAAGGAAAGCATGGGCATCGAAAAGCGCCTCAAGGACATTTTCCTCAAAGGCTACATCGAAGAGGGCATGACCCAGGAAATGGTGAATCTTCTCTGGGGACCGCCCGATCGCGAAATGCAGGACGGCTATGTCTGGGAATATCTCACCCGTGACGGTTCGCTTATCACGCGCCTCAAGTGGAAGACCCCCGAAGCGGTCCGCATGAAGGGCTACGAGAACGAGCTGGTTCTCGACAAGATCGAAGGCGACCGCTACGGCGGATCCGAGCCTCCCAAGGCAAGCCTCGAATCGGCCTACTAAAAGCCGAGTTTCGTTTTGGCGTTGTCTCGCAAGGCAACGCTTTTTTTCTAAATTCAGAGCGAAATTTTCAACCCTATCGAAGGAGTTCCTCTATATGCGTCAGTACATCATTGCTGGTAACTGGAAAATGAACAAGACCGTGAGCGAAAGCGTCCAGCTCGCGAAAGATATCGTCGAAGCGGTCAAGGACGTGAAGAAGACCGAAGTCGTCATCGCCCCGACATACCTTGCCGCGGCAAAGGTCGCCGACATCATCAAGGGATCCAACGTGAAGCTCGCCGTCCAGGACATCCACTGGAAGGACCAGGGCGCCTATACCGGAAAGGTTTCCGTTGACATGGTAAAGGAAATCGGCGCGGACTACATCATCATCGGTCACTCCGAACAGCGCCAGTATTTCCACGAAACGGAAGAGACCGTGAACCTCAAGGTCAAGAAGACCCTCGAAGCGGGCATCAAGGTCATCATCTGCATCGGCGAAACGCTCGCCCAGCGCGAAGCGGGCACACTCAAGGAAGTCCTCGGTCTCCAGATCAAGGGCGCGCTCCAGGGCGTCTCCGCGGAAGACGCGGACAAGAACGTCGTCCTCGCCTACGAACCGGTCTGGGCTATCGGCACGGGCAAGACCGCGACCGACGAACAGGCGGAAGAAGCGCACGCCTACATCCGCTCCGTCATCCAGGAACTCTACGGCGAAAAGGTCGCCGAAGACATGCGCATCCAGTACGGCGGATCGATGAAGGGCGCAAACGCCGCAGGACTTCTCGCACAGAAGGACATTGACGGCGGTCTCATCGGCGGTGCCGGTCTGAAGGCAAACACCTTCAAGGAAATCATCGACGCCGCGGAAGCGAAATAATTTCATCACAACCTTTAGGAATCAATATGTCAACACTTTTTTGGGTCGGAATCGTCATTCACGTTTTCCTTTGCCTGTTCCTCATCCTCCTGGTCCTCCTGCAAAACGACAAGATGGGCGGTCTCGCCGGCCTTGGCGGCATGACATCGCAATCGGCATTCTCCACGGCTGGTGCCGCGACGTTTGTCCAGAAGCTCACGCGAGTCGTCGGCGTCATCTACCTCGTACTCGTCTTCTGCCTCGGGTACATGACCATCCAGGCCGATCGTTCGACAAAGGCAACTTCGGCCCTGAAGCAGTCCGCAGAGCAAGCGACGACGCAGACCGTTCCGCAGCTCCCGGCGACAACGATTCCTGTTGAAAATTCTCAAGAAAACCCCTTGACAAGCCCTGCACAATAAACTATATTTGGGCTGTCAATGATTCTAACGCGGTCGTGGTGGAATTGGTAGACACGCTAGCTTGAGGTGCTAGTGCGGGCAACCGCTTGACAGTTCAAGTCTGTCCGACCGCATAAGGGTCCGGTTTCGAAAGAAGCCGGACCCTTTTGCTTTCTCCCATCCCGATTTTCGAAAACATCTGCGGATTTCGAACAAATTAATTTCGGATTGCATGGCATTTTGAAGCCTGGATTCTTTTTAACCGCCTAGCGCCTGATTTTCCTATATTCACGATGTGTCCACCGTTCTACTCTTCAACAAGCCGTTCGGCATTCTCAGCCAGTTCACTCCCGAAGGGAACCATCCGGCATTGAACACTTTCGATTTTCCGCGCGGAATCTACCCCGCAGGAAGGCTCGACCACGACAGCGAAGGCGCGCTGCTCCTCACCGACAACGGAAAGCTCATCAAGCGACTGCTCGACCCCGAAATGCGCCATCCGCGAACATACCTGGTCCAGGTCGAAGGGGAAATTTCCCGCGAAGCGCTTCAAAAGCTCGAAAAGGGCGTCATCATCAAAGGCTACAGGACAAGGCCCTGCAAGGCAAGAATGGTCTCGCCTCCCGAGTGGCTCTGGGAAAGAAATCCGCCGATTCGGGAACGAAAGAACGTCCCGACATCCTGGATAGAAATCACTCTTGTGGAAGGCAAGAACAGGCAGGTCAGACACATGACCGCTTCGGTAGGATTCCCGACGCTCCGGCTGATCCGCATCCGCATCGGAAAACTTTCTCTCGGCGACTTGCCTCCGGGAAAATGGCGCAAGGTCGAGGAAAACGTTCTGGCCTAGCGGAAAAGCCTGTGGAACATTCCCTTCTTTTCGTTTTCGATTTTCGGAATGTCCTGGGCGGGAATTTCCGAAACGCTTTCGGCGATGACTTCGGTCGTTTCCTCGGCGATTTTCGCGTTCGCGTTTTGCGGAACCCACGGTTCCTGGACATTGTGTTCCCAATCGACGCTCGGAACGGTCGGACGCGCAGCGACAATCGGGAGCCCGAGAATTTCGCGGGCGCGGTTTAAGGCGGCATCGATATTCGCAAGAACGTTCTGCGCACCGATTTCTCCTAGAAGTCCCGACTTGGAAAGGGCGACGATCGGCTGGGAATGGACACCCGACAGCAAAAGTTGCGTACCCTCGGAGCGACACTTGGAGAGAAGCCCTTCGATCATCTGGATTCCCGCTGCATCGATCGACGGAACCTGCCGCATTCGAAGTATCAGGATTTTCGGGTGCGAACTGGTCATGTCCAAGGCGGCCTTGAACTTTTCGACCGCGCCAAAGAAAAGCGAGCCCATGATTTCAAAGACCGCGACACCGTGGGGAACATGGCGGCTCGCGATATTGTTCGGGTCGGCAAGTTCCTCGTCGTCTTCGTGAAGTTCTTCCGTCACGTATTCCACTTCCGCCACGTCCGACATCCGGCGAATGAAGAGTATCGCGGCAAGCAGGACGCCCACTTCGATGGCGATAGTCAGGTCCATCACCACGGTCAGGATGAACGTCGCAAGCAAGACCGTCACGTCGCTCTTCGGCGCACCCTTGACAAGCTTCGCAAAGTTCTTGTAGCCGCACATGTTGAACGCGACCTGGAAAAGAACCGCGGCAAGAGCCGCCATCGGAATCATTTCCGCATACTTGCCAAAGAGAAGCATGATAAGCAGAAGAATCACGGCATGGACAAGCCCCGAGACCGGACTGACCGCGCCATTCTTGATGTTTGTCGCCGTCCGCGCAATCGCTCCTGTCGCCGGAATGCCCCCAAAGATCGGAGAGAGGATGTTCGCGATTCCCTGCCCCATCAGTTCCGTATTCGAACGGTGCCGCGTTCCCGTCATGCCGTCCGCGACGACCGCGGAAAGCAACGATTCAATCGCACCGAGAATCGCAATCGTGAGCGCGGGCTGGAAGACCTGCCGCATCATTTCCAGGCTGATGTTCGGGAGGTGTGGCGTCGGAAATCCCGTCGGAATCTGGTTCTTCGATCCAATCGTCATCACGCCGTGCGCATCGTCCCATCCGAAAATTTTAACGAGAGCGGTGGCAAGAACAATCGCAATCAGGGAACCCGGAACCTTGTTTGTCACTTTCGGCCAAAAGATGCAGACGAGGAGTGCGAAAATTCCCACAATGACCGAATAGAGATTCGTCGAGCCGATCGACTTGGCGTACAAGGCAATCTTTCCGATGGCGTCCGCGGGTTCGGAAACCCCTATCGGAAAATGCAGACCCAGAAAGTTCGGAACCTGTCCGAGCGCGATGATGATGGCGATTCCCGCGGTAAAGCCGACAGTTACCGGAAAGGGGATGAACTTGATTATTGCGCCGAGCTTTGCCACGCCGAAGATGACAAGCATGACGCCCGCCATGAGAGTCGCCGTCGCGAGGCCGTCATAGCCGTATTTCGAAACGATGCCATAGACGATGACGATGAACGCACCGGTCGGCCCGCCGATCTGGAACCGGCTACCGCCAAAAAAGGAAATCGCGAATCCCGCGATGATCGCCGTGTAAAGCCCCTTTTCCGGTCCCACGCCGCTAGCGATGGCGAAAGCGATGGCGAGCGGAAGCGCCAGGATGCCGACGATAAGGCCGGACATCAAATCCTTGGCGAGAAGCTGTTTCGAATAGCCCTTGCGGAGCTGCCTGAAGAGCTCCGGCACGTACATTTGCATCTTTGGCATAAGTGCCGCCAAAGGTAGGAAAAACCCTCTGTGTTTTAAAGAGTTTACAAACTATTTTTTTTCGAATCGCAAACCAGCCGATCGAAATCGATGTCGCTGACCTGCTCCGCGATGATATCCGGCTGCCGCGCGAGCCGCTGGACATCGCGCGCCTTCGTCTCGCCGCAAAGGACAAGCGCGAAATGGCACCCCGCCCGGAGCGCAAGCTCGAAATCCGTATAAAGTCGATCGCCCACAAAGAGGATTTCCTCGGGCCGAAATCTTTTCGAAAGCGGCGCAAGCATTTCGGGATTCGGCTTCCCGAAAATCCGGGAAGGTTCCCGTCCGGTCGCGGCCTTGAACATCGCCATGAAGCTCCCGACATCCGGAACGGGTCCCAAGGCGTCCGGGCAGACAAAATCCGAATGCGTCACCCAGAAGTCCGCTCCGCGTTCGAGCCTCCAGGAAACCTCGCAGAGTTCCGAGTAGCTGAAAGAAGAATGGTAGGCGACAAGGACTAGTTCCGTTTCTTCGAGCGGCGCACGCAAATCGAGCGAGGGATCCTCGGCAGAAAACCATTCCACGACTTCGGGATTCGCGAAAAGATAGATGCGACGGAGTCCGCGGCGGTGAATTTCCGACAGGGCGAAAGTCATCGACGAAAGGATGGATTCCTTGGACTGAATCGGAAGCCCCATGCGCAGGAGACGGTTCGTGTAAAAGACAAGCGACTTGCTCGTGTTGTTCGAAAGATAATAGACGGGAACCTTTTCCGCGACGCGTTGCACGGTTTCGACAGCCTGCGGATAGGGCTTTCCGGAAAGGTAAAGCGTCCCGTCTAGATCGAAAACAAGAGCCTTGATTTGCATATTCGCCAATTTAGTATTTTTTATCGCATGAAATCTCCCGACACCCGATTTTACGTTCCGGACCTTTTCCCGGGAAGGCTTTCCCTTTCCGAAGAGGAAAGTGCGCACGCCACACGCGTCTGCCGCGCACGCCCCGGAGACATCCTGCACCTCACGGACGGCAAGGGACATTTCGCCGAGGGATGCGTCGAAGAAGCGGGTTCCAAGGCTTGCACGGTCCGGGTCGAAACGGTCAAAAGTTCACCAAGGCCAAGGCCGCTGCTGCATTTGGGAATCGCCTGCCTCAAGGACGATGGGAACGAGGAAGTCGCGCTGCACGTGAGCGAGATGGAAGTCGGGAGCATCACGCTTCTCAGGACGGAACGCTCCGAGGAACCGAAGGATTCGCCGCTCGCGAAAATCGTCCGCCGGTCAGAACTCAAGGCGATGGTAAGCCTAAAGCAATCGCTCAAGGCGTATCTCACGGAAATTCGCGGACCGGATTCTCTCGAATCCTGGATAGAAAATTACACAGGCGACATCATTCTGTGCGACGAAAACGGCAGCGATTCTCCGGGTGAAATCCAGACCGAAACGACCCTTCTCGTAGGGCCCGAAGGCGGTTTCTCTCCGCGCGAAATCTCTCTCGTCAAGAATTACCGCAACGGAAACGTCAGGCTTTTGCGCCTGGGAGCGACCCGGCTCCGCGCACGGACAGCGGCGATCGTCGGCATCGGGAAATGCGTATAAGACAACGCCATTTTAGAGAGACGAAGCCTCGACCTGTCTGCCGACAGGCAGGCCCGCCTGCTGCGGGCAGGTAGAATCCATTTGTAGCCTCTTTGGATCCTATCGCTCCGCTCCAGGATGACAGCGAAACGAAACTGCCGTTCAACATAACGAACCTTTACCGCCCGACGTCATTCCGGAGAGGCGAAGCCTCGACCCGCCTGCCGCGGGCAGGTAGAATCCATCCCGAGCCTTTTCCTGCAAAGCGAACCTTTGTGGATCCTATCGCTAGCGCTCCAGGATGACGTTCACATTCCACTCTCCAAACTCCAAGCTCCACACTCTTCACACTCCCCCCCTCCCCAAAGCTCTGACAACAACCCCGGTCTCCGCTTTTTACTATCTTTGGCGCCATGCTCAATGTTTCTAATGTCAGTCTGCAATACGGAAGCCGCGTGCTTTTCAAGGAAGTAAACCTCTCTTTCCGCAAGGGAAACTGCTACGGGATAATCGGAGCGAACGGCGCCGGAAAATCCACGTTCCTGAAAATCCTTTCGGGGGAACTGGAGCCGAACACGGGAGATGTCACCCACGACGCAGGCGAACGCATCGCCGTTCTCAAGCAGGACCATTTCGCCTTCGAGGAATTTTCGGTCCTCGACACGGTCATGATGGGATACGCCGAACTCTACAGGCTCGGAAAGCGTCGCGAAGAACTTTACGCCAAGGCCGAAATGACCGAAGCGGAAGGCATGGAAGCGATTGACATCGAAACGAAATTTGGAGAAATGGGCGGATACGAAGCGGAATCCTCCGCCGGGACGCTTCTCAAAGGGCTGGGAATCCCCGAAGAATCCCACACCAAGCTGATGAAGGAATTGGACGGCAACGAAAAGATCCGCGTACTCCTCGCCCAGGCGCTCTTCGGCAACCCGGACATTCTGCTCCTCGACGAACCGACGAACCATCTCGATCTCGAATGCGTCAGCTGGCTCGAAGACTATCTCGAACGCTTCGAGAACACGGTCATCGTCGTCTCCCACGACAGACACTTCCTGAACACGGTCTGCACGAACATCTGCGACATCGACTACGGACGTGTAAACCTCTACGCGGGAAACTATGAATTCTGGTATGAGGCAAGCCAGCTCGCCCAGAAGCAGCGCAAGGACCAAAACCGCCGCGCAGAAGAAAAAATCGCCGAACTGAAAGCGTTCATCCAGCGGTTCGCATCGAACGCGTCCAAGGCGAAGCAGGCCACCAGCCGCAAGAAGCTTCTCGACAAGATGACGGTCGAAGAGATGCCCGCGTCGAGCCGAAAGTTCCCATGGGTGAGCTTCAAGATGGACCGCGAGCCGGGAAAGATCGTTCTCGAAGTCAAGGACCTGACAGTGACAGCAAAGGACGGCACGACGCTCGAGCACTTGAACTTTTCGCTAGGCGGAGGCGACAAGGTTGCGCTCGTCGGCGACTGCGGAGTCCTCAAGACGGCATTCTTCGAAGCCATTCTCGACGACGAAAACATCAAGTCGGGAAAAGTCAAGTGGGGAACGACCATTTCGACAAGCTATTTTCCGAAGAACAACGATGCGTTTTTCGACACGGACCTTTCCCTCGTCGATTGGCTCCGGCAGTTCAGCAAGGAACAGGACGAAACGTTCATCCGCGGATTTCTCGGGCGAATGCTCTTCACCGGCGAAGAGGCGCTCAAGTCCGCGAAAGTCCTTTCGGGTGGCGAAAAGGTTCGCTGTATGCTCAGCCGCATGATGCTCTCGAGCGCGAACATGCTGATGCTCGACGAGCCGACCGCGCATCTCGACCTCGAATCGATCACCGCGCTGAACAACGGTCTCAAGGCGTACAAGGGACCTATCATCTTCTCGACCGAAGACCACGAATTCGCCGAGACCATCGCGAACCGCGTCCTCGAACTCGCTCCGACAGGATATCTCGACCGCGCGATTACGTTCGACGAGTGGTTCGCTTCGCGCAAGAAGAAGTCGCGCTAAGGAAACTCGCGACGGTTTTTCCAGACGGCGGACAGGCTTCGCCGTTTTTTTTATTTTTATTCGCAATAAAAAGAGGGAAAAAATGAACGGAACAGTCCCACATATCGTCCAGTATCAAGGTTCAAAGCGGAAGCTGGCACCTCAGATTCTGCAATATATGCCCCGACACATTAACCGGCTTATCGAACCTTTTTCAGGGATGGGTGCCATTTCCGTTGCAGCCTCTTATGAGCACCGCGCAAAATCCTATTACATGAACGACATCAACAAGCCGCTAATCGACATGCTGAGGGAAGCCATCAACAATCCTCAAAACCTGCTAGAAGAATATTCAAAAATATGGAACGAGCAATTCAAATTCGGGAAAGATCACGTTAAGCATTTCTATCAAATCCGAGATCGGTTCAATTCCGGCGAGACAACCTCAGCAAACATATTATATTTAATCGCCCGATGTGTCAAAGGCGCTGTACGTTACAGCCATGACGGAAAGTTCAACCAATCACCCGATAAACGCCGGCACGGTACAAGCCCAAAAAATCTCAAACGAAATCTATACGCAATCTCACACCAACTAAAAGGCAAAACCGAATTTTCTGCGCTCGACTACAAACAGGTTTTTGAAATTGCAAAACCCGGAGATTTAATTTATATGGATCCGCCTTATCAAGGAGTATCCAACATGAAAGACAATCGGTATTTTTCAGGCGTTCCTTTTCATGAATTTTCAAAAGCATTGAATACATTAAATGAAAAAGGTATTGATTTTATTGTAAGCTACGACGGATCCTGCGGAGAAAAAGAATACGGTAAAATATTACCAGCGAGTCTCGGATGCAAAAGAATTTTACTCAACGCAGGGTTATCGAGCCAAGCTTTATTGCTAGGGAAAAAATCAACGACCTACGAAGCTTTGTATATAAGCCATTCACTAATACCCTATTTTACCGAAATCCCTAGACAAATGAATTTTTTTTGAGATTCAAAAATGAAAGAATATCCAAAAAAGTTTCTTGAATTACTGAATTCCGTCTCGGCAAAGCGTCCCAAAACAGTTATCCAACATATTTTAAAATTCGGATTCATAACCTCCAAAGAGCTAAAGGATATTTATGGTTACAACCATCCGCCGCGAGCCATTCGGGATGTTCGGGAATTAGGAATTCCCATCGAGACTTATCGAATCGTTGACGACGAGAAAAAAAGCATTGCTGCCTATAAATTTGGAAATCCTAATAACATCAAGAACAATCTTGCCAAATCTGCCGGAAGAACCGTTCTTTCAAAAGCATTAAAACAAGCCCTTATTGAAAAATATGGTTCCCAATGCTTTATTTATCTTGAAACTCAACCATCCGCACTGCTGCAAGTCGATCATCGGATTCCTTATGAAATCGGTGGAGATCACGATGAAAATGATGTGGATTATTATATGTTGCTAAGCCCTTCCGCTAACCGCGCAAAATCATGGACGTGCGAACATTGCCAAAATTGGAGCAAAAAGGATATCAGCTTTTGCATGAAATGTTTTTGGGCTCATCCTGAGAATTATGACCATGTTGCCGGAAAATTCGAAAAAATCATATCTTTGATTTTTACAGGCGATGAAATTAAAGACTATAACAAACTAATAGCCCTATCCGGTAAAAAGTCCGCACAGCAAACAATCAAGGAACTTATCCACAAGTATATTCCATAAACACATTTTTAAAGAATAGCTATCTTTAAAAATATCCTCAACGGTTGGAGGTCTCATGAAATTTATCCCTTGGCTGTTTCTTTTCGCCTGCGCCTATGCGCTTGCCGCGGAAAAAGTCTATCTGCCAGGTTTCGAGCTGACAAATGTCCATGCCGATTACCGGTCAGCCGCAACCAAGCTGTTCCAGCGCTATGCGGAAAAGGATGGACGCTACGAAATCGTCACCCAGGAGGAAAGCGATTCCCTTTCCCTCTCCCCATCCCGGGAAAAAATCCAGCAGGCAGCCAAATCCAGGAACTGCTCCAAGTTCGTTCTCGGCGACATGACGCGGATAGGGGAAACAGTCGTCGTGACCGTTTCCCTCTACAACGCCAAGGACGGCAAGCTCGTATGGAGCGACGCGATGAAGGCGAAAACGCCCGACGACATCGACCCGATCCTCGAGCGCATGGGAAAAAACGTCGGAACAGGAAGGCAAGCCTCCGAGAGCGACGACATCTACAGCGTCACCCGGAAAGAAACGGAAAATCTCCGCAAGAAGAAGACGAACCGCTACTTTGGATTTGGGATCGTCGGACTCTTGCAGATTCCCGAACCGGGACCGCAGTTCGAACCGGGCCTCGACTTTTTCTGGCTTTACGATTCGAGAAACATCCTGCTCCAGCTAGACTGTTCGTTCGACTACTACAGCGAAACCGACGACAAGACGAGCTTCTGGGATTTCCTGCTCGGAATTTCCGCCTACTACCCCATCCTTGACCGGAGCACGACTCCCTTTATCGGAGGAGGCGTCTCCTACGGATTTTCCTACGCCTCGTACGAGCTGCGCGACGACGGAGACTATTATTCGATAAGCGAAACCGACGACAATTCCGGAATCCTTTTACGCGTCGGCGGAGGAATTTTCTTCAACCGCACAAGCAACGTCATCCTCCAGATCCGCGCCGAATACCAGTTCTCGACATACAAGTTGCAAGGACATTTTATTACGGGCCCGAGGTTTGCCGTGGAACTGGGATTCTAGGAATCCGGAACTCCGCTAGAGCTCGATATTGTCGATCAGGCGGGTCGTTCCGAAAAAAGCGGCTACCAGGATGACCGAAGGTTCGCGAATCGTTCCTTCCGTGTTCGCCTGCAAGGTTTCCTGGCTTGCGATTTCCACATACTGGACAACTCCACCCGCATGGGCAACGCTTTCCTGGATCCTGGAACGGAGAAGATTGACCTTTCTTTCCCCGGAGTCATAGGACGCCTTCGCCGCGAGCAGCGCCCTTGAAATGGCGACGGCGGCATCGCGCTCCGACTGGTTCATGTATTCGTTCCGGCTCGAACGGGCAAGCCCCGAGGCTTCGCGGACAATCGGCACCAGGCGGATTTCGACGGGAAAGTTCAAGTCCTTCACCATGCGGCGGATGAGGAACGCCTGCTGGTAATCCTTCTTTCCGAAGTAGGCGCGGTCCGCGCCGGAAATGTTGAACAGCTTCGAAACGACCGTGAGAACGCCGCGGAAATGCCCCGGGCGATATGCGCCGCAGTAGAGATGTTCGAGCGATTCGTCGCGGACAAGGGTCAGCGGATCTCCGTCGGGATACATTTCGGAAACGCTCGGCGCAAAGACAAAGGTTCCACCGTGCGCTTCCACAAGTTCCGCATCCTTTTCGAGACGCCGCGGATAGCTGTCGAGATCCTCGTTCTTGCCAAACTGGATTGGGTTCAGAAAAACGCTCACGACCGTCACGTCGTTTTCCTTCGCGGACGCCTCCACAAGGCTCATGTGCCCTTCGTGCAAGGCTCCCATCGTCGGGACGAGCCCGATAGTCTTCCCCGCTTTTTCGAGCGGCAAGAGCGCCGCCCGCATTTCCGAAATCGTCTTGATGAGTTTCATTTGACTAGCCACCTTCAGGTGCAAAGTAAGTCGTCTGGGTCGGTGCCGAGGCAATCGCGTTCAGCACGAGTTCCAGATGTTTTTCGTTGTGAACAAAATCTATCCTGTTCGTGTTGATTATCAGCACGGGCGCCTTGGCGTAATGCCAGAAATGATGGTCGTAGCGTTCGAGAAGGTCGCGCAGATAGTCGGAGTCGATATTCTTTTCCATGGCTCTCCCGCGATGCTCAATCCGGTCTAGCAGAGTCGGAACGTCCGCCTGCAAATAGACGATCAGGTTCGGCGTCGGGAGGTCTCCGGAAAGGTTCCTCGATACGGTATCGTACATGGCGAATTCGCTTTCCGAAAGGTTCTGGAGAGCGAATATCCGATCCTTTTCGAACGTGTAGTCGCTGACGACGACATGGCGAAACAGGTCGTTCTGGACAAAGGCGTCCTGGAACTGCCGAATTCTGGAAAGGAGAAAGAAAAGCTGCGTCTGGAAGGCGTAGGCTTCCGGATTCCTGTAAAAGCTCGAAAGAAAAGGGTTCTCGTCGAACTGTTCCAGGACGAGGTTCGCGCCAAGAGCCTTGGCGAGGATTCGGGCAAGCGAAGTTTTTCCCGCCCCGATGACACCGTCAATCGCGAGGAAGCGGACTTTCTCCGGGAGTTTCAATGTCGTCTCGGGGTTCGAATGGCCTACAAAAGCCTCATTCATCATCAACCTCCACCTTCCTGAATCCTGTTTCGACCTTTAGGGAAACGAGTTCTTCCAGAATCCTTGCCGCGGTCTTGCCCAAGAGCGGATCGCGAAGATCCGGGGCGATTTCCGCAAGCGGAACCATGACAAAGCCCCGCGAAGCCGCCAACGGATGCGGAACGACCGGACCTCTCGGACGATAGTCGCAAATCTGTTCGCCGTAGTAGAGCAGATCGAGGTCGATTTCGCGACATTCCCAATGGCCGCGCGGACGGCGACCAAGGAAGAGTTCCGCGCCCTTCAGGTAGTTGAGCAGCTTCCGAGGACCCCTGCCATACCAGAAGGAGACGACCTGGTTCAGGAATGCGCCTTGATTCTGCGGACCGACCGGAGGGGTTTCGTAGATGGAACTTTCCTGCCAGCCGCCCAGGGAGACACGACGGAGCATAGCCCGAGCCTCCGCGAGACGCTTGCCCCGAGGCGCGATGTTGCTTCCTAAAGCGACGAAAACTCGTTCCAAGGATTCCACAGATGCCAATATAGATTTTTTTATGTATATTAACGCTCGGATCGAGCATTCTTGCTTTTTCCGCATCATTTTTCACAAATCCCTTTATCTTGTTCACAGTTCGCAGGAGTCCCTGTGCCCAGACCGAAAAAAAACGACGGTTCTTCTTCCGTTCATCTGATTTCCGATACGATTTCCCCCGATACCCCGATTCCGGATCTTTCCGCACTGGGCGACCTAGCCGCCCCCATCACGTTCCCGGAAGACCAGGCCCAGCCAGCCGAAAGCCAGGCTCCCAAGCGTCACCGCGGTCGTCCCCGCAAGACGCACACCGAAGAATCCGGCGACACGGTAGCGATGCAGAGTGCCCCGGAAGCGACATTCCAGCCTGACGAATTTTCAAAGGATCCGGCTCCGACTTCGGAACTTTCCGGAGAACCCGTCATCACGGCCACTCCCGGCACAAGCGAGCTCGCCGAAGAGAACCAGGGTTCCCTCCCCGCCGAAGCGGGAACGACGGTCGCCTCGGCAAACGCGGGAAACACGTCCGCCGACATGAGCGCGGTCCAGAACAATCCCGCGTTCGAAGCTCCGATGCCCGACGCGCCTTTTGGCGGAACGAACCGCTACAACCGTCGCTTCGGAAACGGCAACGAAAATTTCAACGCGAACTACAACAACAATCGCCACGGCAAGTTCAACAAGTTCGGACGTAACAAGTACGGAAGAAACAACCGCTACCTGCCGGACGACATTCCCGACGACCAGCTCCAGGCGCCCCCGGCGGATCCCGAAAAGGTCGCGATAGCCATGCAGCGTTGGCGCGAACTTCGCAACACGCCGATGTTCGACCTGCAGGAGAAAGCCGTTTCACTCAACATCCCCGATGTCAAGCGTCTCAAGAAACAGGCGCTCATCTATCGGATTCTCGGAGCCATTTCCGGCGAAGGCGCGCCCATCTACACGGAAGGCACGCTCGAAATCATGAAGGAAGGCTACGGGTTCCTGCGTAATGCCGACCTGAACTATCTCGCCGGACAGGACGACATCTATATCAGTCCGAACCAGATTCGCCGCTTCGAGCTCAAGTCCGGCGATTCCATCACGGGTCTCGTGCGCCAGCCGCGCGACAACGAACGCTACTTCGGGCTTGCGCGTGTCGATACGGTGAACGGCGAAGACCCGGCAAAGACAAAGCACCGCGTCGCATTCGAATATCTGACCCCGATACACCCATACCAGAAGCTGAACCTGGAATGGAAACAGGATGAATATTCCACGCGCATCATGGATCTGTTCTCGCCCATCGGCAAGGGCCAGCGCAGCATCCTGCTTGCTCCGCCGCGGACCGGAAAAACCGTTCTTCTCCAAAATATCGCGGGCGCCATCGCGAAGAACCATCCGGAAGTCAAGCTGTTCGTTCTTCTCATCGACGAACGCCCGGAAGAAGTCACCGACATGCGCAGGCACGTCAAGGGCGAAGTCATCGCTTCGACATTCGACGAACCGCCGGAACACCACACGCAAGTCGCCGACATTCTCCTCGAAAAGGCAAAACGCCTCGTCGAATACGGCAACGATGTCGTCATCCTGCTCGATTCCATCACGCGCTTTGCCCGGGCAAACAACGTCGTCATTCCCCATTCGGGAAAGATTCTTTCCGGTGGCGTGGATGCGCTCGCCATGCAACGCCCAAAGCGTTTCTTCGGTGCGGCACGCAAGATCGAAAACGGCGGTTCGCTCACCATCATCGGCACGGCTCTTATCGACACGGGAAGCCGCATGGACGAAGTCATCTTCGAAGAGTTCAAGGGTACAGGCAACATGGAGCTTGTCCTCGACCGCCGCATCGCCGAAAAGCGCATCTGGCCCGCCATCGACATTTTCAAGTCCGGGACCCGCAAGGAAGAGCTTCTGCTCGACGACGATACGCTCCGCCGCGTCTGGATTCTCCGCAAGTTCCTGCAGGAACAGACCTCCGTGGAAATCATGGAATTTATGCGTGACAAGCTTTCGAAGACAAGGACCAACGAAGAGTTCCTGGCTTCGATGAACGGCTAAGGAGTCCAACATGACTAAGAAAATCGCATTTGCCGGAGCCGGAAACATGGGAGGCGCGATTCTCCGCGGGCTTCTCTCGGCAGGCAAGAATCCCGGAGAAATCCTCTTCTACGAACCGTTCGAAAAGACGGCAAGGCCTGTCGAAGAACTCGGCGCTGTCCGCTATGCCGACTTCGGAGAGATGGCTAACGCCGCGGATGTCATTTTTCTCTGTGTGAAGCCCCAGGTCTTTGGAGCCGTCGCCGGGGAATGGAGCAGGAGCGCCAAGGGAAAGTGCGCGTCTCGACCGGAAATCGTCTCCATCATGGCAGGCGTTTCCCGAAAGAAGATCATCGACTCCCTGGACTTCGAGCACGGCGATGTCGTCCGGGTGATGCCGAACCTGCCGCTTACCGTCGGGAAAGGCGCCATCGCCATGGCGACCGACGGCGTTTCCACGGAATCGCTCGAAACGGCCAAGGAAATTCTCGAAACCGTCGGAGCGGTCGTCACGGTGAGCGAGAACCTGATCGATGCGGTCACCGGGCTTTCCGGCAGCGCACCGGCATATGTTTTCGAATTCGTCGAGGGTCTTGTCCGAGGCGGCGTCAAGATGGGGCTTTCCCGCCCCGTCGCCATGGAACTCACGCTTGCGACAATCGAAGGGAGCGTCGAACTTCTGAAAAAGTCCGGCAAGGGAACGGGCGAACTTTCCGCAATGGTTTCGTCGCCTGCGGGAACGACAATCGCCGGAGTACAGGTTCTCGAAGACGCGGGATTCCGCGGTACGCTGATGCGCACGGTCGAAGCGGCAACCCTCCGTTCCCAGGCGCTAGGCAAATAAGCCCTTATGGGAAAGACTCGAATTCTCATCCTTTCCGAAGAAGACGAAAACGTTTCCTTCATCGAAGATGTCCTTTCGAGCGTTGGCGGATACGAAACCAGAATCTGCGAAGACAACCTGCAAGCGGCGGACATGTTCCGTCGCTTTTCGCCTGCTATCACGGTCATCAATCTAGAACGCGAATATCCGGACGACATGTTCCACACCTTTCGCGAAATTTCACCGGCAGCGAGGTTTCTGGGCTTTTCCCGAAATTTCCAAAGACTGTCCCCATTCCAGGCGCATTTTTTCAGCGCGATTCTCTCGCCCGAGGAATTGCGCGTCCGCTTCATGACGGAGATTCTCGCTCTCAAGGGCCAGTCGGAAATATTCGCCACCATCAACGAATCCCTGAAAAAAATCGTCGGGCACAGCGAACCCGTCAAAAGACTCTACGATTCGATTCTCAAGGCAATCCGCAGCAAGGGAGCAACGGTTCTTATCCAGGGAGAATCCGGAGTCGGCAAGGAACTTGTCGCCAAGGCTATCGCCTCCGTCTCCCACAACCTGGTATCCGTCAATTGCAGCGCGATAAGCGAAAGCCTTTTCGAAAGCGAACTCTTCGGCCACGTCCGCGGTTCCTTTACCGGAGCCATCACCGAAAGAAAGGGACTTTTCGAAGCGGCAAACGGAGGCATCCTCTACCTAGACGAAGTCGGAGACATTCCGCTCCCGATGCAAGCGAAACTTTTGCGCGCCTTGCAGGAGGGCGAAATACGCCCGATAGGCTCCAACGAGACAAAGAAAATCAAGGTCCAGATAGTCGCCGCGACAAGCCACCGCCTAGAAGAGGAAGCCGAAAGAGGCTCTTTCCGAAAGGACCTGTTCTACCGTCTGAACGTCATCCCTATCGAAGTTCCCGCCCTGCGCAATCGCAAGGAAGACATCCCGGAACTGGTCCATCACTTCGTTCGTGAATTTTCCCCGCGAGGAACCTCGCCGAAAATTTCCGACGAGACGATGCAAGCCCTTGTGGATTACGACTGGCCGGGAAACATCCGCGAGCTGGAAAACGCCATCCATCGGGCGATTGTCCTCATGGACGGAGACGAAATCGTCTGGAAATACATTTTCCCGGGAAAGAGCGACCGATCCGACGCGACTCCGCGCCACACCCGAGAAGACCTTTCCTTCGAGGAATTCCAGAAAATCCAGAAGGACGAGGAACGCGATTTCATCATATCGAAAATCCGTAAGAACGGAGGATCCGTCAAGAAGACCGCCGAGGAATTCGGCATGATGCGCCAGGCGCTTTACGCCTATGCGGCCCGCATCGGTCTAGACATCAAGAACATCCGAAAGGAAACGCGCTAGTACGCTTCGATGCGATAGCCCTTTTCTTCCAGCAGCGTCAGAATGTTCGAGGAGCCGACCAGATGGGCGCTTCCGACGACGACAAAGGCCTTTTGCCCCGAAGAGGCGAGCGAATCGACGCTTTTCGCCATCCGGACATTTCGCTTGGCGCCAAGCTCTTCCTCGTAGGCATCGTCAGAAGTATCCGCATCCAGAAATTTTCGAAGCGTCTCCGCATCGCCGCATTTCCAGGCCTTGGCAACGCCTGCAAGCATCGAATCCGCCGTCTGGATTTGCCAAAGCGTGTTCTCCAGGTATTCGATTCCAAGCGAATCCGCGGTGTTCGAAAATATCCCTATCTGGGAATCCGGAGTTTCCAGGGCGAAAACCTCCTTTCCCTGGTCTTCCGCCCGCAGGAGAATTTCCCGATCGATGCCAAAGTCTCCCGAAAGTCCCATCCGTTCAAAGGCCATCGCCGAAAGCGAAAACGCGACAAGCCAGGGGCGAAAAGATTCCAGAAGCCGCATCGGGAACCCCCACGCCGACGCAAGCGAATCGATTCGACGGAAAAGCGTATCGGGCAAGACGTCCCGCAAAAGGACATTTTCGGGGAGAGTCCCCTTTTCCCGGACAAGGCGTTCCGTCACGGCGAGCGTCGAATCTTCGTGGATGTCTAGTTCCGCGGCGACAAGGGTCGCCGCGTCGAGAGCCGAATCGACAACCGGAGCGAACGGATAAAAGGAGGAATCCGCCACGTGGATGCTTCCAAATAGCCAGATATCGGGCTGGCCATTCTTCGAGGCCTTCCAGAGCAAGTGCCTTTCTCCGCAGGGACGTTCCTGCAAATACGCGGGAAGCGGTTCGAGCCTTCTTGAATCGGCACAGGAGAAAAATTGTACACAAAGTAACAAAGAAAATGCCAAGAAACTAAATTTCTTCATCGCGACTTCCCGCCAAGAATTCGCCGCCGGCCCACGCCAGGAAACCGGAACGCGCCAAGGATTCCGGAAAATCTTCCCGAACGCTTCCCTTGCCGTCAAACGCGACAAGCCTGTCCGAAAACCTCAAGGCGTAGTCGAGGTGATGCGTCGAAAGCAGCACGGCGACATTTTTCTCCCTGGCAGTCCTCTTCAAAAGCCAGAAGAGTGAAAGAATGTTCGGAATATCCAGAAACGCGGTGGGTTCATCGAGAAGCAATACTTTCGGCTCAGACGCAAAAGCCCGCGCAAGAAACACCCGCGAGCGTTCTCCATCCGACAGTTCCGCGACCCGCCTGTTCGCAAAGGATTCCATGCCGACGCTCGACAAGGCAAGTTCGATCGCCTCGTCATCCCGTCCCGATCGTCCGTCTAGCCAGCCGGAATAGGGAATTCTTCCTAACGAGACGAATTCCCGGACTCCCATGCCAAAAGGAATCCGCGCCTGCGTGAAAACGGAAGCGACGACCTTGGCGCGTTCACGCGGGAGTATGCTTTCGAGAGGCCTTCCGCAGAGAAAAACGCGTCCCGACAGCGGACGGAGAAGTCCGGAAATCGTGCGAAGAAGCGTACTCTTGCCCGAACCGTTAGGCCCGACAAGCGAAACGACCTGGGATCCCAAAAGAACGATATCCGCCCCGGAGAAAAGAGGCTTTCCATATCCCGCCGAAAGATTTTCCGTTTTCAGAATCGCGTCAGCCATTTCCGCCTCTACGACCCGAACGCAAGAAAATCCACAGGACGACTGGCGCTCCGACAAAGCTTGTCACGCTCGACAGAGGAATTCCCGAAACAAGTCCGGAGAGAAGAGCGAGATTTGC
The DNA here is from genome assembly GCA_963660435.1 of Sodaliphilus sp. Lineage (GTDB taxonomy): Bacteria > Fibrobacterota > Fibrobacteria > Fibrobacterales > Fibrobacteraceae > Hallerella. Next base: position 30,953 of record CAVKYI010000013.1, read on the forward strand.
GCCCACGAGCGCCGAAGCGGGAAACAGAACGCGGTGATTCGTCGTCCGAAAGATTCCAAAGGCGATATGCGGAGAAGCAAGTCCTAGGAAGCCGATCGGTCCGCAATAGACGGTCGAACCAGCCGCAAGAAGGCTCGCTCCGAAAAGCGCGAACATCCGCGAGAACTTCACCCGGATGCCAAGAGATTCCGCAAAGGAATCCCCGACCTGGGCCGCATTCAGATACCTGAGACACAGAACGCAGGGCAAGATTCCGACCACGGTCACAAGCGCAAAGCTCCCGACACTCGAAAGCGGCACTCGAGAAAACGAGCCAAGCCCCCACGACACGAAGCCGCGCAGCGATTCCGCCGAACTCGCCGACATGAGGAAGGCGACAACCGCATCGACGAAGTAGCCGACCATCAGCCCGACAATCAGGAGCGATGCGGAATAGGCGACAAATCTTGACGCAAACAGGACGGCCAGTACAACGAAAAAAGCCCCGACCGCGGCACCTGGAACGACTCCGAGCGTCCCGTTCCCGAGCCCGGCAAGCAATACAAGGGCGACTCCCAGGTTCGCCCCGGAACTCACGCCCAGGACAAAAGGCCCGGCGAGCGGATTTCTGAAAACGCTTTGCAGCACAAGCCCCGAAACGGCGAGCGACATCCCGGACAAGAATGCGGAACACGCCTTGGGAACGCGAATCTGCCAGACGACATCCTCGACAAAAGGCTTTCCCCTGAAAAAGAGAGCGTCCCACACATCCGAGAGGCCCAGCGAAGCGGAACCCCAAAAGACTGTTCCCGCCAAAAGCAAGCAGACCGGCACCGCCAGAAGAAGCATTCCGAAAGCAGTCCGGCGCATCTTGCCTATTTGTCGTTTACATTCAGGACGGACTTCGGAGACTGTCCTTTCCCGTCCGTCCGCCGATAGATTTCCGGAGCGACCCGGTCAAAGCCTTGCAGCGCGTTCAGCCAGTTGTCGTTCAGATCGCGGAATTCGATCTTTTCCAGGTGGTACTTGAACACGTCGTCCTTGATTTCGAACTGGATGAAGTCCCAGCGTACAACGCCGCGGTCCTTGAAGACCTCGCGGGCGACGATCGTCGAATCGTTTTCGAAGCGATAGCGGGCGCGGTATGTGTATTCGCCCGTCATCTGGTAGCGCCCCGAATCCGAATAGGTGCGGGTTGTACCGACGAGCGTATCGTTCATCAGGAACTTGAGTTCCGCGTCGCGGAAAGCGTGTCCGTGCGAAAGGATGGGAGTTCTCCAGTCGCCGACGACGCGTTCCTTCATCGCCTTCTGGAATACCGTATCGACTTTCCAGGAATCGAAGTTGCTCTTGTCGTACTTCGCCCGCGGGACATAGCTGCCCGCCTTGATGGCTTCGCGGACGCTGTCCGCCTTGACCTTCGCTACGCTGTCGGAATTGGACTCCCTGGCCTTGGCCTTGAGTGCCGCCGAGATGGAATCCATCTTGGCTTGAATCGCCTTGCCGAAATCTCCCGGACCGCGAGTGGAAATCTGCGCGGAAGATGACGAGACCCCGGCTTGCGAAGAAACGACAGGCGAAGGAACCTGCGCAATGGCGAAGGTGGAAAGACCGAAAAAGGCGAGAACATATGTACAAATTCGATTCAAGGGAAAACCTCTCTTGGCTAGAAATCTAGCAAAAAGTAAATTTGGGCTATGATAGACTACTCCCAAGTTCCCTCTCCCTGCTATGTTCTCGAAGAAAGTCGGCTAATCCGCAACCTGGAGCTTCTAAGAAAGATAGAGGACACGGCAAATGTCAAGATCATCTGCGCGCTCAAGGGCTACAGCATGTGGAGCACCTTTCCTCTCGTCGGGAAGTACCTAGCCGGAGCGACCGCTTCGAGCCTGAACGAAGCGCGACTCGCCCGCGAAGAGATGGGAAAGGAAGTGCACGTCTTTGCACCTGTCTATCGCGACTCCGAGATCGACGAGATTCTCGCCCTTGCGAATCACGTCACGTTCAACAGCTTTTCCCAGTGGATGCGCTTCAGGGAAAAGACTCTCGCCCGGCGCGTAAGTCCGGGAATCCGCGTCAATCCGGAATTTTCCACGGTCGAAACGGACCTCTACAATCCTTGCGGCAGCTTTTCGCGACTAGGCGTCACCCGGAAGGAATTCAGGCCCGATCTTCTCGACGGCATCGAAGGATTGCACTTCCATGCGCTCTGCGAGCAAAACGCGGACGCGCTCGAAGCGGTTCTCCGGAACTTCGAGGAGCGGTTCGGGGAATGGATTCCCCAAATGAAGTGGGTGAACCTTGGCGGCGGACACCACATCACCCGGAAGGACTACGATGTCGAGAGGCTAGTCCGCATCCTCCAGGAATTTCACGACCGCTACCCGGGCGTCCAGGTGATTCTCGAACCGGGCGAAGCGGTGGGCTGGCAGACCGGGGAACTGGTAGCGACGGTCGAGGATATCGTCCACAACGAAAAGGATATCGCCATCCTGGACGTTTCGGTCAGCGCGCACATGCCCGACTGCCTGGAAATGCCATACCGTCCGACGGTTCTCGGCGCGGGAAATCCCGGGGAAAGGAAGTTCGACTATCGCCTCGGCGGAGACACGTGCCTTGCCGGAGACATCGTCGGGGACTATTCGTTCGACAGTCCGCTCCGCGTGGGAGACCGCATCGTGTTTTTCGACATGATTCACTATACGATGGTCAAGACGACTTTCTTCAACGGCGTTCCGCACCCGAGCATCGGCATCTGGAAAGACGGAAAGTTCAACCTCGTCCGTCGCTTCACCTACGAACAGTTCAGGGACAAGCTATGACATTTACGCCTTTCGCCACCGTCACGACCCACTCGGAAAAGGAAACGCTGGAATGGGCGAAAAGTTTCGCCGGGACGCTTGCAAGAGGTTCCGTCATCGCCCTATACGGAACGCTCGGCGCGGGGAAAACCGTCGTAAGCCGCGGAATCTGCGCGGGACTCGGATTTACCGGACAGGTCAATTCCCCGACATACACGATCGTTCACGAATATCCCAACCCGAAAATGCCGCTCTACCACCTGGATCTTTACCGCCTGCCGCCCCACGCGGATCTCGGGGAAATCGGGGTCGATTACTACATGTCGCAGAAGGGCGTCACCCTCATCGAATGGCCCGAACGTCTAGACGACATGTCGGGCATCACCCACCGTCTCGTGATTTCTGTCGAAAACGGGGACGAGAGAAAGATCACCGTCGAAATCAATTCGCCGCGCTAGAATCCTTCGCCTCCGCCGGAGTCTTTTCCGAAAGCCGTTCGGCAAAGGCCGCTTCGAGAGTTCCCCACTCCGTCGCGTCTTCCGCGGAAAGGAGCAGCGGTTTCCTGAATTTCCGCATCGCCGAAAGAGCCGTCGCCGTGTCCGCATCGCGCAAAGCCGCGCGAACGTCTTCCAGTATGTATTCCTGCGTACTTTGCAGGTCCTGGATTGCGCCTAGACGAATGACGCGCAGACTGTCCAGATCGTTCGGGACATAGCTCAAGTTCCAGGTGCTGTCATAGCACGTCTTTGCAGCAAGCAGGTCGCCGCCATCGTAGAGAAGCGCGCAGCGGGCAAAAAGCTCGGCGCTTTCCTTTTTCGTGTATTGATAATACTTGTAGCCGCCAACGATCGCGCCGATGATCACGAGAAGGACCAGCGCGTCCTGCCATCCGATGAATCCCGAGATTTCCACTTTCTTCTTGCCGTTCTCGTAACCTTCCTCCTCGTCCTCGTCTAGCGGATTCTTCTTGCCCATGATATTGATAAAGCTCAGCATTAGTCACTCCTATTTTTTGAAATTTCCGAGGGCCTTGAAAGCCTCCGCATACAGGTAAATTTGCCGAAGAAGGCTAGCGAAACCGTTTGCCCGCGTCGGGGAAAGCCCGGTCTGCAGACCGATCCGCTGGAAGAAAGCCGGATCCGCGGCGAGAATTTCGTCCGGAGTCCGGTTGTCGTAGATTTTTAGCGCCAAGGCTCCAAGCCCGCGGCTTATCAGCGGATTTGCCGCGCCGACTTCCGTGTCCATGTGCAGGTGCAGGACGCCGTCCGCAAATTCCGGAACGAGAAACATCTTCGAAGCGCAGCCCGAGACCAGGAACTTTTCGTCCCGCAGCACAGGATCCATCCCCGGATGCTCGCGAGCGAGCTTCAGCAGATATTCCCACTTGTCGTCCGGCGACGCAAAGCCCGCAAAGACCGAACGAATTTCATTTTCAACTTCCTGAATGTTTTTCATCGAGAGAGCCTTCTCAAATAAAGAACGAGCGCATTTTCCAGAGGATACGCGGCGAAGCGGAAAGAACCGTCCAGAAAATGCGGAACAGCGACCTTTTTTCTTCGGGGACGGATGCGAGGCGATGGGCTGCACGATCAAGCTCCGCATCGGTGATGCCGGCAAAGCCCTTCTTTGCGCGGTGGTAGTTCCGATGAGTCTTTCCCTGTATTTTCAGCCAACGGGAAAAAGCTTCCCTTTCGACGGCAAGGCGTTCCGCGTCCGACGAGGCGGCAAGCCATTTCAGGGCGCATTCCGCAGCGATCTTTCCGCTTTTCAGCGCTTCCACTATCCCGGAACGGCTGATGGGGTTTACCGTACTCGCCGAATCCCCCGCCTTGAACACGCCGAGCGCGGCGACGGCCCGCTCCGACTGGCCACACGGAATCGCTCCGCCATGGATGGAAAGGATTTTCGCATCGGGAAATTCATTCGCGAGAAACTTTTTGAGGGTCGCTAGCGGCGGATGCTCCTTCAGGAACTCCCTGCCGCCGACAAGCCCGATGTTTACGGTCTTTCCGTCACGCGGGAAAATCCAGCCATAGCCGCCGGCAAAGTATCTTTGCCCGAAAAACAGCTCGATGCGGCTTTCGTCGTGGGGGACGTTTTCCGCAATGGCGAACACGGCGGATTCCAGGTCGAAGCTTCCGTCTTCCAGCGATTCGAGCCCGGAGACTCCCCGCGTAATTTTCGCCCCCGGTCCCGTCGCGTCGATGACGACTCGAGCCCTTAGAACGGTAGATTCTCCCGCCGCGCAAACGAAGACGTTCCATGTTCCGTCCGGATTTTTCCCTATCCTTTCGACAGAATCCTCGAAACGGCATTCCGCGCCTTTTTCCGCGGCCTTTTCCGCCATTTCGCGGTGAAACAAGGCGCGGTTCAGAATCAGCCCGCAGTCTTCCTGGAAATATCCCACGCGGGTCATGTCAGGCGACGTGAAATAGACGCCGTCGAGATGCTTTCTCACCCAGGATTCGTTCGGTTTCCAGTAGCGGGAAAAGATTTTCCTCGAAACGGCTTCGGCGCAGGGAACGGGCTCCTTCCACGGAGACTTCCTATCGAGGAGCAGCACGGAAAGGCGACCGGACGCCTCCCCTTGAAGACAGTTCGCGGCATAGAGGCCGGCAGGACCCGCACCGCACACGACTACATCGTAAAAATTCTTCAAATAATGCGCCATGGCGTGTAAAATAGCTTTTTTGCGGACCGGTCCCATCTTTTTTTTGTCCGAAGCCCGTTTTTTAATTTATTTTAGAGTGGTCAAAATTTTGTTTGGACTCTTAAAAAGGAAACGAAATGAACATGCACTTCCATTTGAAATCCAAGTTCGGCGTCTTGCTGTTCGCCACCCTCGCCGCTAGCGCCTTCGCGCAGCAGACCGACTGGAGCGGCAAGAACATCGACGTTTCTCTCCGCGACAAGCGAATCGACGGCTTTAATTTCGAAAACGCGAAAGCGGTAAAGAACGTGACCAACTTCCAGCGCGCGAACGCGACATCCCAGCCGGTTTCGTTCCGCGGTGCGGACCTCCGCGAGGTAGGATTCCAGAACGCCGTGATGAACAACCCGGATTTTCGCGAAGCCAATCTGGAAAACGCGATTCTTTCGGGCGCGGACCTTCGCGGATCCGATTTCAAGGAAGCGAACCTGAAGGGAGCCAACCTCTACCGCGCGACCCTCCTCGATTCGAGATTTCCCAAGGCCAACCTGGAAAACGCCCGCCTAGACGCGATGAAGGTCTCGGACCAGGCCGACTTTTCGAAAGCGAACCTCAAGAACGCATCCTTTATCGATGTCGATCTGACCCAGGCGGACTTCAGCGACGCCGATCTGACCAACACGAACTTCTCCCGTTCCCTGATGGGTGCGGCGAACCTTTCGGACGCGATTATCGTCAAGACGGACTTCACGGCGTGCAACCTCATCAACGCGGACTTTGGCGGCGTGGAACTCCGCGACGTGAACTTCACCAAGGCGGGCCTTTCCAAGGCTGACTTCGGCGGAACCAAGTTCATCAACGTGAACATGCAGAGCGCGGATCTTTCCCTCACGAACTTCAACGACGTCGACCTGTCCAAGGTCCAGCTGCAAAAGGCTTCCTTTGCGCAGTCCACCGTCAAGAACATGAAGTTCAGCGGCCAGGATCTTTCCGGCGTCGTCTTCGACAAGGGAACCGTCACGAAGAGCGAATTCGAAAAGTCCAAGATGAACAAGGTCTCGTTCTTCGACGGCGAAGCGAGCAAGAGCATCTTCCGCGGCGCCATCATGCAGAAGGCGATTTTCGACGGCACGTATGTATTCAAGGACATCTTCGACAACGCCGACCTGACGAAGGCGAACTTCTCGAATTCCACCATCAACCGTACGAGCTTCGACCTCGCCAACCTGACCGGTGCGAACTTCTCCGGAGCGAAACTCGAAAAGGTCACGTTCCTGAATGCCAACATGCAGAACGCGAAATTCGATGCGGACACCAAGATGGAGGACGTCGATTTCTCGGGTGCGGACCTTTCCAATGCGCACATCGAAAAGTTCACGGCGAAGAAAGTCATCTATGACGCCAAGACCAAGTTCCCGGCAGGCTTCGAACCGCGTCAATACGGCTTCACCAAGCTCGGCGAAAAGGCGGCAAGCATCACCGTCGAAAAGTCCGCGACCCAGGACCAGCCGAAAAAGAAGAAAAAGCGCAAGAAGACGGCAGACGACGCCGCGGGCATCTAGAGTTTTCTACTTTTTGACAAAAGCTGTCACTTTTTCAAGGTGGCGGCTTTTTATTTTTAAAACATGCCAAAAAGAGAAACCGAATTTGTCTGTTCCGAATGCGGCGAAGTTTCGCCGAAATGGGCGGGAAAATGTCCGCATTGCGGTTCCTGGAGTTCGCTTGTCGAACGCACCGTGGAAAACAAGCTTGCACATCGAGGTCTAGGAAAGAACGCCCTGGATGCCGAGGGACTTTCCGGGATTCCCCGGAAGCTCTCGGAAATCGAAACGACGGCGACAACTCGCCTGAGCACGGCGATTCCCGAATTCGACAGGACGCTCGGCGGCGGACTTGCGCCGGGTTCCTTCATTCTCATCGGAGGCGATCCGGGTATCGGCAAATCGACGCTCGTGCTACAGACTCTTTCGACGATGGCCGCTGCGGGCGTCAAGGCACTATATGTCAGCGGCGAAGAAAGCGCGGTACAGGTCAAATTGCGAAGCGAACGGCTCGGCGTCTCGGGCAGCGAGCTGCTGCTCCTCTGCGAAACGAATCTCGAACGCATTCTCGAAAAGGCCAAGGCGATTCAACCCGAAATTCTCGTCATCGATTCCATCCAGACGATTTACAACGCGGACTTGCCGGGAACTCCGGGAAGCGTTTCGCAGCTTCGGGAATGCACGCTTTCGCTGATGGTTTTCGCCAAGAACTCGGGATGCATCACCATTCTCGTCGGACATGTGACCAAGGACGGGCAGATCGCCGGGCCGCGGATTCTCGAGCACATGGTCGATACGGTCGCCTATTTCGAAGGAGACCGCAACAACCAATACCGAATTCTGCGCACGATCAAGAACCGTTTTGGCGCAACGGACGAGATCGGCGTTTTCGAAATGACGTCCAAGGGACTGGAAAGCGTGAGCAATCCGAGCAAGATTTTTTTGGACGAGACGAACAGGAACGCTCCGGGAAGCGTCGTAAGCTGTACGATCGAAGGTTCGCGGGCGCTACTCTTCGAAACACAGGCACTGGTCAACCAGTCGAGCTATGCCGTGGCGCAGCGCGTCGCCGCGGGAATCGATCCGAAACGTCTCACGATCATTCTCGCCCTGCTCGACAAGTTCGGAGGAATCCCGCTCGGAAATTCCGACGTTTTCGCAAGCATCGCCGGCGGTCTCAAGATTTCGGATACGGGAACCGACCTCGCCCTTGCGCTTGCGCTTGTCTGCAATCATCTGGGAATCGCGCTACCGCCGCAAACAATCGTTATCGGCGAACTGGGACTTTCGGGAGAAATCCGTTCCGTAAGCCAGACGGATCTGCGGATAAAGGAAGCGGAACGGCTAGGCTTCGAACGAATTATCCTGCCCGCAGCGGCAAAGGCTTCCAAATCTTCCAGGATTGAAATCATCCGGTTCGGGCGTCTGGAAGAGGCTGTCGAATTCGTGCGAAACGGAAGCTAGAACTTATTCGGGGGTGAAGAGTGAAGAGTGGATAGTTGATAGTTTGCTAAGCGAGCAGTGAAGGTTTGTACGACAAACGGTCATCCTGGAGGGAAGTCAGAACTTAGAGCTTAGAACTTAGAACTTGGGTGAGAGTGGAATGTGGAGTGTGAAGAGTGGAGAGAGAATGTCATCCTGGAGGGAGCTTGCGACCGATAGGATCCAAAGAGGCTATAAATGGATTCTATCAGGGCCTTTGGCCCTTCCAGAATGACAGAGAATAGAAGCGTACCGCTTCGCGCTTCTAAGCTCCAAGCTCTCTCAACTAGGCTCTGAACTGCGGGATGGATTCTATCGGCTCTTTCAGAGCCTCCAGAATGACTATGGTCGGAGATTCTATCGAGGCTTCGCCTCTCCAGAATGACCGTGAACGGCCCCCCGCTCAAACACCTGGAAGAGGCTGTCAAAGTCGTCCCTTTCCGATCTTTCGACGCGTTCCTCGCGGAGCAGTTTCCAGTTTTCTCCAAGCGGAGGCATCAGTACATCGCCATCGACATTCGAAAGGACGCGCGTCAGGTAAAGCCTCTGGGCAAACGGCAACGCCGCGGCATAGACGTTCGCACCGCCGATGACAAAGAGCTCCGTTTCGCCAGATCTTTCCGCAAACTGAAATCCCGCGGAAAGGCTCTGCACGACAACGCATCCCGGAGCGTTAAAGTCCGGATTGCGGGAAAGGACGATACTAGTCCGGTTAGGCAGCGGTCGTCCGATATCTTCGTAGTTTTTACGTCCGAGCAGGATGCAATGCCCGGATGTAATCGTCTTGAAACGCTTCAGATCCTGCGAAAGATGCCACGGCAAATGGCCATCCTTGCCGATGACATTGTTTTCCGAAACCGCGACAATAATAGAAACGAGCATTTTTACTCCACGTCGAACATTTTTCCAGGCAGGACATGGCGATGCTTCGCCCCGAGAACTTCCAGGACAACCTTACTTTCGCCACCCGCAACCCGCGTCACAATCGTAACTTTTTTTAGCGTTCCCGGCAATTCGCTAGAAGCGTCCGAATATTCGAGTTCCGTCTCCGCGGTAGCACCTTGTACGGGAACAGTCATCCGAACGATCCGCTTTTCTCGCGCCGAATAGAAAAGCGTTGGCTTTGACGCATCCTTCGGCATTATTTTCCAGAGGGAGCCTTCCGCCACAGGAGGGTTGTAGTCGGCGGAATTTCCCATCTGCCGATTCACGTCGGCGGGATTCTCTGCGGGAATGTCCATCGCGGGGAGCGTTTTTCCCGTTTTCAAGTCGATGACTTTCATCCGACCGTCGTTCTGGACGATTTTCATCTGCGCCATGCGAGATTTAACCGTCGTAACGGACTTGGAATTTCCCGCCTGAATGACCGTCGTCTCCACGGTTTCCGTTCCGCCCGGAAAAGTCACCGTGGAACGCATCCGAATTTCACAGGTATCCGGGAAAGCGGACTTTTTCTGGTTGTCGAAGACCGCATTTAAATCCAGCGCGAAAGCGCTTCCAGCGGCAAAAGTCACCGCTGCGACGCAACAAAAGAACTTTTTCAAATCAAGCATAGAATCCTCGTTTTAATTTTCCTTCACATCCGAAAGCCTTGTCGTTTTGATATTTCCATCGACCCGGAGAACCAGGTAGGTCGCAGAAAGGTCAATACCAGTCCAATCCACCGGCAGGAATTTTTCCCCAGCGGGAAGGCTTCCCCGGAAAATCGATTTCACGGGAAGGCCGATGGCGTTTACCAAGTCGAGGGAAAGCGTCGCCGCTCCTTTCAGCGAAAGCAGGAAGCCGTCCGGGCTGCGGGCAATCTGGAAGTTTTCATCAACCGCATTTTTTTCGAAAACTTCGGACGGTTCGCTCGGCGAGCGAGCTTTTGTTTCCGCGACAGAAAGCGTTTCGGGCCAGACGGGAATTTCTCCGTAGATCCTGTTTCCGAGCGAATCGAAGATGCCGATTCCGCGCGCCTCCACTTCCCCTGCGCCAAGACCGACATGACTCGGATCGTCATCGGCGTTCCACGCAGAAGCCCACCCCGGAAGATGCAGCGTAAAGTTCACCGGAAGAGCCGTCTTGCCCCCCGCACCGATCGGGGTCGCGCAATGGATGTTCACTGCGTAGCGACCCGCGCCAAAGCTTTCCAGTTCCGCGGAGAGGCATGTTCCCAGATGGTTCACGTCGAGAACCGGGGAAAGTCCGTCTTCGACATAGAAGTAGTATTGCAAATCGAAATTCTTGAGCGCGACATTTCCGAGGTTTTCCACTGCGATGTGAATTTCGCTCGCCAAGCGGTCGTTCCGCACGTCGGATGACACGGTGCGAACCTTTGGCAAAGCGGAAATTTCGTCTTCCATCTCGGCGCAGGAACCTCCGACGAAATTCCTGTCCGCATCCAAGACAACGATTCCCCTGTCCGCAGCAAAGCCCGTCGCTCCGTCCACGGCAAACGAAGGATCGTCTTCCGCATTCCACGGCGACCAGTCCGAATTAAAAAGTCCGAAGTGCGGTCCCTGCCCGCCAAAGGCAGAATCGCGCGGCAAGAGAACTTCCCCGCCGAAATCCCATTCCGCATATCCGGTGCGGGCGCTTTCGGCATGGACGGAAAGGGCCGAGCCGTCTTGAGGATAGAACGCTTGCGCTTTCACCGAAAGAGGATCCTCTCCGCGGAAATAGTAGCGGACAGAATAGCCTTCGATTTTTCTGCCGGAGACATTCGCCAGGCGGATTCTCGGGCGGAGCATTGAACGGTCAGGGAATCCTTCGTAGCGGACGCTCGCCTTTACCTTTGTCCCGGCATCCATTTCAAGATCCTTATCAAAATTTCCCCAGGCGATCATCGACGCGGAAACGTCTCCCGACACAAGCGCTATCCCGCCGACTTCGACGTTCTCCGGGAATTCGAGCGAAAGTTCGTGCAAGCCTGCGGATAGCGAAATCGAGACGCCTTCAAGCGACACCGCGCGCCACACTCCGGAAAGCAAAAGATTGCCGGAAAGGCGCACAGAACCTTCACCGAGGAGCACATTCGCCGCGGAACGATTTGCGGAACGGGCATAGACAACAGGCCGATAGTTTTCCGCCCGCGAAACGGAAACCGAGAAAGAAAGGCGCGACTTTTCCGCATGGGAAACAAAGTAACGGTTCCCGGCGACCGCGCAAGAAAATTCAGGCGAGAAGCCTCTTCCGATTGTCAAGTCTTTCGCAAGAATGACTTCCGATTCTTCGCCGTCTTCCGAAACGGCAAGCGAAAGCGCGGCGATTTCCGCCTCGGAGAGAGCCTTGGTGTAAAAGCGGATGTCGGCGACGTTCCCGATGAAGGAAGGAGTTCCACCCAGAGCGAAAACTCCGTACAGTTCGCGTTCCGCAACGATTCCTCCCGGAACGAATCGGGCGAGTTCCCCATCGACATAGAAACGGACCGAAGCCGAATCCACGGCAACCGCCACATGCGCCCAGGATTTTTCCACCGGAAGGACTTCCCCCGAAAGCCAGGAATTTTTCCCTTCGGAAAGTCGCAGCGTGCGTCCCTTCTGGAAAAGCCTTATCGAAAGTCCGCCGGTTCCTTCAAAGGAAACCAGCTCGTTCCACTGCTCCGCCGAGTGCCCGCGCTTTATCCGAGCTTCCCAAGTGTAGGAAGTCGCACTACCCAAATCGACATTCCCTGCGCCCCTCGCCATATCGGAACTTTTGCCCAGATAGATTCCGGCATCGCTCAGCCAGGGACTATTCACAGGCGACAGGTCGAGATGATGCCCCGTTTCCGAAAATTCATACGCAACATTCCCGGATCCTTCTCTCGCAGGATACCAGAGGGCAAGCCCCGTCGGATAGGGATAGAGAGGCTCCGAAGCAAAGATTCTTTCGCTTGAATTATGCCCGAAATCCTCGACATGGAGATTCAAAGAAAGCCTGCACCCGACACATTCGGAAAGCAGCTCTCGCGAAAGGCGGACGCTTGCGGAAACGTTCCCCGAGGAATCCGGGAGCAAGGTAAGATTTTCCAGCGGAACTCCGCCAAACGAAGCGGAAAGCTTCGCAAGCGAGACGCCCGATTCCGCATCCCGAACCCTTGCCTTCACGGCAAAGATGCGATCAAGGACATCCGAGGAATCGCGGACGTCCCAGCCTTCCACGACAGGAAGCGCCGAATCCGTATAGACTAGCGGCCCGGCTGTCTGGATTTCATCGCCGAGGACCGAGCGTCCCCAAAAACGGCTTTCGTAAACGCCGCTCGTAATTTTCCCGAGAGAACCATTCCCCGACCTTTTCGACCCGTCATAGACGAGCGTGTCCGAATTTTTTGCGGAAAGTTCCGCTTCGAGCCTGCCATCGGCATACAGCGAAATCCGCCCCGAGCCGGGATGGTTGCAGGAAACCCCGTAAGCCATATAGCCGTTTTCCAGCCCGAGCCAGAGGGAATCCTTCGGGAGTTCGCAGGCAAATTCAGCGGAAACGGTCAAGGCCCGGGCCACGGCGGAAACCAGAATTTCGCTTCCCTTTCCAGCCGTATCGCTGAGCGGCGCAAGGAATACGTATGCGGTATCGGTTCCAAGGGAATGTCTCGGAAGCGTCACATGGGCAAAACCTTTTTCGTCCAGCGAGTAGTCCAGCCTTTCCGCCGGAGTTCTGTCGTCCTTGTCGTTCCATAGCGAATCGTCATCGACATACAAATTAAACTCCGCTGTTCCCCGGATATTCAAGGTCCGCTCCGAGATCCGGGCCACTTCCGGCAAGACTTTGATTCCCGTTTCGGGCATGTCCGCAAAATCGGAAGGCAGCGCGGCAAACACGGAAAAAGTCCTCGTCTCCGCGGAAATCAGCAGATATTCCCACTTGCCCTTGCCCGGATAGCAGCCGTCGGAATCCCACGCTCCGCATGTCGCCGTTTCTGCAGACGCACCCGAAACGGCAGCGCTTCCGTCCGCTTTCAGGTAGCCATATAGCGCATGTTCCAGCGGCACGAACTTTTTCTTTTCGAAATCGATTTTGTAGAGCCTAATCGTCTGCGGCGTGACATTTCGGGCTTCCATTTCCGCGCGGGAAATCCGCATCTGGATACGCGGAAGCTTCGTCGAATCCTCAAATTTCATCGACGGCAAAACTTCCATCACGGGTCCCGTGAGCGGCATCTCGCCAAATACTTCGAACGGGTAATCGTCCGCCTCGGCGGTCCGAACGGTGACATCCTCGCTCTTTTGCAAGGAGCCAGCCGGAAACGTTACGGAAAGTTCCCCGAACAGAGACTGCACGGAACTTTCCTTCTCCGTCTCGACAGCCGAGCCGACATACAAATCGTAATCGCTGTAATAGAGGTTCCCGCCTTCGCCCCAAGTCAGCAGGAACTGCGTATTTCCCTGGAGACGGTTTACATCGAACCAAGTGAGCCTCTGGAAACCCGAACGCTCCGCAACCGTATCCATGACGGTATAATATACGCTGCCTTTCAGATAAGACAGCCGATACTTCTCGCCCGATTTGAGATTCGCCGAAAGTTCCACCAGTTCCTTCGGACGCGCGACATGAATATCCTTTGCCGCCTTGAAGCGAATCATCCGATCCTTTCCGTCCTTTTCCCCGGAGACGGTAAAATGCGAATGCTCCGAAGAATCAAGGTGCAGAATGTCAATGCTGTCCGCCCGCGGATCCTTCATCCAGGAATCTAAATTCCGGTAAAAATACTTCATCGGCAGGGATGCAGACTTCATCCGGGAAGGCACACGGCGAACACTGTCCGCAGATTCCCGGTAAATCCGTTTTTTCACGAGCGTGTCCTTCGCCAGGACCAAAAGCCTCGTGGAATCCTCGCTGAACGATCCATATGCGGAATCGCCGAGACGCAATTCATACCGCAAAAGCGTGATGCCGTCAAATGTCGGAACGCTCCTGATTTTCGATACGGTATCCAGCGAAATATAAAAATACCCGTTTTCGTAATCGTCGGATTTCGGCATCAGCTTTAAATTGGACAGGGCGGCACGGGACGCCCCAGTGGAATCCCGAAAATAGAACCAAGTGGGGATCGGCGCCCGCGCAGGCGAGTTCACGATATTTCGGATGAAACCGTTTTCGGTGTAGAAGTCCAGCCAGTCCTCGTCCGTAAAGTCGTGCAGATAACGGTGCAGCTTCGATCCGCCTTCGTAGTATTTGTAGCAGCCGGCGGAACCGTTCATGTATTCGACGGATTCCCCGCAGGGATTGCCCGATGCCGCAACTTCCGAACGCCAGCCGGAATCGTTCGGGAAAGAAACCTCCACCGGATGCCCCGTATTCCACACCTTGTTCCGCCCAACAAAGAAAGCTGCGCTCCCATGCGCAAACAAGGGCGTCCGTACGGAATCTCCGAGGCTCGTCAGGGACACTTGGCAGCGGGGAGCGTTGCCGTAGGCCGCGTCAATATTTGTCGTCGCCGAATAATCGCAGGCTGGGCTGCTTTCCAAAGCCGTCCCCAAGGCTAGCACCTGGAAATAATCGTCCGGATTTTTCGGACCGTAGAACTTCATGTCGAAATAGGACGGGTACATGTGCGACGGATTTTCGTCGGCGAAGAGGAAGATGTTTTTCCCGCCGGAGAGAACGTTCGCCGAAAGGAACGGCAGATACTGCATCTCGTAAGGCGTGAGAAGCCCGTAGGACTTGTCGCATTTCCAGTCGGTCCCGTCGAAATACGACCCGAGGAAAGACATTCCGCAGTTGCCCGAGAGCGCCGCCCAGTAGCCGTCCGCCCCCGTCCCGAAAACCGTCTTGTTCGTATGGTCGAAACGGATCGTCCGGTTGACCAGATTGTCCATGCCGAAAGGCGCATCCCAGTAAGAGTCGGGGATGGTGAGCCTAATGGAAAAATTCATTGTCCGAAAACGCTTGTTGCCACAATGATCCGGATTTATCTTATCCTCGTCGGAATAGAAATTGTTTTCCGACTTCCCTATCAACTCCACTTGAAACAGATTCCTGTTCGGATTGTAATTATCCGATGAGACAATTTTATCATTCTCATCTCTCTTATATTCGCATTGCGAATTTTCAGGTGCATCCATTTCAAGATTTGCGGAACAGAGACCAGCGTTTGCCGCTTGAAACAGCCTGTAGTCTCCATCTCGAGGCTTTGGTACAAAGTTGTTTTCTTCGGGAGATATGTCCGTCAATCGCCAGACGGCCTCCTCTTTCAGCCTGTCAAAAGTCTTTTCCTCTTCCCATTCGTTCTCCGCCCTGTATCTTTCCCAGACCTCCCGGGTCACGGCGAACATGTCAAGGTAAGAATTTTTGTCGTAATCGTAGCCGTACTTTTTGCCGGCCCCCATATTTATTTCTACGTCAAAAGAGCGGGCGGATGTGCTAAAAGTCAGGTCGGCGGCATCGACAAGAACCTGGTTCTTTTCGTCAACAACCTCGCACGTAACGTTGGAACAGGATTCGATGTGCCTATCCATTTTATAGAGCAGAACCAGGTCAAGCCGTTCCCGATGCCGCTTGATGGAGAGACTGAACCGTTCGGGGGCGTAGCCGTAGATTTTCTGCGTCCCGGAAACGTCCATGTCAAGCGAGACTCCTTGCCGCTTTTCCCTCGGGAGATATTTCGCGACGATGTCCGCCCGGACAAGATAATCGGGGACAGGAACGTAGCGGTACTTGCCTTCATCATCAAATGCCTCGGCGACGACCAAGTTCACCGCGTTCGACGAATCCCGGAGCATTTTCCGCAGGGAAACGTCAAAGCTCGCCGACCTGGATTTTTCGCGCCCCTTTTCGCCTGCCTCGCTTGCCGAAAGGACAGCCCGGTAGGTTCCCGGCTTCACGGGGATTCCCGCGGAATCTGTCGCGTCCCAAAGGACCGAGTAGGCTGTCCGACCGGAATTTGCGCGCGTATAGGCGGAATCGAGCAGCCTCTTTACCAAGTTCCCTTTCGAATCCGTAATCCTTGCGGTCACCCAGGCGTCCCGGTATAAAATCCCATACGGAATGTCCAAGGATCCGAGCGTGTACAGCATTTCCTCGCCCAGGTCGGATGCCGCCGTGTCGGAGGCGCCTTCCACGATATAGAACTCGGGAATTTCCGGGAGGGAAATCTCCATTTCGGGCAGGGTCAGGAACACGGTCGTATCCTTCAAGATGACCCGAGGATTCGCCGTCGTATTTTGCACGACTTCGATATGCAGGGTCGCACTCCCCTCCGCGGGATAGGACTT
Source organism: Sodaliphilus sp. (assembly GCA_963660435.1). Lineage (GTDB taxonomy): Bacteria > Fibrobacterota > Fibrobacteria > Fibrobacterales > Fibrobacteraceae > Hallerella. Next base: position 47,580 of record CAVKYI010000013.1, read on the forward strand.
TGTCAAAGTGGTTCCGTCCCAGACAAAATGCAGTCCGTAAGCATCGGGAGAAACCGTCCAGCCTGTCGTCCACGGGTTTACTGCCGAAGAAATTTCCGCACCCATAAAGGCGAAGCCGCTTTCCGAACTCGCCCCGAAGTAAACCGGCAGGGATTCGTCACCCGCAAGGTTCGATAAGCCGACGTGAAACGCTTTCGACGCACGCATCGCGACATGCCCGCTCTCGCCGAAAAGGAGCATCACGCTGTCGGCTACGGAAAGCGGTTTCCATACCGGGTAAGCGGAAAGGCTCGCTTCCACTTGCGAAAATACCGGCGACGCGTTCAACATGCCGCTGCGGACCGAGCAGCCTTTTGAAGCGTTTCCCCGCCCGTCAAAGGCGAGGCAAGCATCCCCAAAACCTTTTGAATCATAGCTTACGGCGATGGAATCCGCTGCGGAAAGTCCCTTCCACCGCAGATGGTAGAGACCGTCCCGCTCGTAGAACCAGACGCCCCGCTCCGCGGTCGTGTCGAAAGGTTCCCCGTTAAACGGACTTGCGAACGCTCGTTCCGATGTCCTGTCGAAAATGCCCGCGCCTTTCGAATCCTCGGCATGGACGCGCAAAAAGTAGTCCCCGTCGAAACTCCCGGCAAGGCGGAGCGACACGTCCAGCGAATCCCTCCCCACTTCCAGGGCGGACGGGGAGAGCGACAGGACGACCGACCGCGAGGAATCCTCCCCGGCAAAGCCGTCGAGCGTCACCAGGACGGAATCCGAACGCCACCCGCAGTCCGCGCAGGAGCGCGTCGAAAGTTCGATCCAGACCTTCGATTCCGAAAAGCCGACGTTGTGCAGGTAGCCGAGCACCCCTTCCGCGCTCTGGGACGTTCTGGAAATGTTCGCGCTGTCCTTTGAGCGGTTCGGCGACACGACGGCGATGCGCTCCGTCAGCCACGCGTCCGAGCCGTCCATCCGGTAGCGGAGCCGGTAAACCGTGGAGTTCTCGGCACCTGCGGACGGAGGCGGGGCAATACCGACAATGGGAACGTATTCGGACTGCAGGTATTCGTCGTCCGAGGCAGGCGACACGATGGTCGGGTAGCGGTCACCCACGTGGAAGAGGTCCGTGCGGACTCCCGCGTTGCCCGCCGCGTCGATACAGACCGCTTCGAGGTAGCGCTTGCCGTTTTCCGACCCGACCGCCCCGGCGGGGATTTCGAACCGGAGCGTATCGTCCGACAGGGCCCTTTCGGCGACATCCCGGAAAACGCCGTCCGCGTCGCCCCCGAGGACCCGGTAGTGGCAGCGCATCCCGGTCCGGTTCGACGGGGCGTCGTCCCGCTCGGAGACCATCAGGGTCGCGCCGAAACTCTTCGCGGAATCGGGATAGACCAGCCGGGAACTCACGAGGCCCAGGATTTTCGGGGCGGTACGGTCGATCCGGACCCTTTTCCCGTAGCCGTAGGACTTCGCGTTTTTCGCCTCGTCCCGCGCCGTCGCCCGGAGAAGGTAGTCGCCGTCCGAAAGCCGCATGCCGGACATTTCCGTCCAGGCGCCGCGCCAGGTGCCGTCCGCGTCTTTTACCCATACGGAATCGCCCGCCCGGTCGACTTTCGCCGTATCCCCGGCATGGACGAACATCCACGCGACCGTCACCGAAGCCGAATCGCGACCGCCGAGCGGCTCCTCGACCGCGTAGCCGACACGCAGCAGGGAATCCCCCGACACGTAGCGGGTCCCGACGTCGCGCGCGGGGCGGGAAAGCGCCGCGTATTTGGCGGACACCGCCGGTTCCGCCGCGGCCCCGCCCACGCTATCGAAGGAAAGCGCCGGGGCGGTACGGTCGATCCGGAACTCCGCGGAACCTTCCGCGCGGTTGAGGCGGTAGCCGTCGAGGGCTTCCCAGTCGGCTGCGGAATCGGTCCCCCCGGCGATCTTCGACACGAGCGACGAGACGGCGCCGTAGGCTGTCGCGCCGGGGGCCGCGTAGTCGATGGCGTCCGCACGCACCCGGTACAGCCCGTCCTGCAGGCTTCCCCTGTCCGGTACCTTCTCCCAGGACACGGCGAACTCCCTCGACGAGACGTCGTAGAGCGAAGGCAGGACCCTCGCCTGGACGAAGCCGTTCCCGCCGTCACGCTCCAGCCGCCAGCGCATCGCGCGGATATCCGGGACGCTCGCGGAATCGCCCCACGAGAAGCGCGCGATGAACGCCGCGCTGTCCGGGTTCACGCACGGCCCGTCAACGGTGAGTTCAAAATTCGGAGGCGTGACATCCACATTAAAGGGAACGTCATAGACATCGTTACTGTCGTTACTTTCTCCGGCGGAATTGTGGGTAACGGCATTGAACACCCAATGGTATTCACCTTCGGAAAGGTCGCCTTGGGATATTCTGGAACCATAGACATTCCCGCTTCCTTCGCTCCGCAAAAAGTCCATATCCTGTAAACGGCCAAACGTTTTTCTTGTATCCCCCACAACATACCATACAGAATCACGCATCCCCTCGACAGAGAAGCCCTGGTAGTCGAGGACGCTCGCATACGCCTCGAAACCGGAAATCTCGTTCACAACCACATCCCGCTTAGGCCATATAGGAACGAGCAGGTCGTCCGTCGCCTTGAACAGGTAGTAGAACCTTTGCGTGTTCGAGAGCCCGATCTTGTTCACCGTCGAGACCGTGACCGTGTTCTGGTTGTCCTTCTGGAGCGAGAGCAGGTTGTCGTAGCCGTAATCCCGCGGTTTAAAATCGAAAGCCCCGTTCTTTCGGACGGGGTGTTTTTCTTTTCTCAGTTCAGTCCACTCCCCGCCGGAGGTCCGCCTATATACCGCGCATGCGTCGTCCGCATCCGGGGAATTCTTCACGTCGCACTCCCACGCGATTTCCTCCTGGTAGTTGAAGTTCAGACGGATCTGCCGCAGCCTGTGCGGCATCAGGTCGTCCACCACGAACGAGTAACTTTCTATCCAGCCGTCCACCGCTATCGCGGGGACCTCGTAGCGCTCCACGTGCCGGACGGGGACGGATTTCTTCGCGAGCCTGCCGTCCGGCGTCAGACCGTCCACGCGCTCCCAGCGGTCCACCTTCACACCCATCTTCGACCAGTCCGATTCCGACTTGAACCTCAGCGGAGACAGCGAAGCCACCCGCAGGATCTTTTGCGAGGAGCCCGGGTCACCCGCATTCGAGAAAAGCCCCACGGCGCACTCCGCCGAGTCACGGTCGCCGAGGTAGTAGCAGTTCCGGTTCAGCGAGGAGACTTCGCGCGCAGCCGGATCCATCTTCGACAGCGTGTCCAGCGTGCGGATGTCCCCCAGCAGGAGGTTCACGAAAGGGCGCTCGTAGAGGAAGTCCTCCAGCAGGTAGGGAACAAGGGTCGTATCCCCGCCGGATAGGCGGGTATAGGAATTCGCCTTTCCGAGCCACTTTTCCAGATTCTTTCTGTAAAGAGGCATCATGTGCGATTCGGCAAGATCCTCGAACCCGGTCGCCACGACACCCCCAAGCACCGAAAAGCCCATGGCCGACGAAAACGCCACGATGATTCCCGTCTTGGCCGCCTTGGCGGCTACCGGATTGATAAGCCCCAAAGTAAAATCGAGGGCGAGTACCGCCCCCGAAACGATTCCCATGGACGCGGCAAAGTCTCCGTCGCCCCCTTCCGCCTGGACCGCCGCGTTGAACTGCCCTTTTCGGACATCCACGTTCCGGTCGTTCAAAACCGCGACATGTTTCCCCAACCCGGAGGATTCCGTAACGAGCGAACTCCCCTGCTCCATAAGGGGTATCCCGACAATCCCGGCAATCCCCGCCGTCATGGCGTTCACATAGACCGTGGAGGCGTCGCCGTTTCCCCCCAGTTGGCCTGCGAGATTGATGAACGGCAGCGAAAAGTTTTCCAGGTAAAGGGAGCCCAGCAGGCCGTAGTCCACATGGGTCGGGTCGCCGAACGTCATGCTGTTCTTGCTGCCAAGGACCCTGACCATCGGTATGCTGTCCGCCACATACGGACGGCGGTTCAGCGAGTCGATCGTCCCGAACCCTGTCCTGTACGGATCGACATAGCCGACCAGAGGGTCGTCCCCGTAATACCTTTCCGTGGAAAAAATCCTTGTCATGGGGATGCTCGCCCCGCCGGCAATTACGGAAGAAAACAGGGTGATGCATATGCCCGCCTCGACCGTGACCGGATCCATTCCCATCACACCGAGCAGTATGCCGGTCGCGGCCATGGATGCCGTCGCCTTCAGCAATATGTCCCTGACCTTCTTGTCCGTCCAGCCGCGGGCCTCCTTGTATATCTGCATGTTCAGCGCGCCCGTCCCCTCGTGCGGGCTGTCGAGCGTTATTATCTTGTCCACGTCGCCGTTGTAGAAATCCCCCTGCACGTATTCGCGAGCCACCACGCCGCCCATGCTGTGGCCAACAAGGATGTAGCGGGACGCAAGCTGCCGATAAAGGTCGGGGTTCTTGCGGATGGTTTCGAGTGCGGACTGGCCATGCGAAGTATCTTTGCCCGAAATATATACAGACTTCACTTCCTGCGCTTCTTCAAACAATGCCCGACGTCTTCCAAATTTGCCGTCCTTGTTCCAGCTTCTGTAGCCAAGTTCATAAGCGTTATTGACTGAACTATTGGCTGGATTGTTGAAAGACCGCCAATTGTAGATATAGGAATTGCGCACATTCTCATAATTCCTTTCGCTAATATCCTCTTCGAATACATTTTTCGCTATCCAATTTGTTATTCGATTATTCGAGGTATAATCCCCAAGCGTAGCATTTCCCAAAAAAGTTGTATCCTCATAAGCAGAGACATACTCCGTATTCTCGGAGAAACCCTTACCAGACCCATAGGCTCCATGAAGCATCAGAACATTGTAATGTTCTAGAGACTCCATCGGTTTCGGAACGGACAGAGCACAAGTAGTCAATAACAACAAAAGAAACACCAACTTTTGCATAATTACTCCCAGTAAAATTCATAGTTTACACTATTGTCATTTTCATCAATATAATTAAGTCCACTAGTCGCTTTTATATTGGGATAGACAACAATTTTTCCGTATTTAACATCTACCGAATTTATATTATGTCCAAAATAAATCATATTTCCCATAAAACAAAATTCAAAATAACTCCACAGATTTGATGTATTTGGTACATCTTCTATTAAAATTGAATCTTTTTTTTCATTATTGACAATCAAGAAAAAACCGGATTTGTCAATATTTTTACGCAAACAATACACATTGTCCCACCAACCCCGCACATCCTCACAGTTCTTGATCCATTCTAAATCTTTGTCCAAACGCCTGTAAGTCAATGTTCGCGCCGCTGTATCCAAAATTGCATACTGACAGGAGTATTCATTTAGTGAAAAATCATTCCCAAAAGCAATAAACTCATCATCAATCCATGTATGTATTCGAGTTATTGCCATGCGATTTAAGCAATCTTCATTTTTTCTAATCATTTTTTTTTTCTGCATTTTTTCACCGACTTTCCATAGCCAAAAAACGTCCCCATCCCATCGCCAAAAGACGGAATCCGTCATTTGGTTCCATCTCCACCCCCCTCTCGTATTGGTGAGGCTGTCCGTCCAACGCGGACCACCCTCCTGAACCCGGTAATTATAGACCATCATCCGATCATGACCGCAGGAAGACTCTTCGCTATAACCGCCATTCCAAGTTTCAGTAATTTCCAACCATTGTCGGCAATCTGTCACGACCACTAGGGAGTCGTCAACAAAGCCTGCTATCTTTGGTTCGTTCCGGACTTTCATCCATTCAAAAGTCACATTGTCCGAGCAGCCGAACAAGCCCACGCACAAAAACACCGGTATCGTAAAAGGCAAGATTCTTTTTACATTTTTCATAACAATTATTCAAATATAAAAAAATACCGATTTTTTGTCGGACCAACATAGCATTTTCCCACTGGAATCATACACTAAATACGCTATCCGTGCGGGCTGTCGAGCGTTATCACCTTGTCCACTTCGCCATGGTAATAATCGCT
>CAVKYI010000014.1:0-51544 GCA_963660435.1 Sodaliphilus sp.
TGGAAAATCTTGCTTATTCCTAAAACTGAAATATAAGAAAAAAAAAACAGGTTTAGCGTTAGTCTTTCCAATAACCGATGACCAGGACTTCCGGAGTCGCCTTGGGAAATTTCTTGCTCAGGAAGGGGACGATTTTCGAAAGACTTCTTTGACTTACGGTCGCACTGCGGACGAGCGAATCAGCGCGAAGCGTGATCTTTTGCGCGGGAATCTTTCCACCTTCGCGGACAGCATCCGGCTTTTCGATATCTAGAGAGACATTCTGGATTTTTGCCGAAAATGCCCCGGACACTTTTCCCGAAAGTTCCAGATCGGGCCGCGTTTTCCGGTCGGAACCCCAGACGTAAAAGGTCCATTCGCGCTTTTCCCCGGGCTTGCAGAACCCCGCATCGAACATTTTCTCGCTAAAGACAAAAGGCGATGCGACTACCCCCTGAAACGTCGCCGGATAAGGCGTGCCGTCCGTTCCGACAAGGACGAGAACATTCGAAAAGGCGCCTTCGACGCCTTCGGTCGAAAAGTCGAATTCGACGCTGAACGGCTCGCGCGACCCGACGGTTTCCGTAAACCTGAAATTCGAGCACCCGATTCCCTGGCACAGCGCGCTTTCGATTTTTACGGTCCTTGCGGAGACATTCGCACCTCCCATCTTGACATGGCGAAGTTCGCCCTGGGGAATTTCGCCCAGCTCGTACGGTTCGGGTACAAAGCGAAGCGCCTCGTCGGCAAAAAGGGTTGTGGAGAAAAGGAAAAGGGCTAAGAGCGATGTGGCGATTCGTTTCATGCTTTCGAAGATACAAATTTTTATATTTGGCGTGGATTTTTCAAACCAAAGAGGTACCTATGTCCGAAAACATTTCCGTGCTGACCAAGGCTCGCCAGGCTTACCAGCCGAAACTTCCCGTATCCCTCCAGAAGGGCGCGCTGAGCGTCAAGATAAACAAGGGAGCCGCGACAGAATCCGTCAGCGACCAGGCGAAGATCAAGGAACTTTTCCCGAAAACCTACGGACTTCCGGTCGTCCAGTTCGAACAGGCGCAGGCCGCAGCCGGCAAACCGCTTCGCATGGGCGTCGTCCTTTCCGGCGGACAGGCTCCGGGCGGACATAACGTCATCGCGGGAATCTACGACGGCATCAAGTCCGTGAGCAAGGATTCTGTCCTGTTCGGATTCCTCGGCGGACCTTCCGGCCTCGAAAACGGCAAGTACATCGAAATCGACGATGCGAAGATGGACGCCTACCGCAACGCGGGCGGCTTCGACATGATCCAGTCGGGCAGAACGAAGCTCGAAACGGAAGAACAGTTCAACAAGTGCATCGCCGTCGCGAACAAGCTCGCCCTCGACGCGATTGTCATCATCGGCGGTGACGATTCCAATACGAACGCGGCAGTCCTCGGCGAATACTTCCAGGAGAAAGGCGTGAAGACCTGCGTCTGTGGCTGCCCGAAGACGATCGATGGCGACCTGAAGAACGAATTCATCGAAACGTCCTTCGGCTTCGACACCGCGGTGAAGACATACTCCGAACTCATCGGCAACATCATGCGCGACGCGAACTCCGCCCAGAAGTATTGGCACTTCATCAAGCTCATGGGACGCAGCGCTTCGCACATTGCGCTTGAAGCGGCCCTCCAGACCCATCCGAACATCTGCCTGATTTCCGAAGAAGTCAAGGAAAAGAAGATGAAGCTCAAGGAAGTCATCAAGCAGGTCGCGGACGTTGTCGCGCTCCGCGCTTCCCAGGGCAAGAATTTCGGTGTCGCCCTCATTCCGGAAGGCCTTCTTGAATTCATCCCGGACGTGGGCATCCTGATTTCCGAACTTTCCGAAGCGCTCGCCCACCACGAAGCGGAAGTCGCCGAACTCGATACCGCGGCCAAGGTGGAAAAGCTCTGCCAGTGGATTAGCAAGGAATCCGCCGACGTGTTGCAGATTCTCCCGCAAGGCATCCAGGCTCAGCTGATGCTCGGTCGCGACAGCCACGGCAACGTGCAGGTTTCGCTCATCGAAACGGAGAAGCTCGTCATCGAAATGGTAAAGAAGGAGCTCAAGAGCCGTCCCGATTTCAAGGGCAAGTTCAGCGCGCTCAACCATTTCTTCGGTTACGAAGGACGCTGCGCGGCCCCGTCGAACTTTGACGCGGACTACTGCTACAGCCTGGGATTCACCGCTTCCGTGCTCGCCCTGAACGGCATGAACGGCTACATGAGTTCCGTCCGCAACCTCACGAAGGGCATCGAGAACTGGACCGCCGGCGGTCTTCCGATCACGATGATGATGAACATCGAACGCCGCGCAGGCGCGGACAAGCCCGTTATCCGCAAGGCCCTGGTCGAGCTCGACGGCGCACCGTTCAAGTTCTTCGCCGCCCGCCGCGACGAATGGGCGAAGACGGAATCCTACACGTACCCGGGTCCTATCCAGTACTGGGGACCGAGCGAAGTTTGCGACATTACGAACTTCACCATCAAGCTCGAACGCGGCGCGATGAACGCCTAAGTCCAGGATTTGGACAATATGAAAACAGCCGGTTCAAGGAACCGGCTGTTTTTTTTACATCCAAGATTCAGGTCGTATATTCCGCGTTGATCTTCACATATTCGTAGCTCAGGTCGCACGTATAGGCGGATGCGCTCGCTTCGCCGATATTCAGCACGAGAGTCACCTTGTACTCCTTCTGCTTCACGACATCTTCGAGCTTTTTCCGGTCGCATTCGACGGGTCGTCCGCCGGAAAGAACCTTGACATCCCCGAAATAGAGGTCCGTCTGGTCCGCGACCATGTTCACGCCGCTCGAACCCGCGCTCGAAAGAATTCGCCCCCAGTTCGGATCTTCGCCAAACATCGCGCATTTCGCGAGATTGCTCGTTCCGACAAATCGCGCCATCCGGAGAGCTTCTTCATGGCTTTCCGCCTTTTCGACCCGGATTTCGATAAACTTGGTGGAACCTTCGCCATCCCGGGCAATGTCCTTCGCCAGTTCCTTCATCACGGTCATCAGCGCGGCGCGGAACTCGCTCTTTTCGCTTAGCGAGAGATCCTCGTACCGAATGCCGGAGACGCCGTTCGCAAGCAAAAGACACGTATCGTTCGTGCTCGTGTCGCCATCGACGGTAATCGCGTTGAAAGAGTCCGAAATGTCCGCGCGGAACTCGGCAAAGAAGTCGAGCGGAAGCCCAAGATCCGTCGTGATGAAGGCGAGCATCGTCGCCATGTTCGGGTGAATCATGCCGCTGCCCTTGCAGCAGCCGCCGACAGTCACCTTTCCCTTCGCGGTTTCGACTTCCACCGCTAGCGACTTGAGGACTCGGTCCGTCGTGAGAATCGCCGTTCCGAATTCGGCGGAAGCGCTTTCGTGGAGACCTTCCACCAGGTGAGGAATGGCAGCTTCGACCTTGTCCATCGGCATCGGATGCCCGATGACTCCCGTGCTGCAGACAAGTACGCTTTTCGGCGCAAGACCGAGTTCGTTTTCGACGAGCGCGGCCGTCCGGGCACTGTCTTCGAGCCCTTTCGCTCCCGTGCAGGCGTTCGCGTTTCCGCTGTTTACGATGACAGCCGACGCAAAGTGCGCATGTTCCAGAACCGACTTGTCGTAGAGAACCGGTGCAGCCTTGACCTTGTTCGTGGTAAAGACGGCAAAGCAGCGCGCCGCCTTTTCGCTCTTTAGAAGCGCCATGTCGGGCTTTCCGCTCGCCTTGATTCCCGCCGTATAGCCCGCGGCGGTAAAGCCTTTCGGGGAGCAGACACCACCATCTTTCAACATCGTAAGCATATCGAACTTCCTTTGCCCGTTTGTCGCAGGCCACGGAAATTTATAAATTTCTCCTTATGGACAATATACCCGTTACCCAAGAAACTTACGATCAGCTCAAGCAGGAACTGGAAAACCTGAAAAAGGTCGAACGCCCGAAGATTATCGACGAAATCGCGGAAGCGCGCGCCCAGGGAGACCTAAGCGAAAACTTCGCCTACCACGCGGCAAAGGACCGCCAAGGAGAAATCGAATCGCGCATCAACTACCTCGAGGACCGCGTCGCACGCGCCGTCATCATCAAGTATGATCCGACCAAGGGGGGCGAAATCAAGTTCGGGGCGACGGTCAAGCTCCGCAACAAGAAGACAAACCGAGACATCACATACACGATAGTCTCCCCCGAAGGCGTCGATGCCATCAACGGGAAGATCAGCTTTACGAGCCCGATCGGCAAGGCTCTTCTCGGCAAGAAGAAAGGCGAAGAGGCGGAAGTCATCACGCCAAAAGGCAAGAACGTCTTTGAAATTCTCGATGTCCAGTAATCGCAAATGATTGTCGTTCTCATCGGAGACAGCGAGTTCGAAAAGGACCGGCTGATCGATCGGTTTCTCGAAAAGACTCTCGCCGACCGCAAGGACGATCCGCTTTCGCGAAAGATTCTCTTCGGAAACGATACGAACATTCCGTCCATCGCCGACGCAGTCATCGAAACGTGTGACTCCTGCTCGCTCTTTGCAAGCGAACAGACTGTCGTCTTGCGCAAGGCGGAATCGCTCAAGGCGGACGACACGGCCGCGCTCGAAGCCTGGTTCAAGACTTCGCCAAGCGCAAACCTTCTGCTCGACTTCGAAAAGCTGCTCAAGACAGGCAAGCTCTACAAGTCACTCCAGGGAATCGCGACTTTCAAGGAATGCAAGTCTCCGCGCGACTACGAAATGGCGAAGTGGATAACCTCCCACTCGGAAACGGATCTCGGGCGAAGAATCGAACCGCTCGCCGCCGAATATGTCGCCGATGCGCTGGGAACGGACCAGGCGAGAATCGACGCGGAACTCAGAAAAATCCTCCTGCTCGACCCACAGGGAAAAGTCATCTCGCTTGAACAGGCGAAACTGATGATAGCGCCGCAAAGGGAAATCGCCGCTTTCGAAATTCGCGAACCCTTTGGCGACAGGAATCCGCAAGCCTATACGAAAAAGCTCCGCGAGCTTCTCGATTCCGGCGTAGAGGGCATCCAGATAATCGCTGCGCTCGAAGCCTATGCGGTGAGGCTTCTCCATATTCGGACGATGCTCGGGCGAAAGGTCCCCGTCTCCGAAATTGCGGCGAGACTCGGCGCGAATCCGTGGCTCTTCGAAAAGAAGCTGAACGAGCCCCGCAAGGCGATGAACTGGTCACCCGAACTTCTCTGCCGCGTCATCAAGCGGCTAGGCGAACTCGACAGCGACATCAAGAACGGAATTTGCGACAGCCGGATGGGGCTTGAACTTTCCCTCGCGGCACTCGTCGTCCGCTAGCGAATCCCTACCGTTTCGCTAAACAATCATCCGTTCCTCCATAAAGTTCTATATTTTTGCATATGAGCGAATATATGCATCAAGATAGTCTCGGCCCCGTCGAATTTCACGACAGGAAGCTCGATTTCGGAAAGGAAGGCTTCGTTCTCGAAAGCGGAGAATCCCTGCCCGAGGTTTCCCTCCGGTACGAAACATACGGAACGCTTGACGAGGAACGGTCGAACGCGGTCTGGATCTGCTCGCCGCTTACCGCGGACGCCCATGTCGCCGGATTCTACAGCAAGGAAGACAAACACGTCGGCTGGTGGGACGCCCTGATCGGAAAGGGCAAGGCGGTCGATACGGACCGGTTCTTCGTCGTCTGTTCCAATGTGCTCGGTGGCTGCAAAGGCTCGACGGGTCCAGCAAGCATCGATCCGCGAACGGGCAAGCCTTACGGTTCGACTTTTCCTACGATTACCATCGGGGACATGGTCCGCGCCCAGAAAAAGCTCGCCGATTCCCTGGGAATCAAGAGGTTCTATTGCGTCATCGGAGGCTCGATGGGAGGCTTCCAGGCGATGAAGTGGGCCATTTACTATCCCGAAATCATCGAACGCGTCATCCTGATCGCGACTTCTCCCGGATTTTCCGCACAGGCCTTGGGCTTCGAAATCGTCGGACGCGACGTTATCACCATGGATCCGAACTACAGGAACGGCGACTATTACGGAAAGGAGATCCCCGCGACGGGACTTTCCAACGCAAGAAAGCTCGCCCACATCACATACCTTTCCGCGAAAGGCATGGAAAAGCGTTTCACGCGCGCGGATATCCGGATAGAAAAGCCCGCCAAGTTCTATTCGGGATCGTCTCTCGAAACCTACCTTGACCACCAGGGAAAAAAGTTCGTGGAACGATTCGACGCGAACAGCTACCTGCACATTGCCCATGCGACGGACACGTTCGACCTCGCGACTGAATACGGATCGCTCGAAAAGGCGTTCCAGAACGTCAAGGCCCAATTTCTGAACGTGAACCTTTCGACGGACTGGCTGTTTCCGCCAAGCGAATCTCGAAGAATTACGGATGCGCTTCTGAACACGGGAAAGGTCGTGACAAGCCTCGAACTCGATACGAATTTCGGGCATGACGGATTTCTCGTCGAATGCGGAACGCTGGGCATGGCGGTTTCCCGCTTTCTGGGCGGACGTATCGGAGACGCTCCGGCTACGGGGACGCCTGCGTTTCACAGCGAAAAGGACATATCGATTATCGACACGCTGATTCCCGCCGGAGCGAGGATTCTCGATCTCGGAGCGGGCGACGGACTCCTTATCGATTCGCTCTGGCAAAAGAAGAAGGTCACGGGCGTGGGCGTCGAAAAGGACTTTACGAACATTCTCGGCTGCATCGAGCGGGACGTTCCCGTCATCGAAAAGAAGCTGAACCTGAACGCACTCAAGTCCTTTGCCGACGACAGCTTCGACTATGCGGTTTTCAACCGGACGCTCCCCGAAGTGCGGAACCAGAAGCTGATGCTCCGCGAAATCATGCGAATCGCGCGACACGCCATCATCACGTTCCCCAACTTCGGATCGTGGGAAATGCGCTTTGCCCTGTGCTACCACGGACGGATGCCCAAGTCTCCGGAATTTCCCTACGAATGGTATGAAACTCCGAACATCCACTGTTTCACATACCGGGATTTCGTGCGGCTCGCCGAAGCGGAGAATCTTGCAATCGAAAGAATCGTGACCGTGAACGAGCACCGCCTAAGCAAGATTCTCGCAAGGATCGGACTTGTAAACCTGGGCGCGGAACGCGTCGTCGCGATGGTCAAGCGGGCGTGATTAAGATATATTTGCCACATGGCAATTATATCGATGACCGGTTACGGCAAGGACGAATTCAGGCTGCGAGGAATGCAGTGCACTGTCGAAGTGCGCTCGGTTAACAACCGCTTTCTCGAAATCTCCAGCCATCTACCCAAGGCATTTTCCCACCTTGAATTTTCGCTCAAGGAAGAAGTCAAGAAATTTCTCTCGCGCGGCTCCGTCAATCTGACCGTTACGCTCGGCGATGGTGAAGACGGCGCAATACCTAGCGGATATTCCCGGGAAGCCGTCGAAGCGTTCCTGAAAATCGCAAGGAACATCAAGAAAGAATACGGAATCTCCGGCGAGCCGACGCTCGAACAGGTGCTGTCCCTGCCGAACGTTCTGCAATACAGTTCAGAGTCCGACCAGAAAGAAACGGAAGAGCTTTTGAAAAGTTCGCTCGACCGGGCACTCAAGGCCCTGGTACAGATGCGCGAGAAGGAAGGGCTGAACCTGAAAAGCGATCTGGAAACGCGAGTTCGCCAGATGGACCGCATACTCGACCAGATAAAGACGCTCGATCCGGAGCGAATCGTCGAGTGGAAGAAGAAATTTGAAGAACGGCTGAAAAAACTTGTCGGCGAAGCGGGTCTCGATCCCGTGCGCGTCACCCAGGAAGCGAGCGTCATTGCGGACAGGCTCGACATCAACGAAGAAATCACGCGGTTCAAGAGCCACAACAAGCTCTTTCTTTCGGCACTCGAGACCGGAACGAACCAGGGAAAGAAGCTCACTTTCATCCTACAGGAAATGGGCCGAGAAGCGAACACTCTCGCGACGAAATGCCAAAGCGCAAACATCGCCGCGCTCGCCATCCAGCTGAAAGACAGCGTCGAAACCATTCGCGAGCAGACGATGAACATCGAGTAGCGAAAGCCTGATCGAGAGTGAAGTGTGGAATGTGGAGAGTGGAGTGTTCGCTAAGCGACCTGTAAAGGCTTGTACGATAAACGGTTATCCTGGAGGGAGCGTGGCGACCGATAGGATCCATTTAAAAAGAAACGCTCGGAATGGATTCTATCGAGGCTTCGCCTCTCCAGAATGACGTCGGATGGTGTAGTTTCGTTGTGTTGAACGGCAGTTTCGTTACATCGTCATCCTGGAGCGAAGCACCGCGACCGACCTGTCTGCCGACAGGCAGGTAGGATCCATGGTCAGAACTTAGAACTTGGAACTTAGATGAGAGTGGAGTGAGAAAAGTTGAGAAAGAAGATCGCTTCGCTTTTCTAAGGTCTAAGATCTCCTAACTAAGCTCTGAACATCGGGTAGGCCTACCTGTCGGCAGAAAGAAAAAAGGCTAGCGCGGCAGGGATACCACGCTAGCCTTTCGTTGTTGTGGAAAATCAGTAATCCTTTTCGCCAATCGGATTGTTGCGAAGGAAGCAGGGAATGCCATAACGGCTTTCTTCCGAACGCAGATCGTTTTCGTATTCCTCGGAATACTTGACCGCGTCCGTCTTCGCCATCACCAGCGTTTCCGCAGTTTCCTTGAGCTTGACTTCTTCCTCGCGAACAGCTTCGTTTCGCGCATTGAATCTTTCGTCGCCATACGACACGGCAGCCGGAGCGGTCATTTCCGCAGAAGACGCTTTCGACGAACGCGCTTCGGTTTCACAGGCCTGGATGACATGGTTGCAGGCAGTCTGTGCCATGGGCGCGGCTTCTTCCTCGGAACGCGCAAGCGCTACGAAATCGACCGTTTCCCGCGGAATCGCCTGTTCCACGCGCTTTTCGGATTTCGAAGCGGAAGCCTTTGCCGAAGGTGTCGAAATCTTCTCCTGGTCATCGTCGTCTGCGCACTTGTCGAAACCTGTCGCGATAACGGTAATGCTCACCCTGTCCCCGAGTTCGGGAATCATCACGTCGCCCGCTACGATGTTCGGTTGGTTTTCCTCGCCGATCTGCTCGTAGAGGAAAGCCATCGCTTCGGTGTACTCGTTCATGGTAAAGTTTTCGCCGTGAGCGACATTGATCAGAGCGCCCGAAGCGCCACTGACCTTGATATTGTCGAGAAGCGGACACGTAATCGCCGTCTGGGCCGCCTTGATCGCGCGATCTTCTCCCGAAGCGATACCCGTCCCCATCAGAGCGGAGCCGCCGTTAGTCATGATGGTGCGCGCATCGTTAAAGTCGACGTTGATCGTTCCATGGATGAACATGATATCGCAAATGCTGCGAACCGCATTGCCGAGAACCTCATCGACCTTGAGGAACGCATCCTTCATCTGCGTATTCTTCTCGATGACTTCCATGATGCGCTGGTTGTTGATGACGATGATGGAATCCACCGACTTGCGAAGAGCGGCAAGTCCCTTTTCCGCATTGCGACGACGCACGGGACCTTCCCAGCTGAAAGGCATCGTCACCACGGCAACGGTCAGGATTCCAAGCTGGTGGGCGATTTCCGCGACGACAGGAGCCGCTCCGGTTCCCGTTCCGCCGCCCATTCCCGCCGAGATGAACACCATGTCCGCTCCTTCGAGCTTCTTTTCGACCGTATCCTTGTCTTCCATCAGAGCCTGGCGACCCACTTCCGGCTTCGCGCCTGCGCCGAGAGATTTCGTCGTCTTCTGGCCGATAGCGATTTTCTCGTCCGCCAGGTTGTTGTCGAGCGCAAGCGCATCCGTGTTGATGGCGATGAATTCGACATCCTTGATGTTCATGTTCACCATGCGATTGACGGCGTTTCCACCTGCGCCGCCAACGCCGACAATCTTGATTTTCGCCTTGTGATTGTCACAAGCGATGATGTGCTGCTTTCCGGAAAATTCCGTTGCGTTGTTTTCGTGTTCGTTCATCTGTTTTCTCCCTGGTTTGTTGTTAAAAATTTTTGCCCTGAAATTCCTAGATAAAGCTCTTGAGAAAATTCAAGACACGCTTAAAGACGTTTCCGACCGTTCCGACAGCTTTTGTCGCGCGCGTTTCACGGCGCTTCGGCGACTGGGATTCCTGCGCTGCGTAATACAGGAGTCCGACGCCTGTCGAGTGTGTCGGCATGCAGACAATTTCGCTGAATCCCTCGTTAGGCTTTTGCGGGCTACCGAGCCGTACGGGAACCTTTTCGAAAACATCCTCGGCGATTTCCTGTATCCCGTCGAGAAGCGAAGTTCCGCCGGTGATGACGATGCCCGCGCCGAGCTTGTCGAGGAATCCCTTGTTCTGCAAATCGTCATGCACCATCTGCAGAATGTAGCGCATCCGGGAACAGACGATTTTCGCCAGATACTGCTTGCTGCATTCCTTGCCGGCACGACCGCCAAGCCCCGGAACCGTGAAGCTCACGTTGTCGAGAACGTTAGACTGGCGGCAAGAACCATACATTTTCTTGATTTCTTCCGCGCGATCCATCGCCGTATTCAACCCGCGGGCGATATCGTAGGTTATCGCGTCTCCCGCGATGTCGAAGGAAATCGTATAGGCTACCTTGTCTTCCATGAACACGGCCACGTCGGTAGAGGTTTCGCCGATATCGACAATCGCGATGCCCAGTTCGCGTTCCGCATTTTCCAGGACGCAATACGCATCGGCCAGCGGTTCGAGGACAAGCCCCTTTACGGTGAGCCCGGCGCTTTCGACCGCCTTCCGGATATTCCGCACGATGACCTTCTGGGCTAGCACCAGCTGGACTTCCACGCTGAGGCTTGTTCCTTCCATTCCCTGGGGATTCTTGATTCCCTTGCGCCCGTCAAGATCATAGTCGCCCGGAAGATTGTGGATTACGTCCATATCGACGGGACGCTGCACAAGCAGACTTGCCTGCTCCACGACCTTGTCCATTGCGGACTTTGTCACCACTCCGCCAAATTCGCGAAGAGGAATCGTCGCGCGGCTCGCCACGGAACGGATATTGCTGCCGGCAATTCCCACGTAAACATCCTTTACATCGACACCGCTCGAAAGTTCCGCATCGCCCACCGCCTTTTTCAGAGCCTGGATGGTCGCTTCGAGCTCCTTCGCGTCATTTTTCCTGAGAGACGGATTTCCAAAGCCCAGAATACGGACCTTGCCGCCATCTTCGCGCTGACCGATGAAGACGCCGATTTTAGAGCTTCCGATGTCGAGACCGACGATGATTCGGCTCGGATCGATTCCGTTGATGTTTTCCTCTTCTTTTACCATCATTCTACCTCGACTGCATAGGCAAAGCCTTCAAAACGCATATCCAAAGACCTGACATTTGACATTTTCCCGGAAAGTCCATCGACTAGCAAGCGATAGTGGGCAAATGTCCTTTCCGAAATTCCTTCCAGCGGGAAGAGCACCTTCATCCGCGTATCGCGAAAGAAGACTTCCATCGCATGCTGTTTTTCGCTCAGCGAAACCTGGGAGACAGACCGATAGAGTCTCTCGTCCGAAGAGCGCATTTTCTGTAAAAAGGCGGCGATAGGCTTTATGTCGCGATTGTGGGAAAGCGTCGCCACCGGGAGTTCGAGCTCAGCGGAAATGGGAAGGGCAAGCCCACGCTCCGAATAGAACTTCCGCTCTCCGTTTTCTATCGTCTCCATCAGAGGGAACGCCTCCCTGACAGCGATTTCCAGCTTCCAGAAAAAACCGACGGAAACTTCCGCATCCTGCAGGAGAGGAAGCGCTAGCAAACGGTTTCGGACGCTGTCCGCATCGATCTCCGACATGGGCATACCCGTTTCGATCCCGGCGGTCTGCAGGATTTCTTCCCATGTGAGCATCCGGTTTCCCGTAATGCTGACCGTCTTGAGCGTCCGAAGTTCCGCCGGGCTAAACTTCCGGATCCAGAACCATCCTTGCCACACGGCAACGCCAAGAATGGCGACGACGAGAAGGATTTTCCAGCCTTTCTTTCGAAGCCACTGCACGACACGACCGAAAGCCTTCTTCCGGTTCTCGCGGCTAATCTGCCGATGCCTGATCGCATTGGTTCCCATTCTAGCCATCTACCTTTCTAGCGCCTCCAAAAAGGGACGTTCCGCTTTCCAGATATCGCCTGCACCCATGAAGAGCACGAGATCGCCCGGCCTAACGTCTTTTTTCAATATTTCGACAGCGGCTTCCTTCGTTTCCGCGAAGCGGGCATTCTGGTGTCCGCGGGAAATCGCCGAATCCGAGATGAGCTTTCCGGAAATTCCGGGAATCGGCTGTTCGCGAGCCTTGTAGATTTCACAGACCAGAAGTTCGTCGCAATTCGCGAAGACTTCGGCAAAGGCTTCGTACTGGTCGCGGGTCCGCGTGTAAAGATGAGGCTGGAAGACGACGACAATGCGGCGTTCCGGAAAAGTGTCCCGCGCTCCCTGCAACGTGGCAGAGACTTCTGTCGGATGGTGGGCGTAATCGTCATAGACCAGAACCCCGTTTGCCTCTCCGACAAGTTCAAAGCGCCGCTTGACTCCCGTAAACCCGGAAAGAGCCTTGCGGACGACTTCCGTCGGAATGTTCTCTTCGTGCGAAAGGGCGATGGTGGCCGTCGCGTTCAGCACGTTGTGACGTCCCGGAATCCGGAGCGTAAAGGTTCCGAGATTTTCGCCGTTACGGAAAACGTCAAATTGGGAAACTCCGCCTTGCACACGCAGATTGTCCGCCCGATACATCGCCTGGCGGCTGAATCCGTAGGTGACGACGGGCTTCGTAAAGCGCGACAGAACGGACTGGATGTTCGGATTGTCGATGCAGACGACAACCTGGCCGTAAAACGGCACCTTGTTCGCGAACGCGACAAAGGCGTCCTTCACCGCATCGAGCGTGCCGTAGGTATCGAGATGTTCCCTGTCGATATTCGTGATGATCGCCGAAGATGGCATCATCGAAAGGAAGCTCCGATCGAATTCATCGCTTTCCGCGATCAGGTAGCGTCCACGACCGACTTTCGCCCCGCTTCCCTTTCCCTTGACGACTCCGCCGACAATTACCGTCGGATCCTCTCCCGCCAATTCCCAGATCGCGCCGAGCATCGACGTCGTGGTCGTCTTGCCATGCGTTCCGCTCACGGCAAGCGTGTATTTCAGGCGCATCAGTTCTCCGAGCATTTCCGCCCGGCGAATCACGGGAATGCGACGCGCCTTCGCCTCGACGATTTCCGGATTGTCCATCGTCACCGCAGACGAATAGACCAATAGATCCGCGCCTTCGACATTCTTCGCTTCGTGCCTTGGATAGATGGTAAGTCCCAAATCCTTCAGGTATTCGATCGCGGGACCGTCGCCCGAATCGCTGCCGGTAACGACAAATCCGTTTTCATGGAGCACTTCCGCGATTCCGGACATTCCGGCTCCGCCGATGCCCACAAAATGCAGTTTCTTTACACGGTTGCTGGGAATCAGGTTCATCTTGACAACTCCGCATCCACAATGACTTTCGCAATCTTGTCCGCCGCATCGGGCATTCCGATGGACTTCGCCCGAGCCGCCATTCCAGAGAGAGCCTCGCCATCCGAAAGAAGCCTTTCGACCTTGTTCCAGAGACCGTTCGGTTCGCTGTCCAGTTCGACAAGGGCCGCTCCCGCCTTTTCGACAACCCGCGCATTGAATTCCTGGTGGTTCGCCGTCGCGAACGGGAACGGGAATAGAATCGAAGGCTTGCCGAAAGCGAGAATTTCCGCAAGCGTCGAAGCCCCGGCCCGGCTCACGATCAGGTCCGCGTATCCCATATAGGAATAGATGTTGTCCAGAAAATCCACAAGCGTCACGTTTTCCGGAATCGAAACCCGCTCCCGGATCGATTCGACATTTTTTGCGCCTGCCTGCCACACGACCGAAACGTCGCTTCGCCTTGCGATTTCGGGAAGGGATTCTTCCATCTTGACATTGATGCCCCGCGCACCCTGGGATCCTCCCACGACCAAGACGGATCTTTTCCCATCCGCAAATTCCTTCGGACGGGAAAGCGATTCCATTTTCGGAAGTTCGCGGACGGGATTTCCAAAGACAAGCGTCTCGGTATTCGGAAAGAACTTCCGCGCATCTTCCGACGTGACGAAGATTTTCCGTGCGACGCGCGCCCCGACCTTGTTCGCAATTCCCGCGACCGCATTCTGTTCCTGGATATAGACCGGAATCTTGGCGAGACCGGCCGCCAGCACGATGGGCAGGGAAACGTATCCGCCCGTAGCGACGACGACATCCGGCTTTCGCTTCTTCAAGACAACCTTTGCGCTCTGTATCGCCTTGACCAGGTTAAACGGAAGCGAAAGATTCTGCATGAACGAACCGCGGTGAAGCGGCACCGCCGTGATTTCGTCAAACTCGAAATACGGTCGGACAAGTCTAGATTCCATCGAATCCTTGCGACCGGCAAACGAGATGTTTTTCACACCAAGCCTTCCAAGGCTCTCGGCGATAGCTATCGCCGGGAACACGTGTCCACCCGTACCGCCACATGCAAATAAAAACTTCTTCTGTTTCATAAGGGCCTCTCATCCTGCACGACACTTCGAGGTTCATCGAGAATCTCGCCGGTACGCGCACGTGAAATATTCAACAGGATTCCGACAGAAACCATGGATACGATCAGATTGGTCCCGCCATAGCTGATAAACGGAAGCGGCTGCCCTGTCGTCGGAATCAGTCCCGTGCAGACCGCGACATGGAAGCTCATGTTGAAAGCGAGCGATGTCGTGAGGCAAATCGCGAAATACCGGGAAAAGCGCGAGCGGGCATTCCGCGCAATCATCAGTCCCTTGTACACGATAACGCCAAAAAGAACGAGTACGGCAAAAGTTCCTAGAAAGCCGAGTTCCTCTCCGAGCAGGCTGTAGGCGACATCCTTGTAGGACTCCGGCAGGAAACCGAGCTTTTGCGTTCCCTGCCCGACACCCGTTCCAATCCAGCCACCATGTCCAAGACTCACCAGGGAACTCCAGAGCTGGTAACCGCCATCTGTCAAGTGCTCTTCCGGATGCAGGAACGCCTGGATTCTCTTTAACCGATAAGGCGCAAGCAGGCAGAGCGCGACAACTGTCACGAGCACCGGGACAAAGGACATCAGGAGATAGCGAACCCTGACTCCCGAAACGAAGAATAGCACGTAGATAGTCGAAAAGATTATCAGCGCCATCGACAGATTCGGTTGCCCGATAATCAGGGCGCAAACGACGAGAAGGAGGATCAAGGGTTTCAGATAGCCTTCTTTCAGATCCACGATATTGTCGCCAAGTTTCGACAGTTTCCGGGACATCAGCGCGAATATCGCGATTTTCATGAACTCCGCGGGCTGGAGCGACATTCCGCCGATAGAAAGCCATCGAGTGGCCCCCTTTGCCGCCATTCCGCAAACGATCACGACGACAAGCAGAACTAGGCAGCACAGGAAAACGGGCTGGGCAAGCCGATGAAAAATCCGATGATCGATAAAAATCGCCAAGCACATCGGCAATAATCCGATTCCGATGGATGTCAGGTGTCTCATCGCAAAGTACGACTCCGGAAGTCCTTTTTCCATCGCCCGGAAATTGCTTCCGCTGTAAATGACATATACGCCTAGAACCAGAAGCCCGATGACCGCCAGCAAGAGACCCTTGTCAAAATTCAGCACGGAGTTTTTCTTCATCGACGACACCCTTACCGATTCACCGCGACCGGTTCCAGCCGAAGCAACTTTTCGACGATCTGTTCCATCTTCATGCCGCGGGAACCCTTTACCAGGACAATGTCTCCAAAGCGGACATTTTCCGAAAGAAATTCCATCGCCTTTTCCGCACTGTCAAAATGCAGCGCCGCGTTTCTATCCATTCCGCAAGCGATTGCGCCCTCTTGCGTGTTCACGCTCCGCTTGCCGACCGCAACCAGGAGATCGAAACGCATCGCATGCACAAGTTCGCCGATTTCCCGATGCAGTTCCGCGCTTTTGTCGCCCAGTTCGAGCATATCTCCCAGAACCGCGATTTTCCGCATGGGCCTTTCCAGCGCCCCGATCGTCTGGAGAGCCATCCGGGTAGAGGAAGGATTCGCGTTATAGCAGTCGGAAACGACCTTGATGCCGACGCCGTTCCGGATTTCCATCCGCATGTTCGCCGCGTGGAACTTTTCCAGGGCGCGAGCGATCGTCGATTTGGGCATCCGGAGAGAAGTCGCGACCGCGATGGCGGCAAGCGCGTTATAGACGTTGTGGATACCGGGAACGTTCAGGCGGAATTCCGTCCGACCGAGATAGAACGACGCGCAAGCGTTCGAATCCCACTTTAGACGCTCGGGCCGAATCACCCCGCGCTTGATGCCGAACGTGAGAACGCGATAGCTCTTGTTTGTACGAAGCTTCGAAAGCCGCGTATCGTCCGCGTTCACCACCAGGAGACCGCCCTTCCGGAGCCCGTCGGCAATCGTCACCTTCTCCTTGAAAACGTTGTCGAGAGTCCCGAGGCGTTCGAGATGGCTCGCCCCGACATTCGTAATCACGGCGATATCGGGCTCGACGGCCATCGACAGCGGGTGAATTTCACCGGGAGCGCTAGTTCCCATCTCCACGACGGCTACCTCGTCCGAGTGCCTGAACCGGAAAATCGTCTTGGGAACGCCGATCTGGTTGTTGAAGTTTCCTTCGGTCGCCACCGTCTTGAACTGCTCGGAAAGAACCGCTTTCAGCATTTCCTTTGTCGTCGTCTTCCCGTTCGAACCGGTCACCGCGATTTTCTTCAGCTTGAAAAGTCTCTGGTAACCCTTGGCGAGCTTCAAGAGAGCCGCATTCGTATCATCGACAGGGACATAGACATCCGCCGAAAAATCCTTTGCCCGGTTTTCATCCATTACAGTCATCAGCGCTCCTTTTTCCATCACCTGGGGAATAAATTCATGCGCATCGAAACGCGCGCCTTTCAACGGCCAATAGACAACGCCAGGTGCCGCTTCGCGGCTATCGAAGCAGAGTTTCACCTTGCGCTTCGAGGCGCGCGCCGAAAGCCCCACCGGTTCGCTTTCGAGAATTTCGCAAAGCTCGCCGACGGTCAAGTCCAGATTTTGAATTTCTCTCGATGCCGTCATCGTTTCATCTCCCGAAGGATGATTTCATGATCGTCGAAATGATGTTTCGTCGTTCCGATTATCTGGTAGTCTTCATGTCCCTTTCCGGCAACGACAAGCATGTCGCCAGCCTGCAAGGCATGACACGCACTGGATATCGCTTCTTCGCGGGAAACGACAACGCGGAATTTTTCCGTGTGCATTCCGCTAACGATTTCCGCGATGATCGCCTCGGGATCTTCCGTCCGCGGATTGTCCGAAGTGACCCAGGCGAAATCCGCTTCCCGTTCCGCAATCGCTCCCATGATATGGCGCTTGTTTCTGTCGCGGTCACCGCCACAGCCGAATACGACGGAAAGCCTTCCCTTGCAAAGGGATCGAGCCGTACGAAGGACGCGTTCCAAGGCATCCGGCGTGTGCGCGTAATCCACGATGACCTGGCGCGAGCCGTCGTTAAATGTCACTTCGAACCGACCCGGAACCTTGACCGAGAGGAGAGCCTTCCCGATCGCCGCATCCGAAACGCCAAGCGCCCGCGCCCAGGCCGAGACGAGCAATACGTTGTCCGCGTTGAAATCGCCGACAAGACCCGTCTTCAGGACATGCGAAGAAACAAAGGGAATATCCAGGACAAGGCCGTTTTCCGAACTGTCGATCGACCGCGGAACAACCGTCGCACCGGGCTTTCCAAGGCGCGAAACGGACACCTTGCGAGCGACCGGAATTTCATCGAAAAGGCGCGCGCCAAAGGAATCATCGACATTGACGACCGCTATGCCATCGCGCGCAAGATACTTCGTGAAGAGAAGCTTCTTCGCTTCGAAATAGTTTTCCATCGTCCCGTGGTAATCGAGATGATCCTCGGTCAGGTTCGAAAACAGACCGCTTCGAAAAGAAATGCCATCGACGCGTCCCTGGCAAAGCGAATGCGACGACGCTTCCATCACGAGATCCGAACAGCCGGCCTTGACAGCTTCGGCGGCAAAGGCATAGAGTTCCAGGATTCCGGGCGTCGTCAGACTGGACGATTCCACCCGGTCTCCGATCTTCTTGCAAATCGTTCCGAGAAGAGCCGTTTTCCTTCCTTCGCCGGAAAGCATCGCTTCCATCAGAAAAGCGCTGGTCGTCTTGCCGTTCGTTCCCGTTACCGCATGGACGGAAAGCTTCGAGAACGGGTCGCGATAAAAAGTCCTTGCAGCCGTTGCGCGGGCATCCTTCACGCTCGGAACGGAAATCCACCTGTCCGAAAGTCCGCACGGGGCTTCCGTCTCGGCGACAACCGCCTCCGCCCCTTTTGAAAGGGCGATTCGCGCGAATTCCTCGGCACGTTCGCAGGGAAGCGCAAAGAACAGGTCGTTAGGCAAGACCTTCCGCGAATCGTCGGAAAGCCCCTTGACGTTCGGATTTTTCATCGCATCTTCAAACAACATATCATCTACCCTTTCTCGGAAAGAACGAGCTTGAACTTTTCGCCGCGTTTTAAAACGGCATTGGGCGCGGGAATCTGTCGCTTGACGCGACCCTTGCCTTCAATCTCCACGTCACCGGAAAACTTTCCGAGCTGTTCCAGGGCATCGCGCAGGGAAAGTCCGACAAGATCCGGCATTTTCTGTCTGTTCGACGTTCCAAGCCGAAGGATCAAGGCGCCGTTTTCAAAATCGCGTTCCGAAGAGACAACCGTTTTCCCTTCGCCCACAAAGGAAACCGGGCATTTTCCGTTTTCCGAAAGGCTTTTCGCATCGGATTCCGAAAGTCCGATAAATTCCACATCGCAGTTTTCGGAAAGAGAAACGCGTTCCAGGTTGTAGGGAACAGGAGATGTCAGCGGAGAATAGTAGAGCCCTTCCATGATCTTTCTGAAGATAGGACCCGCCGCCGCACCGCCGGAAGTCTTTCCATATTTCGGTTCATCGACTAGAACCATGCACACGTAGCGCGGATTCTCGGCGGGAGCCAGCCCGATAAACGAAGCAAATGTCTTGCTTTCGTCATAGCGTTGGGAACTCTCGTTCACCTTGATGGCCGTTCCCGTCTTTCCGCCAAAGAGAACCCCCGGAAGCTTTTGGGAATTCACCTTCTTTCCCGTTCCGATTTCAACGACTTCGCGGAGCATGGAACGCACGCGTGCCGCGGTCTTTTCCGAAACCACCCGGCGAACCTTCTTCGGGGAGTTCCTTTCGAGAACTTCGCCATCCGCCGAGCGCCATTCCCGGACAAGCGTGGGCTGCCACAGGATCCCGCCATTCGCTATCGCGCAGTAGCTCATCACCATCTGGATGGGCGTCACCAGGATTTCGTGACCGTAGCCAATCGTCATTCCCGTGCGACCGCTCCACTTGTACAGAGGATGCAACAGCCCCGGTTCTTCGCCGGGAAGCTCCACCTGCGTCTTTACGCCATACCCGAACGAACGAACGTATCGATAGAACTTTTCGTCCCCGATGCTGTCCGCAATCTTTGCAAAGATGATGTTCGACGAAACCGCCATCGCGCCCGTCATGTCGTGGTCGCCGTGATCCCTCTTTCCGTCATCGTGAATCTTGATTCCCTTTCCCGCAATCCACGTTCCCCCTTCTCCGCTAAAGACCGTTTCCGGGTTCACCGAACGTGTTTCGATCGCTGTCGCGGCGGTCACCACCTTGAACGTCGAACCCGGTTCATAGGGCAAGGAGACGATATCGTTTTTCACGCGGGAACTCGCCGTCAGCGGAGCGTTCGGGTCAAAGGACGGGAATGTCGCCATCGCGAGAATTTCTCCCGTATAGGGATCGACGACCACGGCGCTGCCGCTTTTTCCCTGGACTTCCTCTACGCCTTCCTTCAAGGCGCTTTCGACAATTTCCTGGATGTTCCGATCAATCGTCACGACAAGATCCTTGCCGGGAATCGGGTTCAGTCCTTCCATTTTTCGACCGGCCTGCACGATGCGATTGCGGTTCAGCACACGGGTTTGCCAGCCGTCCGTTCCGCGGAACGTCGTATCGAAATAGAACTCGAGTCCAAAGCTTCCCTGTCCTTCGCGATTCAGCTGCCCGATAATTTGCGAAGCGAGCGTCCCCTGCGGATAAACCCGGCGTTCTTCCAGCTTTTCCTCCCCGTTCCTGTCCACGATTCTTTCCTTGATGCTCTGAGCGAGCACTTCTCCGTTCCTGTCGAGGATTCTGCCGCGCGGAGCCTTGACAATCATTCTGGTACGCGCATAGGCGTTCGCCACTTCGCTGTACTTGTCGTAATCCACGATCTGGATCTGGAAAGTGCGCAAAATAAGCACCGACCATAAGAGGCCGAAAAACAAGAATAGCCACGAAACTCGATCCAGATTCCGCATTACTTCCTCCCGACCCGTTTCACTTTCAGCGGCACGTTCTCGTAACCCAGCCCGAGCCGAACCGCTTCCTTCGAAATTCTCTCCAGCGAGGAAAGTTCGCCGTTTTCCATGTTCCTCAGCACGACTTCTCCCCGAAGGGCCGAAACTTCGCGCACAAGGGCAGCTTTCCGCATCGCGAGATCGTCATAGCGATTCTGCTTCCACAGGAATCCGCAAAGGACAAGGCCCGCATAAAGCATCAGCAGTACGCCACCCAGAAACCGGTGTGTCAGAAAAAAGCGTATCATACTCTTTCGTACACCCTCAGTTTTGCAGAACGAGCCCGCGGATTCCGCGCGATTTCTTCCGCCGTCGGGAGAACCGGCTTGCGAAAGACCTTTTTCAGTTTTCGGTGGTTCCCCCCGCAGAGGCAAACCGGGGATTCGGGCGGACAGACACACGCCTTTTCGAATTCGGCGGCGACGAGCTTTACCGCGCGATCCTCGACGGAATGATAGGAAATCACCACGAGCCTTCCGCCTTTTACAAGCGCATCGACCGCCGCACGAACGCTCGTACGGATTTCCCCGAGTTCGCCGTTCACTTCCATGCGAATCGCCTGGAAAATGCGGGCGAGAATTCCGTTCAGGTCCCGGAGCCTATCCGGGTAGGTCCTTTCGGCAAAGGCCCGCAGATTTTCGGGAAGAACCGGAGACTTTAGATCCGCGATCCCGTTCCGGATGTTTTCGCTTAGTTTGTACGCACGATCGAGATCCGCATTTTCCCTGAAGGCGCGCGTCATTTCTTCCTGTGAACTTGTACGCAGCCATTCCTGGGCGCTGAACGGAGACCGGCTGTCCATCCGCAAATCGACCGGATGGTTTCCCTGAAAAGTAAAGCCCCGCGCATCGTCATCGACCTGATGGCTGCTGATTCCCAGATCGTAGAGTACTCCGCTCAAGCTGTTTTCCCGGACCTCGCCCCCCAGTCTAGCGAACGGAACCGGGTGGAAGGTCACCTGGCTTCCAAACGGAGAAAGCCGCTTTGTCGCATAGGCGATCGCTTCCGGGTCGCGGTCAAACGAGTGCAGATGCCCTTCGGGAGAGAGACGCTTCAAAATCCCTTCGGAATGTCCTCCGCCGCCAAGCGTGCAGTCCGCATAGGAACCGCTCGGGTTGACGACCAGAGCGTCCATGCATTCTTCAAAGAGGACCGGGGAATGGTATTCAGCGATTTTCATCCGATACCCCCGAAGACATATCGTCGAAGAATCCCGCATCGAACTCTTCAAAGTCTTCTTCCTGGTTGAAGCCGTATTTCGAGTTGTAGATGGAAGGATTCCAGAGTTCCACCGACTTTCCGGTCCGCGCCACATAGAGCACTTCCCCGTCGAGCTTGGCAAACGCCAAGTCGCTTTTGGAAAGCAAAATGCGGTTCTGGCCGTCAAGCGCCACGCGATGAGAGTTGGCTATGAACATCCGGTGAAAACGATCGTTCTTCGGGGTAGCGGGACGCGCCTCGATACGGGCGATGAACCTGCGATATTCCTCAACCGTAAAAAGAATGAGCGAATTGCTTCCTCCAAAGGACAGGATCAACAACTTGCCCTCTTCCTCGGAGAGCAGGCGACGAAATTCCCTAGGGAAAGGCGTCCTTCCCTTTTCGTCGATAGCCGTCTTGGCCTGTCCTATGAATTCGTTCAATTCCATCAAACGTTACCCATTTTAATCCACAACAATACAAAATATACCACTTTCTCCCACCAGCCTCAATAGTGCACATTTAATTTCGTGTCAAAATTCACAGATTCGGAATTTCTTTCCGTCTGTGCACTGCACATTTCGAGATTTCGAGGATTGGAACGTCAAACGTTTCAATTTTCGGGACACGGGACGAAACGAACTGTTTCCGAGCACAGGCTTTTCCTTGGCATAATCCGCTGTCATTCCTAGGCTTTCCTTTCCCATGTCATTCCCGTGCCCGTCCGCCGCGGCGGACGCAGACACGGGAATCTCCGTACGAGATTATCAGGCCATACCCGACAATAACAGGTTAGCGAGCTTGCCGAGCTAAGCCCGCCAAAGACACGTTGAGCGGGCTGCGTGAGTTAAAGCGAACCGTTTCCGTTCACCATCAATCTGGTGGCTGAAAGGGGAAAGGATCCTAGTATTTTTTGTCAAAAGATTCTTGACGAATCAGCAAGAAAATTAGCTGTCTGCCAAAAAGGATGTTATCTATTGAAAGTTTTTTAGCCGAACCTTCGCCTGGCCATTTTCAATCTGGACATTTGCGGCATCGCCCGTAGCGGGCGTGCCGTTGACCTTGTAAATCGTCTGGTGACGTTCCCTAGGTTTAAAAAGTGAATTTTTTCTTAGCGAAAAACTCAATGGCCACAAGTCACAGTTATGTTCAAGATCGAATAGCGACACATCCGGGTTTAATGCGACGCATTCCCACGCCGAATAGGGAATTCTTGCCTCGATATCTGTTGAGGAGCCGATGATTTCCGGAGGGTTTACTTCACAGCTATCCAAGACTTCCCTGCAGGAATTCGAGCATTTCAACTCTATTTCAGGACCTAGCGAATCACGTAATTGTCCCAACAGCTCCTGTCGATTGTAGCAAAGGTAGTCTTCGTAATAGAAATAAATATCCATATCGATAAAGTCGATTTCCGCATTGTAAAAATTGGCGACAAGACTGTCCAAGGATGCTTTTTTAATCGTTCGTTCCGCATAGAACCGAACCTTTGTCATTCCTTGCTTCAAACGAGTTTTTCTCTGTTTGGTTCTTCGTATTCCTCTTTCCGACAGGGAATTTTCCTCGGCAACAGACAACGAATCTTCGTTGCTTTTGTATATGTAAAATAGGGCTCTGGCCGGAATGGAATCGTCCGGATTGCCGTCAAATTTTTCAAGCGTTCCGAACTTGCTTAAAACGACATCCGCCTTGACGTTTCCAGACAGGTCGCGCCCCCAAATTAAATTGGAATCGTCAAAAACGTTGCCGTCAAAAACGCTGATGTAGTAATTGGGTTCTCGGAAACCTTCCTTTTGATACGAATCGTCATCGAAATCATTCAAGTAACCCGAAGAAAACAGTCGAAAAGAAACATCAATGGAATCCTTTGCCTTTAAGGAATCCAGATAGACGATATGACGACAGATAGGGTTAAACAACCATTGGCACCAGTGACTCGAAGGATTCCTATCGCCCGTCAAAATGGACTCTGTTTTTAGCAAACGGCCAGACGTGTAGGCAATGGCGGAATCTATCATTTTTCTTGCGTAAGCCTCTTCATACGAATCCATAAGAGCACCCTGTACAGAATCGATTCCCGCGAAATAGACGATCCGAGGCGCTTTAAGCGTAGAATCCGACGTGTTGAAAAGCGTCCAGTGAAATAAAACCGTACTGGAATCCAGACGAGTCTTTTCGCTCATTAGACGCACTCCCGGTTGTTCCAGGGAAAAGGCGAAAGTATATGCAATTGAAACGAGAATTAAAATTTTTTGAATCGGCTTCCTTTTCATATTTCACCTCCTGTTTTTCTTTTGGGTTGACTGGAAAAGCAGCGGAAGGAATGGGTTGGGGATACGCTCTATTCTTGATATTTCAAAGCCGTATCCCTGAACGCCATCATTGTCGCTGTCGAGGACTACTTTTATTTTTGATGATTTTACACGGAGCCGCTTTCCGGCAAGCGCGCTTCCCGTATAGATTCCCAAAAGTTCATTATCGGCATTATACAGGGCAATCGAATCTCCCGAACCGACAAAGGTTTTCTCGCCAAAGGTCACAAAATTTTCCAGATTGCTTCCAAGGGCGTACTCGCATTCCAGATGGCTTTGCGGAGCGTAGGGATGCACGATTTGACAAGATGATTCATATAGCGCGAAGTCGTTCACGATCGATGCAACCTGGGCGTTCCCGTCGGAATTGTTCCCTTCCTGTATCGATGTTCCCCGGACGACGGCCTGCCATGTTCCGCTCTCGGGATTTTCGACATCGACCACCTCCACGTTGTTCAGATGGTCAAAGCATTCATATCGCAACTCGTCATTCTTTCCGCAATACCGCTCGGCGTCCCGAATATCCGATTCCCGGATTTGTTCCAGTCCAGATCGAATTTCCGGGTCGTCGGACAGGCTGCCATCCGAATTGATGTTCTTTGTCGGCAACGGCTCCAATCTCCAAGGAAAGTAATACTTTCCGGACGGGGAAATCAAATAAAGATCCAGGTCGTTCTGCAATTTAGGGCTTAGATAGGTATTAGAGGAAACAATGAAGTCAAGGGATTTCGGTCCCGGGGAGTCGTCCCAAACGACGGTCGTTCGCAATGCATGTTGCCCTTCCGGAACGTCGAAATTCCAGCGGATTTCCTTTCCGTGTTCCAGTTCGAATTCGCGAAAACGGTCGAACTTTTGAGTTTCCCGAGTGTAGTCATCAACAACAGCTAGAGCCTCTTTCCCGTTCACCCTTCCCCAGCCGGTGGCAAAATCGGGGCCTTTCCCGAATTTCACGACATGCACGGTTCCGTCATTTTCCGTAGAGGAAATATCCGTAGCAGGGCCTCTAGCGAAACCAATTGTGTCCGCCATGTCTTCCGCGGTATGGATAAGGATGGCCTTGACCGTGGAGTTTCGCATCGAGTTCTCGTTCAATGGCTGGCCGGTCTTTTGGGAGTAGCGCTGATACATCAGCGCCGCTATTCTGGAAACAAACGGAGCGGACATTGACGTCCCGGCATCTTCTGCGTAACATTCTCCATTCGGAGCATCGCACGGAACGCTGGACATAATGCCACGATCATAGCTAAAATCAAACCGTAAATAACGCGTGTTGATTGAATTTTCCGACCATTTGAACCGAAGCGTTTGGTATTTTTCAGTCAAGTTCCATCTGATGCCAACCGATCGATAGGAATTTAACTCATAAAACCCTCCGAGTGAAGAAGACAGATATATATTTCCATTTAAATATGTCTGAGACGAATTCTCGCCAAATTTAACGCGAAATTCAAGAATATCGTTTTTCCTTATCGGCAGGGAATCGATTCCTAGTTCGGAAAGTCGCCAGGTCGCATAGCTTGAGCTTTCCGACGGACGAAAATCGGACCACTTGAGGGAGAATCCTCCGTTAGCTTCCGAATCTGCGATTTTTTCAAGCGAGGAAACAAATTGTTCCGATGGGGTCGGAAGCGAAGACAGGTCGATAATGAAATAGGGCTTATCGGAATTTTCCCTAAAAAGCTTCAGCTGATCAAAATAAGCAACGAAAGGCTTTTCGATGCCAAAAGAATACTCCGCAGTGGAGCCGGGGGCCATAACGTCCGGCTTGATTCGACCGTCCCAGGTCGGCCCCATCGAAGAACTGCCATTGCGAATTCCGGTAAGGCTCGAATGGTTTCCGACAACGAGAGCGTTCTTTGAATTGTATAGGATGGAATGATAGCCTCTTTGATAGCTGTAGTCGTTAGGATTATTTGGCTTCTGGCTGTTTATTCCGTTGTTTCCCGCCGCGGCGACATATAGTTTGGACAAGGTGTCTCCTTTAGACGTCGTGTCCTTCCAATCCGTAAAGATCCAGGAGTCGATGTTTTGATGATTTTTCCCATAGTAGTTAAATGGAACGGTATTTTCCATATAGGTGTGGGAGTGGTTTACAATGTGACCGACTTGTTGGTTGCTTCTTGAGCTTTTAGAAAAAAAGTGAACCTTGGGGGCTATTCCGCGATATCGATATTTGGAGGCGGCTCCGTTTCCGCCAATGATTCCGGCTACATGCGTTCCATGTTTGGAATTTCCTAAATCGTTTTTTTTGCCTGAAAAATTTTCGTCTGGACGAAGACTCCGTTTAATCTTGACCCCCGCGGAATCTTCGTTGAAATCGGGGTGGCTGAAATCGACGCCCGCGTCATAGACCCCAACGACAATTCCCTCTCCCGTATATTCCGCATCGTTTAGCCATTCCAGAGTCGGGAACGGTTCCTGCAAGGCTCTTTCCCAGATGGAATCGTTTTGAAGTTCCGCGATGTGCGTCGCTTTGCGTCCGAAGTCGTTTGTCGGCGCCCCGTAACGTACGACCGAAACGCTGTTCAGATCCATGTGACCGGTCAGGCACGAAACTCGACTGAACGGAAAATCGGAAAAAACAACGGTCCTGTCGATTTCCACATTCGAGCCGCCGCAAGTTTTCACGATCTGGCTGCATTCCGTCATGGAAACATCGGCCCAGCATCCGATTTCCAGTTCCAGAGTTTCCTTGCCTAATTCCTGATCGGAAAGGCGTAACGTCAGTTCGGTAGAGTCGTCCACACCGAACGCGTTGAAAAATCCCGAGACAAGAGACTCCAGAGTTTTTTTTGAAATCGGAGACATCGCTTTGCAAAGAATCAGGCTCTTTCCCTGGTAAGCGCTAGCGGAAAGCTTTCGGACTCCCACGTTTTCCAGCAACGTCCTTTCCTTTGATGTCAATGGCGTATCCTTTAACAGCCAGAATCTTCCAGACAGGGAATCTTCATAACCTGGAACAAATTTTTCGATGACGAAGTTTTTTCCGCGTTCGCTCCATAGAATCTTGTCCGTTTTCTGGTTTCCATAGACAGGGTCACTTCCCCACAGCAGGTTATGCGAAAGATCGTAAACCGCCATAAAATGATTCGGCTCCAAGATGTTTGAGTTTTTCTGGTGAGAATAATTTTTCGAATCGGACCATTTTGCCCAGTCTTTTCGATAAATCCGAAAGTTGACTTGAAGCGTATCGTTTGGCGGAAAGAGACCGGATAGGTGGATCTTTAGAACTGTGAAATCGTCTGTGGAAAGTGTCGATATTTTGCCAGAAAAGGGAAAAGACACGTAGTCGATTGCGCCGGTCAAGACGGAATCCGCGGGTGTCAGCCCGTAGTGGACTCGGTTGCAGGCGGAATCGTTTCTTCCTTCGCAATAGTCCCGCCACGAGTTTTTGGCGAAGTAACGAATTTCCGGGTTGAGAATTGAACGATCGGTCTGATTTGCTAGGAAAAGTCTGTATTCGACCCAGTTCCATTCCGTACGATGTCGCTCCGATAGAAGCTGTATTTCGGGCAGGGAAGCCGTGCAAGGCCACGCATGCAAAAGCGCGACCAACAGTGTAAGCCGAAGTCGAATCGGACGGCACATCTCAGTTCCCTACGATGGAAACGGCCTGCAGGAGAATTCCGCCGTATTCGGTCTGTTTTACTTTGTGATAAATTACCCGGATCAAGTTCCGGTTGTTGGATGCGGATAGGGCTATGGCACTGGAAAGGGTCATCGCCAAAGCGTCTGTATGATACTGTTCGCTTTCAATCAGAAAAAGATGCAGCTGATTTGTCGTGACATTGTCCGAAGCTCGAACTGTAATTAAAGAAGTCGTCTGAATCGAAGTGCACAGCGAATCGGTTCCCAAATAAAAAGATATGGCATTTTGCGCATTGTTTACATCAAACGCCAGGTGGCAGACATATCCCGTCTGTGTACAGGATTTTTCGGGAATCCCAGGCATCGAATTGTTTACATTGCAAATTTCTTCAGAAAAACAAAAAACCGTCATAAAAAGCAAAGCAAATAGAATTTTCATGCTAACTACCTCCAATTTTAAAATAATACAAAATCCATCACAATGTTA
This sequence comes from Sodaliphilus sp., assembly GCA_963660435.1. GTDB lineage: Bacteria > Fibrobacterota > Fibrobacteria > Fibrobacterales > Fibrobacteraceae > Hallerella. The sequence continues at coordinate 28,011 of CAVKYI010000014.1, forward strand.
TATTTTTTTCCAAAACAAGAATAAAAAAAGGAAAACTCATCATTTTCCAATCGTTTTTCCTAAATCCCCAAAACCCGCACAACCAAAAACAAGATAACCCCGGAATAGACTCCGCCGAGAAGGTCATCCGCCATCACGCCCCAGGCTCCCGGCAAGCGTTCCAGACGATGGATCCCCAGGGGCTTTAAAATGTCAAAGAAGCGGAACAGGGCAAATGCTACCAGGAGAAGCCACGGATGTTCGACCACGGATTCCGAAGAAACCATAGCGAGCGCCATCCACATTCCGCAAACTTCGTCGATGACAATCCAGCCCGGGTCCTCGATTCCCGTATCGCGCATCGCCTTTTTCACAAAGGGAACCGCTCCGAAAAAAACGACGAGAGAAGCCAGGAAAAAGAAACCGTAAGCATCAAGGCTTTTGAAAGTCCCCTGTTCCCAGCATTCGTAGCGGAGCGGCCAAAAATTTGCGCTAAGGAATGCTAGCGGATAGGCGACAGCCGCAGCGGCAAGGCTTCCATAAGTTCCGGGCATTTTCGGAAGCATTCCCGACCCGAAGAATGTACAGATTAACGCGGAGAGCCTGTCGGTCTTTCGCCAGGCAAAGCATTCCTGCCTTTTGCCGTATTTGGCGTGCAACTCTTCGCGGTTCATCCGAGCTGCGATTCCCGGTAGTCAAAGCCGAACGCGCGCCGGGATACGGAAAGAATCGGAGGCATCTGGATGCGCTTGGCGAGGGCGATTCCCCGGTAACGTTTCCACCAGCGTTCCATGTCCGAGAGGATTTCCGCATCGGTGCGGAATTTTCCCCGCAAGAAGCGTTCATCGACTCCAAGCGTTTCGCAATACACGGAAAGACCTTGCGATAGAAGCTTCTCCGAATCAGCCAAGGCATTTCTCTGCCAGCGTTCCATCCAGAAGGCGAACAGCCTGTCGTGATACGGATAGATGATCGGGTCGCCCTTGCCTTCATCGACATTTTGCGCATCGGAAAGTTCCGCGCTAGCCGGGATGTCGATCGACGCTTGCGGAATGACGGTTCGCTCCGCGTTGATTTCCCGGGCAAGTTCATAGACCTGCGTTTTCCAGAGGTCTCCCAGTGCGCAGAGTACGCCGGACGTATCCCCATAGAGCGTGCAGTACCCGACCGTGATTTCGCTCTTGTTGCCGTTGCACGTGAAGCCCGCGCCGACAACGCTTGCAATCGTCGCCAGGAAAGCCGCGCTCCGCAAGCGGGCCTGCAAGTTCTCGTAGTGGATCCCCTCGACGCGCATCTCGACCGGATTTCCTTCGAACGAATCCTTCGCCAGGCTTTCGCACAGCGCCTTCGCCGCGTCCTCGATCGGAGCGACCATATAAGGACATCCCAGGTTTTCCGCCAAATCCTTCGCCGCGTTCCGTGTCGTCCGGGAATTGAACCGCGTCGGCATGTTCACCAGAAAGACGTTTTCGCGTCCCAGCGCTTCCGCATAGAGAACCGCACTGACCGCGCTATCGATTCCGCCGGACGCTCCGATGACAACCTTCCGGATACCGAACCGGGCGAGGTTCTTTCGAATCATATAGACAAGAGCCACCCTCACCTCGGCGATTCCCGTCTTTCGCGGAGCCTCTACTTCATCGACAGAAATCTTCCCGGATTCAAACGAAACAAGCGTCGCGTGTTCTTCAAAAATCGGCAGGGAAAAAAGGCTCTTTCCCGAAGCGTCATAGACGCTGGAATCGCCTTCAAACGCATAAATATTCTTGCCGTTGTTCTGGGAACCGACCGCATTGACATAGAGAAGGGGAATTTTCGCCTTCGAAGCGTGCGCTCCAAAAACGCGGTCCCGCGCCAGGTCCTTTCCTTGCGTATAAGGCGAACAGGAGATGTTGACGAGCAAATCGCCGGGCGACATTTTCCGCCGCAGAATTTCAAACGGCTTGATCTTGTAGAGCGAGTCCCAGCCGTCTTCGCAAATCGTTATCCCGAGCTTCACGTCGCCAACCGACAGAGGTTCCAGAATTTCCGAAACCGGAACGCCCGCCGTCTGCGCGAGCTTTCGAAGGTCCGAAAAATAGCGCGGTTCTTCAAATTCGCGGTAACTCGGGAGAAGTGTCTTCGGCAAGAACTTCTTTTCGACGCCTGCCGCATGGACAAGCGTCCGAAACTCGCCTTTCGACGCGTAGTAGGCGGCATTGTAAAGAAGCGGTCGCCCATTTTCCCCGTTTTCTTCTTCCCTTGCCACGCTTCCGAAAAGGATGTCTATCCGATCAGACAGTTCCCGAATCGACTCGTTAACCTGTACGCATCTTTCGACAAAGCTCGCTTCTTCCCACAGGTCCGCAAGGAGATATCCCGGAACGCACATTTCCGGAAAAACGACCAGATCCGCGTCTTTCCGAACCCCCTCTTCGACAAACCTTTTTACCGTGAAAAAGTTCACCTCCGGATTTCCGGGAATGACTTCCATCTGTGCCAGGAGAATTTTCATGCTACATCCATCCGCGATCGGACGTTCCCGATATGCCGCGAACCTTCAGGTCGAAGTCATCCGGGTTCGTCGCGGCGGCAAGCGCCACTTCGTAGGTAATCAGCTGCTTGGAATAGAGATCGAGAAGAGCCTGGTCGAATGTCTGGCTGTGGTATTGCATGTGACCTTCCGCAATCGCCTGTTCCACCAGTTCCGTCTTGTCCTTATCGACGATATATTCCCGGATAGCGGCGGTATTTATCATGATTTCCGCGGCGGGAACTCGCCCCGAGCCATCCGCCATCGGAAGCAGGCGCAAGCTGATGATGCCAGCGAGACATTCTCCGAGGAGCAGCCGAACCTCGTCGTGCTGGTGCGGCGGATACATCGAAAGAACGCGAGCGATCGTTTCCGTCGCGTTCGTCGTGTGGATGGTGGCAAAGACCATGTGACCGGTATCGGCAGCGGTGAGCGCTATCTGCATCGTCTCCAGATCGCGAATTTCGCCGACGAGGAGAACGTCCGGATCCTGGCGTAGCGCCGACCGGAGAGCGTTCGCGTAAGAGTTCGTATCCACGCCGATTTCACGCTGCGAAACGATAGACTTTCTGTCCTTGTGCAAGTATTCAATCGGATCTTCCACCGTGATGATGTTGTCCGACACCGTATCGTTCAGATGGTCGATCATCGAAGCGAGACAGGTCGATTTTCCGGAACCCGTCGTCCCCGTCACCAGGACAAGTCCGCGCTTGCGCTCGGCCAGTTCCAGAATAACGGGAGGGAGCTTCAGTTCTTCGAATTTCGGAATGCTCGCCTTGATGTGGCGAATGACCATCGCCGAAGTTCCGCGCTGGCGAAAGACGTTTACGCGAAACCGTCCCATATCCCGGGCGCCCACGGCAAAGTCGCATTCCTTTTCGGATTCAAAGCGGTTCATCTGGTCGCGGTTCATCATATCAACAAGGAACTCGTCCATCGTCGCCGCATCGATAGCGGTATCGACAAGTCGCGTCAATTCACCGTTGATACGGTAAATGGGAGGCACTCCCACGCGAATATGCAAGTCCGACGCTTTCTTCTGGGCCATCAGGCGCAAAAGCTGTTCAATTTTCAACGTAGCCATGATTCGCTCCGAGCGCTAGCGAGCGCTAGTTTTCTTTCTGTCTGTCGTCGCGGGTCTTTTCGATTTCCGAAAGGCGGTCCTTCAAGGCATTATCTTCGGGATTCTTGCGAAGCAGATCCTTGTAGATTTTGATCGCTTCGTCATATACGCCCTGTTCGAAATAGATTTCCGCAAGAGTTCGCGTACTGGTTGTCGGATCATCGACAAGAGCGTCATCCGAACCTTCGCCGAAGAGGCTGTCGAACGAGCTTTCCACCGACTTTTCGAGGCTACCCTCGGACGGGGACTTCTCTTCTGCGGACTTCGTGAACAGTGGTTCCGACGTCTCGACGGGAGACTCAACCGCGGACGGGGATTCTTCCGCCGCAGACGGTTGGACCGATTCTTCGGACGGAACCGAGGATGCGGGAGCTTCCGATTCCGGCTTCCGAGATTCGCCAAGGCTCTCCAGGGGGAGGTCGTCCGATTCGTCGCCGAAGAGGCTGTCGAACGAGCTTTCCACCGACTTTTCGAGGCTACCCTCGGACGGGGACTTCTCTTCTGCGGACTTCGTGAACAGTGGTTCCGACGTCTCGACGGGAGACTCAACCGCGGACGGGGATTCTTCCGCCGCAGACGGTTGGACCGATTCTTCGGACGGAACCGAGGGCGAGGGAACATCGTCCGACGGTTTCGAGAGGACAAACTCATCCGGCAATTCGTCTTCCCCAAAGAGGCTGTCAAACGCATCGGAGAGGCTTTGCGGCTTGTCCTCGGTCTTTTCTTCCGGAGAAGGTTCGTTCGCCTTTTCTCCCTGTTCCGGCATCGGCTCGTCCGTTTCCGCAGAGCCAAAGATCCCGGAAAGCGCCGTCGAAATATCGTTCCCGTCGATTTCATCCGTCGGAAATTCATCTTTTTCCGAATTGGCAGGCGAAAAATCGGCAATCGCATTGTCCAGGCTATTTTCCAGATCCTGGAACGAGACTTCGCTTTCGCTTTCCTCGTCCGCAGGGAGCAGCGTCGCTAGCGACGAGAAAGGATCTTCGTCCTTTTCCTCGTCCGTTTTCTCTTCCGCTTTTTCTACAGCGTCCTCGACCGGAGCATCCTGTTCGGGCGTTTCCGCGGAAGCTTCCGCGGCGACCGGGGAAGCCTCTTCGCGAGAATCTTCCAATGTCGGCATTTCCTCGACCATCTCGATTTTCGGAGCATACTCCTCTTTCCAGAAGGCGTCCAGCGGATCCAGATCGTGCAACAGGCGGTAATAGCGGTTGCGCTTTTCCTCGTCGCCTTTTTCGGCATAGGCATCGCCTAGACGGCGAAGCGCGGATAGACAGTAAGGATTTCTGCAGAGTACAGATTCACAGGCTTCGATTACGCCATCCCAATCCTGCTTTTCGACAAGAATCTTCGACAGGACAAGATTTCCTTCTTCGCTCGATGTAGCGGAAAGACCCGCCTGTACGCACGAAAGCGCCGCATCCAGGTCGCCGTTCTGACGCATCAGGTCGGCAAGCCATGCAAAGGCCCTGGAGTTTTTCTTCTTGCCCACCGCCTTGCGAAGAGATTCTACCGTTGTCGCCATATTTACCTCTAGGCCTTAAATTTCAAGCGCGATCGCTTCGTCGGAAAGAAGTACAGGAATTCCGTTTCGAACCGGATAGGCTTTGCTTCCATCCTTTGACACCAGAGCCTCGTCCAAGGATTCGGTGACGGAGTTTCCTCCGACAGTCCGAACTTTTCCCTGCGCGATTTTTTCGTTGAGGACAGAAAGCGTTTCCGCGGAAGCTTCCAGAAGCGCTTCATGGGTATCGGGCGTGCACAGAATCGAAAGCATTTCAGAATTCATGATTTACCTTTTATTTTTCCATAGATAAAAATAATTCCTTTTCTCCTGCGAAGAAGCTCGAATAAAAGAAAAGCCCCCCTAGATGGGCGCAAGTCAGGAAAAATAGTTCAAATCCACGATAGCGTAGTTCGTATCGTTTTCCGTCGCGATGAGCAGTCTGGAAGACAGCCCAAGGGACTTTACCCAATCCAGGTCAAAGGATTCCCGAAATCCCGCGACATCGGACAGCACGAGCAATTCCCGCGCCCCGGTCCGCTTGCAGATAAGCGGCAATTTTTCAAGCGAACCCAGCAGATATTCCCGATTCTTTTCCGTAATCCGGTCGGGAAACTCCGTAACGCAGCCGAGCAGGTTCAATCCCGGCTTCAGGCGATAACGGTCGAACCAGGCAGAAAGCGCGTCTGTCGTTCCGCCGAGCAAAACGGAACGCTTCGCCTTTCCCGAAAAAATCTGGTAAAAGTAGCGCAGCCAGAAAAGGAGGCGCCGCCAAAAGACGCAGAGAAGACCGGCAAAAAGAAACGCGAAGGCGACAGACGATTCCTCGCCAAGCGCAAGCGAAGCGACCAGGACGCCAAGACATTCGAATGGCACGAGAAATTTCAAGAGACGCCGACCGTCCAGTCGAGGCGATACGTAATCCCCGGCGATCGAGAGAGGGAGCCATGTCGAAAGCGCCATCGCGAACAAGCTTTCGCCGGAAAGCGGAACGAATCGAGAAACGGCCAGAAACCCGACAAGGACACAGAGAAAATCCACAACCATTTTCCACCACTGCGGCACGAGCCTCGAAAAGACGCCGACAAGGGCGGCAAAGCAGATTCCAAGCGCGATGACAAAGGTCGGAAGATGGTAATTGTGATGCTTCTTCGCAAAGATGAGCATCGCCATGTAGAATTCGATAAAAGTCCGGAAGCGGCGCGTCTTGCAGCTTTGCCCCTTGAAGTGCAGGATGTTCGTTCCGGGGTAGTAGTAATTGCGGAATCCGAGTTTCTTGATGCGAAGACAGATGTCGAGATCTTCGCCATACATGAAATAGTCCTTGTCGAAACCGCCCAGGCGTTCGAAAATTTTTCGCCGGACTCCGAGGAACGACCCGCTGACTGCATCGACTTCCGTCTCCTGTTCCGGATCGAGATAAGTCATGTTGTACGAGGCAAAGAGCCTGCTCTTCGGAAAGAGGGAAGAAAGCCCTATCGTCTTGCAGATGGCGGCAAACGGCGACGGAAAGGAGCGACGGCAGGCCCATTGCAGGGAACCGTCGCCATTTAAAATCTTGCAGCCGACAGCGCCCGCCTCGGATTTCGACCTCATGTAGGCAAGCGTCTTTTCAAACGTTCCGCGCGAAACGACCGTATCCGGATTGACAAAGAAGAGCACATCCTTTGTCGCATGGCGAGCCGCCAGGTTGCAACCCTTTCCAAAGCCAAGGTTCCTTTCGCTGTCCAGCCAACGAACCATAGGGAACGCCGCCTTTTGCCTCTCCAGGACGGGAATCTGCGAACCGTTGTCCAAAACGATTATTTCCGAATCCAGGTTTCGAAGCGCATCGACGACGGAAGCGACACACGCAGCGATGTAATCACGCGAGTTGTAGGCTACGATGATGACGGAACAGGATAGCGACATGCGGCAAAGGATCAGGAACGCCTAAAGCGCAATTTCAGGACAAGGAAAAACGCCTCCGAAATGATTCCGCCGCTCATTTTCGATACACCGCGAACCCGATCCGTAAAGACGATGGGAATTTCCTTGACGCGAAGCCCCTTCTTCCAGATTTTGAATGTCGTCTCGATCTGGAAGCAGTAACCGTCGCTTTTCATGCCCGAAAGATCGAGCGTCTCCAGCGCGGTCCGCCGAAAGCACTTGAATCCTCCGGTCGCATCCTTGACCGGAAGCCCCGTCACGAGACGCGTATAGAGATTCGCGAAGTAACTGAGCAGGAGGCGTTTCCAGTCCCAGTTGACCACGCCAATCTTTTTTTCGTTGTAACGGCTTCCGAGCACCAGGTCGGCATCTTCCGCAGCAAGGAGCAGACGAGGCAAATCCGACGGCTTGTGGCTAAAATCCGCATCCATTTCGAAGACACGCTCGTAATCCCTTTCGAGCGCCCACTTGAAGCCCGTGACGTAAGCGGAGCCAAGCCCCATCTTCCCGGCCCGGCGAAACAGGTGGATCCTGGGATTTTCCCTAGACATCGCTTCGACGATATCGCCTGTCCCATCGGGCGAACCGTCATCGACGACGAGAACTTCCAGGCACGGATCCTGCCCGAGTACTTCCGGGATTATCAAGGAAATGTTGTCCTTTTCGTTGTAAGTCGGAATCACGACCAGGCTTTTGGGAAATGTCATCGCAAGCCTTCCTTCTCTAGAAATTCCACATCGTCGCGAACCGTTTCCGCGATGGGATAGCGCTGTTTCTTGTGGCGGTTGAAGAGTTCCGCGAGGAAACCCAGAGAAAAGAGCTGAACTCCCATCAGGAGAGAGAATCCGCCGACAACGATTAGCGGGCGGAGATGCAGCGCGCCGAGTTGCAGCCACTGCAGGCCGAAATAGCCGAACACGCCCATTCCGAACAGCAAGAAGACGAGTCCGAGGAATCCGAAAAAGTGAAGCGGCTTTGTCGCAAAGCGGTTGAGGAAAAGCAGGGTGAGTAAGTCCAGAAAGCCCGAAACGAGCCTTGATACGCCATACTTTGACGCCCCGTGGATCCGCGCACGATGCGAAACGGGCATTTCCGCGATTCTTGCCCCCTGCCACTTCGCCATGACCGGAATAAAGCGGTGAAAATCCCCATACAGATTGATAAAGCGCACGACCGAACTGCGATAGAGCTTGATTCCACAATTGAAATCGTGCAGGCGCTTGCCGCAAATGATCGATACGGTGATGTTGAAAAGCTTCGACGGCCAGGTCTTGTGCCACGGATCGTGACGGTGAACCTTCCAGCCCGAAACCAGGTCATACCCATCGTCGATGATTTTCATCATCTTCGGGATTTCGCGCGGATCGTCCTGCAAGTCGCCATCGAGTGTCGCGATGAGTTTTCCCCGGGACTTCGAAAACCCGAGGGAGAGGGCATCCGCCTTGCCGCAGTTGAACTGGAAGCGATACAGGCGAAGAAAGGCATATTTCGCGGAGAGTTCCAGGAGAACGTTCCACGAACCGTCCCGGCTGCCGTCATCGATGACGATAACCTCGAACGACTTTCCCGTCGGGGTAATCGCGGCGACGATTTCCTCCATCAAGGGGGCGAGGTTTTCCGCTTCGTCCTTGACAGGAATGACCAGACTCAAATCCATAGGCTAATCCTAGATGCGTACAAGTTATTTTCCCTGGGCGAGCGTATCCGCCTTGGCAGGCAAGGCGGAATCAGGCACGACCGCTAGCGGCTTTTCCGGCATCGCATCGACACTTTGACGGTTCATTTCAAGCCGCATCCGTCCCTGTTCATCGTAAGCGGGGACATTTTCCAAGCCGCGATCCAGGTATTCGAGAGCGCGTTTCCTGTCCTTGAGAACGTCGAGAACAAATGCCGCGGCCCAATAGGAACGCCATTCATCCGGGAACTGGTAAATGCCGCGGTCCAGATAGCGGAGGGCAAAGTTCGCCATGTCGTCGAGCTTGCGCTTTTTCGAAACCGTGAGAGGAGTCCCGTCGGAAAGCATCGCGCCCATTTCTTCGCGAACCTGGAAAGCGATTTGCAGATAGAGTGACGTGTAGCTCGAAAGGAGACGTGTGGTCTCGTCATCGACATAGGCTGTTCCGTCGCCTAGTCCGCGGAACCGATAGACGCTGTCTATCAGGTAGGCGGTGCGTTCCAGGTCAAAGTCCTGGTTGTTCGCGCGGCGGTCCGTCGTATCTCCCTGCATCAGGTTGAAAATCATGCCTTCCTGGACCATGTACTTTTCGAGGCCCATGAAGTTCGACTGTCCGACGGTTGTCGAGAAATGGAGCGGCCGATCGACGTTGTTCATCGCCAGGTCGAGAACGAGCTTGTATTGCGTAAGCATCAAGCCGGCATGTGTCTTCGCCTGCCATTCCTTGAACGCGGAATAGACCTGGTACATCACCTTGTATTGCTTGAGCTTCAGCGTATCGACATTCGAAAGTGCCTTGCCCGTCGAATCCGTCATTTCGGCGATTCGGGACTGGAGAACCGGAATCGCCTTGTTGGCGCGGGCAATCCACGTCTGCGTGTAATGTTCCGGGTTGCGCTCGTTCAAGTCCCCGATGGCCATTGACTTTTCAATGCCTTCCGCATTGTAGCTGAGCTTTAGAATCGGCTCCTGGGTGAGCATCTGCTTGATATACCAGTCCGTGTTTCCGAGTGAGAGGTTCACCACGCGAACGTCCTTCCGGACACCGGCGACCTGTTGCGCGAACCAGAGCGGGAAGGTATCGTTATCGCCATTCGTAAAGAGAATCGCGTTCGGACGGCAGCTCATCAGCAGGTTGTAGGCGTAGTCCCACGGGACCCAGAGTCCGGAGCGGTCATGCGAACCATAGTTGGAAACGCAGGGAATCACCGAGCAGATAGCGAGGAACGCAACGGCGACAGGAACGACAAGCATCGAAGCCTTTAGGGCCAGCAGATAGACAAGGATTCCGATGCCGACGCCAAAAACGAGACTCATGAAGATATAGGCCGGCGTGTAGAAGTAGTCACGCTCGCGCACTTCGATGTGAACCGCTTCGGGGAACGGAGCCTTGCGACCGACCTTCGCGTAGGCGTTTTCGATTTTTTTCCAGTTCTGCCAGAGCGACGAACTTTCCAGGTTGCGGAGCTTCTGTTCCGCCGCGGCAATTTGCGATGCGTCCGCCTGGCGATAGCGCAGCGTGTTCAGGACGAGCTTCGCATGTTCGATATTCTGCCTTGCATCGAGAAGCGCGTTCGCATCCGGGATCGCGGGAATTTCGACACCCATCTGGGAAAGGTTTGTCGCATTCGCTTCCATCGAACTTTTCCAGTACTTATAGTCGCGGGAGGAATCCATGCGCATGCCGTCGGCAAAGTTTACATAGAAAAGAAGTCCGAACGAACAGAGTCCATAGAGGATTCCCATATAGACGCCAAGCTTCTTGCTTCTCCGATATGCGAAGACGCACACGGCGACGATCGCCCCGTTGAAAAGAAGGAACCAGACGAGCTGTGCGGGAACGTTGTCCCCCATCGCCTGCATCTGCGTCGGGAAATAGACGCCAAATCGTTTCAGCGGCGCGTTTTCCATCGGATCGAAAACATATGTTCCGCCGGAATAGTTCAGCCCTCCGACCTTGAACGGCAGGTACTGCGCAATCTGGTAACCGCCGTATCCCATGTTCGGGAACGAAAGGAACTGGTGCGCGGTCTGCGCGCGGCGATGCATCGCACGGGAAAGCATGCTTTCCGAACCATACTGCTTGCGTTCCACGAAATCGTTAAACGCCTTCCAGTTTTCCGAATCGAGAAGGTTTCCAAGTTGCAGGTTTCCCTGATCGTCCCGGAAGTTGATTTCCGGATCGTTCTCGTCGATAGCCGGATTCAGTTCCGAGCGAATCGGCAGATACAGATGCGAACTGTAGCCGAGGAGCGCGACGAGCGCAAAGGCGAGCGAAAGCCGGACGCTTTTGTTGAACTCCTGCGAGCCGGCCTTGATCAAGACCAGGGCACAAAGCACAATCGTCGTCACGAGAGCGATGGCGATAAAATTGGAAACCGCGTAAATGACGGAACAGAGAAGCGTTCCCGTAATCCAGATGGGCATCCGGGAAAGAATCTTTTTCGGCTCCGCCATAAGCAGGAGAACAAAGACAGCCGGGACGGTGAGAAGCGTGTACAGGTGCGCACCGACACCGATAAAGGCGATATAGCAGATAAAGACCAGAATGCGGTTTCCCCATGCATCGTCCTTGTGGTCGAGCCACTTGAGAGCGAGATAGGAAACGAGCATGACAATGAACATCGCGAATCCATAGACTTCCGCCTCGACAGCGCTGAACCAGAACGTATCGCTGAACGTGAGAAGGAATCCGGCAGAAAGCGCGGCGGTAAAAAGTACAAGCTTTCGAAATCCCGCAGAAACCTTGTCGACGAGCCTGTCGGCAGAAAGGATTTTCGCCAGGAAGTCCCAGGCGAAGAGAGACGTGACGAAAACGGTAAGGGCGGAACACACGACCGAGATGTAGTTCACGCGCTTCGCGATTTCCTCGACAAAGGGAAGAAGGAGAATGACCGTCCGGGAAAGCAGCACAAAGAACGGCGTTCCAGGCGGATGCGGAATTCCCAAGATGTTCGCACAGGCGATGAACTCGCCACAATCCCAGAAACTCACCGTCGGCGCCATCGTCGAAACATAGACGACAAAGGCGACCAGCGCGGCAAGACCCGCTGTCAAGAATTTCAACGTCTTTTCGGAAAGTTTCTTCACTTATCTTCCTCCGGATTATCGCTAGAAACGAGCATTCCCTTGCTCCGAGCGAACTGGTTTAAGATTCCATTGATAAAGCGGTACGAGTTTTCCGTACTGTACTTGTTCGCAATCTGCACCGCTTCCTCGATAGTCACCCTGACAGGAACTTCCGGTTCATACTGGAGTTCCGTCAGGCCGATGTAGAGAATTATCTTGTCGAGTGTGGCCAGGCGATCCAGGTCCCAGCCGATGGCGCGCTCCGAAATAATCGCATCCAGCTCCGAGCGATGTTCCTGGATCAAATCGACAAGCGACATCCCGTAGCGCTTCATCTCGGCGGGAAGCTCCCGCTTGTTCGCTTCGCGAATGCTCGAAAGGATGCCATCGACACACTTGCCGACCGGCTGTCCCGTGATTTCCATCGCGTAAAAAAGCTGCATGGCAAAGACCCTGGCGGGTCTTCTGCTCACGGAATGATTCTTCATGCGAGCTCCTTGTAGAGATTCGCCAGTTCCACCGCGCTCTCCGCACAGTCCGCACCCTTGTTTCCGCCCTTTAGACCGGAACGGTTCATCGCCTGTTCGACCGTATCCGTCGTCAGCACGCCAAAGAGAACGGGGACCTTTCCGCTTGCGGCAAGAGCTGCCGTGCCGCTTGTCACCGCATTCGCGACACAGTCGAAATGCGGAGTTTCCCCGCGAATGACCGCACCGAGAACGATGACCGCGTCAAATCTTTCCAACGCGACAAGACGCGCCGCGACACCGGGAAGTTCGAACGCGCCCGGAACATGGGCGACCGAAATGTCTTTTGGCTCTACGCCCAGCGCGCAGAGCTTCGACACGGCTCCCGAAAGAAGGCCCGACGTGACCACCTCGTTGAAATCGGCAACGGCGATAGCAATGCGCATTCCCTTGCCGTCAAGGCTTTTTCGATAAGTTTTGACATCAACCATAAAAATCCTTAGTTGTCCAAATTGTGCAGGATGTGTCCCATCTTGTCCTTTTTTGTCTGTAAATAGAAACGGTCTTCCGGAGTCGGCGGGATTTCGATCGGGACGCGTTCCACGATTTCAAGACCATAGCCTTCGATGCCCGTCACCTTGGCGGGATTGTTCGTAAGAAGCTTCATCTGCCGAACACCCAGATCCTTCAGGATTTGCGCTCCGATTCCGTATTCGCGAAGATCGGGCTTGAAACCGAGCTTTCTGTTCGCTTCCACCGTATCGAATCCCTCTTCCTGGAGCTCGTAAGCCCGAAGCTTGTTGCAAAGCCCGATCCCGCGGCCTTCCTGGTTTCGCATATACAGCAGGACGCCGCCATGTTCGCCGATAAAGCGCATCGAACTTTCGAGCTGGGCTCCGCAATCGCAGCGTTTCGATCCAAAGACATCGCCCGTCAGGCATTCGCTGTGGACGCGTACATAGATAGGCTTCGAAAAATCCGGATTTCCGGCAACCCAGGCGACATGCTCCGAACCATCCGTCTTGCTCCGGTAGCCGTAAGCGCGAAAATTTCCGAACTTCGTCGGAACGGAGGGGGCCGCGATGCGTTCCACGAAGGATTCCGTGCGAAGGCGGTAGGCAATCAGATCCCGAATGGAAATAATCTTCAGGGAGAACTTCCTTGCGACCTTCTGCAGCTCGGGCATTCGCGCCATCGAGCCGTCCTCGTTCATGATTTCGATCAAGGCGGCTGCCGGTCGAAGTCCTGCGAGCCTTGCCAAATCGACAGCAGCTTCCGTATGGCCCGCCCGACGAAGCACGCCTTCCTCCTGCGCATACAGCGGAGAGATGTGTCCGGGCCTTCCAAAGTCCCCGGCCTTGGATGCCGGATCGGCTAGAGCCTGGATGGTCGCTGCGCGGTCATGCGCGGAAACGCCCGTCGTGCAGCCTTCTATCTTATCGACCATGATCGTGAACGGAGTTCCTAGCATGGACGTGTTGTCTTCCGTCTGGCGGGTAAGGCCCAGTTCACGGCAACGCCTCTGGGGAAGCGGCGCGCAAAGGACTCCACGGCCTTCGTGAAGCATGAAGTTCACCTTTTCGGGCGAAATCTTCTCCGCGGCGATAATGAAGTCACCTTCGTTTTCGCGATCTTCGTCATCGACGACGACAAGAAACTTGCCGTTCCTAAAATCCTCGATCGCTTCTTCAATCGTGTTCAGCACGGTCCATTTCCTTGAGATGGTTTTCGATATACTTGCCTATCGGATCGACTTCGACATTGACTAGCGTCCCCGGTTTCCAGTTTCGCAGATTGGTCCGCGCAAGCGTTTCCGGGATAATGCAGACCCGAAGCGAACCGTCGAACTTTTCCGCGACGGTCAGACTGATGCCGTTTAACGCGATGGAACCGCGACGAATGACATATCTACGGAGTTCGGACGGCAGTTCCAGATCCACTTCCACGCCTGTCTCCCGGGCATTCACGGCGATGACTTTCACTGTCGTATCGACATGTCCCATGACAAAATGTCCGCCCATCAGTGAATCGGCGCGACAAGGCTTTTCCAGGTTCACGAGCGCACCGGGAAGAGCCTTTTTAAAAGCCGTATTCTCGACCGTCTGGTGCATGATGCAGAACGTCGCCTCGTCCGATGTACACTTTTCGATGGAAAGGCACACTCCGTCATTCGCGATGCTGTCGCCAAGCCTAGAATCCTTGAAAAATCCCGGAGCGCGAAGGCGCATCGACAAGGCGTCGCCTCTCGACTCGAGCGAGAGAATCTCGCCGGTAGATTGAATGATTCCAGTAAACATACGCCGAAAAGATAAAAAATTGCAAAAGCCTAGAAACGGAAAAGTACTCCGGAGCGGACTTTTTCCTGTGTCGCCGCATACGCGAAAAGCTCCGGATGCCCCGAAGGAAGCCCGAAATACCGGTAGAAATACGCTTCGAGAGAAACGTAGGCGGCTACGAATTTCCACTCGTATCCCGCCCGAATCCTAGCAGAACCCTGGAACATCGTACGCCGCCAATTTTCGGAAGTTCCCTTTTCGCCAAGCCATTCGTCCTTTTTCATGCCGAACGACAGAAAGAGGTTTCCGCGAAAATCCACCGTGAATCCGCTTTCGAAACGATACCCGAAAAGAGAGCGGATTTCGGGCCCGAGCCTTGTTCGTCTTCCCAGGTAGTATCTTTCCGAAATCGTATCCGCAGGCAAATCGAAAGCTTCGGAATCGTCGGAAAAGGCTTCCCGGTAAAACGCATCGGCGCTTTCGATCGCTTCCCCGTCTTCAAAGCCGTCCATGGGAACATATTTCATGTAGGCGGAAACGGACGTATCGCCGTCAAGACGTCCCGAAAGCGAAAGTTCCGCATTTGTCCCGACCTTTTTTCGAAGCGCCAGATGACCGCCCGCGACAAGACGCACCCGCGCATCGCTATTCACGAAACCAAGGCAGGAAGCCCCCATGCGAAAGTTCCCGCGAAGATAGAAGTCCCGCGTTCCGAAGATCGAAGCGAAGAACGATGTCCCGTCCCGCTCGGAATGCAACAATCCAAGCTCCGCGGAAAGATCAAGGCGTTTCCCCGAAAGCGCGTAAGCGACGCTCGGCGAAAACTCGTAGCGGCTCGTGTCAAAGACCGTATTCGCTTCATAAAGAAAGCCCTCCGCGGCAAACAGGACGGAAAGCGTATGCGTCATGCTTCCGGAAGGAATCGCATATTCCGCTCCCAGTTGCAGGAATCCCTCGCCCAGGTATTCCCTTGCGCCAAGCGTATCGCCCCATTCGTCATAGCGACTTGCCACGGCCTCGATGTTTCCCCAAAGAGAAAACGGTTTTTTCTTGCCCTCGATATCCGGTTTTTCTATCTGCAGGACTTCGTAATATTCGGAGAGGATCTCCCGGATTTCGTCCCCATACCGTCCGGGAAAGGATGCCGCCTTTTCAAGCAGAAGAATCGCATCGGCGACGTTTCCCGCGCTTTCCGCATCTAGCGCCTTTTCGTAAAGGGAATCCTGCGGGCTTTCAGAAGCAAGGCCTACCTTGAAAAAAATGCAAAGCAAAAGGAGAAATTGCAGGTTCCGGGCGAACATCCGTTAAAATTTCGGTTCGCCGAATTCCGGCGGAGGCATCCCGCGGTCCGGCTCCATCAAGTGCCGATCCTCCGGTCCCTGAAATCTTTCTTCGTGGAACCTGCGCGGTGAATTTTCGTTTTTCGGGTATTCCACGCCTTTTCGGGAACTTTCGTTCCCTTTTTTTATTAGCTCTTCGCGGACAAAATCCTTTTCGCGAGGCGAACTTTCGCGGAGTTTCGAAAGAATGCGCTCCCGGGCAGCGCGACGTTCGGCGCGCTTCCTGTCGAGCGAGGAATTGTCGGAATCTACCGTTTTTTCCACAAATGACGGCTCATCGACAGGTGTCGAAAGCTGGGGTTCGGGCATGGAGGCGGCACCGGCCGCGCCCGCAAGCGCAGCGACGAAAATAGCGAAGGGAATGAGTCTTGGATTCTTCATACCCGCTATCCTTGCAAAAACAGTGCCAAACATTCCGAAAGGAAACATAGAAAAAGAATTCCCGCCTAAAGAACCTGATTTTTCTTGTAATTCTCTTTTTTGATATCGAGACGTTCCATCATTTCGCGAAGCACCTTGCGATCGATTCCGAGAATCGTCGAAGCGAGCGTCAGGTTTCCGCCCGCATCGCGAAGAGCCGCGTCGATGACGGCCCTGTCCGAGATTTCGCGCGATTCCTTGAGCGTTCGAGGCGACTCCTTGACACTTTCGCGAAGTACGTCCAGTTCCAGATCCCTGGGCAGAATGACAAAACCGCTCGCATTGGCAAGCGCGCGCTGGATCTTGTTTTCGAGCTCCCGGACATTTCCCGGAAACGGATAGGCGAGCAGGGCCTTTTCCGCAGCCCGGGAAAGATGGAATTTTCCGAGCCCGTATTCCGCGGCGTAGCGTTTCATGAACTCTTCCGCGAGAAGCAGGACATCCTGTCCGCGGTCGCGAAGCGGCGGGATTTCAAGAGACATCACCTGGACGCGATAATACAGATCTTCCCGAAAGCGGTGTTCCTTGACGGCCTTCTCCAAATCCACGTGCGTTGCGGAAATGATTCGGGCGTTCACCGGAATTTCCCGATTGTCCCCGACTCGCGTAATGTGCCTCTCCTGCAAGACGCGCAAGAGCTTCACCTGCATGTTCAGCGGAAGCTCGCCGATTTCGTCTAGGAAAAGCGTTCCTCCTTCCGCTTCCTCGAAAACCCCCTTTCGCGTATCGATAGCGCCGGTAAACGAGCCCTTCACATGGCCGAACAGAATCGATTCGATAAGATTTTCCGGAATCGCTCCGCAGTTAATCGCGATAAAGGGCTTGTCCGCCCGTGGACTTTTCGAATGGAGCCAGCGCGCAAGCACTTCCTTTCCCGTTCCCGTTTCGCCCCGAATCATCAGCGGCGCGGGAAGAGAGATAAACTTTTCGGCAGAAGCGATGACATTCGCCATCGCCCGAGACGCATAGACAAGCGAACCCTTGCGAACGACGCCGCGCAGTTCGTCTAGCGATTCCTTGTCCGTCTTTCGGCGATATGCGGAACTCGCTATCTTTTCCAGGACGCAAACGAACTTGTCGAACAGCTTCTTGTCGTTTTCGTCAAAGGATTCCTTGCGCGATTCCCGCTGCAAATAGAGAAAACCCGAAACGATTTCCGAGTCCGGAGTCTGGAAGGGAGCGACAAGAATGCTCGTCAGGTTGTTTCGCGCAATCGACTTGGACACGTCCAGATTTTCGTCATTTGCCAAGTTCCAGAGAACGGCGCGCTTTTCCGCGCGCGCACGCCTTACCGCGCTAAAGGAGATGGCCACAGCGGACGGATAGGCAAAGCGAAACGGCGCATCGGCAAGCTCCGCGGGAATTTCAAGTACGGCCGAATCCGCATCGAGAACCTGGCATGCGACCTTCGCGATCGCCGGCAAGAGTTCCTCGGGCATCGACTCATCCAGAAGCTGGGAAATCATATCCAGGAACTCGGACGTGGCAAGCATCGATTCAAGTGTCACATGTTCTCCTTTTCGCGCTAGTAAGAGACGGAAGAATCCGGCTCCACCATGATTCCCCGAATGCCGGAAGACGGACTCTCGATCGGAGGTTCTTCGTCCACAAGGCTTCTCGAATGCTCCAGCATGGAGTTTCCGACCGTATCGACATCTGGATTTCGGGACTTCTCCTGTTCAATATAGATGAAGAAGAGAATTGCACCGAGAAGTATCAGCGCGGCAAGAAAAATTTTCAGGGGAAAGTACCGCGTTTCGGTACTTTTCGTTCCGAAAAAGGGAGGCTTGGCGTGCAAGGTTTCCCAGTGTTCCTCGGGTAACATCGCGATTCTCGACTCGCGTTCGCGAATCCGCTCCTTCAGTTCTTGCGTCCATTGCGCATCCAGCGAGGTTTCACCGCGAAGACAGTCGCCAAGGCGACTTTCCGCAATTTCGAGACTCTCGTCAAATTCGTCGAAATCTTCAAAGCGGTCCGCCGGATCCTTTCGAAGCGTTTTCTCCCACACATCCCGAAAGGCCGAAAGTTCTCGAGAATTCAATGCGCCACGTCCATGCAAGAGCATCGTCACGTCCAGGGAATCCACCCGGAATACGGACGATTCGATTCCTTCGAGCGATTCGCCACCAAATAGAGGCTCACCGGAAATCCAGAAGTAAAGCAGCGCGCCGAGGCTGAAAATTTCGCTTTCGACAGTCGCCTTCGAACCTTCTAGCCGTTCCGGTGCGGCAAAGCGCGGAGCGCCAGGACCGTCGATTCCAAAATCCACAAGGACGGGATTTCCTTCTGCGGAAACGAGGACATTCTCCGGATTCAGATCGCCGTGAAAAGCTCCCTGCGCGGCCATTTGCGAAAGCGTCTTCAGGACCCGGCGCAAGAGCCTTGCGGCCATTCGGGGGGGCATCGGCGACACGGTCGCGCTTGAAACGCCCCGGACATATTCCGAAACGGAAAAGTTTCGACTTCCCAAAGATCCCGTTCCAAGCAAGCGAGCGATTCCGGAGATTCTACCGTCAAGGGCAAGCGCGCTTTCCAAAGCGGGAATCTTCCCGTCCGCATAGACCTTGAGCGCGACCGAAGTCCTTTCATCGAGCAAGGCCCGATAGACAGTCGCCTCGCCGCCGTCCTGCACTTTTTGGATATGCGACAATCGGGAAGAAAGATCCGTCACAGGGACTTTCCTTCTTTCGCAAGCCGAGCCTTCAGGCTGTCTTCCGCGACCCTTGTCCAAAATTCCAGATGATGGTTTTCCGGAAAACGCAGAGAACCCATCGACCAGATGTCCCAGGCGTCCGCGACATTTCCCATTTCCCAATACAGGTTTCCCAAGTTGGAATAGGCAGGCGAGAAATCCGGATTTTCGGAAACGATCCAGGCGAAAATCTTCCTTGCGCCTTCCGCGTCACCCGCCCCCTGGAGCGCCAGAGCCTTGAGGTTCCAGCTGAAATAGTTTGTACTGTCGAGCGCGAGCGATTCGTTCAGAATGCCGAGAATCCTCGCCTTGGGATTTTCGAGCGTCCTCGCGCGGGCAAGATAGAAAAGAGCCGACGAATGCATTTTCTTCGCCGACGAGCTGTCTATTTTCGAAAGGATGCGAAATTCCGTCAAGGCCTGCATCCAGAGCTTCACCGAATGGTTGCCGACCTTTTCCGCGGCTTCCGCCTTTCCGAAGAGGGAAAGCGCCATTCCGTAACGAGCGTCCCGATTCGCCGGATTTTCGTCAAGGACTTCGGAAAACTTCAAGGCGGCCCTGTCGAAATCCCCGACGCGGAGCGCTTCGTTTCCAAGTTCGAGCGAAGAGCGACACCCTGCGACCGACAAGGCGCAAAAAATCAGCAGGAAACGCAATTTTCTTTCTCTCGACCAAAAGCCCATAAAAACCTGGATTCGAGCGATTTTCCAAGGAACTGTCGATGGAACCGCCCGCCCTAAATTTAATATATTTGGAACGAATCCTTTCAACGGAGTGAAAAATGTCCAAGGTATTGGTTATCGGTGCCGGCGGTGTTTCGAATGTCGTGGTTCGCAAGTGCGCCGAAAATTCGAAGGTCTATTCCGAAATTCTCCTCGCAAGCCGTACAAAATCCAAGTGCGACGCCATCGCGAAGGACATTCGCGAAATTCCGGTCCACACGGCAACGGTCGATGCGGACAAGCCATCCGAGGTAGCCGCTCTCATCCGAGATTTCAAGCCGGAACTGGTAATGAACGTGGCGCTTCCCTACCAGGATCTTCCCATTATGGACGCATGCCTCGCCGAGGGCGTGAACTATATCGATGCGGCAAACTACGAACCGAAGGACAAGGCGCATTTCGAATATTCCTGGCAATGGGCCTACCACGACCGTTTCAAGAAAGCGGGCATCATGGCGCTTCTCGGATCCGGATTCGACCCGGGCGTTTCCAACGTCTATACCGCATACGGCAAGAAGCACTACTTTGACAGCATAGATACGCTAGACATCGTCGATTGCAACGCAGGAAACCACGGGCAGGCATTCGCCACGAACTTCAACCCGGAAATCAACATCCGCGAAATCACCCAGAACGGAAAATTCTACAGGAGCGGAAAATTCGACGAAATCCCGCCGATGTCCGAACACAGAAGCATCGACTATCCGCAAGTCGGGCCGCGCGAAAGCTACCTTCTCTGGCACGAAGAGCTCGAATCGCTTGTCAAGTTCATCCCCGAAATCAAGCAGGCACGATTCTGGATGACGTTCGGAGAAGAATATCTGACGCATCTCCGCGTTCTGCAAGACGTGGGAATGACGCGCATCGATCCGGTCGAATTCAAGGGTCAAAAGATAATTCCGATCGAATTTCTCAAGGCGCTCCTCCCCGAACCGGGAACTCTCGGCAAGAACTATACGGGAAAGACATGCATCGGATGCCAGCTCACCGGTACAAAGGACGGAAAGCCGCAGACTTACTTTATCTACAATGTCTGCGATCATGCGGAATGCTTCAAGGAAGTCAAGGCGCAAGCCGTCAGCTACACGACAGGCGTTCCCGTGATGCTCGGAGGAGCGATGATCCTCACCGGAAAATGGAAAGGCGAAGGCGTCTTCAACATGGAACAGTTCGACCCCGATCCGTTCATGGCGGAAATCGGCAAGTGGGGACTTCCCTTCCACGAGATCTTCGGGCAAAAGCTGGTTTAACATGTTCGACCTGGCCAAAGCCAAGGAAGCGGGAACCTATCGGGAATTCAAGCGAACATCGTCCTTTGAAAAGTATGTCCGCTTCGAATCGAAAACGCTTCTGAACCTCGCAAGCAACGACTACCTGGGAATAGCGACGAACCGAAATCTCCGCGACGAGTTTCTAGAGACTGTCGCGGATTCCGATGTCTTCTTCGGATCGGGCGCTAGCCGTCTGGTCTATAATTCGAGCGAATCCTTCTTTCTGCTCGAAAAATGCTTCGAAGACCGCTTCGAAGGCAAGAAGGCCTTGATTTTCAACTCCGGCTATGCGGCAAATCTCGGGACGATCTCCTCTCTCGCCGATTCCCGCACGCTCTTTGTCGCGGACAAGCTTATCCATGCGAGCATGATCGACGCACTGAAACTTTCCAAGGCAAGCTTCAAGCGCTATCCCCATGGCGACATGGACTCTCTCGAAAGCCTGCTCGAAAGATTTCACGGCGAATTCGATCGCATCATCATCCTTACCGAATCCGTTTTCAGCATGGACGGCGACGAAGCGGACCTGAAAAGACTGGTCGAAATCAAGAAGAAGCATGACAACGTAAAGCTCTACGTCGATGAAGCGCATTCATTCTTTGCCATCCACGAGCTCGGACTTTGCAAGTTCCGGAATCTCGACAAGGACATCGACTTTATCCTCGTAACCCTCGGCAAGGCGCTCGGCGGAAGCGGGGCCGTTCTGCTGTCCGACGAAGAAATGCGAGAGATTCTGGTAAATTCGGCGCGGAGCCTCATCTTCTCGACGGCGATTCCGAGCATCGATGTGGCCTGGACGCATTTTGTCTTGCAAAAGGACTTTTCAAGGGAACGGGAGAACCTCCTGGACAGCATCCGCTTTTTGAACCTGAGTCAAACGCAGATTTGCCCGTTCATCGTCGGAAAAAACGAGAAGTCGATCGAGCTGTCCGAAACGCTTCGCGAAGCGGGCTACTTTGTCCCGGCCATCCGCCCGCCGACCGTCCCGCAAGACACGGCGCGTCTCCGCATCAGTCTTCGCGGCGACATTTTCCCAAGAGAACTCGAACGCCTCAAGGAAATCCTCGATGCTTATCCAGGAAATCTGTCGGCATAGCCCGGAACGTCCACTCGTTCTCTTCTTCTTGGGATACGCCTTTAGGCCGGAATCCATCGCGCATCTCGACTCGGGGCTCTACGACCTGTCTGCCGTCTATGACTACCGAAATCTATACTTTGACAAAAGCTTTCTGGAAAATGGACGAGAAATCATCCTCGTCGCCCACTCGATGGGCGTCTGGGCGGCAAACAGAGTTCTGAAAAATATTCCGTTGCAACAGGCGATAGCCATCAACGGGACGCCTTTCGGCATCCACGAAAAATTCGGGATTCCGCCGGAAGCGTTCAAGCGGACGATCGACCACTTCGATTTTGAACTTTTCAGGAAATGGTGCTTTCTTTCGGAATCGTCCAAGGTGAACTTTCCCTTTGCGGAAAATCCCAAGGAAGAACTCTGTGCGCTCTACGAGGCCTCCTTTGAAAAAGTCGAAGCGAACATACGATGGGACAAGGCGATCGTTTCGAAAAAGGACCTGGTCTTTCCGCCTACGGCAAGCGCATGTTTCGAGTGCCCCGTCAAAACCATCTCCGCGCCGCACTATCCATTCTTCAAGCTTTCCTCGCTGGAGGAAATCCTTGCGCTTTGAAAATGCCAGACGCTACGACGAATTTGCCACCGCCCAGAAATACGCGGCAGAAAGGCTCGCCGCTCTTCTAGGAAAGCACGCGCGAAGCTTTCGAAACGCCTACGAAATAGGCTGCGGAACAGGAATCTTCACGAGAAGGCTCCTTGCAAACTTTGAAATCGAACGTCTTACGCTCAACGATCTCTATCGGGCTGTTCCCATGGAGAACCATCTGTCCCAGATAGGCGACATCCGCACGCTAAAAATTCCCGAAGACCTCGACCTGATCGCGTCAAGTTCCGTTTTACAGTGGATCGAGGACTTTGACGCGCTGTCGCAAAAGATAGAGAAGTCGCTTCTCCCCGGAGGATTTTTCGCGTTCGCCATGTTCAGCGAAGGGACTCTCCGCGAACTTTCCTCGTTTACCGGACAAGGGCTTCCCTACCTTTCGAACGAAAGGATTCGGGAAATCGCAGCAAAGCGCTTTGAAATTCTCGAATCCGCTCCGGACATTTGCAGCGTTTCCTTTTTGACCCTGCACGATCTGCTCGACAGCCTGAAACAGACCGGGGTGAACAATCTAGACGGGTCGTTCAAGCTTTCCAAGACATCGTTCAAGAAAATGGAAGCGCACTTTGCCGGAAGCTACACGCTCACCTACCGTTTCCAGACGATCGTCGCGAAGAAGCGATAGCCTGTTCAGATCCTAGTTGATAGAGCTTGGAACTTAGAGTCGCCAAGCGGGCTGTTTCTTTCAGCCGAAAGGCTTTCAACGTTGCACGTCTAAGCTTTTTGTCGCCAAGCGACCTGTTTCCGCCTCTCGGCGGATGGAGCGCCTACCCGGCGAGGGGCAAGGTAGGGGGACCTTTCCGAGTTGCGAAGGCCAAGGTCCCC
>CAVKYI010000015.1:0-41120 GCA_963660435.1 Sodaliphilus sp.
TTCGCTTGGTCTCATTCAAATTTTCTTAACCAAAGCAATTTTTAGAGGTGACCTACTGAGTTCTAGTTTCTGATTCCTGTTCTCCGGCTTCTTCATCGCCTTTACGACGTCCCGCAGCTCCCTGGGAAGGGGAGATTCCACGACGATGTGTTCGCTTTTCCAGTCGAATTCGAGTCGCACGCTGTGGAGGAAGAGACGCTTGAGTCCATAGTCCTTCTTGAATTCCCGGTTGAGCGCAAAATCCCCGTAACGGGAGTCGCCGACGAGCGGATGTCCGATGCTTTCGAAATGTGCGCGGATTTGGTGCATCCTTCCCGTTTCGAGGTTGATCCTTACGAGATCGTAGCCGTCGAGATGTTCCTTGACCGCATAGTGCGTGACAGCCGCGACACCCGATTCCGTTCCGGTCTTCATCTTGGCTCCGGCCTTGGAATCCGTGCGTTCGAGGGTCGCCTTGATGGTTCCGCGTTCCTTCTTGAGGTTTCCCTTGACCAGGGCGAAATATGTCTTCTGGATCTTGTGTTCGCGGAGCATTCGCGTGAGATCCCGGAGCGTGTCGCCGTGGAGCGCGGCGAGCAAAAGTCCCGAGGTTTCCTCGTCGAGGCGGTGGGCGAGTGTAGGCCTAAAATCCAGCTGTTCGTCGTTTCCCCATTGCCAGAGCATTTCGACCAGGCTTTCTCCCTTGCGGGTTCCCGTTCCCGGCTGACTCGGGATTCCGGAAGGCTTATCGACGACGATGAAGTCTTCCTTTTCGAGCGCGATGTTCAGGTTGTTCTGTACAAAGTAACGTTCCGAGAATCTCGCTTCGGTTCCCCAGGACTTTTTTGCCGGAGATTCCTGGGTTGCGTTTTCCAGGCTCTTGAAGTTTTCGTAGATATCGACGGTATCGCCTTCGCGGAGCATCTGCGGGGCCTTTGCGTGGACGCCGTTGACGCGGACTTTCTTCTTTCGGAGGATCGCGAAGAACGTGGAGAGCGGTTCGTTCGGGAACGCCTTTCGCAAGAAACGATCCAGTCTCATGTTGGCAAAATTTCTGTCGATAACGCGGGTGATCATGGGGCGAAAGTCCTCTGGGTGAAATCGAAAATCCGAATTTAACTTTTTAGCATCTGTGCGCGGTTGGCAAGCTTGATTCCGTCGGCTGCGCTAGTCACGATTCCGCCGGTGTAGCCCGCCCCTTCTCCGAGAACGAAGAGGCCTTTCGTGGAAACGCTTTCGAGCGTTTCCGTGTTCCGCACGATGCGGACCGGGGAGCTGGTTCGCGTTTCGGGGGCGACGATCAGTCCGCTACCGATAAATCCCGGAATCTTCTTTTCGAACTGTTCGAATCCGTCTGCAAGCGAATCGCAGAGAAAGTCGTCGAGAATTTCCCGGAGCGGGCAAGCGCGAATTCCCGTCGCGAAGGAGCTTTTAGGGAGAACCGTGTCGATCTTTCCTTCGAGAAAGGCCCGGATTGTCTGTGCCGGCGCGGAATAGTTCTTTCCGCCGAGTTCGAAAGCTCTTTTTTCGAAGCGCCTCTGCATTTCGATGCCGCCGAAGAGAGTTTCGCTTTTCTCGATAGGCACGACGATCGCTCCGTTGGCGAGCTTGCCGTTTCGCTTGCTGTAGCTCATGCCGTTTGTGGCGAGCGTTCCTTCTTCGGATACGCAGGGGACGAGTACACCGCCCGGGCACATGCAAAAGCTGTAGGCTGCGGATTTTCCGCCGAGGGTCTTTGCCGTGAGAGCGTATTCCGCGCTGCCGGTTAGATTCGTGTCCACGTTCTTTCCGAGCTGTCGAAGATTGACGAGCTCCTGCGGGTGTTCGACGCGTACTCCGAGGGCGAAAGCCTTGCTTTCTTCGGTGACGCCGCGTTCGTGCAAAAGTTCGTAGAGGAATCGCGCGGAATGTCCAGGCGCGAGAATCAGATTGTCCGCGCTTTGCCACGCTCCGTTGAATTTTGCGCGGGAGAGGTTTCCGCCCGAAATTTCGATGTCTTCGAGAACGGTATGAAAGTGGACTTTTCCGCCGAGTTCCAGAAACTCCTTGCGAAGAGCCTTTAGCAAAAGGACCAGACGATCCGTTCCGACGTGGGGCTTTGCGAAAGTCAGGACGTCCCTTGAAATGCCGAAGTGGACCATGTCGGCGAGGACTGCGCTCGAATAGACGTTTCGCGTGCGCGTGTTGAGCTTCCCGTCGGAATAGGCTCCCGCTCCGCCTTCGCCAAAGAGAATGTTCGAACGGGGATTGAATTTCCTATCGACAAAGAATCGTCGAATGTCCTGGAAGCGTTCCTCGACCGGGCTTCCCTGTTCGTACAAGTTCACCCGAAAGCCTTTTCGCGCAAAGGAAAGCGCTGCCCACAGTCCGGCAGGACCCGCTCCGACGACCGTGACGTTTCTTGACATCGGAATGGAGTCCTTCAAAATATCGCTTTCGAGCGTTTCCGTTTTTTCTGTCGCGGGGACAAGCCAATGTGTCGGGGTTAAAGGCTTTGCCGTATCGAACCTGACGTTATAGCTCCAATGCGGCGCGCTACGCTTTCGGGAATCGAGTGCGAATCTCTCGATTTCCAGGTTCAGGATGGAATCAGGCGAAATCCCGATAGCGTGGGAAAGCGCTTCGAGAATGTTTCCCTTTTTTTCTAGCGGAACGGAAAGTTCTCTGAAATGGTAAGCGAAAAGCGGCACGATCATTCCTTGCAGACGAATGTTCTTGCGATTTCCGACTGGTTTCCGTTTCCGTCTTTCGCTATCATCTTGTAGCGATGCTTTCCGGGAAGCATGGGAAATGCGGCTTTGGAAACGTCTCTCGAAAAAGTCGCCTTTGTCGCGGGAATTCCATCGACAAGTTCTTCGACGATAACCTCTTTCCCTTGCGTTCCGCCGAGCGAGAAGAAAATTTCGCACTTTTCCTCGCTCGCGGAAAGGATCCGGATCCTTGGCGGAAGTGAAATTCGGGCGGAATCCTTCAGCACTCCATGTCTTGTGGCGAGCGTTGCCGTTACGATGCTTGTGCCCTGTTCCGTGGCGGATTCGGGAATGGCGAGCGCAAAGTGTCCGTTGGCGCTTGGAACGTTCAGATTTTCCGAAGTGTAGTCTCCGAGGGAAACGGTTACGGTTGCCGTGGAATCTTCGCTGAAAAATTCGCCTTTCACGGAATCGCCCGCCACTCCGTCTTGTCCGGATTGCCTTTCTAGACGGATGAATGCGTTTCTGTCATCCTGGGTCTTGGAAACATATTTCGCGAAGGCTTCGAGGCAGAGCGATTCCACATCGCCGCTTGTGCATTTTACACGGATGCGCTTTGCCCCGTAGGATTCCCTGTCGAAGGCGACGGTTGTCTGGAACCTGCCGTCGCGGGAAAGTTTCGCTTCGATGCCGTTGACATGAATCCGGATGCCCGAGCGGCATGTCCCGCCGACAGGAATTTCGGGAACATTCGTTATCGACGGGATGGCGTCAAATTCGCAGGGCGATTCTTGGGATAGGCTGTCGAGAGTGGCCTTGTTTCTTTCGTCGAGTTTTCGTGCGTTTTCCTTGAGCGCGTTTGCGCTAAACGTGCCGGATTTCTTCTCGGACGAAATTTCCTTGGCGAGGCCTTTTTTCCCGGAACTGGGAGTCTTGAATTTCTGGAATCCCTTGCCTTTTTCTTCGACAAGCGTTTCGCCGCCGAGGACTTCGAGAGACTTGCCGTCCGAACCCGTTACGAGCATCTTGCCGGATTCGAGCGAGACGATGATGCCTTCCTTGCCGCTTTCGACAAAGCCGTTCGTGCCGCGGATGGCGGCTGTCGCCGTCCCGGTCTTGAATTCGAACTCGTGGCCTTCCTTTTGCTTTTGCACGTCAAAGAACACGCGTCCCGTGCGGAGATCGACCGTGGTACCGCTTTCGCTCTTGTTGCTCACCGCCGTTTCGAATCGGATGGTGGTGTTTTCTTCGATGGTGACGAGGCTTCCGTCCGAAAGGGCGATGCCCGCTTCGCTTTCGACTAGGGTCCGGATGAGGTCGTCGCTTTTGACCTTAAGCCCGATTCGCAGCGGATTCCAATTGTCTCCCGCCTTTTTTTGCACGGTGACCTCGCCCAGGACATAGCGAACCTTTCCCACGGAAGAGGCGCCTTGCGCCATGGCGGATGCGGCTAGTAGCGCAATGACGAAGAATACGCGATTCGGAAACTGGATATGGATGTGAAATTCTTTCAAAATGGGCTCCTTTGTGGCAGAAACCGTGATATGTCGAATATAGTTTTTTATCTTTTTCTGGAATGGACGTAATTTTTACGAGGTGATCATGGATACAGAAAATTTGGAACCGACAATCGAATACACCGACGAAGAAACCGGTGAAGTTGTCATCAAGGAACTCTCGAAGGAATTTTTAAGCAAGGGAGCCTGGTCAACGATGATGTTCCTCTACCAGGAAAGAAACGCGAAAACGGGTGAATTTGGCGAACCGAAAGTTTCCATTCGCCGTTACCAGAAGCAGCAGGGCGTCTTTAAGCAGCGAAGCAAGTTCAATATTTCGAGCAAGGAGCAGGCAAAGGCGATTATTTCGACCTTGCAAAAGTGGTACGAACTCTAATATGAAGAATAAACCCCGACAACCTGCATTTCAGGTAAATTTTCTTTCGGAAAACGAGAAGGAGCCGTTCCCTTGGAAAGCGCGCCTTGAACCTCTTGCCCGCAAGGTTCTAGTCGAGGAAGGGCATCCGGAAAACGTAAATATCGTCATCTGTTCGGATCGGATGGTTCGCGAACTGAACCATGCCTATCGCAAGCTCGACAAGGTGACGGACGTGCTGAGCTTCGAGTGGCACGAGGATTATCTGCTAGGCGAAATCTACATTGCGCGAGACCAGGTGAAACGCCAAGCTCCAAAATTCGGAAATTCCTTTTACACGGAGCTCAAGCGCATGATCGTACACGGGCTTTTGCATCTTTCCGGATACGATCACCACACGGCTCCCGAACGTTCCGTCATGCGACGTCGCGAAAGGGAAATCCTGGGTCTAGACATTTACCATGTGGGTGAAAAAGTTTTGAAAAAACGGGGGAATAAAAATTGATATCTTTCCTTTCCTGCACGGATCATGTAACGCTGTATCTTGTGCTCGCTATCGCTTGTGTCGTCCTTTCGGGGATTTTTTCCTTGGCGAAGACGGTTTTCCTGGAGCTTTCCGTGACGACGGAAAGCGAGGAAGACGAAAAGCTTGTATCCCGTGTCAATTCCTATGTCGATGCGCCGGGATTCAACGAAACGATTTCCATCGCGCGGACGATTCTGAACGTTTCTGCCGGAGTCCTTGGATTCATCGCGACTTATGCGCTTACGCAGGGATTCTATGGCAAATTTCTCCTGGGGGTTATCCTGTATGTAATCCTATCGGGAATGGTCGTGTATTCCTTTGTCATCCTGCTTCCGAATACGTTCGGGGCGCTCTGGCCCGAAACGCTTTCCCATGTATTGCTTCCGATTTACAGGTATCTGCGGCTACCTTTTGTCCTGGAAGCGAAACTCGCGAACAGGCTCTACCTGAAAGTGCACAAGGCTCTGGGCTACAATCCGAAACTCAACTTCCTTTCCGAGGACAAGCGGGAGGCTCTCAAGTCCGACATGTCCGATGACGAGGACGCGCTTGACGAAGATGAACGCCAGATGATTCTGAACATTTTCGATTTTGTGGAAACTCCGGTGCGGGAAATCATGACGCCTCGGGTCGATATGGTCGCTATCGACGTCACGTCGTCGCTTGAAGAGACGATTCGCATCTTGAACGAGGAACGCCATTCCCGCGTTCCCGTGTATCGCGATTCCATCGACAACATCATCGGCATTCTTTCGGCGCGGGACTTCCTCGAATGGTACACGGAAAAGAACGGAAAGGAAAGGTTCGACTTGCAGGAACTCTTGAATCCGGCGAATTTCGTGACCCAGCAGAAACAGATCGACGACTTGCTGCGCGAACTTCGCGAAAACGGCAATCAGCTCGCGATTGTCGTCGATGAATATGGCGGAGTCGCGGGGCTTGTGACCGTGGAGGACATTGTGGAGGAAATCGTCGGCGAAATCAAGGACGAGGACGACCTGGAAGACGATGCGATGATCCAGAAGCTAAAGGATGGACGCTATGTCTTCAACCCGCTGATTTCGCTTTCGGATTTTGAAGATGCGACTGGTGTCGAATTCGACGAAGAGGAATCGGTTCACGTGGAAACCGTGTCGGGACTTATCCTTGCAAAGCTCGGCGCGATTCCTTCGGTCGGTGCGGAAGTAAAGATCGGGGGAAACAGGTTCCGCATTCTGAAAATGGACGGTACGAGAATGACCAAGGCGATGTTCATCCCGAAGGTGGCCGCTTCCTAGAATCGGAGTGCAAACGGTTACTTTCAGCCGAAAGGCTTTCGACGTTGCACGTCTAGGCTTTTTGTCGCCAAGCGACCTGTTTCCGCCTGACGGCGGAGGGAGCGCCCGTCTGCCGACAGGCAGGCCTACCCGATGTTCAGAGCTTAGTTAGGAAATCTTAGAGCTTAGAGTTGAAAAGCGGTCCGCTTCTATTCCCTGTCATTCTGGAGGCTCTGAAAGAGCCGACCCGCCTGCTGCTGGCAGGTAGAATCCAGCCTGAGCCTTGTGGATCCTATCGCTCCGCTGCGCTACACTCCAGGATGACAGAGAAGCGAGACTACTCTCCAAGATGACGGTGTAACGAAACTACCGTTCAACATAACGAACCTTCACCGTCCGATGTCATTCTGGAGAGGCGAAGCCTCGACCCGCCTGCCGCGGGCAGGTAGAATCCATTCCGTAGCTCAGAGCCTAGCTGATAGAGCTTAGAGCTTAGAAAAGCGAAGCGATTTGCTCTCTCCACTCTCAACTATCTACTCCCCCCCCTCGACCAGGCTCTCCGCTCTAGGCTCTGGCTTGTCCCGCTTTTCCCGGGGCGCCGTCTTTCCTATATTTGAGTCGTGAAAAAAATAAAAAGGAGTCCTTATGGTCCAGTACGAAGGCTGGGATGGCTTTGAAGGCAGAATCTGGAAAGAAGAAATCAACGTTCGCGATTTCATCCAGAAAAACTACAAACCCTATGACGGCGACGAATCGTTCCTTTCGAGCGCGACCGAGGCGACAGGAAAGCTTTGGGGCGAACTCCAAAAGCTCCAGAAAGAGGAACGCCGTAAAGGGGGCGTTCTCGACATGGACACGGAAATCGTCTCGTCCATCACGTCGCACGGTCCGGGCTACATCTCCGAATCGATGAAGGAACTGGAACAGGTCGTCGGCTTGCAGACGGACAAGCCTCTCAAGCGCGCCTTCATGCCGTTTGGGGGAATCCGCATGGCGGAGGAAGCCTGCTCTACCTATGGCTACACGCCGTCCCCGAAGCTTCACGAAATCTTTACGAAGTATCACAAGACGCACAACGACGGTGTCTTTGACGTCTATACGCCCGAGATGAAGCTCGCGCGGCACAGCCACATCGTCACGGGGCTTCCCGATACATACGGTCGCGGACGCATTGTGGGTGACTACCGTCGCGTGGCGCTTTACGGAATCGATTTCCTGATAGCCAAGAAGCTGGAAGACAAGGCGAACTGCGGCGACGGAACGATGACGGACGACGTGATCCGCTTGCGCGAAGAAATTTCGATGCAGGTCAAGGCGCTCAAGGAACTGAAAACGATGGCCTCTTCCTATGGATTCGACATTTCCCTGCCGGCGAGAACGGCGAAGGAAGCGGTCCAGTGGCTCTATTTCGGCTATCTCGGAGCGGTCAAGACGCAGAACGGCGCGGCGATGAGCGTCGGACGGATTTCGACATTCCTCGACATCTACCTGTCGCGCGATCTGGAAAAGGGACTTATTACGGAATCGGATGCGCAGGAGCTGATCGATCACCTGGTGATGAAGTTCCGCATGGTGAAGTTCGCGCGGATTCCTTCCTATAACCAGCTGTTCTCCGGCGACCCGGTGTGGGCGACTCTCGAAGTGGGCGGCACGGGTGTCGATGGGCGTTCCATGGTGACGAAGAACGATTTCCGCTTTCTGCATACGCTCGAAAACATGGGACCTTCCCCGGAGCCGAACCTGACCGTTCTCTATACGAACCGTCTCCCGGAAAACTTCAAGAAGTACGCGGCGAAGATTTCGATTACGACGAGCTCCGTCCAATACGAAAACGACGACGTCATGAAGCCGGAATGGGGAGACGACTACTCGATCTGCTGCTGCGTTTCGGCGACCCAGACGGGCAAGGAAATGCAGTTCTTCGGTGCGCGCGCGAATCTCGCCAAGTGTCTTCTCTACGCGATTAACGGCGGTATCGACGAGAAGAGCCTTGAACAGGTCGGTCCGGCGATGCAGCCGATTACCTCGGAATATCTCGACTTTGACGAGGTGATGAAAAAGTATGACGCGATGATGGAATGGCTCGCGGGACTTTACGTGAATACGCTGAACGCAATCCAGTATATGCACGACAAGTATTACTACGAAGCCGAGGAAATGGCCCTGATCGATACCGATGTCCGTCGCACGTTCGCTACGGGAATCGCGGGATTTTCGCATGTTATCGATTCCCTCTCGGCCATCAAGTATGCGAAGGTCAAGACGGTTCGGAACGAAAAGGGAATCGTCGTCGATTATGTTGTCGAAGGCGACTTCCCGAAGTATGGCAATGACGATGACCGCGCAGACGAAATCGGCGTGCAGCTTCTGAAGTCGTTTGTCGATAAGGTGCGCAAACATCACACCTACCGGAATTCCGAAGCGACGACATCCATCCTGACGATTACGTCGAATGTCGTCTATGGAAAGGCGACAGGTGCGATGCCCGACGGACGCAAGGCCGGCGAACCGCTTTCTCCGGGTGCAAATCCGAGCTACGGCGCGGAACGGAACGGACTTCTCGCTTCGCTCAATTCCGTTTCGAAGATTCCGTATCATTGGGCGCTTGACGGCATCAGCAACACGCAGACGATCAATCCCGAAGCTCTCGGCCACAGCGAAGAGGAACGGAAGAACAATCTGGTCCAGGTGATGGACGGCTACTTTGAACAGGGCGCGCATCATCTGAACGTGAATGTCTTCGGTCGGGAAAAGCTGATCGACGCGATGGAACATCCCGAAAAGGAAGAGTACCAGAACTTTACGATTCGGGTCTCCGGCTATGCGGTGAAGTTTATCGATCTTACGCGCGAGCAGCAGATGGACGTCATCTCGCGGACGTGCCACGACAGAATGTAATGACCCAGGGCCTTGTTCACAAAATCGAGACTTTCGGTCTTGTGGATGGGCCAGGTGTCCGGTGCGTCGTCTTTTTTTCGGGGTGCCGGATGCGCTGTCGCTACTGCCACAATCCGGAAACCTGGAAAGTTTCGGGTGGGGAAAAGTACACGCCCGAGTCCCTCTTTGCGAAAGTATATCGCTACAGGTCTTACTGGAAGGACAACGGAGGCGTGACTGCGAGCGGCGGGGAACCGCTTCTCCAACTGGAATTCCTCGCGGAGTTCTTTTCCCGGTGCAAGAAGCATTCGGTACATACGGCGCTCGACACGAGCGGAAACCCGTTTGAAAATTCCCCGGAATACCGGGCGAGATTCGACAGACTGCTCTCGGTAACGGATCTGGTCCTTCTGGACCTGAAAATGCTCGATCCTGCGGGGCATAGGGCCTTGACGGGACAGGACAATGCGAACATTTTGGAAATGGCCCGCTATCTTTCCAAAAAGAAGATTCCGATGTGGATTCGGCGCGTGCTGGTTCCGGGACTTACCGACGGCGAAGAGGATCTCCAGGCTACATACAGATTCATTGCGTCGCTCGGGACGGTTTCCCGTGTCGAAGTGTTGCCGTATCACGCCTTTGCGATTCCCAAATGGAAGGAACTCGAAATCCCTTACACCCTGGAAGATGCAATCGCTCCGACGAAAGCGGAAGTCAGGCGTGCGGAAGAGATTTTGCGCGTCGGAGAATTTTCAAAACCGTAAACGTGACGCTTGCCACCAGGACGAAGATGGAAAAATAGTCGAGAAGGAACAGCGGAATGCCGCGTTCTAAGTCGAAGAAGAAAAATTTTTGCGAGTAAAAGAGGTACTTGGGAAGTCCGCGAAGGACGAGCGCGTAGATACCGTAGAGCGAAACGAGGACTACCGCAACCTGGGCAATTCTTTTCGCAATGGAATTTTTGAACAGGGTTATTCGGGAAAAAAACATTCCCGCGTGGAAGGAAAAGTGAACCGCGGTGAGGGCAAAGTACCAGTGGCTTGCAACGAGATGCGTTGCCCGGGAGATGGCGAGGCCGAAATCGACGTCGAAAATTTTCGGTGAAAGGATGATGCCGCTTACGATAAGAAGAATCCCGGAAACTAAAATTCCTAAGTTTACGACGAGCATCGCAATGCGGAATCCTCTATATTTTCCGCGAAAGAGGTTTCTGTAAAAATGGCGGTTGAAAACGTTGTGGCAAATCCATAGGAGAAAAAGCGCTCCGCCTAGCCACTTATGCGTTTCCGGATTTTCAAAAAGCGTAACGCCTCCCATCAGAAAGATGGAAAGCGCGAGCATCGAAATGTCTATCAGCCGGCGGGGCGTCTAGCGGAAAGCCTTTTCGAGGAATTCCCGGAGTTCGGATTCGCTTGCGCTTGCCGAAAACCGTTTGCCGTTTCGGATGTCCGCCTTGGGCGACGCCACTTTTTTCAAATCGTCCACCGTTCGTCCGAGTCCGCTGCCACCGGAAGTGCAAATCAGGACGATTGTCTTGCCGTCGAAGTTGGCGCTTTCCATAAAGGTGTAGAGGATTTTGGGAGCGTTGTACCACCAGATGGGGAAGGCGACGACAATGGAGTCGTATTTGGCGATGTCCGCTTTGCCCTGGATGGCTGGGCGTGCCGAGGGATTGTTGCACTCAATCGTGGAACGGCTTTTCTTGTCGTTCCAGTCAAGGTCCGCATCCGTATATTTTTGGGCGGGGACGATTTCGAAAAGATCCGCACCGATTGCCTTGGCTGCGGTTTTCGCAAGCCTTTCCGTTGTTCCCGTTGCGGAAAAGTAAGCGACGAGCGGTTTCGCTTCTGCTGTCATGAAGAAGCCTCCGAGAAAAAGAATCCATAACAGTTTTTTCATGCCGATAATTTACCACTTAGAGCGAACTCTAGGGCAAGCGTTCCCAATGTGATTTTTTAATTGCGCCTGTTGGCGATGACCGAAACGCAGCCATCGGCAAAGTGCAGGGAAAGTTCGTCGCCCGGGTGGATCTCCGCCGCGGTCGCTACGGTCTTTCCGTTGAAAGTCGTGTAGGAATATCCGCGGGAAAGGATTCGCTTCGGGTCGTTTGCCTGGACCTTCGTTTCGACGAGTTCGAACTTCGCCTTTTCCAGGGCGATTATCTTTTGCGCACCGAACCGCAACCCTTCGAAGTTTCGGACGAGCTTGACTTCTTCTTCCCGCAACGCGCGCTCCGAACCGTGAAGAAGGTTGTGCGCAAAGGCATGCAGCTTCTGTTCCTCGGCGGCGATGCGCTTTCCGAAGACGATGGAAATCCTGGATTCCGCCTGTAGCAGTCTTTCCTTTGCGGACGAGATTGCCGCTTGAGTCCCGTTCGCGATTTGACGAACGATTTCCGCGAGCGCCCGCTTGGCGTTTTCCGCCCGCGCGATGAGGAACTTGGCGCAGTCGGTCGGGGTGATGCACGAAGCGTAGGCGACCTTATCGACAAGGCTCTCGTCTATCTGGTGACCGATTCCGGTGAGAACAGGATAGGGAAAGCCTGCGATCTTGCGGCAGAGGGACTCGCTGTCGAAGTAGTTCAGATCCGTCTTGGCGCCGCCGCCGCGGACGATGCAGACAGAGTCTAGATCCCCCCTTCTTTCTAGAGCGGACAGCGCGTCGAGAACGGTCGCCTCGGTTTCGTTTCCCTGCATCCTCGCGAATTCCGTGACGACTTCGAAGGGAAATCCCGAAGAGGCGAGTGTAGTCGTGAAATCCTTGTAGGCCGCCGTCATTTCTCCCGTGACGAGCCCGACTTTCAGCGGAAGTTCCGCGAAGGGGAGACGCTTGTTCTTTTCGAGAAGACCTTCCCTTTCGAGCCTTTGCAGAATGGCCTTTCGCGTTTTGGCGAGTTCGCCGACGGTAAAGTTCGGGTCGATGTTCCTTACGCGGCACTGGAACTTTCCGCTTCCGACATAGAAGTCCGCTTCGACCTGGAGATTTACCTTGATCTGTTCCTTGAAAGCGAACGGGACGGGCAGGTTCATGAGCCGGGCCTGCATCTGGGCAAATTCTCCGGCGAACAGGTAGAGATCGAGCTTCGCGACAGGTTTCACGTCGCCTTCCGCGAACTCGGCGATAGCGAGATAGACCATGCGTCCGCGTTCCGTAATCTGCGTAATGACGCCGTTCACCCAGACCGGCGGAACTTGTGTCGTGAGCAGCTTCTTGACCGCGGACAGGTACTTGCTGACGGGAAAGGTTTTCTCCATAGTGCACAATATGTATTTTTTATCAAAACCTGTCTGAAGAAAAAGAGGATCTGGAATGGCAAAAATCGTTTCGGCGATGGAAGCGCGCAAGGGATTTGGCGATCTGTTGAACCAGGTGGCGCTAAAAGGCGAAGATATCGTCATCGAGAGAGCGGGAAAGCAGCTTGCGAGACTTTCTCCCGTCGAAAGCCTCGGTCTGCAAAAGCTGGATTTTCGCGATATTTCGAAACTTCCCGGCGATATTTGGGAATAGTTGCAAAAAGCGTATAAATTGCTATTTTATGGGAAAAGAGGAGGTTTCTATGAAATCGATTGCCTTTGGGATTTCTTTTTTGGCTTGCCTGGGAACGCTCTGGGCGAATACGGACACGGTCTGGACCGTTTCCGGCGACGGAAACAAGGCGGCGGCCTACTGGTATAGCTACACGTTCGGAACCGGAGCCTCTGTCGATACGGCGACGGTCGATGGCTACCGCACAGCGAACTTTTCGGCGAAAACTTCGGTTTCGAGCGGTGCCGGATACGGCTTTGGCTGGGAACAGAAAGAACAGAACGGCAAATATGTTGATGTCTCGGTCAATCTTTCCGCCTACAAGGGCGCATGCCTCACCTACAAGGCGAAGTCGCCGGTGCGGATGGACTTCAAGCAATCGACGATCACCGATGACAACTATTACGGGACTCTTCTGGATTCTTCCTCGAGCTTCAAGACGGTCTTTGTCCCCTTTGCAAACCTTGACCAGGACTGGAAGTCAACGACGCCTGCCTGGAACGCAACCTTGCAGATGGGTGTCCAGTTCAGCTACAAGAATACGATTGCGAAAACTTACGGGGAAACGAACGCGTTTACGCTTGCCACCCTCATCATGGGCGATTCCTGCGTGACATATCCGCCGGAGCTTCTCGAACCGTATAAGTCAAGGAACGCTGACGGGAAAATCGATTCGACCGAACTGGCGGAATCGGATACGCTTTCTCTCGAACTTTCGAAAATCTTTTTTGACCGGGACGGAGACGCTCTGAAAATCTCCGCAAGGATTGCAAACCTTGTCGCGGGATCGCTTTCTCTCCTGAGCGACAAGACCGAGTTCGGACTTTCCGATACGCTTCGCCTTGTTCCGAAGGCGAACCTGAACGGTGAAGCCTTGGTGGTGCTTGTCGCAAGCGACGCGCGGGATTCCGTCTCCTACAAGCTGGTTGTCAAGACGAAAGACACGGAAAATCCCCCGGTTGCCGTGGATGATTCTTATTCCGTCAACGAGGACGATACGCTTGTCGTTCCTGTCAAGAGCGGCGTTCTCCGGAACGATTACGATATCGACGGAACCGCTTTCGAAATCAGCTCCCATACGGAACCTTCGCACGGAACGCTTTCCTTCGACAAGACCGATGGCTCTTTCTCGTATATTCCCGATGCGAATTACTGCGGCCTGGATTCCTGGACATACACGCTCGTCGATAAGACGGAGCTCGCCAGCGAACCGGGGACCGTTTCGATAAATGTCCGGTGCATCAACGATCCGCCGACGGTAACGGTCAAGGATTCCTCGATTTTCAAGATTCTAGCCTACGAGGAAGATTTTGGAGAAATGTACCTTCAGATAACGATGGATTATCTAGAGTTTTCCGATGTCGATGGCGACAAATTGACGACAGGCATTACGACGGATGGAAACATCCTGGCTTCGATGGATGTGCTTGGAAACTTCTACCTGATTACGTTCAATTCCGTGGAAGATTTCTTTGGCACGGCGAACGTGACAATCTTTGCGACAGACGGACAGGACACGGCGAAGTTCTCGTTCCCGGTGGAAATCCTTCCGATAAAGGATGCTCCCAAGGCAAGACGCGATGTCTATACGGCTTACGAAGACAGCGTCCTTGCCGTTTCCGCGGAAAAAGGCGTTCTCGCAAACGACGTGAATCCGGACGATTCGACGGTTGCTCTCCGGGCGTTTCTCAAGACGGATGCCTTGCACGGCCATGTCGCTCTCGAAGAAGACGGGTCGTTTACCTATACGCCCGATGCGGATTTCTTTGGCGCGGATTCGTTTGCCTATTTCGTCGTAAACGAGATTGACGATACGTCGAACGTTGCTTTTGTCGCGCTAGACGTCCTGGACATGAACGATCCTCCCTATGTCGTGGCGGATACCGCCGCCTTTGACACGCTTGTCCGGAACGAGGACTTCACGGCAACGATTCGTTTCAAGGCCTCGGAAGTAAAGTCCTGGTTTGCGGACCCCGACAATGACAAGCTCTACATCAGCGCGGCAAGCGATGATGGAAAACTCTCCGTTTCGCTTTCTACATCCGGAGATTTGGTCATCAAGTCGGTTCGTGACGCCTTTGGAGATGCCTACGTGACGGTTACGGCGGCAGACAGCGTTTCCGGTTCGGCGAGTTTCAGGATTCATGTCTATCTCGTGCCGATAAACGACAAGCCGGTCGCGGGATTCGATACGGTAATCGTGATGGAACATTCCAAAATCCTCGTTTCCGTGGATCTCGATACGGTATTCTCCGATCCGGATGGCGATACGCTTTCCTATGAAATCTCTTCTGCGGACAAGAACTTCAGCGCGACCATTTCGGGATCCGTCCTGACGATGGAATATGCCGATACGACGGAACTCGCCGACGGTCTCTACCGCTTCCGCATTCGCGCGACCGATGGCGAAGGTCTCTATGCGGATGGAATCATCTACCTGGATGTTGGCGGCATTGCGAAAATCGCTCCGGGCGTTGTACAGAAGATTTCGTCCTGGAAAACGGCAATCCTCGCCTCTCGCGGAACGGCAAGGCTCTACGGATTGAATGGACGCTTGCTTTGGACGGGGAACCTCCCTCTCTCCGAATCCGAAGTTCGGAACGCTGTTTCCCGCGTCGGCGAAAAAACGATTCTCCGCGTGAATCGCGCGAGCTGGATGCTTTCGCCGGAAAGGCTTTAATTCTTGGATATCGGGGCGTTTCGCGCTTTCTTTCGCTCGTCTTCTTGCCTGGGACTTTCCTTGCGAAGGCGAGCGTTCTTGTTGAATTTCTCAAGGTGTTTTTCGTTTTGGAACGGTTAGGCCCGCGCTGTTTCGGAGCGTATCCCAAGGCAGTACGGATAGAATTCCGATTCTCCCGGCGATTCTGGATGTCGGCGGAAAAGCGTTTCTTTTGGCGTGAAGCGATGAAATTGAAAACCTTTTTTGCCATCGGGAATATTTGAATCGCAAGATTATTTGTATCTTAAAAGGCATGGATCCGATTATCAAATATCGTGGAGGCAAGTCCAGGGAAATTCGTTCTTTCTTGCCTTACATCCCTGAGTTTTCCGGGCGATATGTCGAGCCGTTTTTTGGTGGAGGCGCATTGTTTTTCTTTCTGGAACCCAATGCTTCCATTATAAACGATGTAAATCAAAAGCTTATCGGCTTTTACCGGGGTGTGCAAACGAATTATCAAAAAGTTCGACAGGAGCTCGATGAACTGGAACGCATTTATCGGTCGAATCGTCGCGATTTCGATGCCTTGAAAAAGGAAAACCCGGATTGCCGCGTCGAAGACAAAAACGAAAAAATGTATTACGCACTGCGTGATATGTTCAATAATCTTGCCCCGAAGAAATACAGCGATGCCGCTTTATACTATTATATCAACAAGACCGCGTATTCCGGTATGATTCGCTACAATGCCAAAGGCGAATTCAATGTTCCTTTTGGGCGTTATCCTAACCTGAATACGCAGAAGCTCACGCAACGGCACAGCGCTCTCTTGCAACGTGCCGCGATATATAACGGAGATTATCGGAAAATTTTTGACTTGGTGAAAAAAGACGACTTCGTTTTTCTGGACCCGCCATATGACTGCGTTTTTTCCGATTACGGCAATGAAGAATACAGGGGAGGTTTTGACGAGGATTGCCATCGACAGCTAGCCGTGGATTTCCGAAATCTTTCCTGCCCGGCGATGATGATTATCGGACGGACAAAACTGACGACCGAGCTGTATGGAAAATTCATTGTTGATGAGTATTCCAAAAGCTATAGCGTGAATATTCGCAACCGGTTCAAATCTTCGGCCACGCATATTGTCGTGGTGAACTACCTGAAACGTTAGAAAGTTCGACGGCTAATTTTTGGAGGAATCGCCTTTATGGCTCGTATTGATGGACAGACGCTTTTTGTGACAACATCCCCTCGGTCTCCGATGCGGATGATTCCCGAAATTGAATTGCTTTCCAAAAATTTTACGGGAAAGAAATGGGATAAAAAATGCCAGATCGCTTTTATGGGTCTTTTGCGGTCGGAAGACTTTTTCCATGGAAAG
This sequence comes from Sodaliphilus sp., assembly GCA_963660435.1. GTDB lineage: Bacteria > Fibrobacterota > Fibrobacteria > Fibrobacterales > Fibrobacteraceae > Hallerella. The sequence continues at coordinate 16,769 of CAVKYI010000015.1, forward strand.
GGGGAGAAGGATCCTGCGTTTTCTGCGCGGGACAGAATTAACCGTGCTCCAAAATCCTTGGGCTTTGTTGCGCTTTCTCCGACGATTCGGCTAACTTCTGCGGGGCATGAACTATTAAATTCTCGCCGTAAAGATGAAGTCTTTTTAAGGCAACTGCTCAAGTTCCAACTGCCGTCTCCTTTTCACAGACCTACGGAAAACGCGGCGCATTTTTGCATAAAGCCTTACTTGGAATTTTTAAGAATTATCCGGTTTCTGGGAACGCTCCGTTTTGACGAACTGCAACTATTTGCCATGCAGCTGACCGATTGGCACGAGTTTGACAAGATCATTGCAAAAATCAAAAGGTATCGAAGTGAAATGGCGATGACGGAACTTAGCCAAAAACAGTTTTGGTCGGAATACCAGAAAAGAGAACTTTCGTATGTTTTTGCGGCGAGAATTCGGAGCGGGAGAACAAAAACGCGAGAATCGGGAAATACGACATTACATCAGTTTTTGAAAACCGAGGGTAGTAATTTAAGGGACTATGCGGACGCTGCCGTTCGCTATCTGCAGGTTACGGGACTTGTCAATGTTTCGCATCGAGGAAGGACCTTGTCCATCGTGCCGGAAAGATTTGACGACGTCGATTATATTTTAAAAAATGTTGAGCGGGATCCCGGAAATTTTGAAAGCGAAACGGATTATATCGCCTATTTGGAAACTTCTACAATTCCGAAATTATTGACGGATCGGCGGGAATCGTTGATAAAGAAATTAAATGACGAATTTCCTGGCGTGAAAAAAGGGGATTGTGCGAATGTCGAAAAATTAAAGGACATTCTGTCCGATGCGATTGAAGCCAGAAAAAGGAAGGTTTTATCCGAGCAGATTGCCCAGGTGAAAAATTATCGGTTCTATGACGATATCCAAAACGTTTTTACTCAAATCGAGAAAAAAGAATTGTATGATACGCCTCTGATGTTCGAATGGAACACGTGGCGAGCGATGATGATGCTCGACGGAGGAAACATTCAGGCGAACTTAAACTTCGACGATTATGGAAAACCGCTTTCAACAGCACCTGGTAATCTGGCGGATATTGTCTGTGATTACGGTGATTTCTGTCTTTCTGTCGAAGTGACACTTGCCACAGGGCAGAGACAATATGATATGGAAGGCGAACCTGTAAGTCGCCATTTAGGAAAGCTGAAAAAGGAAACGGGAAAGACTGCTTATTGCCTGTTTATCGCTCCGAACATTAACGACGCCTGCATCGCCCATTTTTATGGATTGCATCATTTGAACATTTCATACTATGGCGGAAAAAGTTCCATTGTTCCCTTGCCTTTGGCGGTTTTTAGGAAGATGCTGGAAGATAGTCATCGGTGTTCCTATGCCCCTTCCCCAAAACAGATCCAGCGATTTTTCGAAACATCTGATGAATTGGCGGTAAAGTTCAAGGATGAGCGGGGGTGGTATTCGGCGATAACCGAAAGGGCCTTGAATTGGCTAGATTGAAATTTTCTATTTTTCCAGAAAAATAAAGGATTTGATACGATGAAAGTTTCGTTGAATTGGCTTCGCCGCCATGTGGAACTCCCGGAAACCGCGGACCAGGTGGCAAAGGCCTTGACGTCTATCGGGCTTGAAGTGGAAGGCATGGAAGAGCCTGCGAAACAGTATGAAAGGCTGGTCGTCGCGAAAGTGCTTACGTGCGAGCCTCATCCCGACAGTGACCACTTGCACGTCACGACGGTGGATGACGGCAAGGAAACGCTCCAGGTCGTGTGCGGCGCTCCGAACGTAGCCGCTGGCCAGACGGTCGTACTCGCTCCGATCGGCGCGGAACTCCCGCTTCCGGACGGCAAGTCGCTCAAGATGAAAAAGTCCAAGATCCGTGGCGTGGAAAGCTTCGGAATGATCTGTGCCGAAGATGAAATCGGGCTTTCGGACGACCATGGCGGCATTATGGTTCTCGACGAAAGCATTCCTGCGGGAACGCCCTTTGTCTCGCTCGGGCTTTACGATGCGACATACGAGTTGAACGTGACGCCGAACCGTCCGGACGCTCTTTCCCATCGCGGTGTCGCCCGGGAACTCGCCGCCAAGTTCAACCGTCCGCTGAAACCGCTTTCCTACAGATTGACCGAAGACGCTTCGAAGGAAGCTTCTTCCGCGATCAAGCTTTCCGTGGAACCGGGAGCCGGATGTTCTCGCTACGTGGGTCGCGTCATCGAAGGCGTCCATGTGGAAAAATCCCCGAAGTGGCTTTCGAGGCTTCTCAAGTCTGTCGGCATGAACAGCGTAAACAACGTGGTCGATGTGACGAACTTCGTTCTGATGGATGTGGGACAGCCGCTCCACAGTTTCGACATGTCGAAGCTTTCCGGCGCGGAAGTCGTCGTGCGCAAGGCGCGACCCGGCGAAAAGATCGAAACGCTCGACCACAAGGCCCATGAGCTTTCGACCGATGACCTGGTGATCTGCGACGGGGACCGTCCGTCCTGCGTTGCCGGGGTGATGGGAGGCGTGGAAAGCGAGATTACCGAAACGACGACGAAAGTCTTTCTCGAAAGCGCCTGGTTCAATCCGACGGTTGTACGCAGACAGGCCCGTCGCCTTTGCACATCGACCGATTCGAGCTACCGATTCGAACGGGGTATCGATTATTCGATGCAGCGGGAAATGGACGACTACGCCTGCGGTCTCATCCAGGAAGTTGCCGGCGGAAAAGTTTTAAAGGGCGCCGTCGAATATACGGGAAGCGACCACCAGGAGAAGCCCTTCGTGGTGAAGCTCCGCGCGTCCCGTGTCGAAAAGGTTCTCGGCATTTCCCCTTCGGAAGAGGAAATCGTCCGCTATCTCACGGGAATCGGCTTGAAGCATCTGGGCGACATGGAATTCGAAATTCCTCCGTTCCGTCCGGATCTCGATCGCGAAGTCGATCTGATCGAGGAAGTCGCCCGACTCGTGGGGTTTGACAACATTCCATACGACGTTCCCTCTTTTAGAATCAAGCCGAACGATCTTCCGGCGGACGAAATCCTCGGACGTCGCATCCGCTATACGCTTTCTTCGCTCGGGCTTCACGAATGTCTGTCGCTTCGCTTTACGAGCGCGGCAAACACGGCGGCCGTCTTCGGCGAACCGTCGGATGACGATCCGCGTTCTAGGCCTGCAAGGCTCTTGAATCCGCTGTCCGAGGAACTCGGCTGCGTCCCGACTTCCCTCGTTCCGATTCTTCTCAAGTCCGTCGCCGACAACGAAAAGAACCGTCCGGGTTCTGTCCGCCTTTTCGAAAACGGAAAGGCCCAGTTCCCAAATGCGTCCCGAAGCGATCTGCGCGATTCCGGCTTTACCGAAAAGCCTATCCTTTGCGCCGTTCTCGCGGGGCATTTCAAGATGGAAGCCCTGAACGACAAGCCGCGCGAAGTGGAATTCGCGGACATCAAGGGCGTCGCCGTTTCGCTCTTCAAGCGTCTCGGCGTTTCGGTCAAAGTTCGCGCGCCGGAGAAACCCGAAAAGTTCCTGCATCCGGGAAAGCAGGGAGTCATCGCTTGCGGCGATACGGTTATCGGATCGATAGGAATGGTCCATCCCTCGGTGCTCAAGGCTTTCGACATCGGCTATGCGACCGCCCTTTTCGAAGTCTCCCTGGACAAGGTGCTGGAACTTCGCGAACGGCGTGTCGTGTTCAAGCCGTTCAGCCGCCAGGTCTTCATGACGCGCGATGTCTCGATGATCGTCCCCGAACGCATGACAAACGAATGTATCTTGCAAAAGCTCGGAACCTTCAAGGCGAAGAATCTTTCGAAGATAGAACTCAAGAGCGTCTATCAGGGCGTAGGGGTTCTCCCGGGCCAGAAGAACATGGTCTATACCTTTACGTACCAGTCCATGACGGAAACGCTGACCGACGAAGCGGTGAACAAGGCGCACGACAGGCTCCGCGAAAAAATCGTGGCTGACGGCGAAATCACCCTCCGCTAAAGGATGTTGCTGTTATGGCTTACATAGCAATGGCTCGCAAGTGGCGCCCGGAATCCTTCGAAGATCTGGTGGGTCAGGAGCATATCGCGAAGACGATTGAAAATGCGATTACGGGCGGGCGGCTGCACCATGCGTTTCTGTTTACGGGAACGCGCGGCGTCGGGAAGACGACATCCGCGCGAATCCTTGCGAAGACGCTGAACTGTACGGGTGGAAATCCGCTCGTTCCTTGCGGCAAGTGCAAAAGCTGCCTGGACATTGCGAGCGGGCATCCGATGGACGTAATCGAAATCGATGCGGCGTCCAACACGGGAGTCGATAACATCCGCGACCTTCTGGAGCAGACGCAATATACGCCGATGATCGGAAAGTACAAGGTCTTTGTCATCGACGAAGTGCACATGCTTTCCAAGGGCGCGTTCAACGCTCTCCTCAAGACGCTGGAAGAGCCGCCTCCGCACGTGATTTTCATCTTTGCGACGACCGAGGTGAACAAGGTTCCGCAGACGATTCTTTCCCGCGTACAGCGGTTTGACTTCAAGCGCCTCACCACAAGGCAGATTACGGGCCGTCTCAAGTATATCTGCGAGCAGGAAAAGATTTCGACCGATGCCGAAGCTCTCGGGATGATTGCCGAGAAGGCGGATGGATCGATGCGCGATGCGCTCACTTTTTTTGACCAGGCCTACGCGTTTACCGGAAACGACATGAATGGCGAAGCGGTTCGCTCGGTTCTCGGAATCCCGCCGACCGAGCTGTATTTCTCGCTTCTCGAATCTATCGAAAGGCACGATATCAAGGGAACTTTTTCTGTTGTCGATAAGGCTTCGGAAATCGGGGTCGAATTCGCTCCGCTCCTAGACGGCTTCGCCAAGTTTCTCCGCAACCGCCTCTACGTGAAAGTCGGAGGCATTTCTCCCGAGGAACTGAATATTTCCGAAGGGCTTTTCGCAAGGCTCGAAGTCTGCGCGGCCTCTCTTTCGAACGGCGACCTTCTGCGGATAGCGCGAATCCTGACCGACTTGCAGGGAAACATCCGACGCAGCGCGAATCCGCGACTTCTTGTCGAATCCGCCTTTGCGCGAATGGCCTATCTCGATAGGACGGTCGATTTGAAACGCGCCCTGATGGCTATCAATGACCCTCTCTCCCAGGGTTCAAAAAAAAAATTAGCTGAACCTGTTCCCGAGACCGTTGCCCAGCCGAACGTTTCTGCTCCTTCTGTGGCGGTCCAACCGGATTCGCCTTTCGCTATCGACTTCGATGCGCCTGTCATGGGAAGTTCGCCGCAGGCGAATGTGTCGAGCGAAAGCCTTTCGCGGATTTCCGAGCCTAAGGATTTTCCTTCGGACGGGGAAAATTCCATGGCGATTGATTTCGGGGAATCCTTGTCCGAAGAGGAGCATGAGGGGATAGACGCTTTTCCGGACGATTTTGACGAAGAGTCGGCTAGGCAGTACACCCGTTACGATGTTTGCGCTTCCTGGCAGGAACTGATTCGCTCGTGCTTTACGCAGGAACTCGGATTCTTTGCCACGAGCCTGAACGGTTCCTCCCTCGAACATGGCGATTTCCAGGAAAACCCCTTTCGCTTGAAAGTCGTCTATCCCGCTTCGTTCAAGTGGGGGTTCGACCAGATGATGTCGCGCGAAGACTATCGTGCTCGCCTTTCGAACATTCTGGAAGACCGCTTGCAGACGAAGGTCGCCGTGACGTTTGAACTCCTGGAGCCAAGGCCCGGCGAAGACGTTCTCTCTATTCCGCTTTCTCCGTGGGAATCCGACATCCAGAAGGAACCGGGGCTTGCCCGGTTTGTCGAAAGGTTTGTCGCGGAACTGATCGAAACGCGAAGCCTTCCGAAAAGCGGGACGGTCGAAAATTCCGGCGCGGACGCATGTGCGACGACCCCGGAGCAGGAATAAAATTGTAATTTATTCAAGGGAATCACTAAAAATTGTCTTGGTCAAGAAGATTTGAGCGAGGCCAGGCGAAGGCAGGAATAAACGAGCCAGCGCGAAGTGTCGCCGTCAAATTTTTGAAAATTGAATTTTTAGAGATGACCACAAAAAAGGAAACCCATTATGAACATGCAAAAAATGCTGAAGGACTTGCAGAAGATGCAGTCCAAGATGGTCAAGGCGCAGAACGATCTCCAGGCGCAGAGCTTTGAAGCGGAAGCGGGGGGCGGCATGGTGAAAGTCGTCTTGAACGGTCAGGGCGTCATGACATCCATCAAGATAAACCCGGACGCTGTCGATAAGGACGATGTCGAAGCGCTTGAAGACCTGGTGATGGCGGCTGTCAACGCGGCGACGAAAAAGAAGGACGATTCTTCAAAGGCGAGCATGGAAGAATTGACCGCCGGAATGCGCATTCCCGGTCTGATGTAATCGTCGAAGATTTCTGGACGGAAACGGCAGCTTCGCGCTGCCTTTTCTTTTTTAGTAGGCTCCGTCGCTTTTGAAGACGGCCCGGAACGTTTTCGTGACAAGCTGGATGTCCGTCGTGAAGTTCGCATGGCGGATGTACTTGTTGTCGAGCCGCATCCAGTCTTCGAATTTGATATCGCTGCGACCGCTGACTTGCCAGAAACAGGTAAGTCCCGGTCTTACGGAAAGGCGCATCTTGTGCCACGGGAGATATTCGCGGACTTCGGACGGGAGCGGGGGACGGGGACCGACGACGGACATGTCTCCCCAGAGGATGTTGAACAGCTGGGGAAGCTCGTCGAGGCTGAATTTTCGGAGAATGCGCCCCATCGGATAGATGCGCGGGTCGTTCTTCATCTTGAATGTCGGGCCGCTCGATTCGTTGAACTTTTCCAGTTCCTTCTTGCGTTCTTCCGCATCGACATACATGCTGCGGAACTTGAACATGGTGAAGAGCTTTCCGTTCTTGCCGACGCGGGTCTGCCTGAAAATGACGGGACCCTTGGGGTCGCTAGCCTTGACAATCGCCGCGCAGGCGATGAGCAGCGGGGAAAGGAGAACGATTCCGCAGAACGAGGAAACCACGTCGAAAGTACGCTTGACGACTTCCTTGGCGTAGAGCGAGAGCCTGTGCGTCTGGATGTCGGAATAGAAAAGCCGCTTGAGCGAAAAGAATCCGTTGTTGCGCAGATTGAACTTCTCGATGGACAAATCGAGCTTCTGGTCCTTTTTTTCCTGGAGACCCGTGTAGAGGGAAACCTGGAATACGGGCTGTCGCAACTTTTTCTTCAGAACATCGACAAGTCCCGCCTTTTTCAGGTTTACGATAATCTTTCGACGGATCCTTTCGAGGGAATGGAGGTTGGAATCGATGAGGATGGCGCCTAGTCCGTCGGGATTGTCCATGTAGCCGACGATATCCGTAAACTTCGTCTCGGTGAGGATGGTGAGAACGGCGATTTTCCAGGCGCGGATGTAAAGGGACTCGAACTTGCGAAATCCGATGAGGTCGAACCGCCGGGTGATAATCCTGAAATAGAGGAAGGGATGCTGGGTCCGGTTTGTCCGAAGGAACTCCTCGCGGAGACGCGCCATGAACAGGTTCGTCGGATAGACGGTATTGCCTATGTCTTTCGAGGAAAGCAGTTCCCCTAGCTTGGACTTTGTAAATTCGTCGTTCACATTCCAAATATAGATTTGATTTTCTAATTTATAGCCCGAAAAATCTAACTGGAGACCAAATTATGCGCATTGGACTTATCGGTACAGGAACTATCGGCGGCGGTGTTGTTGAAATTCTGGAAGCGAAGGCGGCAAAGTATCGCGAAACGCTAGGACTAGACCTGGAACTAGCCTGCATTTGCGCAAAGGATGAAGGTGAACTCGCTCCCTACAAGGCGAAAGGCTACCGAACGACGACCGATGCGATGGAAATGATCGCGGATCCGTCCATCCAGGTGATTGTGGAACTTGCCGGCGGCTACGAGATGCCGCGCAAGTGGATTACCGCGGCGCTTGAACACGGGAAGAACGCGGTGACGGCGAACAAGGCGATGATTGCGAAATATGGGCACGAACTGTTCCCGCTTGCCGAAAGGAACGGCTGCCACGTCTTGTTCGAGGCGGCTGTCGGCGGGGGAATCCCCATCATCCGCAGCATCCAGGAAGGCTTTGTCGGAAACGAAGTGGAACACTTGAGCTGCATCATCAACGGAACGTGCAACTACATCCTTTCCCGGATGGGGGAAAGCGGCCTCTCGTTCGATGCCGCTCTGAAGGAAGCCCAGGAAAGAGGCTTTGCGGAACGCAATCCGACATTTGACATCGAAGGAATCGATTCGGCGCACAAGACGGCGATTCTCGCGAGCCTTTGCAGCGGAAAGTATGTCGATTTCGAGAAAATCCACGTGACGGGCGTGTCGAAGATTACCGCGGAAGACATCGCGAACGCGAAGGAGCTCGGCTACAAGATCAAGCTGCTCGGCATCTATGGCCGCGGAGAAAACGGCTCTGTCGATGCCCGCGTACATCCCTGCCTTGTTCCTTGCGGGCACTTGCTCGCCAACGTCGATGGCGTATTGAACGCCGTGTATCTCCAGTGCGACAATCTGGGCCAGACCCTCCAGACGGGTGCCGGCGCGGGAAGGCTCCCGACAGCGAGCGCCGTCGTCGCGGACCTCGTTTCGCTTGCTCGTTCTAGCGACATCGGTTCCCGGAAGCCGCTTCCGATGGGATGGTTCAACAAGGAAAACGCTGCGGAACTTACGCCTATCGAGGAAACGTATTCGCGCTACTATCTTCGCTTTACGACAAAGGATTCCTGCGGAGTTCTAGCCTCCATTACGGGAATCTTCAGCCAGAACGGCATTTCGATCGAATCCATCATCCAGAAGAACGTCGATGATCCGGGCAAGGTGAGCATTGTCGTCGTCTCGGAGCGTACCCGCGAATGCAAGATCCTCGCCGCTCTCGAAGCGATCGATTCCCTTTCGGCTGTCGCGGAAAAGAGCCAGATGATCCGGTTCCTCAAGTAGGCTTCCATGTTCCGCGGAAACAAGCTCGAACTGTTGCTGCACATTGTCTTCGACTACCTGGCGTTGTCGATCTGCTTTGGCCTTGCGTTCTGGGTGCAGTTCCACAGCGGGTGGATTCCGGACAAGTTCGCTCCGACGAAGCTGATTTCGGAATATACCCGCGCGGGATTCTTCCTGAATCTCGGCTGGTGCGCGCTATTTGCCGTGACGGGGCTTTACCGCTCCTGGCTTCTGCTTTCTCGGACCTTGCAGGTGCTGCATGTCTTGCGAGCCGTTCTTGTCGGAATCGGCGCGATCCTGCTCGGACTTTTCGGTTCGGAATTCATCGGTCGGCTGGTTACGGGTGCGCCTCTTTTTGGAAACTACGTCTATGGTTCGCGTTTCAAGTGGATTCTCGTTTACGGTGTCGGGGTCTTTCTTTCCGTCGGAGGCTTCCGAATGCTCGTCGCCGCCTTCTTGCGGTCCATGCTGCGCAAGGGTTTCGGGGCGAACAGGCTGCTCGTGCTGGGCGCGACGGCTGCCGGGAGAAAGGTCGCCGAGGCTTTCGCGAAGGCTCCGGAACGCGGGCAGAAAGTCGTCGGCTTTTTGGACGAGCATTACCAGGTGATGGAACATTCCTTTGCCGGATTTCCCGTTCTCGGAAAGTATTCCGACTTGGCAAGCATCGTGAAGAAAAACAGAATTTCGGGAATCGTCATTTCGCACGACAGTTCGTCTCTCCAGGAAATTACGCGCGTCCTGGCCTGGGCCTGCGACTTGCCTCTCCACATCTACGTGATTCCCGGGCTTTACAATGTCATCAGCGGGCATTACAGGACGAACCTTGTCCACGGCTTCGAATTGCAGGAACTCTTCGCCTTCAACATGCCGCCATGGCAGGTTCGCGTCAAGCGGATCCTTGACATCGTCGTGGCGTCGATTCTCCTTCTCTGCTCGCTTCCGGTGACTCTTCTCGCGGCCCTTGCGGTGAAGCTCGATTCCAAGGGGCCCGTCTTCTATTCGCAGGAACGCATCGGGCTTTACGGCAAGCGCTTCATGGTCCACAAGTTCCGCACGATGTTTACGGACGCGGAAAAGAACGGGGCGCAGTGGGCGACGAAAAACGACCCGCGCATTACTCGGGTGGGACGTTTTCTGCGCAAGACGCGAATCGACGAACTGCCTCAGCTTCTGTGTGTCCTGAAAGGCGACATGAGCATGGTGGGACCGCGTCCCGAACGCGCCGTGTTTATCGAAAAGCTGCGCGAGCAGATTCCGTTCTATATCGGTCGGCTCAAGATGAAACCGGGACTTACCGGCTGGGCGCAGGTCCGCTACCATTACGACACAAGCCTCGAAGACGTCCAGAAAAAGCTCGAGTACGACATGTACTATTACGAAAACATGTCGCTCCTGCTCGATCTGCAGATTCTGTTTCGAACGGTCTATGTCGTGCTCACAGGAAAAGGAGCCCAATGATGTATGGTGACAATTCCACGCCGGTGTTTCCGGTAGAAGACGCTTTGACCTTGATCCGCCTTGCGCTCGAGGAAGACGTTCGCACGGGCGACGTGACGAGCCTCTGGACGATTCCGGAAAACCAGAAGGAACATGCGCGCCTTGTCGCGAAGGAGGACGGCGTCCTTGCCGGGCTTCCGATTATCGACCTGGTCTTTCGGGAACTCGAGGCGAACGTAAAGGTGAAGCTTTACAGGCAAGACGGCGACGCGGTGAAAATCGGAGACCTGATTGCCGAACTGGACGGGACGACGCGGGATCTTCTGACGGGAGAGCGTACATTCCTGAACTTTATCCAGCAGCTTTCCGGCGTGGCGACCGTTACCCACAGGTTCCAGGAAGTCCTGAAGGCGGGCCGCACGAAGGTTCTCGATACCCGAAAGACGATTCCCGGATTCCGTACGCTTCAAAAATACGCGGTTCGCGTGGGCGGAGGCAGCAATCATCGGATGGGGCTTTTCGACATGGTTCTCGTAAAGGACAACCACATCGCGGCCTGTGGCGGAGTTCTCGAAGCGCTCGCCGTCGTCAAGAAACATAACGATCGGAACCTGATGGTCGAAATGGAAGTCGAAAATCTCGACGAGCTGAAAAAGCTCCTGAACAAGGGAGTCGATGTCATCATGCTCGACAACATGTCGAACGCGATGATGGAGGAGGCTCTGAAGATAATTCGGGAAAGCGGCGACAGGGTCCTGGTAGAAGGATCTGGCAACATGACGCTCGAACGGGCGAAGGAAATCGCGACGCTCGGACTTGACTACATTTCGGTCGGCGCCCTGACGCACAGCGTCAAGGCTCTGGACATTTCGATGAGAATCTGATGCGCAGTTCTCGGAAAATTTCGGCCAAGGGAAGATCTTCGCGCGGACGGGAACCTTTCACGTTCGCGGTCGATGTGGGAAACTCTCATACGGTTCTCGGCATTTTCAAGGGTGACAAGGTAATCGATCACTGGCGTCTCACGACGCGCAAGGAAACGACGTCCGACGAGCTGATGAACCGGGTCAGCGGACTTATCCGCTTTTCGAAAGTTCCAATCGAATCCATTACGCACGTTGGACTTTCGACTGTCGTTCCGGTGCTCGAGCGGACATGGGTCAAGGCCTTGCAGACTTTCATCAAGCGGCCTGTCCAGGTCGTCAGTTCCAAGAACTGCCTGGACTGCCCGATTGCCTACCCGAATCCCGGATCGCTCGGCGCAGACCGCCTCTGCAATGTCATCGCTCTCAGGGAACGGGGATTTTCGGACGCTATCGTCATCGACATGGGAACCGCGACAACCTTTGACGTGATGAAGGACGGAGGATTTGCCGGCGGAATCATCATCCCGGGGATAAGCGCAAGTCTCGACGTCTTGACCGAAAAGGCGGCGCGTCTTCTTCCCGTGAGCATCAAGTGGCCGGAAAAGCTGATTGCGAACAATACGGACGACGCCATTCGCGCGGGACTCCTGTTCGGCTTCATGGCGGAACTCGAAACGCTTGTGGAAAAGATAAGGAAGGAAATGGGGAAAAGGCGCGTGCCTGTCCTTGCGACGGGAGGCTGGGGCAGGACCATCGTGGGCCATACGGACATTATCGACACGTACGATCCCTATCTGACGCTTGACGGCGTTCGCCTGGTCGCTCTCCGCGGCAACCTGGCTGCCGAAACGGTCGATAGGGATTTGGAAGAGTGAATTTTTTCTCGCCGACCTTGACGAATGTAAATAAATTTTTATCTTGCGGGCTGGATTTTTTTACAGCAAGGAGACAAACATGTTCAAGAAAATCGCACTGGCTATGGCTGTCGTCGCATCGAGCAGCTTTGCTACATACACATACTTCTCCGTTGGCAATGCCGGAACGGGACAGGTCGAAGTCGGATTCGCCCACACCTGGGGCGAAAACGACTATTCGGTTAACAACATCTTCGTCAAGGGCGAATATGTGGTGATGCCTAACCTCGAACTTTCCTTGATGGGCCTCGGATACCAGTTTGATGACGACAACAGCGGTTTCAATGCCATGACGGTCGGCGCCCGCTACCAGTTCATGCCGTTCCTCATCGGCGCTCTCGATGTCGAAATTCCGCTGAGTTCGGACGATATTGTCGGCAGTTACGATCCGTTTGGACTGTTTGTCGCCGTCCAATACACGCAGGAATTCATCCCGAACCTCGTTCTCGGATCCGAAGCCGGCGTGGAATACAAGTTCGAAGACGACGATACGGACGAAGGCCTTCTGCTGAAGGTCCAGGCCGAACTCGACTACACGATCGCTTCCCTCGGACTCACCCCGTGGGTCGGTCTCGAATTCGACTACCGCCTGACGGATACGGAATTCGATTCTCACAGCTCGGACGATTCGGGCGACAACAGCATCTCGTTCTGGGTCGGCGGAAGCTACAGCATCAACCAGATGTTCGCGGTCAAGGCGAACTTCATCCTCACCCGCGGCGACTTTGGCGACAGCGAAACCGTCAACGCGGCGCTCGACATCAATTTCTAGACCTCGAAATCTCGCATTTGCAGAAAGGGTCCGCTTCGATGGCGGGCCTTTTTTTCTATTCTATGCCAAGATAAAAGCGGAGATTCTATGCGTTGCTTGGTTACCGGCGGTGCCGGATTCTTGGGAAGTCATCTGTGCGACCGCCTGCTCGCGGACGGGCACGAGGTCATATGCCTCGACAATTTCTTCACGGGGCGCCGGGTAAACGTGGAGCATTTGCGTAAAAACCCGAACTTCGAACTGGTCCGCCACGATGTCACGGAACCGATTCTTCTCGAAGTCGATCGCATCTTCAATCTGGCGTGTCCGGCGAGCCCCATCCATTACCAGTTCAACCCGGTGAAGACCATCAAGACGAGCGTCATGGGCGCAATCAACATGCTGGGTCTTGCAAAGCGCGTCCACGCGAGGATTCTGCAGGCTTCGACGAGCGAAGTGTATGGCGATCCGGACGTGCATCCGCAAACGGAGGATTACTGGGGAAACGTAAACCCGATAGGCATTCGCAGCTGCTATGACGAGGGAAAGCGGGTCGCGGAAACGCTCTTCATGGACTATCACCGCCAGAACCATGTCGATATCCGGATAGTCCGGATTTTCAACACCTACGGTCCGCGGATGCTTTCGAACGATGGACGCGTGGTAAGCAATTTCATCGTGCAGGCGCTCAAGGGCGAGGACATCACCATTTACGGCTCGGGCGAACAGACGCGCAGCTTCTGCTACGTTTCGGATCTTGTCGAGGCGCTTGTCCGCATGATGGACCAGGATGACTGTATCGGGCCGGTAAATATCGGAAACCCGCATGAATTTACCATGCTCGAACTGGCGAAAAAGGTCATCGCGCTGACGCACAGCGAAAGCGGAATTTCGTTCTTGAGCCTTCCCGGAGACGATCCCAGGAAGCGGAAACCCGACATTTCCCGGGCGAAAATGGCGCTTTCCGGCTGGGAACCTTCGGTCGAGCTGGAAGAAGGCCTCGAAAAAACAATCGCCTATTTTAAATCCGCCCTGAAATAAATTTTATAGATTGAAAAAGAACTTTAACCGTTTGAGGTACTACCCATGACCATGATTGTCGGCGCCGCTATCCTGGTGGCGATTATTGTCGCGATTATCCTTCTCGCGTTCATCGCAAAGTTTTTCAGCCTCTGGCTCCAGGCGCTCTTCTCCAAGGCGGGAGTGAGCATGTTCCAGCTGATCGGGATGAGGCTTCGCAAGGTGCCGCCCAAGGTCATCGTGGATTCCCGGATTCTCAGCTGCAAGGCGGGTATGCCTGTCGATACGAATCTTCTCGAAGCGCACTTTATGTCGGGCGGAAACGTTATTCGCGTCGTCCAGGCGCTGATTGCGGCGAACAAGGCGAACATCAAGCTGGATTTTAAACAGGCCGCGGCGATTGACCTTGCCGGTCGAAACGTCCTCGAAGCGGTCCAGATGTCCGTGAACCCGAAGGTAATCGAAACCCCGCGCGTAAGCGCTGTCGCTCTCGACGGTATCCAGCTGCACGCGGTGACCCGCATCACGGTCCGCGCGAGCATCCAGAAGCTCGTCGGCGGCGCCGGCGAGGAAACGGTCGTCGCCCGTGTCGGCGAGGGAATCGTCTCTTCGATCGGAAGCGCCAAGAGCCACAAGGATGTTCTGGAAAATCCGAACATGATTTCGAAAAAGGTTCTCGCCTCGGGACTCGACGCCGGAACCGCGTTTGAAATCCTTTCGATCGACATTGCCGATGTCGATGTCGGACAGAACATCGGGGCGATTCTTGAAACGGACCGTGCGGAAGCGGACAAGAAAATCGCCCAGGCGAAAGCGGAAGAACGCCGCGCGATGGCTTTTGCCGCCGAACAGGAAATGAAGGCGAAGGTCATGGAAATGCGCGCGAAGCTCGTGGAAAGCGAAGCGCAGGTCCCGATGGCGATGGCGGACGCTCTCCGTTCCGGGCATCTCGGCGTGATGGACTATTACAACATGAAGAACATCCAGGCCGATACGCAGATGCGCACACAGCTCGGACTCGGTGAAAATCAAGAACCGCACCAACCGAACGTCTAATCCACGGCGGTCCTTATGGAAAGTCTCCTGATTCTTCTCGCGATTGTCGCTCTCCAGGTCGGAGCCGCCTGGCTCAAGAAGCGTGTCGGCGAAAGCAAGAATCTTTCCGAACCCGAGAACGAACCGCCCGAGGAGTATTTCGACGAATGCGAAGAAGATAATGGTTCTCCGTCGGATGCGGAAACTTCGGATTCCTTGCAGGACTTGATCCGCAAGTTCCGGGAAGAGCAGGCGAAAACTCTGGACACTCTCGAAGAACGTTCCGAGGAAACGCCACCGCAATACGCCGATGAGTCGGTTTCCGAAGAGTTGCCCGAGCCGGAACCTGTCCTTTCTCCCCGTTCGTCCGAACCTGTTGAAAAGGAAAGTGCTCCCGAAAAGGTTTTTGAAGATCGTTTTCCGAGCGTCGCCGAATCGAACAGTGTGCCTTTCCCGGAAAAGAAGGCAGAAGCTGAACAGGTTTCGCCTTCCGTTGAGCCTGAATTCGAACGGAGCTTAAAGCCTTCGGTGATTCGAACGACGAAATTCGAGTTTTCAAGGGAAAACGCCCGGAAGGGATTTCTCTGGGCGCGAGTTTTGGAAGATCCGCGGTTTAAAAGGCGTTCCCCGATGCCGCTCAGTCGGCGTTAGGAATCAGCAGCCAGCAGACGAGATAGGCGAGAAGCCCGGTCCCAAAAGAAAGCAACGTGCCGAGAATCCAGAGGATGCGGACAATCGTCGCGTCGATTCCAAGGTATTCGCCGATGCCGCCACAGACACCGGCGATTTTCGTGTTTTCGCTTGAAAGGGTCAGTTTTTTCATTTGGGCGTCCTTCGGGTTGTATGGTTTACGAACAATGTAGTCATTTTCACTTCGAGAGGCTATGTTGTTTAGGATTGATAGAAACTATCCTTTTGATTGAAAGGCCTTGATGAATTACTTGAGGATTTTGAAAATAATGCGTAAAAGCTATAAATTATTTTTGCTAAATGCCTATGTTTGGGAAGATTATTTGTCGCTAAGAAGGGTTGTCAAATCTATCGGAATCCATTCCTTTGGGGATACGCTAAAAATCGAGTTGATTGAAAAGGAAAAAAGCCCGGGCTTATCGCTGGATTGTCCCGTTTGGGTCTATGGTTCGTTAAACGGAAAACTCGACGGGAAATATATCAAGACTTTTACAGGGGTTTATCTGTTGGTTAAAGATTGGGTTAAAGATTGATTCTCGTTATGGTCTCCTCGGCGAAACGGCACGTAAAAAAAGATTTTCAAAGATAATGGAGGCATTTTAGCTTCGAGAAGCGTTATAGACAGGTAGTCTCTCGTTTCAACCATAGGAGGAAAAATGAGAAAAAGACACCTGTGGCAGATGCTGCCGATTCTTTTTACGGCGATTTTGGGACAGGCCTGTTCCGAAGGCGCAAATTCCGGCCCGGAAAGCTCCGGGAACGTTCCCGTCCATTTTGACGTGGCGCGTTCGAGCGTACCGCTGTCGGACAGTCTCGTGCTGGATCTGATCGGCCCGGATACGGTTCATGCGGTATTGTTGGGCGACTCCAATACGTTCAGCCAGAAGCTCGCTCCCGGCGACTGGAATTTCTATGCCAGGTTCTATGCGAACGGGATTCTGGTGGAGCAGGGGGAAGCGCAAGCGAAGCTTTCCGCAGGCGACGAGGTTTCCGTTTCGATTGCGATGCATGCCGTGGCGGGATTTCTCTACGTGCGGATTCCGCTCGGACTCGACAACGCGGCGGAAATCGCCAGCGGCACGCTTGCCGTTCAAGCGGAAGGTTTTTCGAAATCCTACCCGTTTGAATTCGGCGACATGGAAGCTTCCGCGGTGACGGAAATGCTTCGGATCGGGACGGAGTATTCCGTACAGATTCATCTGTTCGCGAAAAACGGCGACACGCTGTTCTCTTCGGATTCCAAGGTGACGATCGACGTGGAAAATTTTGCCATCGACTGGCAGCTGAACCCGCTCCACGCGAAAATCCAGCTGGTGATTTCGAAGGATTCCGTGAAAACGCTTTCCGCGGTGGCGCATTTGCCGTCAAAGCTTCGCACGCCAAAGCCCGGAAATCTCTTTGTCACGGAATTCATGACGGAGGGAAAGGCGGAATTCGTGGAGCTTTACAACGCGACCCTGGACACGCTTAATCTGGAAAACTGCGAATTGCTCGCGACTAGCGGAAGCTCGCTCAAGGTGACGACGGATTCTTCGTTTGCGGCGAGGCTCGCTCCGGATTCCTATCTGGTGCTCGGGACGGATTCCTGCGAAAGCAAGGATGCCCGGGCGGCGCTTTCCATGCCCGGGACCAAAGGCTCTATCGTGTTTCGCTGCGCCGGGGAAACGATCGATTCGCTCTTTTACACGAACGCGAAGATCGCGGATTCGCTAGGAGTGAGCGCGTTCCCTATCGATTCCAGGCTGAGCGCGCAACTGCCTGTTTCGGGTTACAGAAACCGTTCGGATGGAAGTTCCTGGTGCGCCGGCGAAATTTCAAGGCATGCCGTGGCGAGTTGCGAAAATTAAAACGGCTTGATTCGACTTGTTTGGAACTTGGCTTTGAAGCGAAATCTTAAAACCAGGTCCTATCTTTTTGGAAAATCGTCGGGACGACCGCGTCGATGTCTTGGTGGCGGTCTGTGTGGCGGGGGAGGAGGTCCGGGGCGAAATTCGAAGCGCCACTCGGAACGCGGATAGTCGCACACGGAAAAGCCCGCTTGGCAAAGATCGCAGAGCTCTTTCCGCGAGCAGTCGCCGAGCGGTTCGCTGGAAACCAAATCGTCTAGGAAACGGTAACTGTCGCAGGCTTGGCAGGCTTTTTCCCATGTCCTGAACGAACAAAGTTCCGTGACCGAGACTTGGCATGTGCGCTCCGAGCGGGTTTCCGTTTCGACGTTTTCCTGCATCACGACGCAGGAAAACAGAAAAAGCGCACTCCAAAGGACCAGAAGGCTTTTGCAGAATGCGCTTTTCATCGGATTTTCAGATGCGGAAAAAATCAGTATTCCGCTTCGGATTTCAGATTGCGGCTCATCAGTTCTTCGATGATGTCCGCCGGCTTCTTGTCGTTGAAGAGAACTTCATGGACGGCGTTCACGATGGGAAGTTCGACATGGACCGATTCCGCGAGAGCCTTGGCGCTCTTGCACGTGGGAACGCCCTCCGCAATCATCTTCATGCGTCCCATGATTTGCGAAAGGGTTTCTCCCTTGCCGATGCATTCGCCGACGTAGCGGTTCCGGCTGTGCTGCGAAAGACACGTGACGATCAGGTCTCCCATTCCGGCTAGGCCTGCGAAGGTGCTGGGGTTTGCGCCGAGGGCGCGTCCGAGACGACAGATTTCCGCCTGTCCGCGGGTGATGAGCGCTGCGCGGGTGTTGTCGCCCGCTCCGATTCCGTAGAGAATGCCGCTTGCAATCGCGATGACGTTCTTGATCGAGCCGCAAAGCTCCACGCCGACCTGGTCCGTCGAAGTATAGACGCGCAGGTAGCCGTTGCTCATGACCTGCTGGACTTTTCTTGCGGATTCTTCGTTAGGACATGCGGCGACGATTGTCGTATAGACGCGGCGCGAAACTTCTTCGGCGTGCGTCGGGCCGCTAAGCGTTACCATGTGGTCGTGGTCGAGCCACGGGACGTTTTCGAGGATGACTTCGCTCATGCGCTGGTCCGTGCCTTCGAGGATTCCCTTGGTCGCGCAGACGACTAGCGGAATCTTGCCCGCTGGATTCCACTTGGCAAATTCCCTGGAAACATTGGGCATCACCTGGGAAGGGACGACGATGAGAACCATCTCCGCGCCTTCCAGAGCCTTGTTCATGTCGGTCGTATAGGAGAACGAATCCGGGAAGATGACGCCGGGAAGCTTGTCCTTGTACTGGTGTTCCGTGGAAAGCAGGTCCACTTCCTTTTGCGAGAATGTCCAAAAAGAAACCTTGTGCCCGTTGTCGTTCAGAACCTGGCCGAGGGTCAGTCCCCATCCGCCGGTGCCTAGTACTGTGATATTCATAAACGATTCCTTTCCTTGTATATCAAGTTATAAACTACACTTTTTTCCGTTTTTTTCCAAAACCGTTCTCGGTTCCGTTTAAAAGACGCTTGATGTTCGCCTTGTGCTTGACGATGACGAAGACGGCGATGACCCAGGCGAGAACTAAGATGCCAGCGTGAATCTGGTCGTGCGGGTAGATGTCCGGTGCGAGATATCCGAAAAGGGTGAGACCGGCGAGGGTGATGCAGGCGGCGATGCTTCCGACCGAGACGTATTTTGTGGAAATGGTCAGGATGCTCCACACGAGAAAGGCGAGAAGCGCCGTGACGGGAGCAAGCGCGAGAAACATTCCGAAAGCGGTGAGGACGCCTTTTCCGCCGCGAAATCCGGCAAAGCACGTGAAACTGTGTCCGATGACCGCGAGAAGTCCGCAGGCAAGCGGAAGCCAGTAGTAGTCGGGACCGCCCGAAGCCTTGGAAGCCTCGTTCAACGAGATGGCAATCGTCGGGGCGAGAAAGCCTTTGAGAAGATCGATGACGACCACGGGAAGCGCGGGTTTTACCCCGAGGACGCGAAACGCATTCGTTAGGCCCGAGTTCTTCGACCCGTAGTTCCGGATGTCATAGTCCTTTCCCTTGACGATTTTTGCGACCCAGATTGCGGTCGGAATGGAGCCGAGGAGATACGCTAGCGGAAGAGAGAGTAAACTGTTCAAGGTCTTCGTCCTTTCGTAAGATGAGTTTGCTGTCGAAATTCAACCGGAGAGGCGCTCCGTTCAGATGGAAGGCTTCGTAGAAAGTCTTGAGAAGATAGCGCTTGTAGGATTCATCGACGGCATCGGGCGTCCGCGTCTCGATGTCGATGACCGGAGGCTCTACCATGATCTGGCATGCCCGGGTAAGCTTGACTAGGCGTCCCTGGTGTGCCGGGTGGGGAGTCTTCTGGCAGGCTTCGGCAAAGACTTCGGCGAGGCGTTCTCTCCCGAGGACTCTGCGGCAGTTGGCATAGACCGAACGGATTTCCTGCAAGATGCGGTGCACGCGGAGACCTTCCTTTGCGCTGATCGAGAGCGTGGGAATATATTCGAACATCGGTTCGCGTTCCCGCATTTCCCTGACCATCCTGTCGAACGACTTTTCGTTCTTTTCCGGGAGAATGTCCCACTTGTTGAGAATCAGGATGAGGCCTTTTCCCGCCTGGCGGATGCTCTGGACAATGCGGAAGTCCTGCTCGGAAAGTCCAAGCGTCGCATCGATGACGAGAAGGGACAGGTCGGAACGCCGGATGCTTTCCTCGGAACGCATGTTGCTGAAGATCTCGACTTCGTCCTCGACTTTCGCCTTTTTCCGGAGACCCGCGGTATCGGTAACGACAAATGTTTCGCCGTCGGAAACGAACGTGCAGTCGATGGAATCCCGTGTCGTTCCGGGAATGTCGGACACGACGACGCGTTCTTCGCCAAGCAGACGGTTCAGCAGTGTGGATTTCCCGGCGTTCGGTCGTCCGAGAATCGCAAAGCGAATCGGGCGCTTTTCTTCGCCGCGGACCTTTCCCTTGTCGGGAAGGATGGCGATGATTTCGTCGAGAAGCGAGAGACAGGCATAACCGGTCAGCGCGCTGATGGTTCGGGGCTGTCCCATGCCGAGAGAGAAGAATTCCCAGCTTTCCGAACGGTCCGCGGCCGCTTCGCTCTTGTTCGCGACAAGGAGAACCTGCTTGTCGAGCTTCCGGATCATCTTCGCGAACTGGAGATCGAGCTTCGTGATGCCCACGCGGACATCGACCATGAAAAGCACGAGATCGGATTCTTCGATGGCCGCGAAAATCTGGTCGCGAACGTTTGACGCGAGGACATCTATCGTATCGTCCGGTAAAAATCCTCCGGTATCGACGACGGTGAATTCGCGACCCTTGTATGTCGCCGTTTGGTAATGACGGTCCCGGGTTACGCCTTCGCGATCCGAAACCACCGCGGCGCGACGACCGAGGATACGGTTGAAGAGGGAGGACTTTCCCACGTTGGGACGCCCGACAATACAGACAACAGGTAATTTAGCCACGTCGGAAAATATAGAAATTAGCGGATATGGAACAGCTCGCTTCGCTGACCGGGTCCTTTTATTCTTTCTATCTTTCGCTTCGGAAAAATCCAAAGGTATCATTATGTCCGAAACGATGACTTCCGCGCAAGTACGCGAATCCTTTATCAAGTTCTTTGAATCCAAGGGACATCTGTTTGTCCGTTCTTCGCCCGTGGTTCCGCATGACGATCCGACGCTCATGTTTACAAATGCCGGCATGAACCAGTTCAAGGCGATTTTTCTCGGCGACAATCCGAAGGGCTGGAAGCGCGTCTGCAACAGCCAAAAATGCATTCGCGTTTCGGGCAAGCACAACGATCTGGATGTCGTCGGTCGCGACAATTACCACCACACGTTTTTCGAAATGCTCGGAAACTGGTCGTTTGGCGATTACTACAAGAAGGAAGCGATTTCCTGGGCTTGGGAACTTTTGACCGAGGTCTGGAAGCTTCCGAAGGAACGCCTGTTCGCGACGGTTTACCAGGACGATGACGAAGCCTGGCAAATCTGGAAGGATGTGTCCGGCCTCCCCGACGATCGCATCATGCGCTTTGACGCCCACTCGAATTTTTGGGAAATGGGCGATACCGGACCTTGCGGTCCCTGCTCCGAAATCCACTACGACCGAGGCGATCTCTCGACCCAGGCCGAGACGTTCAAGGATCCGATTCTCGGCGTGAACGGCGAAAACGACCGCTACATCGAAATCTGGAACAACGTGTTCATGCAATACGAACGCCTCTCCGACGGTTCCCTCGTTCCGCTCAAGGCGAAAAATGTCGATACCGGCATGGGATTCGAACGGATCTGCGCCATCCTGCAGGGAAAATCCAGCAATTACGATACGGACGTGTTCAGCCCGATCATCCAAAAAATCGCGGAACTTTCCGGCGTGCCTTATTGCGACGGAAAGGAGGGAACGCCGCACCGCGTCATCGCGGACCATCTTCGGGCGCTTTCCTTCGCGATTGCGGACGGGGCGCTTCCGTCGAACGAGGGCCGTGGCTACGTGCTGCGTCGCATTCTTCGCCGCGCGAGCCGCTTTGCCCGTCTTCTCGGGCAGAAAAAGCCTTTCATCTGCGACCTGGTGCAGGTTCTCGCCGATACGATGGGAGACGCCTTCCCCGAAATTCGCGAACGGAAGGACTTTGTCGCCTCCGTCATCCGCAGCGAGGAAGAGAGCTTTATCCGCACGCTCGACGCCGGGCTGGAACGCTTTGCCTCGATTTCCGCAGACCTCAAGGCCGGCGATAAAATTCCGGGCGACAAGGTTTTCCTGCTCTACGATACATACGGATTTCCCCCGGATCTCACGGGAATTCTCGCCGAGGAAAAGGGGCTTTCCATTGACGAAGAAGGCTATGAAAGGTGCATGGAAGAACAGAAGGCCCGCGCCCGCGCAAGCATGAAGCAGAGCATCAACACGATGGGTTCCGAAGGCTGGACGGAATATGCGGTCGGTTCGACGGAGTTTGTCGGCTACGAGGCGAGCTCCGCGGAGGTCAAGGTTTTGCGCTATCGGGAAGACAAGGGCGTCCTTTCGATAGTTCTCGACACGACGCCGTTCTATGCGGAAATGGGCGGGCAGATAGGCGACAAGGGAACTCTTGTCGCGGAAGGTCTTGAAATCTCGATTTTCGACACGGTCCGCGTAAACGATACGACCGTTCATCGCGGCAAGGTGACAAGGGGCGAAGCGAACAGGGAAACGATGGCTTCGGAATTCCAGGCGACAGTCGATGACGCCCGCCGGGCCGACATCCGCAAGAACCATTCCGCGACGCACCTTGTCCAGGCCGCTCTCCGGAAGGTTCTCGGAAACCATGTGCAGCAGCAGGGAAGCTTCGTCTCGAACGAGCTGTTGCGTTTCGACTTCAGCCACTTCAACGCGATGACCGCGGAAGAAATCCGACAGGTCGAAGACTTGGTGAACGCCAAGGTCATGGAATGTCTCCCCGTTTCGACCGATGTCATGGATGTCGATGAAGCGAAGGCGAGCGGCGCGATGGCGCTGTTTGGCGAAAAGTATGGCGACAAGGTTCGCGTGGTCAAGATGGGAAATCCCGGCGATGAATTTTCCAGGGAACTCTGCGGCGGTCTGCATGTGCGGAACACGGGAAACATCGGCATGGTGAAAATCATTTCCGAGTCGAGCGTTTCGTCGGGCGTGCGCCGAATCGAAGCGGTGACGGGGCGCGGAGCGTTGGCGCTTCTTCGCGCCGGTACGCAGATTCTGACCGCTCTCCGCGAACAGCTCCGCTGCAAGGATGCCGATGTTCTCGACCGAATCCAGCAGACATTCGCCAAGACGCAGAACCTTGAAAAGAGCCTCCAGTCCGTGCAGCTCGAACTCGCGACGCTTGCTGCGGGCGATCTTTTGCAAGGCGCAGTAAACGTGATGGGCGTAAACCTCTACGTTCGCGAAATGTCCATTCCCGAAGACCGTTTCAAGAACTTGCTCGACGGCGTCCAGAACAAGCTCGATTCCGAGTCTGTCGCCGTGGTGGCGAACAAGGGAACTGCCAACGGAAGCATTGCCGTCATGGTCGGGAAAAACGTCCAGGCCAAGGGCATCAAGGCGGGCGACATGGTTCGCGACCTGGCAAAGGCCTGTGGCGGCAAGGGCGGCGGTCGCCCGGATAGAGCCCAGGCCGGCACCCGCGAACCGGAAAGGATTTCCGCGGCGATTGCGAATGCGAACAACTGGATCCGCGCAAAGATCGGCGCGTAAATTTTCAGGGAGAAGGATTTTCCGATGAAGAATGTTTGCACGCAAGAAGCTCCGTCCGCGATAGGCCCGTATTCCCAGGCGGTGATTTCCGGCGGATTTGTCTATCTCTCCGGGCAGATTCCGATAAATCCGGAAACGGGAACGCTCGTGGAAAATTCCATCGAAGCCCAGGCGGAACAGGTGTGCAGAAACATCGAAGCGATCCTGAAAGCCGCGGGTTCTGAAGTTTCGAAGGTCGTGAAGACGACATGCTTTCTGCGCCATCTTTCGGATTTTGAAGCTTTCAACGCCGTTTACGAAAGGCATTTTGTCGGGAAGCCCGCACGGAGCTGCGTCGAAGTTTCCGCCATTCCCAAGGGAGCGCTGGTCGAAATCGAAGCCTTGGCCGAGTTGAACTAAGAGATACCGGGCGACTTCACCCAAAATAAAAAGTCCCGAACGCATTCGGGGCTTTTCCTTTTGAAAATGGCAAAACGCTTAGGTCACCTCTAAAAATTCAATTTTCAAAAATTTGGTTGCGACGCTTCGCTTGGTCTCATTCAAATTTTCTTAACCAAAGCAATTTTTAGAGGTGACC
>CAVKYI010000016.1:0-39633 GCA_963660435.1 Sodaliphilus sp.
AAGGGGTCCCTGGCACTTTTCCTGCATTTTCTCGCTTGCTTTTCGCTTG
The DNA here is from genome assembly GCA_963660435.1 of Sodaliphilus sp. Classification (GTDB taxonomy): domain Bacteria; phylum Fibrobacterota; class Fibrobacteria; order Fibrobacterales; family Fibrobacteraceae; genus Hallerella. Next base: position 50 of record CAVKYI010000016.1, read on the forward strand.
CAACGCCAATTCATTCATCAAATTCGGCAAAAACACACTTTGTCCACAGCGTAAAAACATTTTCTAATTTGATTTCTCTCGCCTTTCTACAGATTTTGCTCCAAAATTTCTCTCCGTACCCATCAGAAATAGAGTTTTCCCCTTCAGGATACGCCAAGAATCCGGACGCCTTTCCCCAAAAGCTTCCTTTGGCACAAAGGTTTTCGGAAAAAGAGTCGTTTGGTAATCAGGAATAGCCACCGAGCGAAGCCGATCTCGCGCCCGAAAGGTCGCAGACGATTCAATACAAATTAACCGAACAAGTCTTTTATCAAAAACAGGGCCAGTCCAAGACTCGCCACCGAGACAAAGCGCCCGACAAAGGCGTTTCCCTTTTTGCACTGCAAGTGGCTTCCGTAGATTCCGCCCAACAGCGATCCGGCAGAAACACAAACGGCAAGGCTCCAATCCACTTTTCCCATTCCGATAAGGCCTATCGTACTGACAAGCAGAAATGTTCCGGTCAAGGCGTTCTTCAATGCGTTCACCCGCAAGAGGTCAAGACCCGTATAGCGCGACAGCGCGATAATCTGTACGAAACCGACGCCGACCTGCATGACATTGCCATAGACTCCGATGAGGAAAAAGCCGATAAAGGCAAGTGGGGACATTTTTCTTGCAGGCCTAGGCGAAGTCTTTCCCAGGACACTTCGATTGACATGACTCATGATGACAACAAAAAATATGGCGATGGACAGAACGACTTGGAAAACCCTATCGTTGATCCTGGCAAGGAAAAAGATTCCACACAGCGATCCGGCAAGCGTCGGCCAGATTAGCATTCGAAAGAACTTGACATTCAAAAGTCCCTGACGAAACATGTGCGCCGCCGCGGCAAGGTCGCCGACAAGGAGTCCCAGGCGATTCGTGCCGTTCGCAACCGTTGGAGGGAGCCCGAAAAATATCATCAGCGGCAAGCTGACCGAACTGCCTCCGCCGGCAACGCTATTGATTGCGCTAGTCAAGGCGCCGATGAAAAAGAACACGGTGTAGAGATACCACTCGTGCCCAAAAATCATTTGGCGAGTTCCCGCGACAGGAATTCCCGGTTGGAAAGTACGGTCGCCCGATCCCTATAGTTCGGAGCGAAATCCAGACACGCATCCAACTCTTCGATCGAAGCCTTCAATATTTGAATCCGGTCCGTTTTTTTTCTTTGCGATTTGGCAAAGAGCGATGCAGCCCGTTCTCGTTTTTCGGTACAGAATCTGCTTTCGAGAGAATCTTGCGCACGTAAAGCCTCTCCGCGAAGATTGCTGGACTTGAGCTTTTGAAAGAGCTCCTTGGCCCTCGTCCACTTGGATTCGGCGGCAAGCCTTTGAGCCTCTTCCAGCAAAAGCCTTGGATCGTGACTTTTCCAGAACGACTCCGACAAGGACGCCTCCTCCGATCGCATCGAAGATATTTTCAGCAAGGATGCCCGCAACTGGAGCGTATCGGCAAAATCCGGATATCGCAGGAGCAAGTCCGTGAGCGTTCGTTCCGCATCATCAAAGCCCGCCTTTTCAAAGGCAATGGAAAGCGCCGCGTCCCGACCTTTTTTCACCTTTCCGAACGTTCGGGAATAGGCCTGCCGAGAAATCGAATCCGCCAGGATCCGCGAGGAATCTTCCGGGGAAAACTTCCGGATGGAATCGGCAATCGGCTTGATTTCCGAAAAGTCCGCCCGGCGAGCATTCGCATTGGCAAGATCGATCAGAAGCCTTTCGAGCGTTTCGAAATCCAGAGATTCCGGTCGCCGATTCTTTTCGTCAAGAGCCTTCACGTGTTTTTGCCATTCTTCCCAAAGCGGATTCAAGACGGAAAACTGCTCCGCGATGGCGGCTACGGAATCTTTCATTCCCAGGGCATCAAAGGAATCCGCACGCGAGATCGCTTTTCGGGCAATCCGCGAAATTTCGACATACACGTCAAAAGCATCCGGTTCCACTGCCTGCGCGGTATCACCTTGAAGAAAAACGCGTTCTGTCGAATCGGGGAGCGTTCTTTCGGTCGTATCAGGAGCGGTGACTTCTTCGGAACGAGACGATTTTTCGGTATGTTCGCGTTCCAGGTTCTTCGACTGGGTATTCGCCGACTGCGGAAGCGATTCCGAAATTCTTGAACCGGGAACGCTTCCTGCGCAAGCCGTGAGCAGCACGATTGCAAACCCCAGAATAGAACCTCTAAAAATCGCCTTGGTCAAGAAAATCGTCGCAACCAAATTTTTAAAAATCGAATTTTTAGAGGAGACAGGAAGATATCGTCTTGCCGTAAGCATTTTCTAGAATCCTTCGCCCGGTTCGATAGGAACAAAAGCCTTTTCGCCAAGGAAATCCTCGGGCAGTTCGAAGTCGTCCTTTTCCGGCTGCGATTCGCGCTGTTCTTGCCGACCGGAATCAAGCGGAACGCTCGGCATGGAAAGAGACGTGACAAAACCCGCGTTCGCGGCGCTTACCGCCGCCGTTTCCACCTGCGTTTGGGGCATGTAGCCCGGGACGTCGAGAAGGGGGACGCTCTTTCCCTTGCCGTCAGCGGAATAAATCGGCAGCCCCGTCATCGGATGCACCAGGATTTCTCCGCGCTCCGTTTCCAGGCGAAGAGGAACCCTTCCGGAAGCGAGCATCGAAATGTCAAGGAAATCAACCCTGGAATTTTCCCCGCGAATCCGGATCGCGCTTTGCGCAAAATCCGCCCATTGCGGAAGCCCACCCGAAGACCCCGCGATTCGTGTCCTTCCAAACTTCAGCGGACGATTGTCGTCAAAGCCCACATAGCTGCCGATTGCCAAGGCGGAATCCGCGGCAAAGCCGTTCTTGTCCGGAACGAATGTCGGAATCGCTCCCAGGAACGCCACGTTCCGATAGTCGTTAGTCGTTCCTGTCTTGCCGAATGTCGGGAACAGGAGCGTCGATTCGCGGTTTGGCGACGTCACCGTCATTTTTCCGTATTGGCTAAACGCGGTACCATACCGGAACACGGCATGAAGCATCACGGCGACCTGTTCCGTCAGCGTATCGGAAAGCATCTTCTTCGCTTCGACCGAATTTTCGAACAGCAGATGCCCGTCCCTATCGCGGATTTCCTTCACAAGGCACGGTTCGTTCCAGTCCCCGTCGGCACACTTGTAAACATTGCCCGTCAAAAGCGTCTGGTAGGCAACGGTCATCTCGGCAAGCGTCACCTCGTTTACGCCAAGCGGCATGCTGAGAACCTCGCGAAGCTTTCCGTGGATGCCGATTTCGCCGGCGAACCTCGCAAAGGCAGCCATCGCCACGGACCGCTTGAAGTCCGGCCAGTAGCGCAGCTTTTCGACAGAAGCGTAGTCCATGTCCTCGGACGGGATTTCCACCATGCCATTGAGTCTTCGAACATCGGACAGTTTCAAGTCGGGATAGACTTTTTCGTCGATCGGCGTCGAAACGTTTTCGCCATCGGGCGAGAAGGTTTTCAAGTCGGACGCCTTGAGAAGCGAAAGGTAGCGCAAGAAATTGTGATCGAATTTTGCAAAGTAGGACTTGTCCAGCTTGCGGAAACGCTTCTTGCCGTTTTCCACGTTTCGCCCGTAAAACATGTTGCGAACAGCCCGCGCCGCCGAAGGCCGATTCTCGTAAAGGAGCCTTTCGTATAGGTTTGCCTGCGCCCTCGAAAATTCGATTTCGTTTTTCGCCGTTTCGTTCAGGTAGAGCCCGTATTTATCGCGAAGCCGCTTGCGATAGTCTTCGAAAGATTCCTCTTCTCCCTTGAGGAATCCGTTTTCGCGGGCCACCTCCGCAAATTCCTCGTCGGAAAGCTTGTCTAGAAGATGATCGAGAAGCCAGATGGTCGCGATGTTCTCGGAACGGACCGCAGCCCAGAGAATGCTGACCGTTTCGCCCTTGTTCCTATGGTCGGGCCGCGGAAAGTAAAAATCGTTTTCGAACTGGAACAGATTGAAATCGTTTTCGAGTTCATCCAGGTAATGCCAACCGTATTTTAAGGCCGCGCCAAAGAGAAGAGGCTTCCAACTCGAACCGAGCTGCCGCTTTGCCTTGAAGGAACGGTCATAGCCCGAATTGTGGAATCCCGACTGGCTCGCCACCTCCTTTCCATTCTGGATAGCGACAAGCGCGCCTTGCAGAACCGGTTCCGTTTCGACCGCGCAAGGAACGGCACCGTTTTCCAGCACGGAATCCTTGACGCTCACAAGCAGCACGGATCCCTTGGAAAGCCTTGGCGCGAGAACCGTCTTCACATCGGCGTTCATCCGCTTTTCGAGAGAATCGAGGTCCGACTTCCCTACATGACCGAGGAGCTGACCAAAGGAAAGATAGATGTCCGAAAGCTTTCCCTTTTCGTCCGACTTCACGGAATCCACCGCGCCATACAGATAGTCCCCGACGCGGGCAAAGGCGGCGCGATTCGGCTGATCCGACTTGGGAAGCGCAAAGCCTCCGAGCTTGACCTGCAAGTTCGAAATGTTGTTCTGGACGGCCCGCTTCGCCGCAGCCTGGTAATCCGCATCGACTGTCGTCACGATGGAAAGCTGGGCCTTTCGCCAATCGGAAATGCCGTTCTTTTCGAACAGTTCGCGATAAAAATCCGAATCGAACTTTTCCTCTATCCGGGAAAGCTGCGTGGAAAGCGCGAAGCGGAAATTTCCATGACGGAATTCGAGAGGTTTCGCAAGCGCGGAATCCATTTCGTCCTGCGAAATGTACCTTTCCTCGACCATGCGCCCGAGGACATACTTCAGGCGTTCCTGACCGCGGCGAACGGCCCGGTCACGACGTTCCTGGTTTTTCTGGATGAAAGGATCGTAGTTGAAAGGTCCCTTGACCGAACCCGCGATAAAGGCGCACTCGGCAAGCGACAGTTCCTTGAGCTCCTTGTCGAAAAAATACTGGGCGGCGATGGCGACGCCTTTCCCCGTCCCCGAGACGTGGAACTGGTTCAGGTAGAATTCGAGGATTTCTTCCTTGGGAAAATGCCGTTCCATTCGAAGCGCATCGACAAGTTCCTTCCACTTCGCCTTGACGCTGCGCTCTTCGCGCCCGTAGATGTTCTTGACCGTCTGCTGGGTGAGCGTCGAACCGCCCTGCACAAGCTTCCCCGCCCGGATGTTGTGAAGCATCGCACGGGAAAATCCGGTAATGTCGAAGCCTCCGTGTTCGAAATAGCGGGCATCTTCCGCGGCGACAAGGGCGTTCACGATGTTTTCGGGAATTTCTCCATAGGGAACGTAAATCCGATGGTTGACATCGAAAAAGGATCCGAGGAGCCGTTCCCCGTCCCGGTAATACACGCGGGATTCTCCCGAAAGCTCCGAAAGGATGTATTCCCGATTGAAGACTCCGTCCGGATCCCTTGTCGGCAAGATGCGAAAAACGATGACATACAGAGGAATCAGGCACAAAAGTCCGACAATCAACAGGGCAACGGCAATTTTCAAGAACGTTTTTAGAAATTTCATGGCGATATGACGGGTTCAGGGACTCCAAGTTCCAGATAAAAATAACAAAAAGGATTTTTTCCAAAATTTGAACTTGAAAATTTTCCGAAAAATATGTAGAATTGTAGTCCCCCGAATTAGGGGAGGTGGCCGAGTTGGCCGAAGGCGCGTCCCTGCTAAGGACGTATAGGGGTAACCCTATCGCGAGTTCGAATCTCGCCCTCCCCGCTCTTAAAGGTCTTCGCGCAAGCGGAGACCTTTAAGCTTTTTAAAGGTCTCCGCTAAAAATTGCCTTGGTTAAGAAAACTTGAGCGAGACCAAGCAAAGACAGGAATGACGAACCAGCGCGAAGAGTCACAACCAAATTTTGAAAATTGAATTTTTAGAGGCGACCTAAAGACTTCCCGCCCTAGAACCGAAGCCAACCGTCGTCCAAAAACGCTATCGGGAAAATCCGCACGGTCTTTTTGTCTGCGGAAAAAAGGATCGCCGCGCCGGAAAGAAAATTCAGCCAGAGATTCGGACGAAAACGGACATCGGTAAAATGCGAAAGGAACGGCACGATCCAGGCATCGTGGGAACAGAACACGTTCAGGTCCGCCGGAGAATTTTCGAGCAAGAACCGCAAGAACTTTTCGGATCCCTCTACAAGAGGCAAGAATCCCGGAAGCGAGCCTTCGCGGAGATATCGGCAGACCGCCGGGTAGAATCCTTCCTTCAGATAGCGTTCGTAGTCCACGAATGCGCTTACATAGAAGTCTCCCAGGCAGTCAAGGCGAGCAACTTTTTCCGGGTCCGAAAATTCCAAGGCTCCGCAGCCTTTCGCAAAAAGCGCGGCGGTTTCCCGGCAACGGAAAACGGGACTCGAACCGAAAAAGAAAGAGCCGTCAAAACCGGAAAATTCCTTTCCGGCGGCAAGAGCCTGCAAGCGCCCACGGTCGGTCAAAGGGACCTTCGAACCGTAGTCCTCGTCTTCCAGCGTAATGTGGCGGCGTTCGCCGTGGCGGATCAAGAGGGAGAGCCTTTCTTCCGGCCTTTTCTGTTCCAGGATTTGCGATGCGGTCAAAAATTTCATGAAAGGATTCCCGCAAGAAGCGGTGACAGGGCAAAAATCCAGAGCAGCTGCCCCAAGGCAAAGCTCGCGATTCCCAAAAGGAATCCCCCGACGACGTCCGAGAGCCAGTGGACCCCGAAATAGACCCTTAAAAATCCCCACGTGAGCGGAAAACCTATCATCACAAGCCCCGCGGCGGGAACCGAAAGCAGCACGGTCGTCGCTATCGCCAGGTTGTTCATCGTATGCCCCGACGGAAAGCTGTACTTGTCAAGCGGCGGAACAAGAGCCTTGAATTCCGGGATGGCGTCAAAGGGTCGCTTGCGCTTTGTGGAAAGCTTCACGATCCAGTAAAGTCCGAGCGAAACGACAAGAGACGGAAGGACCTGCAAAAGGACAATCGCGAGAAACTTCGGGCCATCGACGATTAGAATCAGAACCACGATCAGCGCCCACGCGTAGCCGTCGCCAAGCCTTGTGTAAAGCTTCAAGAGGCGATCAGCGCGGGCCGAAAGCCGATGCGTATAGAGGTAGCGCGAAAAGCGTTCGTCCAGATTTGCGATTTTTCGAAACATCGATGGGACAGCCTACAAAAGCTTTATCGCCTTGAGATTCTCGATCGCGCGACCGCGATGGCTAAGCGACTGCTTTTCTTCGAGGGACATTTCCGCAAATGTTCTTTCATGGCCATCGGGAACAAAGAGCGGATCGTAGCCAAAACCTTCCGTTCCGCGAAAATTTTCGAGGATTCTTCCGCGGCACTCGCCTTCGACACAACGCTCGGAACCATTTTCGTCGATGACGCAAAGAGCGGTCACAAAGCGCGCCGAGCGATCCTTGGCACCTTTCAGCTCGCGGAGAAGCTTTTCGTTATTCGCAAGGGAATCCCCGTGCACGCCCGCGAAGCGCGCGCTATGGATTCCGGGAGCGCCTCCCAAGGCTTTCACTTCCAGACCCGAATCATCCGCGATGACAGTCGCCACGATCTTTTCGCTTTTCAGGTAATCCGCCACGGCAACCGCCTTGATGCGGGCGTTTTCCGCAAAAGTCCTTCCGTTTTCATCGACATCATCCAGGAAGCCGACTTCCTTCTGCGTCTTGAACGTAAAATCCGCCTGTTCGAAAGCCTTGGCAAATTCTCGCGCCTTGCCTGGATTTCCCGTTGCGACAACGACCAGTCTTTTCATGCGTTTCCTTCGCCAGAACAATCGAGCGCACTCAGTTTCCGCTGGATTTCCGGAACCAGTTCGAACTTTTCGTGATACATCGCGCTCACCTTGCGACACAGAAGTTCTAGCCGAGCGCGTTCCTGCGAATCGTTTTCGTTTGAGCGCAGCTTGCAAATCGCGTTTCCGATGCTTTCGACATCCCGGGCGTCCTTGTAAGGCGACATGAAGTTCTTGAACCGTTCGAGACTGGCCTTGAACTCGTCCTCGTTTCCCGCCTGGTAAAGAAGATACGGCACCACCTGGCGTTCTAAAAGCTCCTGCAGGTCTCCGACGAAAGTCAGCAAGTTTCCCTTGCCCGGCAAGAACACGCCGTTTTCCGGCTTGCTCGTGATGAGCCCGTCGGATTCGATCTGGGAAAGAAGCTCGCTGATATAGGACTGCTCCTCGGCGTTTTGCTGCTCGCGATACTTCGCCTGGTAAAAGATCGGGAGGCTCGTGATGCAGAGGTGCGCCTGGCTCATGCCCGAGAATTCCCCGATGTAGTAGATATCGGCATTTTCGCGCAGAATTTCTTCCTCGCTATCGTAGAACATGATCTTTGCGGGAACCGGAATGATTTCCATGCTCGAAAGTTCTTCGAGGCGATTGCGGAACGAATCGACATCGACTCCTTCGGGAAGTTCGCCACCGCGTTCCTTGATGTGCTCGATCAGGTCGTCAAGGCCCTTATCGACGGAAGTTCCCATCTCGTGCCGCATGAAGCTCTTGATGTTGCAGTTCTTCTCGAACTCGCCGCGGACCGCAAGGATTCCGTTTCGAATCATCCCCGGAAACGGTCCGGGCATCGCACCGTTCTTCACCGACGACCGAAGAATCTTCGCATAGGCGACCATCCGACCGCAAAGCTTTTCCGGGTCGCCTTTCTTCTGCTCAATGCCCAACATAGAATCTTTCCACTAGTAGAGTTTTTTCGCCGAAACCAGATCGCCGCCACGCTCTCCGAAGAGTACCGCCGTCGAACCCGGGTAGGATTTTTCAAAAAAGTCCCGAAGCGTCTTGACCGCCACGTCGGAATCGAAGCCGATTTCATAGCCGACATTGTCGGAAAGGACTATCCCGAAATGAAGCGCTCCCGGAACGCGCCGGTTGATATAGGCGGCAAGCTCCTCGTCGGAATTCACGACATCCGTCGGAGCGCGACCGTCGATATTCATCGGGTCCCGGGAACTCACGAGCAACGGATAGAATTTTCCCGAAGCGAGCTGGGAAGTCGAAAGGTAGAGCGTATTGCCGACAAAGATTCCGACCGAATCGTCCTGCACGTAGCGGATTTCCACGTTGAACTCGCAAGCCGAAGCCTTTTCCTTGATTTCGAGAGCGGACGGCCCGCAGGCAAGAAAGAGGCACGCCGCAAACGCGACCAGGATGGCTGGAAAAATTTTCTTCATAGGATTCTCCTTTCCGTTTAAAATATACAATTCCCGCTTTCGAATCGGCAGTTCCTGGCCAAGAACGGCAGCTCCCACAAAATGCATATTCGTCTTGACTTCTCGGAAAAATTTTATATATTATACAATGTTGATTAGAATAATAGGATTTCAAGTCCAAGGAGAACATCATGACAAAGGTCAACAAGATAACGGATCTCATCGGCAACACGCCTCTTGTCCGCATCAACAAGCTGAACGACAGCGAAGCGGAAGTCTATGTCAAGGTCGAATCGTTCAATCCGCTTTCGAGCGTCAAGGATCGCGTCGCGTTCGCCATGATCGAAACCGCGGAAAAGGATGGACGGCTCAAGAAGGGATCGGTCATCATCGAACCGACCAGCGGCAACACGGGAATCGGGCTTGCCTATGTCGCGGCGGTCAAGGGCTACCGCATCATCCTCACGATGCCCGAGACGATGAGCGTCGAACGGCGCAAGCTTCTCGCGGCTCTCGGCGCGGAGCTTGTCCTTACCGACGGGAAGGCGGGCATGAAGGGCGCCATCGCCAAGGCGCAGGAACTCGCTAGCGAAATTCCGGATTCCTTTATTCCGCAACAGTTCGAAAATCCCGCGAACCCGGAAATTCACCGCAAGACGACCGGGCCGGAAATCTGGAAAGATACCGAAGGCAAGGTCGATGTGTTCGTTTCCGCGGCGGGAACGGGTGGCACGGTTACGGGCGTCGGAGGCTACCTGAAGAGCCAGAATCCAAACGTCAAGGTCGTCGTCGTCGAACCGGACACTTCCGCGGTTCTCTCCGGAAAGCCCGCGGGTCCGCACAAGATCCAGGGAATCGGAGCGGGCTTCGTTCCCAAGGTCTATGATCCGAAAGTCATCGACGAGATCTACCTGACAAACGATGTCAAGGCGGGGAACATCGCTCGCCGCGCGGCAAGGGAAGAAGGCCTGCTGATAGGAATCTCTTCCGGGGCTGCGCTCGAAGCGGCGCTCACCATCGCCAAGCGACCGGAGAACAAGGGCAAAACGATTGTCGCCCTGCTTCCGGATACCGGTGAACGATATCTTTCGACATGGCTGTTCGAAGAAAAGTAACGCATCGCCAGACCTTCCGACCGTGCGCCGCCTCCGCGGCGCTTTTTTGTATTTTTCAAGGAAATCATCCAACAGGGATTCCATATGGACTATCCAAGTTGGGGGTTACGCGCGCCCTGATTTTCCCGTAAACGATATGGAAAAATGGAATGTCATATCCTATCGATGGAAGTAGGAAGGAAATGTTCTTCCTGAAGACGCCATTCTAAAAACGATCCTTCAACAGATTCCACAATCTCGAATTGACAACGTTACTTTGTAGTAAATCTCTGTCTTCGGAAAAGACGTCCCGAAAAGACGGCTCCCCGCAGATATCCACACCGAGAACATTTCCTTGTGCAAGGATTCGTTCCAGAAGCATCAACAGGTTAACCGTCGAAAGGCTTCCACCGTCCCAATTCGTCCTGAGTTCCCGTTCCGTCAAGACATCCTTATCTACGGACACATAGACAGGATATCGGAAAAAGTCCTTCGCAAAGAGAAAATCATCGGCGAACGATTCGATGGCACATTCGCTTTCCAAGACGACCTGGACCTTTTCCCGATAGATGGGCGGGATTTCGTCGGCAGAAGATTTTCCGACTCCGATCAGGAGAACTTTTTGCAGGAACGGGTTGGAATCCAGAGCGGCCTTGAGCCAACCGCCACACGAAAGAATCCCGTCAAAGGCGGGAGGCTGCATGTCGGAATGATGGTCAAAGACGACAAGCGAAAAATCTTCCGTCACGCGATCCGTCCACAGCTTGCTCAGATAATGCGTGTTGCCCGAATCGATAAAGTGGATTCCGCGCACCGGATAGGCTTCCATCTTTCGGCGGATTTCCGCTTCCGCCAAAGCGTCCAGGTAACAATCGATTCCCGGAATTTGCGAGCAGTCCAATTCCACGATCGCATCCTTCCAAAAATCCTGCATTCGGTAGATGCCCGAAAAATTCATGACGAGCGAAGCCATCAAAGACGTTCCAGCTTGGCGGTAAATTGCAGGTTGCGGGTTGTCTTCAGCGAATCGAACTGGACGACATAGCAGGAATCCTGCGCCTTGACATCGACGATTACGCCTTCGCCAAAAACCTGATGGCGAATCCTGTCACCGACAAAAAGCAGATTTTGCAGGATTTCAAGGCGATCCGTATCCTCCCGGATTTTCCGCAAGGCGCCTTCCCGCAAATCATTCGGCAAGGGCGAGACGAATTCCAGATTTTCTTCCCCGGCGTCAAAGATAAAGCGCGACGGATACTTGCCCTGATTGACGCCTTCGTTTTCCGAAAGGAAGAGTCGTTTCTTCGCCCGCGTAAAGGCGACATAGGCGATTCGGCGTTCCTCTTCGATTTCTTCCATCGTCTCGACCTGCGCACTCGGAAAAAGTCCTTCCGAAAGGCCTACGATAAAAACGTTCGGGAATTCCAATCCCTTGGAAGCATGGACGCTTAAAAGCTTTACCGCATCCGTGTGCTCTTCCTTGTCGAGATTCCCGTAAAGCGCGACCCGCGACAGGAAGCTTTCCAGGTTTTCATCGGCATCCCTTGTCGCGTTTTCCACCGTCTGCTTGAATTCCGCCAAGTTGTCCAGACGTTCCTGGTCCGCATCCATCCGGACAAAATCCGTATAGCCCGAAAGGTCCAGGATTTTCTCCAGCACGTCGTCCATTTTCCGCAAATGAATATCCTTGCGCGTTTCCTCGATCGCCTGGACATATTTTTTCGCCTCGGTACCCCTGAAAACCGCACTGTCCAGATTTTCGCAAAGGGATTCGTACAAAGTAATTCGATTCGCTTCCGCGTATTCCCTGAGAAAGGCGATTTTCCTTTTCCCTATTTTTCGTCCCGGAACGTTTACCGTTCGCAAGAACGCGATATCGTCCTGCGAAGTGAGCATTCGCAGATAGGCGACGACATCCTTGATTTCCTTGCGTTCATAAAATGAAACGCCCGAAAGAATGCGATATGGAATCTTGTTCCGGATAAACGCTTCTTCGATTGGGCGGGAAAGAAAATGCGATCGGTAAAGAATTGCCATGTCGCCAAGAGGCTCTCCGGCCTTGACAAGTTCCCGAACGTTCTTGACAACCCATTCCGACTCGTCTTTCGGCGATTTTCCGTGAAAATAGAGAGGCTTTGGGCCTTCGGCATTCATCGGGATCAAATCCTTGGGATAGCGAACGGCATTGCGGGATATCAGCTTGTTCGCCGCGGCTAGAATTTGCAGTGTGCTCCGATAGTTTTCGAGAAAGAGAATCGTCTTCGCTTCGGGATAGACTTTATCGAAATCCAGGAACAGCCGCACGTGCGAACCTCTCCAGGAATAGATAGTCTGGTCGCTGTCTCCGACGATGAAAAGGTTGCCGTGCCTTTCGGAAAGAATCCGGGCAATCCCGTATTGCTTTTCGCTCACGTCCTGAAATTCATCCACCAGGACATACTCCATGCGCGATTGCCATTTTTCGCGGATATCGGGAAAGTTTTCAAGGATATAGGCGGTAAAATTGATCAGATCGTTGAAATCCAAACCATAGTTCTTCTTCTGCTCGTAAAGATAGCGCAAGAAGATTTGCGTGTCGCGGTCCTTTTCCGTGGAAATTCGAGACAGGAAATTCTCGTTCGAGGAGCCGATAAAGTCGGCAATATAGGCGTTCGTTTCCTTTCGCGCCTCCAGGACCTGATCGATCGTTCGCTGCATCGTCGTATCGCGCAGCGTGATATTCATCTCGGCAAAAATGCGTCGCAAGATTTCCCGTTCGTCTTCGGTATCGATGACAATGAAGCTCTTGGGATAACCCAAGGCGTTGATTTCTTCCTTTAGAAAACGCGTACAGAACGCATGGATGGTGCCGATGAATCCCAAGTCCATCCCGCCAAGCGAAGCGCGCACACGCCGTTTCATTTCGCCCGCGGCACGGTTCGTGAAGGTAACCGTCAAGATGTTCGCCGGGGAAATCCCGAGTTCCGATACGAGATAGCAATACCTCGCCGTTAGCGCCCTGGTCTTTCCTGTTCCCGCGCCGGCGATGACTCGTACATAGCCTTCTGTCGTTTTGACCGCAGAGAGCTGTTCCGGATTCAATGCGAATAAATCGTTCACTAGATGCTGGCTACAGACAGGACTTGACGTATTCCTTCATCGAGGAAATCTCTTCGTCGGACGGTTTAAACACCGCGCGAAATCCTTCTCCGCATACATGAAACTTCTTCTGCTTCAAATGTTCAACGAGAAGAGGCACCCCTTCGCCGCTCCATCCATAGGAACCGAAAACGCCTACTTTCTTTCCCGCGTTGGCAACAACCGAAAAGTGCGCGACAAGTTCCCACACGGGAAGCAACGCGTCCCGATTGAACGTGGGAGTTCCGATAAAAATCAAGGAAGCCCTGTTCGCTTCGCCAGCGACTATTTCCGGCGGAGTAACGCCCAGATCGAAAAGTTTCGCCGAGTAGCCGCTTTCCCGGAGCGTTTTCTCTGCCGTTTCCGCGAGAAGTCGCGTATAGCCATAAGCCGAAGCGTATGCGACAATCGCATATCTTGGCAATTCTTCCCGTGAACTCCACTGCGCATAGGTTTCGATAGCCTTTTGAATCCCATCGTCCAGAATCGGTCCATGGCTCGGACAGACAATGTCCAAGTCCAGCGGCGCTATTTTCTGCAAGCCATTCTGTACAAACTTCTTGAACGGACCGAAGATGCAGTCGAAATAGACCTTGAGGGATACATTGTAATTGTCCATCGACGCGATTTTCGAAAACAGCGGATGATTTTCCTCGTAATAATGCGCCCCCAGAAAATCGCAGGTAAAGAGGGCCCTGTTCTCGGGAACATACGTAAACATGGAATCCGGCCAATGCAGATTCGGGGCTATCACGAACTCCAGGGTCTTCGCGCCGAGATCTAGCCGGAGCGAACTTGTCGCCGTTATCGATTCGAATGTCGAATTCGTAATTTTTCCAAGGAACTTGAGCGCGCTTGCGCTGGCAACGACTTTCGCCTGGGGAGCGAGGCGCAAAAGTTCAAGCAGGCTTCCGGAATGGTCCGGTTCCGTGTGGTTCATGACGATATAGTCGATTGCCGAAATGTCGCAGACCGTTCGGATATTCGCCAAGAGCTCTTCGCATTTCTTTTCATGGACGGTTTCTACCAGGGCGGTCGCCCGTTCCCCGCGAACCAGATACGCATTGTACGACGAACCGAAAGCCGTCGGGACGACCACGTCGAATGTACGCATATCGGGATCGCTCGCTCCGACAGAAAAGATACCGGGAGAAATTTCAAGAGCCATAGGACCTCCCAAAAATCAGTTGCCGCGTTCCGTCATCGAAAAAAGAAGCGTTTTCAAGGATTCAACAAGTTCCGTTGCCGGAAGGGAATCCGAAATTTCCATCGCATCGGAAATATGCCCGAGCGCGGTTTCCTTCGCCCGGTCGAAGACTCCCGCGGTCTGCAGGCGGCGGCAGATTTCTTCCGGAACGTCCGGTTCCGCAGCTCGCTTCAAAAGAGCAAGCAGGTCGTTTTTCTCTTCCGGCGAAACCTTCTGGAAATAGTAGATAAGCGGGAGCGTCACAAGACCGTTGGAAATGTCCGTAAACTTCGCCTTGTCCAGATTGGACGCTCCGACACCATAATCCAGCAAGTCGTCGATTATCTGGAAAGCGAGACCGAAATGCGCCCCGAGCATTCCGCATTTCTCTATCCTATCCTTGTCAAATCCCGCAATATGCGCGCCGATTTTCGCGCTCGCTTCCACAAGAGCCGCCGTCTTTCCTTCGATAATCGCATTGTAGCGTTCTAGCGAAAGATCGAAATTTCCCGCCGAATCCAGTTCGCAGATCTCTCCGACGATGAGACGGTTCGCCGCCGAGGAAAGCAGAAGCGGAATTTCGCGCGATTCCTCGTTGATGACGCAGCGCATCGCCTGGGAAAGAATGTAGTCTCCGATGAGAACCGCTATCTTGTTTCCCCACTCGACATGGGCGGTTCTCTGTCCGCGGCGAACAGTCGTTTCGTCAATGATATCGTCATGGACAAGACTCGCCAAGTGAAGCAGTTCAATTCCCGCACAGGCATGGGCCACTCGCGAAACGTCGGGAGAATCCGTTCCCGAAGTCGCTATCAGGGCAAGAATCGTCGAGCGAATCTTCTTTCCCTTGCGCGCAATCAGCTTCGCCATTCGTTCCGACACGCCTCCCGGCGCAAGGCGGGCTACATCGGCGATGACTTCATCGGACCGGTCCAGATAGTCTTGCACCTTTCCGCGGACCGATGTCAGGACTGCTTGAAAAGACGGATGATCTGCGGGATTTACGCTCACGATTAGATGTCCAGATCGTTGATGACTTTATATGCGTTGTCTTCGATGAACTTGCGTCGAGGTTCCACGTCTTCGCCCATCAACATGCTGAACACGTTGTCGGCGAGAACCGCATCGTTGATATGGCACTTCTTCATGATGCGGGTTTCGGGATTCATCGTCGTATCCGCAAGTTCTTCCTTGTCCATTTCGCCAAGACCCTTGTATCGCTGGATGGAAAGGCCGCTCTTTTCCGATTCCGGGATGCTTGCCAGTTCCGCTTCGTCGAAAATATAGCGGAACGTCTTGTTTCCCTTGAACAGGCGGAAAAGCGGCGGCTGGGCAATGAAGATAAAACCGCCATCGACAAGCGGGCGCATGTAGCGAAAGAAGAATGTCAAGAGCAAAGTCTGGATGTGCGAGCCATCGACATCGGCATCGGTCATGATGATTACCTTGTGATAGCGAAGCTTTTCCAGCTTGAACTCGTTGCCGATTCCACAGCCAAGAGCGTTCACCAGATCCTGGATGGTGTCCGCATTCAGCACACGGTCAAGCCCAGCCTTTTCCACGTTAAGAATTTTTCCGCGAAGCGGCAGAATCGCCTGGAAAGAACGCTGTCTTCCGCCTTTAGCCGAACCGCCAGCGGAATCACCTTCCACGATGAACAGTTCGCACTTCGCGGGATCCCGTTCACTGCAATCGGCGAGCTTTCCCGGAAGTCCTCCGCTTTCGAGAACGTTCTTGCGGCGAGCGAGATTGCGCGCCTTGTGGGCCGCTTCGCGAGCGACCGCCGCATTGTAAACCTTATCGACAATCGCCTTGACCACGGCGGGATTCTCGGCAAAGTATTCGTCGAGCTTCGCGCCGAACGCCGTATTCACCAGACCCGCGACTTCGGAATTTCCAAGACGACGCTTCGTCTGGCCTTCGAACTGCGGCTGCGGAATCTTGATGGAAATGACCGCCGTGAGACCTTCGCGGATATCGTCCGCGGCAAGCTGCATTTCCCGTTTTCCCTTGGGCAGAATCTCTTGCGCGTACTTGTTGATGATTCGCGTCATCGCGGTCTTGAAACCGGTGACATGCGTTCCGCCGTCATGCGTATTGACGTTGTTCACGAAACTGAAGAAATTTTCCTGGTAGCCATCGTTATACCAGAGCGCGATTTCGAGCGGATACGTTCCGGCGGTCGTCGTGATGTGGATGGGAGGTTCGAACAGCGGCTTTCGATGCGCATCGACAAAGGATACAAACGCAGATATTCCGCCCGGGAAATAGAACGAATCCTTCTTGCCGTCGGGAGTGCGCTCGTCGGAAAGGGAAATCCGGAGCCCGCTCATGAGGAAAGCCAGTTCGCGGAACCGCTCAGCAAGAGTGTCGTAGCTGTAAACGGTTTCCGTAAAAATCGTATCGTCCGGATAGTACTCGACAGTTGTTCCCGTCGTGCCGTCCGAAGCCCCGATATCCTTTTGATCGGCAAGCGGAACGCCCTTCGAAAATTCCTGTTCGATTACCCGACCGTTCCGGCGAACCGTCACGACAAGCTTGTTCGAAAGCGCATTGACGCAGCTGACGCCCACGCCGTGCAGGCCCGCCGAAACCTTATACGAATTGCTGTCGAACTTTCCGCCAGCGTGCAGTTTCGTCATCACGACCTGGATAGTCCCGATGTGCTCCTTCGGATGGATGTCCGTCGGAATGCCTCGACCGTTATCCACGACCCGAATGCCGTTGCCCGGGAGAATGGTCACCTCGATATGCGTGCAGAATCCGGCGAGAGCTTCATCGACCGAGTTATCGACAACTTCCCACACAAGCTGATGAAGACCGACAGAATCGGTCGAGCCGATATACATTGCCGGACGAACGCGAACGGCTTCGAGCCCCTCGAGAACGGTAATGTTTGAACCACTGTATTCTTCAGCCATGAAAACCTCGGATTTCAAAAATTAGATAAAGCGGATATCCCTGACGCGCGATGCGCCGAGAAGCCCGTTGCACAGACCAATAATAGCTTTTTTCTGGTACAGGGTCTCCGATTTCCACACGGAATTTGCCGCTTTCAGGACCAGTACGGAATCTTGAAAATCGACGAGTTTCAAGTGCGAAGCCAAAAGCTTTCCAAACAGTTTCTCGAAATTTTCCTGCAGGCGGAACCAGTCGCTTTTTTCGCCGAGCGGTCCCCGGGACAGGACCTTGGAAAGAACGATTCCCGCATGGACAAGCCCCGAATGTCCGTGGTATTTCGGATTGTTTTCGTCAAAAGTCATACGAGAAGGAGCTTCGAAAGAACAAATCCGCCAATGAGAATGCTGGTCATCCCGGCGACAACGGTCGCCTTGGTACTTTTCCCTACACCCTCGGCGCCGCTATGCGTATTGTAGCCGAAAAAGCAGGCGTAGCTCGCGATAAAGTATCCGTATAGCGCAGCCTTGATGAGGCCGACGGCAAAGTCCCAGTCCTCGTAAAACATCCGGACTCCGTAAAAGAACGTATGGAACGAAACTTCCTTGTAGAGCGCAGCGGTCGCATAGCCGCCCAGGATTCCGATGAAGATGCTGACGATAGTGAGAAGCGGAAGCATGACGACTGTCGCAATCAGGCGGGGAGCGAGCAGAAACCGGTAGGGGTTCAGCCCCAGGACACTGTAGGCGTCAAGCTGTTCCGTAACGGCCATCGTCCCGAGTTCCGAACACATCGACGCTCCGACGCGACCGGCAAGAACCATCGCCGTGAGAATGGGACAAAGTTCGACCATGACGGATTTTCCAACAGCCATGCCCACGAAGACAAGCGGAATCATGTCGCCGAACTGGTAGGCGAGCTGCCACGCCATGATGGCTCCCGTCGCAAGGCTTGCCGCAAACACGACGGGAATGCTCGTCACGCCCGTCACATACATCTGTTCGACAATCGTATGGAAATTCTTGAAGGAGCTCGGAACGCTTTTCCCGAGTTCCCACATGAAGACAAAGTATCCCTGGACAACGCCCAGGAACCTGCGGACATAATGTCCGAGGCTTGTCGCGGCGATGTCCATTACGGCAAACACGGATTACTTGCTTTTCTTTTTCGACGGTTTTTCCTGCGCCTTGGACGGTGCGCTAATCGCCTTTTTGTAAAGCCCCATGTCGGAAAGATACCTGATGGCTTCCTTCACCTGCGCATCGCTCCGAAGCATGAACGCCGTACTTGCCGAATCTCCCTGCACCGCGGTCAACAGCTCGCGCTTGATCCCGGACATGATATACTCGCGGTTCGCGTCGAATTGCCTGCTGCGGTCATTTTCAAGCGCACTGCGGAGAGCGTTTACCTGGAAGCCCAGCGCCGAATCCGAAAGGGTCTTGGAGGAATCTCCCATAAAGTTCTGTTCGCGAATCAGTCCCTTTTCCAGGATTTCGAGCGTCGCAATCGAATTGCTCTTGATTTTCGTGAAGTTCGTATCCTTGAGACAGAAATCCTTGAACGCATCGAACAGGGAGTCCGGCACTTGCCAGTCCACGTCGATTTTCGCGCCCTGTTTTTCAAGAGACGGGCGGATCTTTACGGCGAACTTGAAATACATCGCCATTCGTTCCTGAACCTGGACGACCCATGGAATCGGGTCGAGTTCAATATCCACGTCTGGCGTGATGCCGCCTCCGCCAAACATCTTGCGACCGGCATTCGTCACGAACGTATCGACCGCGGCCGTGTCCTTCTTCGCGTCAAGCGTATCCGCCTCCGCCGATTCCGAATCTTCGTCCTCGTAAGCTTCCGCCTCGCGAATCTTCAACCCCTTGATCCCGTTTTCCGGCTTGTTGATGCAGCGACCAAACGGCAGATAGTAGAAAGCGGTCGTCAGCTTCAACGCGTATCCCTGGTTGTCCAAGGGGAAAATCGTCTGTACGGAGCCCTTGCCAAAGGAAGTCTTGCCGATGATCAGTCCACGGTCCCAGTCCTGAATAGCACCCGAAACGATTTCGGCGGCGCTAGCGGACCCCTGGTTCACCAGAACGACCAGCGGAACATCCTGCGGTACGATGCCGTCCTTGCGGGCGCGGCTTTCCGTCTGCTGCGTACGCCCACGCGTACTGACGATCACGTTTCCCTTTTTCAAGAACAGCTCGCCGATTTCCACCGCCTGGTTCAGCAGGCCGCCCGGATTGTAACGCAAGTCGAGAATGATTTTCTTCATCCCCTGCTTTTGAAGCTTGTGGATGGCGTTCACCACTTCTTCGCGCGTCTTGAGAGAAAACGAGGAGAGCTTGATATAGCCGATGTCACTTGTCACCATGCCGCTGTAGGGAACCGCATGGACTACGATCTTCGCGCGCGTTATCGTAAAGTCCATCAGCTCGCTCACCCCGGTACGCGCAATGCTTATCGTCACGTCGGTCCCCACCTTGCCACGAAGCTTTCCGACCGCTTCGTCAAGGGTTAGTCCATGAGTATCCTTTCCGTCGATTTTCATGATGCGGTCGCCCGCGCGAATTCCCAGATTGAAAGCCGGAGTCCCCGCAAGAGGGGAAATCACCGTCAGGATGTTGTCGCGAAGGCTAATCGTAATTCCCACGCCGCCGAACTCGCCTTCCGTGGAAACCTTCAAGTCCTCGTAATCCTTCGGGGCAAAGACAGCCGTATGCGGATCCAGAATTCCCCGCATTCCCTGAATGGCAGCCTCGGAGAGTTCCGCCGGATCGACGTCCTCGACATATTTCAGGTTGACTTCCGAAAGGACCTTGTTCAGACGCGAAAGTTCTTCGTAAAAATCGCCGGGAGCCTTCTTTTCGGATTTGGCGGCAGCCGCAAGGGAAACGCTTGCGGCAAGACCCGTGACAAGGAAAGAGCGGAATAGGAATCGAACAGGAAACATTCTGGATTTCATGCCTCTAAAAATACAATTTTAGTAAGCGGACAACTATTCCAAGCCATCCGTCGGACGCCTAGTGGCGAATTTTCAAAGCCTTTCCTTGCAAAAAAAAGACCCCGCCGAGAATGCGGGATCCTGAAAATTCGAAATTTCGGCAAGGCCTACTTGAGCGTGCTGACCTGCACATCCCAGCTTTGACCGTTCAACGCGACGCGATACGTATTCGTCGCCTGCACCTTCATGCCGTTCGTATTGACAGCGGCGGGAGCCGTCTTTGCGGCAGGAGCGGCATTCGGATCCTTCTTGGGAACGCCGATGTGGCGATTGCCCTTGAGGAAGTCGATGCCCTTGTTGCCACCCTTTGTCTGGAGGCAGCCCGTAATGAAGATGTTCTCGTCGTTTACCGGGAGACCGTTTTCTTCGAGGAGCTTCCTTGCGAGCGGAATGCCCGGTTCGAGGATTTCCGCGGCGCACTTGACACCCGGATGCACTTCGGCGAAAGGCTTCTTGCCCATCTGTTCGGCTGCAATCTTCACCAGTTCCGCATCCGGTTCGCACGGAGTCTTTCCCAGGTAGCCGAGAATCATGTT
This sequence comes from Sodaliphilus sp., assembly GCA_963660435.1. GTDB lineage: Bacteria > Fibrobacterota > Fibrobacteria > Fibrobacterales > Fibrobacteraceae > Hallerella. Next base: position 20,981 of record CAVKYI010000016.1, read on the forward strand.
GCCGTAGCCTTCGGTAATCTTGTGCCACGTATCGAGGCCCTTGCTCTTGTTTACCGTATTGACATACGCCTGCTGGAAGTAATACTGGGAAACCGGAGTCACGGAAGAGGCGAAGCCGCCGCGGCGAACGCATTCGCTCATGTTCGCGATGACCTGCGGATACAGATGGAAAGTCTTCGTCTCGCGCATCATCAGCGTATTCGCCGTGAGAGCGCCACCCGGCATCGGGGAGAAAATCACGTCCGAAGAAATCTGGCGGGACTCCGGCGGGAAGTTGTAATCCTTGAGGCATTCGACGGCGACGTTGTTCGCTTCCATGAGTCTTGGAATCGAATCGTCATCGACAATGCCGTCTTCGCCTAGGGCGAGCGCAAAGTCAGTCCCCTTGAGAGCGTGATACATGCTGAAGAGATCGGGCTGAGACGTTCCACCGGAAAGAGGCTTGCGGGCGAGATCCACGCCATCCGCACCGCCATCGATAGCGGCCAGATACTGGCGAAGTCCCGTGCCGCACGTTTCGTGGGAATGGATGCGAAGCTCCACCTTGTCGCCGAGAAGCTTGCGAGCGCGCTTGAAGGTTTCATAGACCTTCATCGGGTTCGCGGTTCCCGACGCATCCTTGAAGCATACCGAGGCAAACGGAACACCCGCGTCGAGAATGCTTTTCAAGACCTTTTCGTAGAAGTCCGGATCGTGTGCGCCCTTGCAACCGAGAGGAAGTTCCATCATCGTCACGACGACTTCGTGTTCGAGACCGGCATTCGTGATGCACTGGCCGGAATAGATCAGGTTGTTCACGTCGTTCAGCGCGTCAAAGTTCCGAATCCGGGTCATCCCGTGCTTCTTGAACATTTTCGCATGGAGATCGATCATATCGTAGGGCTGCGGAGCGAGCGCCACCACGTTGATGCCGCGGGCAAGCGTCTGCAAGCGAGCCTTCGGGCCTACCGCCTTGCGGAACGAATCCATCATGTCAAAGGCGTCTTCGCCGCAGTTCTGGTATAGCGCCTGGAAACGGGCTCCGCCACCCGCTTCGAAATGGGTAATGCCGGCAGCGGCAGCCGCTTCGACCGCGGGCATGAAATCTTTTGTAAAGACGCGGGCTCCGAAGATGGACTGGAAGCCGTCGCGAAAAGACGTATCTTGGAAGAGGATTTTCTTTTTCATAGATTTTCCAATGGGGGATTCACGCCCCCTGTCTGAGGGTCAAAACCAATCTTTGACAATATACAAAAGTCGCACATCGCCATTCACCACGCCTTGCGCGCCGTCATCGGCTATTCCGCTTCGCCATTATCCGTCGAACAGTTTGGCGACGAAGGATTCTCCGTGCATTCGTCGGAAGTCCCGGTCGAGCTGCTTGAACCCGAGCCGGAACAGGCGGAAAGCGACATCGCGAAAGCGAAGATTCCGAAAAGCAAGACAAGAAGGAATTTCTTTTTCATGTTTCCATTATAGATTTTTTTTCGGGCAAATTCTAGTCTTTTCGTCAAAGAGGCGTTTTTTAAACGAAAAAATCCCGCCGAAAGGCGGGACTTTTTCCTTGGTCGAAAGTCGAATTACTTCTTTGCGGCCTTGGACTTCTTCGCAGTCGCCTTGAGCTCGGAACCGACCTTGAACGAAACAACCTTCGTCGCCTTGATCTTGATCTTTTCGCCAGTGAGCGGATTTCTGCCCTGGCGAGCGGCGCGTTCCTTGACACTGAACGTTCCAAAGCCGATGAGCTGTACCGGACCGCCCTTCTTGATGCCTTCGGTGATGCCGTCGAGGACAGCGTTCACGGCAGCGGTAGCGGCGACTTTCGTTTCGATGCCTGCGGCCTTCTGGACGAATTCAATGAGTTCTTGCTTGTTCATGGATTGTTTCTCCTAAGGTGAATTTTTGATTCAATGATATTATTATACCTTTTTTTCGGCATAAAACAAGTGTTTTCCTCAAAAAAAAATCATTCAAGACCTTATTTTGTGGGGATTCTCACGATTTCGGGGGCGGCAAGTCCTTGCGACGGCGCGGAAAGATGCGATGCTCCACGTATTCCTGGAAGATCGCGATGACAATGCACGTAAAGGGAATCGCGCAGACAAGCCCGATAAACCCGAGAAGCTTTCCCCAGACGGATATCGAAAGCAGGATAAGGACCGGCGGCAAGTTCATCTCCGTTCCGACGATTTTCGGGATGATGAACATATCTTCGATAATCTGGATGAGGAGATAGATTCCCGCGATGACAAGAACCACTTCCCAGAAAGGAAGTCCCGTGTCAAAGGAATAGATGATGCCGAGAAAGAAAGCGATGGGCATGCTCGCCACCTGCAGATAGGGGACCATGTTCAGAAGCCCGATAAAGAGACCGAAAACGATTCCCATCGGAAACCCGATGACGCCAAAGGCTATCGCGTAGAGGACGCCCACCAGAAAGGCGACAAGGCTCTGGGAGCGAAAGTAGGACTTCATCAGGAGATTCGTCTTGCGCAGGAGATCCGGCTTTTCGACGGAATCCAGTGGAACGAGGATTCGGAGCTTTCGGGAAATCTTCGGCATGTCGAGCATCAGAAACGTCGTGTACATCGCGATAAAGACGACGCTCACGAGCGTAAGGACAACCGACGCGGTCCCCGAAAGAACGCCCATCGCTCCGGGCAAGAGCTTTGCGACCATCGACTGCACAGTTTCCCAGAAACTGATATCCTGCAATGATTCGAGAAATTGCGAACCGGCGGCAAAGCGTTCCATTTCACCACGCCAGTCCGAAGGAATCAACGCTAGAAATTTCTGTATCCAGGCGCTATCCGCCATGAAATTCTTGACAAGAGTCCCGAACCGGCTAAACTCCGCGCTTATCTGGGGTATGAAGATTAGACACACGAGCGTAATCGCGGCCGCCATCATCACAAGCGTGACAATCGTCGCGGCGACCCGCGCAAGACTCTTGGGGAGCTTTCGAAACTTCGCATGGCGAAGCACTATCCGGAAACGTTCCTCGATGGCATCGACAACCGGATTCACGATGTAGGCGATGAGAAAGGCTCCGACAAAAGGAGAGAGAACTCCGCGCAAGTAATAGAGCAGGGCAACTCCACAGACACAGAGAAGCACGACGGAAACATACTTGAGAACCAGTTTAACGCTCGCAGGCGCTTCGCTCGCTATCTTCCGGACTTGTGAGTTTTTTTCCATGCTTTACCATGCTCCAAATATAGAGAATCGTCACCAAGACCAATATAATTAGACAAATCCCGACTAGTACACGGTTCGTGCCAAAAAATTCCAGTTTTTCGATTTCGATTTCCGTCGGAAGTCCGAGGAGCGAGCCTTTTCCCGTCTCGACCGAGACCTGCAGGACATTGTCAACGTAAAGATTGCCATCCGCTTCAATCCCGCGCATGTCCATCCAAAGTTCGCTAGGCCTTAAAAGCGACAGAGGCAAGCGCTTTTCCGTATAGAAGCGATTTGCGGGAATTTCCATGCGAAGCGGGCGAAAACTCGACACATCGCCAGGCCTAGAGACCGACGGATCCCTTGTAAAGAGAAGAAGCGCGATGTCCGCACTTGCGCGAAACGTAATGGCTACGGAATCCAGGCCCGAAAAATCCATGCCGGAAAGCGAAAGAGCGTTCACTCCGTCCAAGAGAGGAAATTCTATCCCCGCGTAGGGATGATACAGGCCGGAACTCAACACGGCGACAATCGCCACGGCACTGTCCGAGTCGAAAAGATCGGCAGTCGAAAAGCCCCCTTCCCGCGCATCCGTATAGATTCGAGGCGTCGCGAAATTTCCCGGCCACAGAACGAGAGACTTTCGCTGAAACAGTCCATAGACAATAACGAGAACGGCAACGCAGGCCAGATAGGAAAATGTCAGTCGCCAGAAGAACTTCTTCATTTTCTCTTCTTGATGAAGCCGAGCGCTACGACGACGATTAGAACGCTTATGGCAAGGAACACGGCAAGTTCGATTGTCCCCGTTCCCTTTGCGGAAACGGACAGGATTCGATATTTCATCGGAACGCCGCGCTTCGCGTTCCATCCCGGCGTGATTTCAAAACGCGCGACATGCTCCTTGTGGCGCTGGGCCAGTTCCCTGTCCGCACCCGTCTGCGCGAACCAGAAATCGGGAACGTAAAATTCATCGAAGGCAATCGCTATCCTATTGTCGCCTTTTTCTAGCGGGACTTCCTTGAGCATCTGCCGGAAAGTGCGAAGCGAATCCCTGTTGGTCACATCGGGGTCGAACGTCCAGACCTTGACGATAATCTCGCTTGCCGTTTCCGAATGCACGCGCAACAGGACGGAATCCACGAGGCTCCAGTTTTCATAGCGCCATTTCCTCTCCGGCGACTTTCCCGTAAAAGTCCAGATGATTCCGCACCAGGCACTCTTTGACGCATCGGCGCCGAGCGTGCATTCGAAATCCAGCGAAGAATCCGAAACGGTCATTTTCGAAACCGAGTTTCCTCCGTCCGCGACGTCGTCATAGACCGATACGGTTTCGTTTGCACGCAACGGGAAAATCGAAATGGAGAATTCTCGCTTGGGAACAAACACGTAGGCAATGAAGATGCATACGACAGCGACGCTCAGGATTGCGATGCGTTTTGCCATTCTGTCTCCGAACGGTTTTCGAGTATATCCTTGAACTTCAGGTTGTATTGAATGGCTTCGAACGAATCGTCTTCGACATCCCCGGAGCCGAAAATTCTATCCACAAGTCTTGACAGCAGGACGATGAAGGCGAAATGATGCTTTTTCCTGGAAGAGACGAGCATTTCATCCGAAGAGGCCCCCGACATCCGACGCAAGATTTTCGCCATCGTCGAAGCGGGCAGCTGGAACATGTTGCAGCACGCAGCCACCTTTCCCGGAAATCCGTAATCGGGCAAGTTTCCGGAAACAAGCTTTTCCCCGTGATCGATGCAACAGGAAGATTCGTCGGGTTCAATCCAGTCTCCCCGACGCTTTTCCAGAATGTCGAGCCACAGCGCCCGCGTTCTGTCAAAGACTTCGCGCCGAAACGCCATCGTCTTGTCGCTCGGGAAAAAGGTGGCAAGGCAATGCGGGCAGATTCGCAAGTCAAGCCGGGAAAGTTCGACCTGCTTCGTTTCGGATTTGCAAAAGGGACAAGAACTGTTCATCGTTCCTTGAAAATAGTAAATTTTGAGCTATGGCAAAAGTAATCTCTGTTACAGTACAAAACTTTCAGACCGAGGTGATGCAGGAAGCGGAAACCCGCCCGGTCGTTCTCACTTTCGCTTCGTCCCAGATGCCGGAATGCGCCGGTTACAACGCGACGCTGGAAAAGCTCTCCGCCGATCTGGACTTTACGCTCGGCGAAATAGACCTCGACACGCCGGACAACATGGCTTTCGTCCAGACTTTTCGGATCCAGTCGCTTCCGTTCGTCGTCGTCCTTTCCAAGGGGGAAATGGCGGACGCGATCCAGGGGACGCTTTCGGAAGAGGAGCTCGCGAAGCGGCTTTCGCCTTTTTTCGTTTCACGGGAAGAGCGTCAAAAAATGGCAATCGAGGAATCGGTCGCAAACGGAAACTTCGAGGAAGCCAAGGAAGCTATCGAAGCGGAACTCGAAAAGAAATCCGACGATCACTTCAAGATTCTCCTGGCAAAATGCGAACTGGGTCTAGACAATGCCGAAAGGGCAAAGGAAATTCTTCGGGAAATTCCGGAAAACAGCGCGGAATTCGCAAATGCCAGGTCGCTTATCGAGCTGATGGACCTTTTTGTCGAAGCGGCGAAAACGGATCCTGTCGAAGGCGACGCCAAGGCGTTTCGGGAAGCATGCAGGGACGCCTCCCGAAAGGACTACCGCGCGGCTCTCGATGGATTTTTCAAGCTGGCGGTTTCGAGCCCCGATTTTCGCGACGGAGCGGCAAGAAAATCGATGCTCGTCCTGTTCAACGCGCTAGGTCCCAAGGAGCCGCTCACCTGGGAATACCGCTCCAAGCTGAACACGATGCTCTTTGTCTAAACCCTTTTTCGAGGTTCCATGCGAAAGATTCTCTTCGGAATTTTCCTGTCCTTGCAGACGATGCTATTTGCGGTCGATTTTCCGATTCACCGGGAAGTTCTCGACAACGGTCTCACCGTCTTGCTTTATCCTAACCACCAGGCACCGACAGTCAGCTGCAGACTGTTCTACGTGACGGGTTCCGTGAACGAGGTCCCCGGAAAATCCGGTCTTGCGCACCTGCTCGAGCACGAGCTTTTCAAGGGGACGCGAACGGTCGGCGTGACGGATTTCGCGAAGGATTCCGCACTGATGGCGAAAGAGGATTCCGTGATGAATCTAGCCCGCGAAGCGTTCCTGAAAAAAGATTCCGCGCAAGCGAAGAAGTTTCGTGCCGAATACGATTCGCTGGTCGAAATCCAGCGGCAGTTCCTCGTGAAGGAAGAACTCTGGAGCGCATACCAGCAAGCCGGCGGAACGGGACTGAACGCATTCACCACGGATTTGATGACCGCCTACATCGTCACGCTTCCGAAGAATCGGATCGAGCTTTTCCTCTATCTCGAAGCGGACAGAATGCAGAACGCCATTCTCCGGGAATTCTATTCCGAGCGGGACGTCGTCCGGGAGGAACGGCGGATGCGCTACGACGACAGGCCGACAGGCCGCTACTTCGAAACGCTGAACGGAATGGAATTCGAAGCGTTTCCCTATCGGATTCCGACCATCGGATGGCCTTCGGACATCATGAACCTGACCCGCGAACAGGCCGCGGAGCATTACCGAAAGTATTACAAGCCGCGCAATGCGATTCTCGTTCTCGCCGGTGATCTCGATACGCTCCGGACGATGGAACTAGTCAGAAAATACTTTGGAAACATCCCTCCCGGAGAAGCATTCTCCCCCATCACGGTTCGCGATCCGGAACAGGTCGGAGAAAAGCGACTCACCGTTTACCGACCCGATGCCCCGAACCGAATCGACATCGCGTTCAAGACCCCGGAAATCGGTGACGAAACGCTCTACGCGCTTGACGTGATCGAAGGAGTTCTCAACGGGCGTTCGGGCAGGCTCTACAGAAAGCTTGTCGAAGAAAAGGGCATGGCCACCGCGGCAAGATCGGGCAACAGCGTAAACAAGTATGTTTCGGAATTCTCGATTTACGTTTCGCTCAAGCCAGACGCGAATCCGGATTCCGTCGAAGCGCTAGTCTGGGAAGAACTGGAACGTCTGAAAACAGAGCCTATATCCGAACGCGAACTGCAAAAAGTGAAAAACCGCGCAACGATGGCGCTAATCGAAAGTTTCCAGGACATGGAAAACGTCGCGACGCAGCTCGCCTGGTACGAAATGTTCGGAGACTTCCGCATTCTTCTGGACTGGCCTCGAAAACTCGAAACCGTCACGCCGGAAAAAGTCCAGGACGCGGCAAAAAGAATATTCCGTCACAGGAACGCAACCGTCGGCAGACTGCTCAAAGGGGATGATAGCCTATGATTTCAAGAATTCCTTTCTTCGCCATCGTCGCCTGTTCGCTAGTCGCCTGTTCGGGAACTTCCAAGACTCGGGAAGTTTCCCAGGCGGCAGTAACTTCCGCGGTCAAAAAGCCTTCGGAGAATAGACCGCAAATCCCAGGTTCCTACAAGGATATCATCTATCCCGAATTAAACTACACGGCTCCGTTCCCGGCGGACTTCCGGGTAAGAATCTCCGATAGCGTCACGGGCTACATCCAGGAAGACCGGACGCTCCCCCTGATCCACTTCAATGTCTTTTTCAAGGACAACCTTGTAGCGGACAGCGTTTCGAACGAAGCGGCCTACGAACTTCTGTCGCCGATGTTCCGCCGCGGGGGATCCGTAAAGATTTCCCCGCAGGTTCTAGACGATTCGCTTGAATTCGTCGCGGCTTCTCTCGCCGGCGCCGTCGGAACATTCCAGAGCGTCATCAGCGTCGAATGCATGGCCAAGGACTTTCCGGAACTCCTCGCACTCGCCAAGGATGTCTTTCTCTCGCCGGCATTTGACGACAAGGCGCTAGAAATCCAGAAGGCAAACGCGGCAAAAGCATACGAGCATCGCTTCGACAATCCGACAGGAATTCTCGCCGCGCTGGAGAAATTCGCGAACTACGAACCGAATCCGCGCCTATGGAACGCGACCGCCGAAGAATTTCGCAAAGTTTCCCGGAACGACTTGCTGAAAATCGCCAAGGAACGTTTCCATGCGGGAAGGATAGTCTTCGCGATTGCCGGGGACTTTGACAGGGATTCCATGGAAACCGCGCTTCGGGAATATTTCAAGGAATGGCCTGCCAAAGCGCAAGACAAGACCGAGATTCCGCCGTTAAGGCTTCGAAACAAGCCCGGAATCTATCTGGTAAACAAGGAGATTTCCCAGGCGAATATTTCCATGAGCGCGCCTTTTGTCAAGAGGCCTCATCCGGATTATTACCCGACTGCGGTTTCGAGCTTTATCCTCGGAGGAGGATCGTTCTCGTCGAGGCTGATGTCTCGCGTACGCTCGGACAACGGTCTCGCCTACAGCATCTACAGCACGGTCGATAACGACTACCGCGACACGGGACTTGTGACTATCGCTCTGCAGACAAAGGTCGAAAGCGCAAGCGAAGCGCTTCGCCTTGTCAAGGAAGAAGTTCTTAGGCTCGCCAAGGACGGTCCGACCGAAGCGGAACTCGAACAGGCGAAGAAAACGCTAATCGAAAGTCTCCCAAGCCTTTTCGATTCGCCGGCAAGTACGACGATTCTTTTCGCCAAGGGGGAACTGCTAGGCAAGAAAGACTCCCACTATGTCGATTACGTAAACGAGATAGGCAAGGTGACCGCGGAACAGGTAAGACAGATGATTGCGAAATATTTCGCCCCGGAAAAGATGACCGTTTCCATCGTCGGGCCAGCCGAAAAGTTGAAGGACCTAGGCAGCGTTACAATCGTTCCTCTCGACAGTCTCGATTTCAGAAAGTGAGCCTCGATTGAAGTTTTTTCTCTTCCTCCTTTTTGCCATTTTCTCCATCGCAAGCGCCGCGGAGACAAGGGAAGCGCTTCGACACAATGCCTGTGCCGCGACACGGAAATGCCTCGAAATCGTACTTCCGCAGTGCTCCGAAGAAGAACTCGTCCCCGTCAAGGATATCCAGTACGACAGGAATTTCTGTGCGCCTTTCGAAGATCTGAAAGATCGCGGGATCGACTTGCAAAGTCCCGTCACGCTTGAAATCTTTGGACATCTCGGAAACCGTTACCGGGTCATCTACGAAACCGATGGAAGGCTTCCCGTGAGCGGCGACATGATGAGCTATCTCTTCGACCATTTTCCGTTTACGACAGTTCTTGTCAATCTTTTCCAGGGAACCGAATACGCGATTCACTACAATTCCGCAAACCAGAGACTTTTCAGCGGCAACAACGGAAAAAATCTCTTCGGAGACTTCTACTGGGTTCTCCAGGACAGCGCGGGAACGGAAAAAGGCTTTCACAACGTATTCTACGGGAGCGGTCGCTGCAAGATTCTAAAATGGAACCTGCACGGGATCGCGGTCGCCATTCTAGACATGCACCCAGACCCGGCGAACGGGCAGACAGGCTATCGGTTCAAGGCCATCGTCTTTCCGGCAAACGCCGTTCTCAACTCCATCATGAAAATGGGATTCTTCCGCGACGTGGTCAATACCAAAATCGCGGAAATCATCAAGAACATTTCGGAATCGTCCGAAAGCTACGTTTCGGGGAATCACGCACCGGTCGATACGTCATCCGTCCTCAAGAGTCCGCGCTTCGCGAAAGAACTTGCCGAATTTCGGGAAGTCGCCGCGGGAAAGCTCAAATGGACGGTCGGCGACGCTGTCGAGAAGCGAAAGAACGCGCAACGACAAAAACCCGTTTTCGTCACGGAAACCCCGATGATATTCAAAACGAAACCAGGAAAATAGAAGGTCCTATGTCTAACTACAACTATTCCTCTCCGGAAATGCAGGCGAAAATCGAAGAGCTTCTTCCGCGAATCACCGAGCACCGGCGCGACCTTCTGTTCAAGGTTGTACAGAACCGCACGCGACACTTCTGCATGGTTCTCGAAGATCTTTTCGACCCGCACAACATTTCCGCGGTCATCCGGACGGCGGAAGTCTTTGGGCTCGAAGACGTCCACGTCATCGAAGAAGTAAACCCATACAGGATAAACAAGTCCATCTTAAAAGGATCCATCAAGTGGATGGACATCTATCTGCATAGAAAGCGCAAGGCATGCCTGGAACATCTTCGAAAAAAAGGATATCGAATCGCGGTAGCGAGTACCAACACGGAGAATTCCGTCCTGGATCTTGACCTTTCGAGACCGACGGCATTCTACCTCGGCAGCGAATTCACGGGGAACCATCCCGATACGCTTGCCGCTGCGGACGCGGAATTCAAGCTTCCCCAATACGGGATTACGGAATCCATGAACGTTTCCGTAGCCGGGGGCGTTCTGATGTGCTACCTGGACCATTTCATGAGGCAGAAAGGGCGGGAATCCTACACCCTTCCCCCGGAAGAACGCGATGCTCTTCTCCTCGACTGGCTCAAACGGCACTTAAACGACGAAAGCGCTTCCAGTTCCGTCAAGCGCATTGACGAATAAACTAAATTGACTTTTGCGATGAAAAAGAATACCAGTTTATATCTCGCCGTCGGACTAGTCGTCTTGCTGTCCCTCATCATCCTGGTCTTTGGGCTGTTCTTTCTGAACGACAAGGATCCACGCGAAGTTTTCGATACCTACTGCCTGCGATTTCCGCAAGTGAGCACGTTGACACTCGACGATCCGGTAAAAATCAATGGCGTCAAGCTCGGAAAGGTCGAAAACATCTACCTTTCGGGAAACCGCGTATTGGTCATCGTCCGAATCCGGAACGACGTGAAGATTCCCTTCGGTTCCGAAATCCGGGTGCAGAACATCGGCATCATGGGAGAGCGCCAAATCGGAATCATCCTGCACGACTCCACGGCGCACTACGCTCCGGGCGACACGATCGACGGCCAATTCGACGCGGGAATCGCAGAGGCTCTGGGCCTTGCCGGCGAAATCATCGATTCGACAAAGGTTCTCATCACGTCTGTCCACCAGGTGATGGATTCCACAATCGCAAACCCCGAATTTCGAAAGCAGTTCAAGACGATGATGGACAAGGCGGAAAGCCTGGAAGACAGACTTTCGAAAATGCTCGCCAACGCGGATCCGCAGATTAGAAAGAGCCTGGACAATCTCAACTCGGCGACTACCAAGGTAAACGCTTTGCTCGACACGACGTCCGCTCCCATCGGAGAGCTCCTGTCAGGCGCAAGCGGACTTATGAATGATGCGGGAAACGTCATCGGGAAGCTGGATTCCGTTACCGATCGCCTCGCGGGCATCACCGGGAAATTGCAAGCGAAGGACAACACGGCGGGGATCCTCCTGAACGACCGAAAGCTTCACGACGACTTGGTCAATACGCTACACTCCGCGGACAGTCTCTTCAAAATCATCCTCCAGGACGGTCTCGACGTCAACCTGGACCTCTTCTAGCCTTATCGGGTAATCCTATGCAAAGCAGAGAAATCGTTGTCACAAACAAGCTCGGCGTACATGCGCGACCGGCGGGAATGATTGTGGATATCACAGGAAAATCCAAAAGCGACATTACCTTGGAATACGAAGGAAACAAGGTAAACGCCAAGAGCATTCTCAACGTGATGATGCTCGCCATCACGCCGGGTTCCACAGTAAAGTTCATCGCAAGCGGCGAAGACGAAGAACAGGTTCTCGACCAGCTCGAACAACTTTTCCGCGAAAATTTCTATGAAGACCAAAACGGCTGAGAAACAGAAAATCCGCACAGTCCTTGTCGGAGTGGCCGCTTCTCCCGGTTACGCCTACGGACACGTTCGAAAGATCGAAAGCAGAAAGTTTTCGCTGGATTCTTCCGCGCTTCCGGAAAGCGCCCTCGCCGCAGAAGAAGAGCGGTTTGTCAAGGCGGTCGAAACGACCTCGAAGGAAATCGAGGAACTGAAGAAGGTGACGACGGAACGGCTCGGGGAAAGCGAAAGCCGAATTTTCGATTCCCACCTGATGATGCTCAAGGACGCCATGCTGCTCGCGCCTATCGTTTCGAGCATCCGCAAGGAAGCCCACAACGCACGCTGGGCAGTTCACAGCACGCTTTCCGCCCTGATCACGCAGTTCGAAAACAGCAAGAGCGAAATCATGCGGGAACGCTCCTCGGACTTGAAGGAGCTTTACAACCGGCTGCTTTCCGCGCTTGACGAAACAGCCCCCAAACGCGCCGAAAGGAAATCGTCGGGCCCCGCCATCATCATTTCGCACGAACTCACGCCGGGCATGTTGATGTCCATCGAGAAGGACGAGGTTCTCGGATTCGCCACGGATATCGGCGGACGGACAAGCCACATTTCGATCCTCGCCCGGGCGATGCAGCTTCCGGCCGTTTCCGGCCTGCGAAACATTTCCCTGCTCATCGAAGAAGACGATTCGCTCTTCATCGACGGTACGGGCGGAATGGTCATCATCAATCCTAACGAAGACGACCTGAACCGCTTCAAGGAAAAGCTCGCCGTTTACAACAAGCAGAAGCAGGAACTTTTCACGATGCGGCAGCTCGAGCCGATGACGCTCGACGGCAAGTACATCACGCTCCAGGCGAACATCGAGCTTCCCATCGAATCGGAATCCGTCCTAGATTTCGGGGCGACGGGAATCGGGCTCTACCGTTCGGAATTTCTCTTCTTTCGGAAGGGAACGCCAACATGCGAAGAACAGGCTGCGGCCTATGCGCACATCCTGAAGCGGCTCGATCCGTATCCTGTCGTCATCAGAACGCTCGACGCCGGCGGAGACAAGCTCGTGTCGGACATTTCGGCGACGGACGAAGCGAACCCGTTCATGGGATGGCGTTCCATCCGCGTGTGCCTTTCCCGCAAGGACCTTTTCAAGGAACAGTTGCGCGCCCTTCTTCTTGCCAGCCGATCGGGACACTTGCGCATCATGTTTCCCATGATCAGCAGCGTAAACGAACTGCGCGAAGCGAAGAAGCTTTACCAGGAATGCCGGACCCAGCTTCTCAACGAAGGCTACACCCTGCCAGAAGTGAAAATCGGCTGCATGATCGAAGTTCCCGCCGCCGTCATGATGGTCGATGTTCTCGCCAAGGAAGTCGATTTCTTCAGCATCGGAACAAACGACCTCATCCAGTTCACGCTCGCCGTTGACCGTACAAACGAACTCATCGCGAACCTGTTCGAGCCGCACCATCCCGCGGTTCTCAACATGATAGACAGGACCGTCCGGGCCGCCCACCACGAGGGGATTCCCGTATGCGTCTGCGGAGAAATGAGTTCGGACCCGCTATCGACTCTTGTCCTTGTCGGCCTAGGTGTCGATGAGCTGTCCATGACGCCCTGGAGCATTATGGAATGCAAGAAGATCATCCGCTCCGTGAATTACGAGGACGTCAAGGCGACCGCGCGGACTGTTCTCAAGATGGACACGGCGGCAAGCGTCAATCGCTACCTTCGGCAGAAATACCTGCAGATGATCATCGACCTTGGAATTTCGAGTTTCATCACGTCGCACGATGTCAAGAATCCGCTGGATAAAGATGCTTAAACGAATTTTCCTTCTTGCGCTTTTCGTCTGCACGGCGCTCCATGCGGAAGAAAGCTCTTCCCGGGAAGAGCAGGTTTCCGGTTTCGAATTCCAGAACAAGGTAATCCGCTTCAATCGCAGCCAAAAGAATTGCGATACGCTGCCCGAAAGTCTCGAAAAGGATTTCTCCTGTGCCGCGGCTTCCTACTACCGTGGCGATTTCGCCAAGTCCCTTTCCGCATACCGAGAACTCGTCGGCAGGGACACGGGAATCGACAAGAGCATTCTCTCCCGAATCGCCCGCTCGGAATTCGAAGAACGGCAATACGAAAAGGCGAAAAGGACCATCGACGATGGCGACCGCAGATTTTTGAATTCCCCGGACTGGAAGGAATTTGCCGACCGTATCCGGCTAGACCTTGCACTAGAAGATCCAAAGATAAAGCCAAAGACGAAAGCGGACTCGATCGATGCCTTTCTAAAAATCTACGGAGACGATCCGCGGGAACCGAAACTGCGCTACAGGAAAGGCGTCTTGCTCGAACAGGCGCGGCAATTCAAGGCCGCAAAGAAAGCCTATCTCTACGTCATTGCGCACCCTTCGGAATATGGAGACGCCGCCTGGGAAGCTCTCCGGCGGATTCGGGAACATTCTCCCGCCGAAACCCTGGACGAAAAGGTCACGTATGCGGATCGTCTATGCAGCAAGGGCTTTCACAGGGAATGTTCCGTCCTGATCGATTCCATCTTTGCGTTGGACGCGTCAAAGGCCCCCGCGAAGGACTCCTCGAAAAAGCCCGAGCTTAAAACAGCGGAAGATTCGATTATCTGGAAGCTTCCACCGAGCACGCTACCCTTAAAGACAAGAATTTCCCTCTGGGAAAAACGCGCCTCCGCCTACAAGAGCCTGAAGAACGACTCGCTCGCCATCGAGTCTTACCGTTTTCTCGTCGATAGCGTCGAAGCGCGCGCCGCGTGGCTGCAATCCCTTGTCCGTCTATACCGCGCAAACAAGATGGGCAGGCAGGCAAGCCAGATAGATTCGCTTTTCCAGGAAAAATTTCGATACACGCTCCAGAACGCCAACAATATCTGGGTCCGCGCCTTCGAATTCGAACAGAAGGAAATGTATGCGGAAGCCATCGCGAGCTACGATTCCCTGAACAACCCGAAATTCAAGCAAAGCAACAAGAAAAAATGGGCGGAATTTCGAATCGCGCTATGCCATTACAAGCAAAAGGCTATCGACTCCGCAATCGTTCACTTTCAAAAGGCGAAAGGCGAAGACTATCTGTGGAGTTCGAGCGGCGCGCGCATGTTCCTCGGCGACATTTTCCTTTCCCAAGGGAAGCGCGAAGAGGCGAAGGCGGCCTATCTCGACTGCATCCGCGATTTTCCGGTCGGCTACTATGCGCATCGGTCGCGCATCAAGCTGGCGGAAAGCGGTCTTCTGGATTCCGCATCCGTCCCATGGCTCGCTCCGCAGGACATGTCCGATTCCGCCACGATGCGCTGGATTCAAACGGTTCAGGGCGGACGTTCCGACACTTCGCATAGCGAAGCCCGCTACCAAAGGGTCAAGCGACTTCTGGATCTGGGATTTGCCGAAGAAGCCTACGACATTTTCTATTTCGCCAAGAAGAAGAACAAGTCTCGCCTGGATTTTCTCTACAGCTACGCATCGCTATTTCTCGCCTACGACGAACTCATCCAGGGATACGCCCTGGCCCGGACATTCCAGAACACCATTCCCCGCAGATATCTCGGCGACGCGCCCCGAAACGTGATGAAGGTTCTCTACCCGATGCCGTTCAAGGACAAAGTCTTTGCCTCCGCGGATTCCACGATCGATCCGTATTTCGTGTATAGCGTCATGCGACAGGAATCAACGTTCAACTATCTGATCACTAGCCCGGCAAACGCCTGCGGACTTTTGCAAATCATTCCTCCTACGGCAAAGACTCTCGCGAAGCGGGAAGGCATTTCGCCATTTTCGCAGAACCTTCTCTACAATCCCTACATGAACATTCGTCTGGGAATTCGCTATTTAAAAGATCTCCTCGTCACGTACGAAAACGATCCGATGTATGTTCTTGCGAACTACAACGCGGGACCCAAGCCGGCAAAGCGTTGGCAAGCCGAGGGCAAGGATCTTCCGTGGGATCTGCGCGCCGAGGAAATCAGCTACTGGGAAACCCGCGACTACGTGAAGCGCGTTCTTGGAAACTACTGGGTCTATACGGAAGTCTGGAATCGCTAGATGCTCTTCTTCGTTCTCACCCTTTCCGCCGCCGTCTGCTTTGCATTCGGAAACATCCTTTCGAAATCGGGCGTGGTATCTTCCGGGAAAAAAGCGGACATCCATCACCCGATCCGCTTTATCGCGGGATTTCTCGCCTCCAAGCGCTGGTGGACGGGATTTTCCCTTTCCGCCATCGGAAATATCGGGAACTACACGGCGATGGCGCTCTACAACTTGAGCCTCGTCAAACCGATTTCCGCGCTGAATCCCGTTCTCACGGCCTTTTTCGGCCGCATTTTCCTAAAGGAACCCATCAACCGGAGAATCGTCTGCGCAATCGTCTGCGTGCTATGCGGGCTTCTCTTTGCCGCGTTCGAAATCGACGAAGCCGCCGGGACTCAAAACGTTTTCGCTCTTTGGGTTTTCCTCGGATGCGCGGCGCTTTTTGCTTTCGCGAACTATGCCGTCTTTCGCAGAAACGAAGTCAGCGATTCGCTCGTAATGGGAATCTGCTACGGACTTTCCGACGTTCTCTACAAAAGCATCGCCATAGACGCAACGGAAAAGGGCATCGATCTTTCGTGGAACGAACTTTTGTTCTGGGCATCCGATGTGCGGCTTTACGCATTCTTCGTCGTTTACATCACCGCATTCGTCTTTACGCAGGTCGCCTTTTCGCGAGGACGCGCCCTTTTCGTAATTCCTTTCAGCGCGGCAATCGGAGCGGTCGTTCCCATTCTCGCCGGAGCGATCGTTTTTGCGGAACCGTTTCCGCCGGCAAAGATAGCGAGCGTCATTCTCGTCGTTGCGGGGTCGAGCCTTTTTATCGCAAGCCCACGCCAGGTCCTTCAAAAAACACTCCAGAGGAAGTCACATGCAGGCAAATGAAGTTTGGTACAAGGCGACAGGCCATTGCAAATCGTCCGAATACGATCTGGCGACGCTGTACTTGATGGAAGCGGGCGTCGGCGCCCTGGAAGAACTCGAAAGTTCGAACGCCGACCGAACCGACTTTTGCTTCTATACCGACTCCGCGGAAAAGCGCGCCGAAATAGTTTCCCGGTTCCCCGAATATTCCTTTTCCCTCGAAGATGAAGCGGCGAGGGATTGGGACCGCTGGTGGAAGGACCGCGCAACGCCCGTACACGTTTCGAAACGGCTGTGGGTGCGCCCGCCCTGGGTAGATTTTACGCCAAAGGAAAGCGACGCCATTCTGCTTGTACTCGAAGCGAAAAGCGCCTTTGGAACCGGAGACCATGCGACGACCTCTCTTATCTCCGGGATGATCGAACGGCAGAATCTAGCGGGCAAGACCTTTCTCGACATCGGAACGGGAACGGGAATTCTCTCGATGCTTGCCGACAGACTCGGCGCAAGGCTTGCCATCGGAACGGAAATCGACAGGCTCGCACTCCCCTGCATCGCCGAAAACTTTGAAAGAAACCAAACGCGAAACGCCCACGCGGTCTTTGGATTTTTGGGCGTGTTTAACGAAAGCGCCCGATTCGACTATATCGTGTGCAACATGATCCGGACGGAATTCTGGCCCATGCGCCATGATGTCAAAAGGCTTCTCGATTCAAACGGAACGTTTATTCTGACCGGGCAGCTCACCAGCGAAAAGAACTATGTCCTCGACTGGTTCGCAAAGTGCAAGTTCGAAGTCGTTTCGGAAGAGACCCGCGACGAATGGTGGTGCGTCGAAGCGAAGAGAAAGCAGGTTCAGTGAAATGGAAACGCTTTTTGTTCGGGCCGCTCGCGGGAAAACGGAAGAGAAACCTGTCTGGATGATGCGCCAGGCAGGACGTTACCTTCCCGAATACAGGGAATTGCGGAGCCGCTTTCCGGACTTTCTTTCGTTTGTGCGAAATCCGGAAGCCGCAGCCGAAGCGACGCTGCAACCCGTAAGGCGCTTTGACCTGGACGCGGCGATTCTTTTTAGCGACATTCTCGTGACTCTTCCCTACATGGGGTTCGACCTGAAGTTTGTTTCGGGGAAAGGTCCGGTCATCGAAAACCCGCTCGTTTCGATTTCCGACACGAAAAGTTTACGCGAAGTCGATTTCGAAAAGCAACTGGACTATACGGCAACCGCGCTCCGGCTAGTCCGCAAGAGCCTTTCCGCATCCAAGTCCCTTCTCGGATTTGTAGGCGGGCCACTGACGATAGCCTCTTACGCCATCGAGGGCGGAAGTTCCAAGGACCTGCACCGGACCAAGTCTCTTTTTTACAGAGACCCGCAGACGTATAGACTTTTTCTGGAACGCGTGGCGCATGTGACGGGCGAATATCTCGCGTTCCAGGCAGACGCCGGCGCGGACGCTCTCGTCATCATGGATTCCTGGGCAGGGCATCTTTCGTTACCGGATTACGAACAAATGGCGAAGCCTTTCACGGAAATGGTCATCGCCTCGGTTCGAAAGAAAACGGACGCTCCCATCATCCACTACGCAAACGGGGCCGCGCATCTGGTGCAAACTTTTGCCGGGCTAGATGCGGATGTCATCGGAGTCGATCATCGCTCGGAACTGAAGGCGCTTTTTGGCAAGTTTCCCAAAAAGGTTTTTCAGGGGAACCTCGACCCGGCTCTCCTTTTTGCGTCCCCCGAAAAAATCCGCTTGCATGCAAAGGAAATTCTCGAAGAGGCAAAAGGTCGTCCGCACATTATGAACCTTGGGCACGGAGTCCTTCCGGATACGCCGCTCGAAGGCGTCCGCGCCTTTATCGACGCGATTCGCGGCGTTTAAATGCCAAAAGGTCACCTCTAAAAATTGCTTTGGTTAAGAAAATTTGAATGAGACCAAGCGAA
>CAVKYI010000017.1:0-38222 GCA_963660435.1 Sodaliphilus sp.
ACCAGCGCGAAGCGTCGCAACCAAATTTTTGAAAATTGAATTTTTAGAGGTGACCACAAGGGAGGCTCGCTTTTCGGGGAGGAAAGCCTATGTACAAAGTGTGGATAGAGTGGGAAAAGGACGAAATTCGGGGAAGAAGCGCGAACAAAAACTATATTTCGCGCGTGGAACAGACAATCGTAGCACAGGCAAGTCCAAACGGAACGTCCGCACTGGCCGTCATCCGCGTGAGCGGCGCGGAAACGCGCACCATCTTGCAAAAAATGCTCGACGTGGAATCCCCGACTCCCCGCATGGCGACGCTTGCGAAAATTCGCCATCCGCAGACAGGGAAGCCTATCGACTCGCTCGTGTTCGTCTTTTACGCCGGACCGCATTCCTATACCGGAGAAGATTCGCTGGAACTTTTCCCTCACGGAAATCCGCTTATCGCCCGGAGCATTCTCGAAGCGATGTGCCTGATTCCGAACGTTCGCGTCGCCTACCGCGGCGAATATACCCGGCGCGCCTTCCTGAACGGCAAGATGGACCTGGTACAGGCGGAGTCCATCGCCGACATCATCCACAGCCAAACGGTTGCCGGCATCGAAAACGCGCACAAGCTTCTCTCGGGACGATTTTCGAAAGAAATTCAAGAACTTTCGCACAGGCTAAAGGACATTTCGGCTCGAATCGAACTCGATGTCGATTTTGTCGAGGAAGAGGCAAACCCGGACGTGAGCGGATGGAAAGACCGCCTTGGCGAAATCCAGAAAAGAATTCGGGAATTGATCGCGCGTTTCAGGAATTCCAGGTCGCTCAACCGAAAGCCGCGAGTCGTCCTCTACGGGGCGCCGAACGCCGGGAAATCCAGCCTGCTGAACGCGCTGCTCAAGGAAGAACGCGTACTGGTGAGCGACATTCCGGGAACGACCCGCGACTTTATCGAAGTTTCGCTAGCGCTTCCGTCCGGCGAAGTGACGCTCGTCGATACCGCGGGCCTCGCCGAAATTCCGCAAAGCGATCTGGACAAGCGTTCCATGGCGCAAAGCGAATTCGCGATAGAATCCGCGGACCTCGCCATTTGCCTTGTCGATTCCGCAAGGCTCCCGACAGAAGAAGCCAGAAGTCAGATTGCCGAAGCCAGGAAAAGAAACCACTGGGTAGTTCTTTCCAAGTCGGATCTAGGCATCCCGACAAGCATCGGAGATATTTCGGACAGCGTGCAAATCAGCCTTTCGGCAAGGACCGGCGCAGGCCTCGAAGCGTTCCGGAAAGAGCTTGACAAGACACTCTTCCCGCAAGGGGAAAGCGGTGACGACTACTGGATAACGAACGAGCGCGAATGCGCCGCTCTCCGCGAAGCCTCCGATGGCCTCGACCGCATCCTGAATCTGCTCGAAACAAATCCCGCCGTGGAACTCGTCGCCTTCGAGATGCGCACGGTTCTAAATTCCCTAGCGTCCATCGTGGGCGAAATTTCGAGCGAAGACGTATTGCAGACAATCTTTAGCGGATTCTGCATCGGAAAGTAAAATCCTATATTCGTTCCCATGACATCGGAAAACAAGATTGCCCTGATTATCGACTGCGACAACGCCAAGGCGGACGCCATCTACGGTATTATGGAAGAGCTTTCCAAATACGGCGAAACCAACATAAGGCGCGCCTACGGCAACTGGAAAGGCTCCAATCCATGGGAAAAGGTCCTGCACCCTTTCGCCATCCAGCCCGTGCAGCAGTTCCCCTATACCCGAGGAAAAAACGCGACCGACCTCGCGATGACGATTGACGCGATGGAAATCCTCTTTACGGAGAATGTCGATCTGTTCGCGATCGTCAGCAGCGACAGCGATTTCACGCCGCTCGCGATGAAACTGCGGGCAAAGTCCAAGCAAGTCATCGGTTTTGGCGAAGAGAAGACGCCTCAGCCTTTTATCGATTCCTGCAACACGTTTACCTACATCGACAAGTTCAAGGAGCCGACCGAAAGCGACGACTCGACAAGCACCATCGAAAAAATCGACAAGAACAAGCTCCGCGGAAACAGCAAGATCATGAAAGCCATCCGCGAAGCCATCGACGAGAAGTCCGACGACGACGGCTGGGCGGAAGCTTCCGCGATTTCGCAGCAGATAAACCAGCTGGTACGTCTGAGCCCGAGAAGCTTTGGCTACACGAAATGGGCGCAGCTTATCCGCGCGACGGAATACTTCGGAGAACGCAAGAACTCCAAGGGGCAAGTGTTCTTCAGAAACAAGAAGTGAACCGGCAAGATTTTTCCTCGATGCAGCATGAAATTCTAGACCTTTGCGAACGCGTTTCGCACGTCACCTA
Source organism: Sodaliphilus sp. (assembly GCA_963660435.1). Taxonomy (GTDB): domain Bacteria; phylum Fibrobacterota; class Fibrobacteria; order Fibrobacterales; family Fibrobacteraceae; genus Hallerella. Next base: position 2,317 of record CAVKYI010000017.1, read on the forward strand.
CGAGAACCTGACAAAAATCATCCGCTATTCCCAGGCGGGAAGCGCCGACAGGGCAAGAAAGCTCGACGACAGCTACGAAAACGATCTGGATTCCTGGATGGGAGGCGGGACATGTTTCAGCCTGACATGGCATCTCTACCAGGAGCTTCGCCGCATGGGATACGCGCCAAGACTTCTGATGGGCGACAAGCGCACGGAAAGGAATATCCACTGCGCCCTGCTGCTCCCTATCGACGGGGAAAGCTTTCTGCTAGACCCCGGATACCTGATTTTCGATCCTCTCAGGATCCCGGAAGAAATTCCTTTCCGGAAGTCCCAGGCCTTTTTCCCGCTGGTTCCAAACGCCGTCCGGCTGGATTTCGAAAATGGAGTCCTTGCGCTTTATACCGGGTCCGCCAAGAGCCAGATGAAACTGCGTTTCGAATTCGACATCCGCGGAGTTTCCCCGCAGAAATTTCAAAGGCACTGGAGCGAATCCTTTGACCGCGAAATGATGACCTATCCCGTTCTGAACAGGCTCGATCGGGAAAAAGGCGTCCAATACTACTACCAGAAGGGAAACCTTCTCGTTCGCGACCGAAACGGTTCCCGCCTAGAGCGAATCGACCCGTCGAAACGCATCGAACGGCTGCATTCGATATTTGGAATCGAACGGGAAACGCTCGAAACGGCATTCGGCATTCTGCACATCGAATAAGCGCCCCGCCAAAACGGAGCGTTCATCCCTGAGGACAAAAGCAAGCCTCTAGGCCTGCAGATTGACGCTTGCGTTTGCCGCGCCATACAGGCTGATGCTGTAATCCTTGATGACATAGACCGGCACTTTTTTCAAGAGCGGCAAGATGTTCGGGTTGTAGTTCCGTTCAAAGAATTTCATGAACAGATTGTCGTTTACAAGCCAGCGCAAATCCTTCTGCATGGCGCCACCCGCCAGGTAAAAGCCTCCAAACGGAAGAAACATCGCGCAGATGTCGCTTGCGTAGCGGGCAAGCATTTTCACCCACAGCCGCATCATTTCGGCTGCGACGGGATCCGTATCGCTCGCCCGGCTGATGTATTTCGGACGGTCGCTCCACTCGGTCGCCTCGATCTTTCGGAATGCGTCGTTATCGGGGACTCCACGCGTATCGCGCCACCATTCATACAGATGCGCAAGTCCCTGTCCCGCGCAAAGAGGCTCCACGCCGGGAACCTGTCCGATTCGTTTCTGCATGTAGTCGCGAAAATCCTGGGAATCCGCATCGAACGGGGCGAAAGTAACATGCCCACCCTCGGAACTTGCCGGGATATACTTTTTCCCGTCGTGGACCAGGAAGGAAACGCCCATTCCTGTGCCCGGTCCGATGACAACCTTTGTCGCGAAACTCGCTTCGGGAATCGAACCGTCCAGATGCGGCATCCTGTATATCTGGGAAGCGTCGTTCACGTCGAGAGTCGGAATGCCGTAGCTTATCGCGACGAAATCGTTCACGACCATCACGGGAAATCCGAGCTTTGCCGTCAGATCGTCGCCATCGACTTTCCAGGCGAGATTCGTCATCGTGCAGCGGTTCTCCGCGACAGGTCCCGCCGCGCTGATGCAGGCATGGCTAGGCTTCAGGTCCGGGCGCTTTTCGAGAGCGATTCGGAGAGTTTCCGCTATCGGCTCCTCTAGCCCGGAAATCTTTCCGGAAGCGTAATCCGCTTTCATCACCAGCGTAAACTTTCCTTTCTTGCAGGCGACAAGACCAATGTTCGTGTTTGTTCCGCCAACGTCGATAGAGAGTACCAGCCGTTCGAATTCCGCATCGGGATTGCACCATTTCAGTTCCATATAGACTCCATGAAGATGTCATCAAATATATCCAAAATCCGGACCGTTGCGAAAAGGGTGCGAGAATTTCGCGGACTAGCCCTTGGAAAGCAGGCTCCGATACACCGCTATCTGCCGCACCGCGATTTTTTTCCAGTCGAAACATTCGTCAAGTCGCTTCGATGCGCCTTCCACAAGCCGCCTTTCGAGCGCGACGTCGCTTTCGAGACTTCGGAACGCCTGCGCCAAGGCATCCGGATCCTTTTCGGGAACGAGAATCCCCGTTTCGCCGTTCACGACGACATCCGGGATTCCGCCGACATCGGACGCAACGACCGGAAGCCCGCTCTGCATCGCCTCGACGAGGACGACGCCAAGGCCTTCGGTATCTCCCTTGGAATCAACGATCGCGGGCAGGACAAAGCAGTTGCCTTGCCGATATTCCCGTCGAAGCTCTTCCGGCGAAAGCGCGCCCGTAAACGTGACGCTTTGCGGAGCGATCCTTGCGGCGAGATTTCGAAGCGAATCGGTCAAGTTTCCCTTTCCCACGATGCGGACCTCGAACTTCTGGCTGTCGAGCGTTGCGGCTGCGCGGATCAGGTATTCGATTCCCTTGCGTTCGATGTGCCTTCCGACAAAGAGAATCCTGTAACGGCCGTTTCTCGGGTGGAGGCTCGGGACATTGCCCGTTTCAAGCGGAGAGCCGTAGGGACTCCATTCGATTTTTACCGGGCGGATCGCGGAAATTTTCGAAGCCGTGAAATGGCTGTTCGCAAAAACCGCCTGGGCCTTTCCGATAATGAACTTCATCACAGGACGAATCCACTTCTTCTTTCGGATGAGCAGAAGCTCGGCCCCGTGAAAGTTCAAGACCAGCGGAATCCGAAAAAGCTTGCAGGCACCAAGAGCGATCAGCGCATGGGGAAACGGCCAGTGCGCATGGATCACGTCGTATCGGTTTCGAAAGGCGAGCCAGAGGCATAGAAAGAATCCGCTGATGCAGTAGGGAATCGCAAGCAGCTGCATCGAAGGATGCTTCGCCATCTTTGTCGGGGCGCCTTCATCGTGCGTCAGGATTTCGAGATTTTTGGGAGCGTAGCGAAAACGGTGAACCTTTACGCCGTCGATCGCGTGCGAACGAATTCCCCTGTGCGAAGGCGCCATGACTTCGACTTCGACACCGGACGCGCGGAGGGTTTCCACGGATTTTCGCAACCAGGGAACCTCATTGTCCGAATCAAAACGCGGATAGACGGAACCGACAACCAGTACCTTCATGACGCGTCGCCCGGAGCCTTTGCAGCGGAATCTTCGATGTATGGGGGATAGACAAACGCCTTGACCGTATCGAGAGGTCGCTGGATATCCGTAACGGAATCCTTGGCAAACTCCTTGAAGCGTCCGGCAAGACGACGCCAGCCATCCATTTTCGAATCGAGCATGATAAGCCCGATGCCGCTTTCGTTTTCCAGGAATCCCACGACGTCGGACCCGCGCCCCTTTGTAGCGAAGCCCCTGAAAACGGCCTTCCAGAATTTTTCTTCCTCGTCTTGCGGGAGCGTGTCGCGAATCGCGAGAAAATCCATCTCGACATAGACAAAGAAACTCCTGTATCCGTCGGCGCGAATCATCTCTTCCTGGACGCGAAGCTCGAACAGGTCGTTCGGGTAGATGACAATCCCGTACTTCTGCTTCTTGATGCAATCTTGAAAGAATTTCGAAATCATATGGAAAATCCAGGATGAAGGAATTGAAACATTCATGAAAATAGTATTTTAAATTTGGAAACTAGACTATGCAACGCTTGTTTAAATTGAAAAAGGCGCTCAAGGCCAGCTCGATGAATCCCTATGCGGAAATTTTCCGTTCGGGACGTCTTGCGAACAGAGGCAGGGCCCTGACCGCACAGGAAATCGAAGTTCTCGAGAAAAACGGGAACCGCGCGGAAGACTGGTCGCTCGTCTCGGTCGATACGCTCTTTACGCCGGATCGGATTTTCGATTCGACGTTTTCGGGAAGCGTTTTTCTCCCAGCCTTTTACGGAACGCTCCTGATGCCTGGCGACGTCTCGTCGAAAACGGGCATCTACTCCTGTACCGTTCACGATTCGATTATCGAGAACTCGCTTCTTCACCACGTGAACCTGATGTCGAACATCTGGGTTTCGCAGGGGGCGGTAATCCAAAACGTCGGATCGCTTGTCGCAAACGGAAAGGCCCACTACCAGATTGTTTCCGAAATTTCCGTCGGGAACGAAATGGGCGGACGCCCTGTCCGGATTTTCCCGGATATCACGACGGAACTTGTAAGGGCGCAGCTTTTTTCGAAAGTCGATGCGGAAACCGACGCCGCATTCACGGCGCAGCTCGAATCATGGCGGAACGAAGTCGTCTTGCCATACGGAATCATCGGGAAAAACGCAATCGTCGCGAACACGAACATCGTCAGAAACTCCTGGATAGCCGACCATGTCCGAATCGACGGAGCGGCAAAGATCCGCAACACGGTCGTCCTCGGGAGTCTCGAAGAACCTACATACATCTACGATGGAGTCATTCTCGAGAACTGTTTCGTCCAGGAAGGCGCAAAGATCCACTCGACAGCGCTCGCCAAGGATTCCGTCCTGATGAAACGCGTCAAGGTGGGAAACAAGGCCATCATCAACACTTCCATAGTCAGCCCGTGCGTCCACATCGACGAAGCGGAAGTCACTCACAGTTTCGTAGGCCCTCTCACCCAGATGCACCATCATTCGCTCCTTATCGCCGCGCTATGGCCCGCGGGTCACGGGAACCTTGGCTACGGCGCGAATGTCGGTTCAAACCACACCAGTCGAATGCCCGATCAGGAAATCATGCCCGGACTCGGGATGTTCTTTGGGCTTGGCGTAAACATCAAGTTCCCCGCGAACTTTTCGGAAGCTCCCTATTCGGCAATCGCGACCGGCGTGACCGCCTCGCCGCAGCGTCTTCGCTTTCCGTTCAGTCTGATCCTCCCCGGCGACACCCATACGCACAACGTAATCTCTTCCCTGAACGAACTGCGCCCCGCCTGGTGCTACGGGAAAAACGCTTACGCCATATCCCGCAACGCCTACAAGTACAAAATTCGCGGCAAGGGATTTGTCGCCCCCGAAGATTCCCAGCTTCTTTGCGATCGGAACGCCTATCTGGTTCTCGATGCGCTCCACCGGCTGGAATGCGCGCAAATCAGGGAAGTCTATACCGAAGCGGACATCCCGGGAATCGGAAGCAACTACCTGAAGGAATCCGCACGACATTCGGCAACGCTCATCTACAGAAGTTTCCTCGAACGCTATCTCGTGACAAGGATAGTCTCGCTTGCGGAAACGGACAGGGCCATTCTAGCGCAAAGCCCGCTCGAAGCGCGAAAGATCTTTCCGGGAGACCTTTTCAAGGGAATCATCAGGGAAGTTTCCCTCCCGGATACGTTCGGCGAACTGATCAAGCGTTACCGCTCGATCGAAAAGCAGTGGTCCGATGCCGTACTCCACGGGACGGACAAGGACTTTGTCCGCGGGCGAAAGATCTTTGACGACTACGACGATGCGCATCCGGCGGATTCGGCTTTCATCGCCTACGAGAAGTCCCGCTTCGAAGACATTCTCCGCCGCACCGCGATACTTCTCAAGGAACTGAAGGTCGAAGGGTGATGTCCTCCGCGGATTGGATTCTCGCCGCCCTGGTCGTCACGGAAGTTGCGCTACGGATTCTTCTGGAGATTCGGGAAGCCCGCATGACAAGCGGCAAGATGGACCGATTTTCCCTTTTTCGAATCGTCCCGATAGCGAACGACATTTTCCCCGCCGAAGCGAACCTCGAAAAGGTCCATACCGGCGGAGCCTTTGAATCCGCACACGAAAAGGCGCACCGGGAAGAACATCATGCATTCGCAAGGTTCGCGTTTCAAATCGGATTCGCCCTGTTTTGCGCGCTTTCGATCGGAGCCGCCGGCATCCAGCTGGGACTCGGACTTTTCGAACTGCTCGTCCTCTTCCATCTGCTGTTCGCCGCTTCCAGGATTTTCTTTCACGCCCTGTGCTTTGCCGAAGAATACGAGGCAGACGCGATTGCGGCAAAGCGCGTCCAATACGGCGTCGCAAAGCGCGCGCTAGAAGCCCTCGTCGCAAGCGAATATCCGCGAACGCCTCTTTTCGCCCTTGTCTATCGAAAGCACCCGACGGCCGGAATGCGCCTAAAAAAGATTCGGGAATCCAGAAAAAACAAGCGCGGCTAGAATGGCCCAAAGCCGTTTTTTTTAAATTGAGCTTTTGAAAAAAGCGTTTCAATCCGGAGTCTAAAATGGCGAAATACGATCCGCAACAAATCGAAACCAAGTGGCAAGCCTATTGGGATTCACAAAAGACGTTCAAGACAGGTACCGACACGACAAAGCCCAAGTATTACTGCCTGGACATGTTCCCCTATCCCTCGGGAGCCGGTCTTCACGTGGGTCATCCGGAAGGCTACACGGCGACAGACATCGTCTGCCGTTACAAGCGCGCCAAGGGATTCAACGTTCTGCACCCGATGGGCTGGGACGCTTTCGGCCTCCCCGCGGAACAATACGCAATCCAGACGGGAACGCATCCGAGCATTACGACGCAAAAGAATTGCGACAATTTCCGTCGCCAGATAAAGAGACTCGGACTTTCCTACGACTGGGACAAGGAAATCAACACGACCGATCCCAAGTATTACAAGTGGACGCAATGGATTTTCATCCGCCTGTACAATACCTGGTTTGACGAGACCCTCCAAAAGGGCCGCCCGATTTCGGAACTGCCTATTCCCGCCGAAATCGAAGCCCAGGGCAAGGAAGCGGTACGCAAGTATCGCGATTCCAAACGTCTCGCCTACTATGCCGATGCCCAGGTCTGGTGGTGCAAGCATTGCAAGATCGTTTGCGCGAACGAAGAAGTTCTCGCCGACGGTTCCCACGAAAAGTGCGGAACAAAGGAAGTCGAACGCAGAAACCTGAAGCAATGGCTAATGCGAATTCCGCTTTATGGAGAACGACTTCTCAAGGGTCTTGACGAACTCGATTGGCCGCAGGGAGTCAAGGACATGCAGAAGAACTGGATAGGCAAGAGCCGCGGCGCGGAAGTCGATTTCGCCATCGCGGACATCGACGGCAAGCCGACAGCAAAGAAGCTGCGTGTCTATACGACCCGTTGCGACACGCTCTTTGGCGCATCCTACATGGTGATCGCTCCGGAACACAGGATGGTCGCGGAACTCACGACCGAGGAAAACAAGAAAACCGTCACCGAATATGTACATGCGGCCGCACTCAAAAGCGATATGGACCGCACCGAACTCGCCAAGGAAAAAACCGGCGTCTTCACGGGTTCCTACGCGATAAATCCGCTGACCGGGACAAAAATTCCAATCTGGGTCGCCGATTACGTTCTCACGGGATACGGAACGGGCGCCATCATGGCGGTCCCCGCTCACGATACCCGCGATTTCGAATTCGCCAAGAAGTTCGGGCTTCCGATCCTCTGCATCATGGAACCCGACGCAAGCTGCCCCGAAGACATTCGCCCGAAAGTTCTCGCCGGCGAAGCGTGCTGGCCCGCCGACGGCAAATACATCAACAGCGCAAACGAAACGCTTTCCCTGAACGGACTTTCGAAAAAGGAAGGCATCGAAAAGATGATTTCCTGGCTCGAAGCGAAAGGCATCGGCAAGGCGACTGTCAATTACAAGCTCCGCGACTGGCTTTTCAGCCGCCAGCGCTATTGGGGCGAACCCTTCCCGATAATCCACTGGGAAGACGGGGAAATCACCGCTCTCGACGACAAGGATCTGCCGGTGCTTTTGCCGGATGTCGAGAACTTCAAGCCCGGAGACGGTGGCGAATCGCCGCTAGCTGGCGCGGACAAGTGGCTGAATGTCGTTGACAGAAACGGTCGCAAGGGACGCCGCGAAACGAACACGATGCCGCAGTGGGCGGGTTCCTGCTGGTATTACCTGCGTTACATCGACGCGCACAACGACAACGCCTTTGTCGGCAAGGAACTCGAAAAATATTGGATGCCCGTAGATCTCTACATCGGCGGAGCGGAACACGCCGTGCTGCACCTGCTCTACAGCCGCTTCTGGCACAAGGTTCTGTTCGATCTCGGGCTGGTTTCCACGGACGAACCGTTCCACAGGCTTTTCAACCAGGGAATGATCCTCGCCTACGCTTACGAAGACGCAGCCGGATCCAAGATTCCCGTCGATCAGGTCGAAGAGAAAGACGGAAAGTTCTTCGAAAAAGGTTCGGGAAAGGAATTGCGGCAGATTGTCGCGAAGATGAGCAAGTCGCTCAAGAACGTGGTAAACCCGGACGATGTCGTGCAAAAGTACGGAGCGGATTCGCTGCGTCTCTACGAGATGTTCATGGGACCGCTCGATGCGGTAAAGCCCTGGAATACGCAGGGAATCGAAGGCATGTATCGCTTTCTCGCCCGAGCCTACCGTGCCGTCATCGGCGAAGAGGATACCGTCACATACAAGGAAGGTCCTCTCCCCGAAAGCCTCTCGAAAATCATGCACCAGAGCATTCTCAAGGTGACGGAATCAATCGAGAAGCTGAGCTTCAACACGGCGATTAGCCAGCTCATGATTTTCAACAACGAGCTGACGAAATGCGAAGAGCGTTATCGCGAAACATCGGAAATCTTTGCGCAGCTCTTGCAACCGTTCGCGCCGCACCTCGCCGAAGAAATGTGGCAAAAGCTCGGACATGGAGAATCCATCGCCTACGTCGCCTGGCCTTCCGCCGACGAGACCAAGGTCGCGGAATCTAGCGTGGAAGTCGTTTTCCAGGTGAACGGGAAAATTCGCGCCAAGGAATCCATCGACAAGAACATGGACAAGGACGCGTTGATAGAACTCGCCAGGAAGAACAAACGCATGCAGGCCTACCTACAGGACGTGACAATAATCAAGACGATTGCCGTTCCCGGGAAGCTGGTAAACTTTGTCGTAAAGCCGGGAAAATAGTTCGGCGAAAAGAAATCCAACGCCTCGGCAGCGCCGAGGCGTTTTTCGTCAGACTTCGAAAACTACCCGATGCGCAGTTTTTTAAGGATCTTTCCCACGAGTTCTCGCAAGATGTTCCCCGCATCGTCGGAACCTATCGCTTTCTGCAGGAGAAGACTGGATGGGAAAAGTAAAAGCGCGATAAATACGGAATAAGCGACCAGCGGAACCAGGGAAGCCTTTCGTACAAAGTCGTAGGAAATATTTTCTATCGCAATCGCGACGACGACCATCGCGGCAAAACTCGCCAAGGCGCGCCCCATGTTTTCGAGAGCGTGCTCCATGCCTTCGGTTCCATTCTGCCTCGCCCAGAGAAACACCATGCTCGCCACTTGCAAGATGGCACCGGTCGCGCCGACAATCGGAACGACATAGATTCCAAAATCCTCGGAGAAAAAAAGATAGGCGGGAATCGTCAGCAAGAAGACGCCCGTATTGATAAGCGTCGGAGTCCACATTTTTTCTTTCGCGTAGAAAGACCGCACAAGAACCGCCTGCAGGCAAAGTCCAAGACTCGCCGGCAAGTACCAGTGCAAAAGCTTCGCGACATACTCTGTCGTTTCGCGCATAAAGGCTCCGCGTTCAAAGAGGATTCTCACCGCCGGAAACGAAAGCGCCCAGACGGTGATGACCGCGGGAACCAGGATGACGAACATCCGCGAAAGGCTTGACCAAATTTTGCAGTTCAGATCGCCCAGACGGTTTTCCTTGACAAGCCGCGCCATATCGGGATAGCTCGACACGCCGACAGAAAATCCAAAGACGGCGACAAGCGTGTACATCACGCGGTAAGCGTAATTCAGGCTGGAAATTCCGCTCGCTCCGAAAATTCCCCCGAAACTCCGAATGACAAATTCAAAGGCAAACATGCTGCCGACACCAAAAGACATCGGAAGCATCATCTTCAGGTATCGCAGGACATCGGGATGCGCGGGATTCACATAGGGAACATAGCGAAGTCCTCCGCGCCTTGCGCCAAAAACCTGCAGAACAAAGAACCCGACGAACGCGCCGACAGGTACGCCCCAGGCAAATCCTTCCAGTCCATGATGACGTCCAAGCAAGCCTCCGACGATTATCGCCAGATTATAGATGACACCGGTGAGCGAAGGAATGGCGAACTGCTTTCGGGTATGCTGGACGGCAACGAGAAAGCTCCCCGCAAAAATGAAGAGCTGGCCCGGTAGGATAATCCGCCCAAAATAAGTCGCGCGGTCGAGAATCGCAGGCGACAGGTCCGCAGCCGAAGTAAACAGGACTATCAGCTCGCGCATCCAGACAAAAGACGGAATGACGAGAGCGAGAAAGAGAACGCCGAGCGAATTCAGGATGTTGCTGAAAAACTTCCAGGCCCCGGCGTCGTCATTTTTCGCCTTGTAGCCAAAAAAAATCGGAATGAACACGATGGACAGAAAGCCCGTGCTCACCACGTGATTCAGAATGTCCGGGATGAGAAAGGCGAGATCCAGAGCGTTCTTTTCGGCAGTAACGCCCGCAGCCCGGGCAAGCAGCATTTCCCGAAAAATTCCGAGTACACGGCTTGCAAGCATACTCGCCGCAATGATAAGGGTCGCTTTGTTCATTTGTCCGCAATGTTAGAAAAGTTGCGAGCGGAAAATTTTCTATCGGAAAACGGCGACATAGGAATTTCCATTCTGCGGAACGATAACGCGTTCGGAAGAAACCTCGCCGTCGCTCCAGGAGACAAATGTACAGCCCGCACCGTTTTCGGCCCTGAGCGTAACGGGAATCTCCGCAAAGAGGGGAATCGACGCGTTTCGGACAGCGATCCCATCGACAGAGACACTGCCGCATCCGCTTGACGCGACGGATACTTCCTGTATTTCTCCGAGCCCAAAGAATTCCTTCATTTCGGAAACGACCTTTTCCGGGCGTTCCTTCGCAAATGTACGAATCGTCGCCAGGGAATTTTCCATATAGTCCGCACTGTGATTCCAACGGGATTGGTCGCGCGGAATCTCCGCTTCGATTTCCCGCATCATCGCGTCAAGTCTTCCAAGAACCGAATCCGCGCAGAACTTCGTTTTGACAAGTGCCGCAAATCGGTTGATGAAACGGTTCCTGAAAGTCGAATTCTTTAGAAGCTTCCGGAAGAGGATCGTGTATTCCGCCCCATTCGGGTAGCCGGAAGCCGTAGAATCCGTCACAAAGTGGAACATGTCGATATCGGAATATTGCGAATGTCCATTGTCAAATCCCCAATCCAAATCATAGAGGAACCATTTCCATTTGGTAAGCGGAGAAGTCGATCGCCATTTTTTCAGATTGTTTCCGGGCCAGTCCTGGTTCGCCACGAACATTTCCGTCTGCATGTAACTGATGAAATTGTCGATATCCATCTGGCTTGCGACCTGTTCATAGGCTTCGGGAACGGTCAAGTCGTTACCTTGTACATAATTTTCCAGGGCGACGAAATCGGCAGAGGATCCCGCCGACGCCGAATTGTCGCTCTTGAGAAGATCGATCGCGTTCGCATCGAATCCGTAATTGGTCTCGAAGTAATTTTCGTTGGAGCGTTCCCGAATGCTGTGAATTCCGAAATATTCGCCGTTATAGAAGACTATCGCGTAGCGGCCTTTCTGGAAATCGACACCGAGACCTTTCGAGATGCTCGATCCCAGACGATCGCGGACATAGTCCTGGTAAAAGTTTCCTCCGTTGTTTCGGAAAACGATATCCTTGAACTCCGAAAGATTCGGATAGTCCGGGAAGATCCGATAGTTCAGCCTGGAATTTCCATACTTCTTTCGGAACTTGAGCGCAAAGGATTTCTTTTCGTTCGCGCGGCTGTAATTTCCAAAGATTTCATAGCCGGCAGGACTTTCGAACGCAGGAGTCGAACTTCCCGGTTCAAGGAAAGCGATTTCGGCGGGTATCGTCTTGTCGAGCCAGTAGTTGGCGCCATAATGCGGTTCGGCGGCATTTGCGTCTGGACCTTCCTCGTAGATTCCGGTATCCGGACTGAAAAGCGCACCGGGATCCGCCGTGATAAAGGCAGTCGCAATGCTTGGCTGGTCTTCGAAAATGTAGGTACGGGTCATCGTTTCGCTCGGAAGAAATCCGTCACGGAAAGTGGCAACGCGTAGAACCGTCGTCGAAGAAACCGTGAACGCCTCGGGGCATGCGGGGCTCTGTTCCGTCGGAGCTTTTCCGCCGATCTCGCAGCGTACGGTTCCCGCGGAATCGATAGGCAGGGAAACGGTAAAAGGCTCTTGATAAAATCCGGAATGCGGCAAGGAGAAGCTGTTTACCGCCTGTCCCGCATAGGCAAAGTTTTCAATACCGAGCGGAGACGGATTCGCAAGCCCCCAGCCGACCGATGTCAGAGCGTAGGCTTTTCCCGTAGGAACATTGGGATAGGCGATGGAATCCCGAAGAGTTCCTGCGGAATCGAACAGGAATATTTCCCCGCCGGACTTTGGCAATTTAAAGTCCGTATGCGGGAAATGCCCCTGGTTTCTCGCGACAATCGACCTGAACGTAAACTGGACCGGCGAGTAATGGTTGCTCACCGCGGCAAAGCGCATTCCATAGATATTCTCCAGGTCGGGAAAGCTTTTCCCCGTGGGAATGTTCAGCGAATAGGTAGTCGTCGAATCGCCCGTTCCCGTAAGAGTCGTCGCCCAGCCTTTCCAGTCATCGATATCGGGCTGGGTCAGCCGAATTTCCAAAGGCTCCCCCGCCGTCACGTAGCCAGTAAGAAGCAGCTGGTTTGCACTTCCCAGATTATGCGCATCGTTTTTGGAACCGGTTCCGACCCCGACAAAGATACAGGCGCTGCTCCAACCGAGCTCCTCGTTCTTTCCGAGCTGCATCTGTCCCGAAATCATGCGGACGCCGTTTTCCGTCGAAACAAAGCGCGAAAATTTCCAAGGTTCCGCAGAACTCGTTCCCGCAACGGGAGAGCTTTGCGCATCGCTCCAGCTCCAGGCTCCTCCTCCGATCATCGAGGTGGAATCGGAAGGCTCCTCGTAATCAGGTCGATCTTTCCTTGAAAAGAAAACGATTAGAAAGCTTTTCGGCGGAACGTTCACGTCGCCAAAAGTCCACTTGGCTTCGCGGACGGAATTGGACAGCGCGTATCCCGCAAGATTCACCGCGGTGTCTGCCGGATTGAAAAGCTCCACCCAGTCGGAATGATCCCCGTCCTCATCCTCGAAATCCAGATTCTGCGGAACGACTTCGGTGAACATGACGGGCGCCGAGCGGACAAAGGGCTTCCCGGAATTTTCCGATTCCTGCGAATTCGCAGGCTTCGGCATATCGGAGCAAGAAAGCGACAATGCGCAGATTCCAAGGGCAACCGCAACGAATCTCATTCCGCAAACATAAATTTTTCAAACGGAAGAAACGCTTTCGGAAAAGGAACATTTTGCCTAGAAAAAATCCACGTTCAGCTTGATGCCGTTTTTCTTGACATCCCGAACGAGAATTTCGACATTTGCCTGGACATTCTTCAATGCCAAGGAAACGTCCCCACCCTTCCGAAGGACAAGCGCCGCGGAATTGTCGTCGCAGTCAAGTTTTTCGAGAACGCTCGAAACGCGAGCATCCAGCCGTCTTGCCGATTCGCGGAGACCATCGAGTTTTTCGAGAGTCTTCGAAAGCGCTTCCTCGGAAGAATCCATTCCCGCGGAGATTTTGGCGGATGCCGCATCCAGTTTTTCCGCCGAGGCGGAAAATTCGGCAAGCAATCCTTCCAGTTCGCTCCCCAGATTTTCAAGACTCGCTCCCGATACGGAAGAAAGCCGCTTTCCCTTTTGCGAAATTCGCCGGATTTGCCTTCCCTCCGGTCCCGAATCAAGCGAATCGAAAAACGCCCGAGCCGAATCCAGAATCGTTTTCAGCCGAGAAATGGATTCGCCCAGATCTTCGCGGGCCGTTCCAAGTCCCTTGTCGAAAACCGTACAGAAGACCGTGTCGCCTTTCGAAAAGCTTTCGGAAGAATCGCCCAGGACGATTTCAAGTTCCCGGTTTCCCAAAAAGCCAGCCGACGCGAAATGCAACCTGGAATCCTTCGGAATGCGAACACTCGATTCGACTTCGAAATTCACGTAGAGAAGGGAATCCGTCTTTTCGATATGCGTAATCCTCCCCTTGGGTATTCCGCCGACCTTGACATTCTTCCCCCCGCTAACCGGACCGATTTTATCGAAAGCGGCCACATAGCGAACCCGCACGTTATGCGGACTGAGAGGATGAAAGAAATACCATAGGAGAAAGATGACGAAAACGGAAAACAGGAGGAACAGAAGCATCCGCTTGTTTCCATATCTCGACAGCTTGCTATTCATAATCGGCTCCGTCGAGAAGCCCGTCAAAGGCGTCGTTTCCGGAAATTCCCCTCGCCTTGTCCTGGATTGCCTGCACCAGCGACTTGTTGAATTCCTGCGCCGTATCGATTCCGTTCATTTTCATCAGCGTGTTCATCGCGATGACTTCGGAAATCACGGTGAGGCTTTTCCCCGGAGCGACGGGAATCAGCACCTTGGGAATCTTGATGCCAAGAATCTTCTCGTAAGAATGCGAAAGTCCCGTTCGCTCATACGTGACGCCCCGCTCCCATGGTTCAAGTTCTATGACGACTTCGATTTTCTTCTTGCGGCGAACGGACGAGATTCCGAACATCGCCCGGACATCGATAATTCCCACCCCCCGAATTTCCATGTGATGCCTGATAAGCGATTCGGAGCGACCGACCAGCGCGTTCCCAAGCCTTGTGATTCGAACCGAATCGTCGGCAACCAGCCGATGACCGCGTTCCACGAGATCGAGCACGCATTCCGATTTTCCCACGTTGCTGTCTCCGACGTAAAGCATTCCCACGCCATAGACATCGACAAGGCTTGCGTGAACCGACGTGTACTTTGCAAAATACTGCTCCAGAAACCGCTGGGCCTCCTTGGCAAAATCGAACGTCGAAAGATCCGTCGTCATCAGGGGGACATTTTGCGCCGCGCACATTTCCAGAAGCTCGGGGTGCGGCGGCAAGCTGTGCGTTACAATCCACAAGGGCGATCTGTATTTCGAAAGTCCGGCAAAGACTTTTCGCCGTGTCGCGGAATCGAGATGCTCCAGGTAGCTCCATTCCGTAGAGCCCACCATCTGGATCTGGTCGGGATTGTAGCCGTCGATAAATCCGGTCATCGCAAGCCCGGGACGGTGAATGCCGACACGAGACAGTTCCGTTCCAAGCGAAGCCTCCGGCGTGTGGAGAGAAAGCTTTAGCCTTTGGCGAAAATGCCTATAAAAATCAAGAACCGGGCACGAGGCTCGGCACTTGACATCCAGATTGTCGAAGCAGCGATACGCCAACTTTACTTTTGCGCCGTAACGTTTGCCACCGATTCCGCCTGGTGCGCCTTTTGCTTTTCGTTCGCTTTCTTGAGCTGGATCTTGGCGCGTTCCAAGGCGTTGTCAATGGCCTTTCCCATGTTTTCTTCGTCTGCGGAAGCGACGATAACCGATCCCTTGACGTTCAGGGAAATTTCGCAGTGCCGATTCAGATCGCCAACCCTGTCGAGAACAATGGAAGCCGCCGTAATGTTCGGGTAAAACTTGCCGAGAGCATCCACTTCTTCTTTCAAGTGATCCTGAAGCGTGTCGGAGATCGTGCAATGACGGGCAGAAATTTGAACTTCCATAACAAACCTTCCAGTTAAAGGGTGTAAGACAACGAAAAAGGCTTCCGCCTTCTCCAAAGAAGATATACATCTTTATTGTTCGAAAAAGAACGATTTTTAAAGAAAAATTTTTCTTTTCGACCGTCCCGATTGGAATATGCGTCTAGACCAGCTGTTGAAGTTCCCTTGTCGAAAGCCCGGAATACCTGGCAACTTTTTCTAGGGGCATCCCGTCGGCAAGCATCGTCCGGGCGACTTGGAGCTTTCCTTCCCGAAGGCCCTTGCTGACTCCTTCCTGGAGACCTTCTTGAATTCCTTCCCGGATTCCTTTCCGGATTCCTTCCCCCATGCCTTCCTGAAAGCCCGCCTTGACCCCTTCCGCCTTCCACTCGTCCTTATGGGCGTCCACATATTCCTTTTCAAGAACCTCATATAGGCTAGGTTCTCCATACACGTCGCGATGCGTCACAAAATCCATAAATTCCTCCTTGTCTTCTGGGCGTTTAACCGCTGTTAAATATAGCATCGTTTTTCTGACCAGGGACGTTCTTTCCTTTTGAGGTATTTCAAAAAATATCCTGTGCGCGTCATCGCGCAAATCTTTCAACCCCTCCGGTTCAAAAGCGTATTTCATCATCAAAAGGGCAAAGGCCGATTCCGCATCGATACTTTTTATTGCATTTTGGGAGAGCGCCTGCCCGACATCGATAAATTCGCAGATAAAAGGCAAGGAAATCCTGTGGTAATATTCCGGGTAATCGGAAAACATCGGCATCTCTGTCGATCGCCACGTTTCCCGTCCATTATACAGGATGATGGCGACGGTCGGAATATTGTCATGACGGATCACCATCAGCCCGTGCCAATACCGGATGAGCTGGCGAAAGACTTCGTCATCTCGATAAGACTTGTGTTCCACGATAATCCCTACGAGCAGTTTCGCGTCTTTTCCCGAATCCTTGAGCTTGACGGTAAACGCCAGATCGGCGCATCCCTTGTCGTTTTCATCTACAAAGGAATCCGAGATATCGGAAAGTGTCGCCAAATCGACAGTTTCGATAAACCGGGCAAGGCCTTCGTTCTGCTCGGCGGCTAGACGGAGCAGCCCGGCGCAGCGTTCGGGCTTGTAGAAAACGGAACGGAAAAAATCGTCATGCGGATGGGCATTCGTCTTTCTTTTCATGGGATTCTCCTTTTGGTGAAATTCTTTACGATATAACGCACCAAAAAGGAGATCAGGGAAAAACGGATTGTTTTTAGGTCACCTCTAAATGGAGGTGACCTTTAGCGTTTTCTAGATTACGGATTTTCGAAGACGCGCCGGGAGAATCTTTAGCTCTTCGCGATACTTGGCGACCGTCCGACGCGCGACCTTCACGCCCTGCCGTTCAAGCGCTTCGGATATCGCCTGGTCGGAAAGCGGCGCCTTGCGATCTTCTCCGGAGACAAGCTCCCTGATGGCATCGAGAATCTTGGCGGATCCGATAGATGTGCCGTCTCCCTGGGAAACTCCCGAACTGAAAAACTGCTTGAGTTCATAGACTCCATAAGGCGTATCGACGTATTTGCCGTTCGTCGCCCGATTGACGGTACTGGGATCGCGATGGATTTCGTCGGCAATGTCCTGGAGAATCATCGGTTTCAGGTTTTCCGGGCCTTTGGCAAAGAAGTCGCGCTGCTTTTCGAGAATGGCGTTCATCACCAGTTCAATCGTGCTGTGACGGTTATCGACGCTCTTGATGAACGAATTCGCCGCATTGAGCTTTTCCCGAACATATTCCTTGTCCTTCTTGCTCGCTGTCGGACTTTGCAAAAGCTTGCGGTAAGTCTCGTTGATGTGCAGATGCGGAATATGGTCGCGATACATGACGACCTTGAACTTGCCGGGTTCCGTTTCGACGACTTCCATGTCGGGGACAATCGACTGGACGGGCGAATTGTTTATCTGCGTTCCGGGATGCGGAGAAAGACGGGAAAGCTCGCGAACGGCCTTCTGGACTTCTTCCGTCGAGACGTTCAAGGCCTTGGCGATCGCCGCATACCGCAAGTCCCTGAGCTCGTCATAGTGACTTTCAAGAATCCGAATGGCGAGAGGCGAAAAATCCGGGATCCGATAGGCCTGAATCAGCAGGCATTCGCGAAGATCGCGCGCACCGATTCCCGGCGGCGTAAACGACTGGAGAACGTGAAACGCCTCCTGTACGGGATACGACGCTTCTTCGAGAGGTTTCCTTTTCTGCAAGACATCTTCCACTTCGAGGATATCGGGATTCTTTCGGTCGGCGCTCGTCTCCTGGGCGACAAGGCTATTGTCCGCCGGAGCGAGAAATCCGTCATCGCCGACGCAGCCGATAAGATACTCGACAATTCGGACTATTCGCGGAGGGCGTTTCCATTCGCGGAGCTGGTTCTTCAAGATATCCTGCATGCTGAGTCCGCGCGTCGGCTCGGGGCGAAGCTCGTCATCGGTGTCTCGTGCGCCCAAGTCCCGGTAAGGCGCCTCCGCATTCCGAAATCCATCCTCCATGTATTTTTCCCAGTCTATCGAATTTTCGCCACCGGGTTCCATCAGATCGTGGCTGTTGTCGTCTCCATCGCGCCCGGAACTTTCCCTTGTCGGCGCATCCAGGGATTCCAGGCGGCTGTCGGGAGCGTCGTCCGCTTCGAGGAGGGGATTTTCGGCAAGCTCTTCCGAAATCGCCGCTTCCAGTTCTAGCGAGTTCATCTGGAGCATCTTGACGGACTGCAACATCTGCGGCGACAGGTTCTGTTCGATCCGCACTCCCTGCTTAAGCTGTATTCCCAAATCCATAAGACCTCCTTAATCCAGTCGGAACGATTCCCCGAGGTAGATGCGCTTCGCCTCTTCGTTGTTTGCGAGGTAATCCGACGAGCCTTCGGTGAGAACCTGACTCTTGTACATGATATAGGCGCGATTCGTAATCGAAAGCGTTTCGCGGACGTTGTGATCCGTTATCAGCACGCCCATTCCCTTGTCGCGCAGGGAAGAGATGACCGACTGGATGTCCGCCACGGCAATCGGATCAATGCCCGCGAACGGTTCATCAAGCAACAGAAAGTCCGGACTCGCGGCAAGAGCCCGAGCGATTTCGAGACGTCGCCGCTCGCCGCCCGAACAGCTCATCGCCCTTGTATTCCGGATATGCGCGATCTTGAACTCTTCGAGAAGCTCTTCCAACCGTTCCTTGCGCTCCGCGCGTTTCATCCCCTGCGTTTCGAGAATCGCCATAATGTTGTCCTGGACGCTCATCTTCCGAAAGATGGATGCCTCCTGCGGCAAGTACCCCACGCCGAGCCGCGCTCTGCGGAACATCGGCTTTTCGGTCATTTCGACATCGTCGAGAAAGATGTGCCCGGAATCGGGACGGACCATGCCCACAATCATGTAGAACGTTGTCGTCTTCCCCGCTCCGTTTGGGCCCAGAAGCCCGACGACTTCGCCCTGCGAAACGCTGATGGACGCTTCGTTCACCACCCGGCGCCCGTTGTAAATCTTGGAAATCTTTTCCGTGCGGATTGTCCGGATCAGGCTTTTCATTTTTTTTCCTTCTTTTTTTTCGGGACTTTCGCCTCGCCTTTTTTTGCCTTGTGGCGTTCCGACGAAATCGTCTTGGAGGAATCGGTAAGGATTTCGGGCTCTTTCGGCAAGATGTTCTGCCTGGACAGATCGATGTATCGCCCGCTCGCGAGCGTTTTCGTTCCCGCAAGCTTTAAGTGCCGAACCTTTCCCTCGTCAAACGCAATCCGAATCGTATCTCCTGCCGCCTCGTTCCGGCCTTCGATGACGCGCTGTTTTTCCCCGACGTGAAAATAGGTACTTTGCGCTTCGCCCGAAATCAGGGCGCTTTGCAGCTTGCCGTTTCGAAAGGAAAGGTCGAGCCTTCCGCCGTCCATGCTGTTTTTGTAATCGGCGAAATCCGCCTCGTAAAAGGAACCGTGCGCGTTGAGGTTCACGTAAAGCAGATGGATCTTGTCTCCCGAAAATTCCGCATAGAGCGTGTCCCCGACCGCTTCCGTAAACTGGTCGGGCTTTCCGCGCTTGCCCTTTTCGTGCTGCTTCCCGTGGGCGTTCCGAACGACCAGCGCGCTCTTGAGCGTTCGATTTTCCACATCGACCGTCAGATAGATGGAATCGCCGGTGAGCTCGTAACCGTCCATGGTAAACTTGGGATTTCCCTTGAGCGAGACCCATCCCTGTCGCTTGTCGAGATATCCCGAATCGCATGTAACCACCATTCCGCCCTGCGTGATGACGACATTTTCGAATGCCTTGGCGAATTCCGCGTTCTGGTCAAACGAGATGAACTCCGCCCGGACGGCAGTCGTATCGATCGTCCCGTCCTTCTGGACCTGGTATTGATGCAGAAGAGGCTTTCGGGTAAGCGTCAGGATTTTTTTCTTCTTGTCGTAAACCAGGTGATTTCCGAAAAACGCATAGGTTCCAGCGGAATCCTTCGCCTCGACCGAGCCTTTCGCCGTCGCGATTTCCGTCTTGCGCCGGTAGCTGCCGCTTTTCGCCTTGATGTAACCGTCGGGATGCGTAAAGACGAAGTTTCCCTCGCAATCGACCTGGTCCGCATTCTTGTTCCACGTAGCGCGACCCGTGCGAAACTCGATGGAATCGTGCGTAAAGCGGACCCGCCCGTTCAAGAGAAGAAATCCCGCCTTGCGCATCGCCGCGAGACTGTCGGCATGGCGCATCACGAGCGGAGACGTCTGCGCAGCGACCTGCTGGAACATCCCGCACAGAAAGATTCCGAGAATCGCCAGTCGAATCTTCACCGAGGCCTCCTGGACGGTGGCCTGTGCGGCGCCGGGGCATCCAGATGTTCCGCGTTCTGTCTTTCGTCCTCTTCCTTGATCCGCTTGGCGGCATCCTGGAAGATTCCCGTCACGTCCGAAAGGATGTGCCAGTTTTCCATCTTGGCGTCGCTCTCGAAGCCTTTTCCCTGCAGCACGTCGCCATCCTCGCTCACCACGCGAACGAAGCTTTCCGTCCGGACCAGATTGTCCTTCTTGTTCCACAGAAGGGAATCCGCCCGAACCGAAGCGCCCTTGGGAGTAATCGCATAGACATGTCCATAGGCATAGACATAGTTCATCCGACTGTCGAGCGTTCCCGAGTCCGCGCGCAAAAAGGCCGAACGATCCCCGAGCGAATCGAAAATATCGACGAGAATCGGTTTCGCGAATATTTTTTCCGTCCCGCCCCAGCGTTCGAGATATGCGGTCTTCACCTTCCAGGAAAGCTTTTCCTTTTCGTAGAAATCCAGGAGAGTCGTATCCGTAAAGAGCATCATCGGACGCTCGACCGCTTCGCCTTCAAGCGGCAAATCCTCTTCGGGCTCCTCGCAGGCGGAAAGCAGAAAAAGCGCAAGAACGCCGACGCCGAAAAGCGTCCGCCAGAGCGAATTGGCGCTGTCTAGCAAAAAATGTGCCATCTAGGGTTAAAAATACAATAATTGGAATCTTCGAGGCAAAAATTCAGGCATAACCGGAAAGCGATTCGGGCTTTTTGAAGAATCAGCAAAAAAAACTTGACGAAGCGTTTTTTTCTTATTAAGCGCCCGCTCCCCGTTCGAATAACCGTTTCCTGATTTCTATCAACTAAGCACTCTACTCTAAGCTCTGATTTCTATATTTCGCCCTGTTAGAATTTTGCGATGTCGCAAGATTGTTCCGGAAGTCCTTGTCTAACCTTCCTTAAAAAACAACATGAAAAAGAAACTTTCCGATTGGATTCGCCGCGAATGGACCGACTACGTTCTCCTTCTGCGGAACATTCCCTCCCTGGTCGTCAGCCTCTTCATCCTCTCCGTGGTGTGCATGAACCTGCTCGCCAACAAGGAGCTAGTTTCGTTCAAGTATCTGGCCCTCGATTGCGGGTTTACGCTCAGCTGGGTTTCGTTCCTGTGCATGGACATGATTTGCAAGCGATTCGGTGCCAAGGCGGCCGTAAAGATTTCCCTGCTCGCGCTATTCGTCAATCTGTGCGCGTTCTTCCTGTTTCACCTGATATCCCATGCGCCCGGAATGTGGGGAGAATTTTACAGCTACGCGGATTCCGGCATCGAAAAGGCGCAGGTGGCGAACAGCGCCCTAAACGCGACATTCGGCGGCACCTGGTATGTCGTTTTCGGCTCCGCGGTCGCAATGTTCGTTTCGTCGTTTGTCAATTCCGCCGCAAACCACTGGATTTCCAGACGGACCGCTTCCAGGAATTTCAAGAACTTCGCCATCCGCTCCTATCCCTCGACGATGCTCGCCCAGTTTGTCGATAACCTTCTTTTCGCCTGCATCGTCAGCCACATTTTCTTCGGATGGACCATGACGCAAGTTCTCGTCTGTTCGCTTACGGGCGCGGTAATGGAACTTCTCTGCGAAGTCGTCTTCAGCCCGCTAGGCTATCGGATCTGCCGCGCATGGGAAGCGGAAGGCGTCGGAAGGGAATATCTCCAGTCCAAGGAAGAAAGGCGATGAACGTATTCGTCAGCGGAACGAGCCGCGGAATCGGCAAGGCGGTGACGGAAAAGTTCCTGGCAAGCGGTGCGCATGTCTTCGGGTTCGACATCTTGCCGGCAAGCGTTCACCACAAAGGCTACGAACATTTCGTCTGCGACATTTCCAGGGACTCCCTGCCCGAAATCCCGACCGCAGCGGAAATCGTCGTGAGCAATGCGGGCGTCCAGAATTCCGGACGGGACATCGACGTGAACCTCAAAGGCTCGATGCGCTTTGTCGAAAGATACGCGTTCCAGCCCGCAATCAGGTCCGCACTTTTCGTCGCATCGGCATCGGCTCACTCCGGCGCGGAGTTTCCCGAATATTCCGCATCCAAGGGCGGCCTTCTCACCTACATGAAAAACGCCGCGACAAGGCTCGCGAAGTTCGGCGCGACCTGCAACAGCATCTCGCCGGGAGGCGTCACCACCGACCTGAACCTTCCCGTGATGCGCGACAAGCGGCTCTGGCAAAAAATCATGGACGTAACCCCGCTCAAGCGCTGGGCAAGCCCCGAAGACATCGCCGAATGGATTTACTTTCTCACCGTCGTGAACAAAAACTGCACGGGGCAGGACATTCTAATCGACAACGGAGAAAAGGACCTGAACGGCACGTTCGTGTGGCCGTAGCTTTCGGAGCCGGTGAAACATCGTATGTAAGCTTACATTTTTTACACAGGGAGCCTCTAAAAATTGCCTTGGTGAAGAAAATTGAGCAAGCCCAACAAGGAGAATATCCAATGCTGAACATTTTCAATAAACCATGTGTTATGTGGAACCTATTCAAGAAGCAATGGCTTCCTGACTATGTTCGCGACTATATCAAGAAGAAATTCCCCGAAAAATGATTTTCCGTGGTGTTTATCATTGACGGCAAACCGATTCCCATTGACCAGGTTGTCGGCAACGAACGAAAAATCAAATCGGGCGAAATCACCTATACCGATGTCAAAGGTGATACAGTCACCGAGTTTCTTGTTTTGGCTTCGGATGGTGAATTCAGTTGTGCTGATGTGGACCAAGCCTTATTAGATTTTGGACTGGATGGCATCGTGAATGGAGACAATTCATTTTCTCGCCATTTCGATTTCCGGTAGAATAATCGGGCAAGGTTCTTCGCGTTCCTTGTTGCGCCAAGCGACCACATAGCGGATTCGGACCTGCTTTACCGAATATCCCAAATCATTCAGACGGGAAATCTTTTCTCTCGCCGCTTTCGACAATACGGCGACAGGATTTTTCAAACCACTGCCGTCGTACAACCCTCCACGGAAATACTTCAACGCGTCTCCACCGTGCAATTTGAAAATGCGCTTTTTTAGCCCCTCGCCCTCGCCATTTTTTTCACCATAAAAGTAATCAAGCCACATGTCCTTGTGACCGAACTGGAAAATGATTTCCGCGGGTTCGGGATAGATCGCCTTTTCTTGTATCACGGGAGCGTACTTATCCAAGAAGGGGCAGCAATGGAAAACATACAGTTGCCTTTTTGCACGGGTAAAGCCAACATACAATACACGCCGACCTTGCTCGGAACAGGCCCTTTGATCCTTGATCATCATATAGACTCTGTCAAATTCGCGACCTTTCGCCTTATGAATCGTGGAGACGACGACTTCGTTCTCTTTGCCGCGTTCAAAGTCGGAAACTTTCGACTCCATCAAGAACAGCTTCAAATCGTTTCGATAAAGACGATCATTGTGCTTTTGATAAGTTTCAAGAGCCTTTAGACAGATAGTCAGCAAGGCGCTCTTTTGATAAGTGTCCGTAAACCTGCCGATGGACGCACGCCATTCATCCGGGCCGATGACAGGATCTTCGTTTCTGGAGAGCCATTTCACAAAGGCTCTGAACTCGACAAGGTCGTAGAGCGAAAATCCGTCGCTATCCTGAATCAGCTTCGCCTTGATATTTTCGTGGTTCAGGAGAGCCATCATTTTCAAGGCATCGTCGTTCGTCTGGGTTAAAACACCGACAGTCCCTTGCGGGGGATACTTTTTCAAGTGCATGGCGATGGGATATTCCATATTCGGCGAATCGAACTTTCGAACCATTACCTCCCCGTCCCCGTCAGAAACCGCCCGAATCGGATTCATCTTCAAGCGATTCGGAATATCTTGAACGAACAGGTTTGTAAAGTCAACAATCTTTTTGATGCTGCGGTAATTTTCGACCAATTCATATTTTTTGGCCTTGTAAAGATCGATAAAGCGATTCAAGTTTACAGACCTTGAACCCGCCATTTGGTGAACGCCTTCAAAAATATTCTGGTCATCGTCGCCTACGGCAATGACTCGCATATCGTCATTTTCTTCAATCAAGGCTTGAACCAAGGCAAACTGGTGTTCATCCATATCCTGGGCTTCGTCAATAACCAGAACCTTCCTGGTTATCTTGCTGTGTTCAATTTCGCCTTCCTTGATTTTTGCGACCGCCAGTTCTACAGCCGATTTGGCCTTGTTCAAATCGCCCATTGTACCGAGCAAGTCAAAGGCATAGGAATGAAAGGTCCTCGCCGCCAAAAAAGAGGCTGCGTTACCGATCAACGCATGGAGCTTTTCCTTGAAATCGATGGCCGCGCTGCGAGAGAACGTGAGCATCAGCAACTGTTCGTGCTTCACGTCTTCCAAGAGCATCAACGACGCCAACTTATGGACGAGAACACGAGTCTTTCCGCTTCCCGGACCCGCCGCAACCATGATGTATTGGCTGTTTCTATCTTCGATAATTCGCTTCTGGCGTTCCGAAAGGGAATCCACGATTTCGTGATACTTTTGGGGCGTAATGTTGTGGTTGATTTCATCCATTCGATTGCCCTTGAAATACTTGTTCAAGAACATCTTGTACTCAAGAGAGAAATAATCCCTTACGAAAGCTTGAGCCTGTCTGCTGTCGCGCACCATCATGTTGGCGTATTCGCCAACAATATGGATTTGCTGCATTTTCATCTGGTAGAAATGATTCAGCTTTTCATAGTCATCGACTTTGTACTTGATCAGGTTGCTCTTTTCGATTCGATGGATCTCAAGCGCATTGTAAAGGACCAGGAATCCGTCTTCCAGCTGCAAAGAATTAATCTTGGAAAGATACAGAAGAGACTTTTCCAGTTCCTTGTAAGATACAGGTTCGCCAGCGAATAGAGAAATCTGTTTTTCGTAGGCGTTCAACAGTTCTTTTTCGGAAAATTGAATCAGGGCTTCTTCACGAGAATTCGTCTTGGCGTCGGCATTTGCCTGGTAAAGCTTATCGACAACAAAAAGAGCCAATCGCACTCGGCGCCTAAAATCACTCTCCAGGTTTTGGGGAGAAACTTTCAATTCGATTTTTGTGCAGATGTCCGAACAGTAGTTCTTTTCGATAAGACCATCGATCATCCAGAAGAAAAGAATTGTCTTGAAATCCTTTGCACTAGCTTTTTTTATTCCATTCGCTTCGGCTTCTTCATTCAATTCCTTGAGATTGAATACGCTCTTTCCTGCTCTCAGCTTTGAAATCAGGAATTTTTCAAGCGCCTCGAAATGCCTTACCACCAGTTTCGACTTGTTTTCGCCATCCCCTTTCTTGATGTAGGCTGTCAAATCCCTGGAGTCTGCCAGGATATTTTCCGCACGCAAAAGCTGGACCGTTTCTTGAACGGTGCGACATTCCAGGCCGAGGACATCCGCGATGTAATCGATGCGGGATTCCGCTTCATCACCCTTGCCCTTTGAAACGCTTCGTTCCGAAATCAGGAGGCTAATGATTCTAATGGCGTTTTCTTTCTGCCTTTCGTCAAACATGCCGGATGCGGCGATCTTGCTACGAGCCTCGTCCATATTCGAAACAAGAATGCCTGTGGCGTAAACTCGAGGGCAGTTCTGCTTGCGTTCAATGTAGCCGGCCTCTTCCAGAGCGAGAATCGCTGTCTTTACACGAGTCTCCATGTCGCCATTGTGGGTTTCGAAACCAGCTTCTCTTGCGATTTCGAGAGGCGAACGCTTAAGCACCGTCCTGTTCCTCGTGAGGTTCTTGATAGCCTTCCATACCTGCTGGATTTCGCTCATGCTGAGCTTCGTCTGATTCAGCAGCAAGAAGTGCTTGTCCAAGTCGCTTTCGTTGAAAAGGACATAACATTCCGCATGCAAACTCTGGTCTCGCCCTGCGCGGCCAGCTTCCTGGACATAATTTTCGAGAGAATCCGAAATTTCGTAATGAACGACGAGCTGTACATCCGATTTGTCAACGCCCATTCCGAATGCCGACGTGGCTACAATGACTTGAACCTTGCCGCCAATGAACGCTTCCTGGTTTTCCACCTTTTCGCCGGCTTCCATTTTGCCGTTGAACGGTAAAGCCACAAATCCATCCTTGCTCAGTTTTTCTGCCAGTTCATGGGTTTTCCTTGTCCTGGAAACATAGACGATGGTCGGGCAGTCCTGCGCTTCGATCAACGAACGCAAGGTCTTGTATTTTTGATCGTCGTCTTCTTGATAGATTACGTGATAGGTAAGATTCGCGCGGGTCGCCCTTGTGGCAAAAATCCTCAAATCGAGATTCAGCTTCTTCTTGAAATAATCGCAAATATCCTGCACCACTTTTTGCTTTGCCGTTGCGGTAAAGCAGGATACGGGAATTTTTCCTGTTTCGGACTTTTGCGCCTGGATCTTCTTGATGAAATCTCCGATATAGAGATAGTCCACACGGAAATCATGGCCCCAACTCGAAAAGCAGTGGGCCTCGTCGATTACAAACCGCGCAATCTGCCTAGAGAGCAACAGCTTTTCGATCGTGCGGGAGCGTAAAGATTCCGGTGAAATGTATAGCAAGGATGCCATTCCGGTAGCCACGCGCTTAATGGACTCCGCGCGTTCAATGGGATCCAGCAAACCGTTGATGGTTACCGCGTCCACAATCCCCTTGGAGCTCAGGTTATCTACCTGGTCCTTCATCAAGGACTGCAAGGGAGAAATCACGACCGTCAAGCCCTTGTAGTTTTCGCCAGCCATCAAGGCCGGCAACTGGAATGTGATGGACTTTCCGCCACCCGTCGGGAAAATGGCCAACAGGGATTCGTTATTGACCGCCGCCGCGGCAGCCTGTTCCTGCAGAGGCTCTCCATCGTAGGTTCTAAAGCTGTCGTACCCAAAAATCTCTTTCAGTTTTTTGCGGACATCCAGCCTGCTTTCGCAATAAGCGCATGTGGGCTCATGGCACGGATTGTTGCGCAAGAAGAAAAGGATGTTCTCGGTGAACGGATACTTTCGCAGGCACCAAGCCGGCGCAATGGAACGCTTATCCCGAAGATTGATCACGGACAATGCATAAGCCAGTTCAATCGGATGTTCTCTCGCGAACGTTTCCACCATGGCGTTTTCACAAATCAAGCCGGCAAATCGATTTTGAATCTGTTTTACAAGATTCCTGGTTCTGGACCTTGCCAAAAGACGATTGTCGAAAAATCCATTACGCTCTTCTTTCAAGCCGACATAGTCAAAGAAACCCTTGAATTCCCTTGAATCCTTCAACAGCTTGAAAAAGATGTCCTTTAATTCGCTATCCAGCGCATTGAATGCGTTCACTTCGTCATGGAATAAATCCCTAGACTTTTCCGCGTCCAGCAAGGGATTGTTCAAAGCGTCGCTCAGGATCTTTTCATCTTTCAGCAACTTGTGGCTAGGCCGCATGGGGAACATCAGCGGAGAAAGGTAGAGCGTGTCGATAACATTCTTTTTATCTAGCTCCATGAGCTTTAGATACAGAAGGTCGTGATTCAAGATGTTATGACCGCCAACATATTCCGCATCCTTTACGAAATTCAGAAAATCACCCTGGCTCGGCGTATGAATCGTCCGATCCAAGGAATCGACAGCGCCAAGATCGGCAATTTTCCCGCTGGATGTAGAAACTTCGATATCTAAAAAAACGATGCTCACGATGTTAAAATAAATCTTTTTTTGACTTTTCACTCATATGTTGGTGAAGAGCGAATTTTATTCATCTGCAGACTCAGTTTTCTTGGCAAAGTTGTACGGAATGGTATAAGCGACATCAGACGCATTAAAGCTTGTTAAAAAGGACTTTTTGTCCGGATAGTTGTTAAACGGAGCTTGAATAATCTCAACTTTGCCGTCTTTAACGAGAGCCAAGTCATAAAGTGCTTTATGGCCATTTTCGAAAGCGAACGTTAATTCCCCAGATGTTATTGTAAAAGAATCTTTGGAAACATGCTTGATCTCAAGATATTTCCATTCGTCATCAAACTTATACCTTAAATCATAGTGTGCGGCGTCATTACTATCAATACCTCCGGACAAAGAAGACTTAATTTCATAGTCGTAACCAGAATCTTTTAGCCATTGTATTACATATTGTTCGGCCTCTTCTCCCAATTCGCTTTTTCTTTTTTCTGAGTTAGGGGTATGATTTCTAGGTTTTGATAATTTACGAGTAGATGGAGCGTCATCTACATCATTCGCATTTTTGGGAACCATTGAACCAAAATTCACTTCGGTAGGAACTTTGTGTTCTGGAATTGTTGCTTTTGTTGATAGATTTTCTTCCGGTAGTTTATTTTGTTCAGAATCTGTAGCGGCTTTTATAAAAATTTCTTCATATCCTTCAAAAATCGATAACTTGCGCAATCTATCGTTATACCGATCTTCTGAAAGAATCTCTGAATAGAAATTTCTTTCTTTATATACCTCGTCAATTGCAACTTCCAAATCTATTTCAAATGTTTCCCTTACAAATTTAAAAAGAGCGTCTTTTAGTTTTGCGTTTAAATCAAATTTATAAGGATCTATGTCAATTTCAGAAAAACAGTTCTCAAACCGGAAAATTACATCTGCAAAGTTTAAACGATTTTCCTTGTTTTCAACAGGCTGCGCATTAATTTTTTCCCACAAAAGAGTTTTAAATTTATTCTTGTTGTCTAATATGATGTTTTCAAGGAGTCTTCGATGAACCTTTTTGAGGCCTTCTCCAGAAAGACAAATTTGAGGATCAATTTTCAATATTTGGCAAAGTTTTTTCAAAAACTCAAAAGATTCCTTGTCGTAAAAATCAACAAAATCAATTTTTTGATAATTTTTCGGCAATTCAATTCTGAGTTTTTCTTGAACATAAGCGGCAACGCCTATTCCAGACGAGTACGAAAATTCTTCAATCTTTTTATATTTGAGAATCTTATTCCAAAAGCGACTTTCACCCGTTTTGTTCATTCCTAACAACGCTTTACATTCCAGTAAGTAATCTTTGCTCATTTCATTGATGACGTCGTTTTCAGAATCTTTCGGGTCGTCCTTCAAAACAGACTTGAATATCTTTTTCAAATCTGTTGAGTCTAATGCAAATGTGATTCCAAGAATTTCACAACAAACATCCAAGAATGAGTTGTCCTTTATTAGTTCACGAATATTTACGGCAGGAACTTTAATGAATGCTGTAGACTCTTTGACTATGAAATCGTAATTGTCAAATGTTTTTGTTTCGGTGTTAAAATGATAGGAACCATTATGAACTAATTCTAGAGAAAGTTTTAATATTTTTGATGCTTCAGATTCCTTATCTTTTTGACCTTTTATGGATCGCAATCTGTACGCCAAAATATACGGGATTCGTTCGTTGAAATACTTTGCAAAATCTTGTGTTAGTTTCTCATTCATTTCAATCGAATCTTCTGAAAGATTTAGAAGATCCGAATTCAATTTGTGAACTCCAAATAGACGACACACTGCATCTACTCCAGCTCTTTGCCGAAATAGAAGCACCGGCATTGTTTTTAAAATGGATTGGGGTAGTGTTGCATCATCATAATAATAAATTTGATTAGACAACCTGTATTCAATTGCATCCCCAATCTTACAAGCAAGCATTAAATCATTAGGCCCATTTGTGACATTCCTCTTTTTAAGTATGTCATAGATCAATCCATATATTTTTTGAACTTTTTTCCCGTCAGGAAATTTTACAGGAATTTTCCGAATTAATGAGTATAGAATGTCTGGGGGATAATCATCTATTTTTTTACAAGCTCCTAGTAAATACAGAACGAAATTCGCTTCATCACGAGAAATCTCATTTTGCTCCAATAGGGCATAATCAATTTTATACTTGTCTTCTATTAGTGCATTAATGTCGGGTTCATCATTGTCTATAATCACCTTTGAAAAAAATTTTGCCAACTGATAAGAGATGAAGGATTTCTTTACGTTGACCTCATATTGTCCCTTTTCTCTATATGATTTATACGATAGTTTTGTAGGCGTATTTAGCTCACGTATCGCTTTGTTTTGATAGAGAAGAATCAAAATTTCTGTCGGAGGAATTTTTTCAAGTTTGGAAAGATTTTCAATTTGTTTGATGGGATTATTGGGGCGTTGATGATACGAATTATATTTTTCGTTTTTTGATGCGCTTAATTCAACGTTCCAATAATCGAGGTCGTTGCATGAAAGTTCTTTTTGACATATACGTAAACCGCGTTCAACTCCGAGTAAAGAGAAAAAATCTTCGATTTTTTCGGTTTCTTCAATATCCCAAAAAGTTTTTTCAACAATGTATTCTCTTTCAGAAAGAGTATCTCCATAGATATGTTCAGTGATTTTTCCTAAATCATAAGAAGACGAAAAATACAATATATTAGGAGATTCAAAGGTTCCTGCACGAGAAACCAAACGAACGTCTTCGTACTTTGTTTCAGCGTTATTTCGATTGCTTCTAGAATTCTTATAATTAAACCAAAGCGCTTTAATCATTTCCTTTATGTAGGAAGCATCTTTTCTTTCATCGGCAAGTCTATTACCTCTAGAAATAATTTTAGGAGTTAGGCTGCTAATGTCATATTCTTGGATGTTAATAAATGAGCGAATTTTTTGACATAGAGTTCTTGCTTTATTGTCGCTACCTGTGCTCACTGGCACCAATTCTGCAACAAGAGCATTAAATAGTCCTTGATTCATAAACTTTACATTCATATATGAAGGAATGTAAAGTTCTTGCGCAGCTGGTGTATACGCGTCTGTTTTTTCATCAATGACATGGTCACTTTCATCCAAAAGTAATGGTAGCTTTATCTCTTGATTAGAAATCTCAAGTCGACTTAAAAGGCAAATCAATTCTACTCTGTCTTCTAATGTCAAATTTATCGACTTAGCTATTCTTCTCCATTCAAGCCAAAAAATTTCGGGTTTGTATTTGCAAAAATCTAACTTTACATCCTTCAAAGGCGTTTTATAAGATTTAACCATTCGAGGAAAGTAGATTGAATATTTCTGTTCAACTTCTCGACACATATCATCTGAATAAAACACTGTATCGCTTATTTTTCGGTATTTGTTGTCTACGCAGGGGTAAATTTCTTCATTTTCTCGGAATTGATTAAGTAATTTAAATAATTCATCAAATCGAGGGACAATGCCTCCGTCCTTGACGTGCACGAGCTCAAAACTATTCCAATTGGCGATTTCTGAATCATTTTTTATAGACAGGGATATCCTACAAATTTCTTGAGCGATTTCTCGAACAATAAAATTATTAACATCCGATTGTATTAGCTGGGTTCTGGAAGAATTCAAGTCAAATGAGCCGTGAATTATACAAGGCAGAGGAATTTTTATATCTGTTTTAAAGAAGCTGTAAACGAAATTTTCTTTTACAGAAAAATCATCTCCTATAGCAATCGCAATTTCATAAGAAAGTTTTTCATTCTTATCATTTTTCTCTTGATAATTTGAAGGCAAAAGTCCTTTTCGCCTAAAAACACGATAGATAAGATCTGGTTTTTCGAATTCAGAATTTTCTTCATGCAAGTAGATTGCTATATGAGAATTCTTTACTTCTTTATCCGAAGAATATTTTTTCTTGGTGGAATCCTGAATAATTTCAATATTTTCAATGCTACGAACAAAAAGCAGAACTTCAACGGATACTTGATTCAGTTGTTTAACTATTTCTTCTTGGAATTCATCCCTATAGTGTATTCTAATTTGCGTCACCCAAGACGAAGCTTCTGATTTCTCTAAAAATTCAGGAAATGCTAAAATTGGGTATGCAAACGCAGTTTCTGAAAAACCACTTTCTATTTTAAAAGAATTGATTTCGTCAATTTTAGAAGACAATTCCCTCTCTACCACTTTTTTTGAAATTTTTTCAGAAAATTCAACAAGACATCCATTAGACAAAATTTCAATTGAATTAGCCCAATTAAGAATCGACCTAAAACCTAGTCCCTTATTGCCGATAAAGATTTTTTTATTTGTCTTTGAACTATTATTTGCTAAAAGGAGTGATTCAAATCCCTTGTCGCTAAAAGGTTCCCCATTGTTTGATACGGTCAAAATCTTTGATACCGTGTCTAATTCAATCTTAACATCTTTCGAATGAGCGTCATCAACATTTTGAAGCAACTCTAAAATTTGACGTCCGTTATAATCGTCAGTTGTTTTCTTTTCTTCTTTAAAGTCGGTAATAACACGACGAGGATCGGCTAAGCAAACTTTTATATTTTTTTGTCTTGCTTCTTTTATGGAATCAAAAATAGACATATTTACCCTTTTTCCGCGCCTAGATTCGATTTACTTGACGATGAGAATTCACGATTGGATAAAATCAGGACTCGTCCTTTTGGGCATATCAAAGCCTCTCATCCAGGCTTTTTCTTTCCCCGGCTCATCCAGCTCAGAACGAGATTTTGCCAGACGACATAGAATGTCGGGCAAAGAGCCGCCACGGGACCCGCATAGACCTGCGCGATCCAGATGACGAGCATCGTGTTTTTCTGTCCCATGCTCTGGGAACCTTCGACCGGATGCGTTTTCCGCTCGCAAAGCCATCCCAAAAAGAAAAGCAGCAGACAAAGCACGAGCGACAGGAGCGCGGTCGCCTGAAAATCGCCAGATTCCCAGAGTTTTCTCACGCCCATTGCGCGAACGTCGAAGCTCGCCTTGGAAAGCAAAATGAACACGTTGAAAATCCAGATGAACATCGTGTATTTCTGAAGCTTCGCTATCTTGTCGGCGACTTCCGGGTAAAAGTTCCGGAGCCCGAGTGCGATCGCTAGCGGGATCGTGATAATCGGCTGGATGGAATTGAAAATCGCCTTGGAAAGGCCCATGAAATCGAGATGCTCCATGCCGGTGGGCGGCGGGCAGAAATAGCCGAAAATCAGCGGAATCGAGAAGCAGGCGATAACGCTCCCGACAAGAAAGATCTTGAGTGCGAGAATCGGGTTTCCGCCGAGGAGCTTCGCCATCACGGGAGCCGCATTGGCGGGCGGGCAGAGGCAAACCAGCATTCCGCCGAGAACGATCGCATGCGAAAGCCCGAACGCCTTTTCGATTCCGAGCAAAGTTCCGCACAGAAGACTCCCCATCAGAAGCGCGCGAACCTCGATCTTGAACGTGTAGCCATGTTTCTGTGGCGGCACCTTCGAAACAAAGGTCAGCGCCATCATCAGCCCGATACAGAAAGGCATCAGCGGAGAAAGCACGTGCGCCTGCGGAAACAGAATTCCCAAAAGAATCGCAAGCGGCATCAAAACGGAACGAAGTTTTACCATGGCGGAGCGAAAGTTAGTAAATTGGAGCGAGAAATGCTACTATCCCGCTACAAGGACATTCCAGTCGCAAGCGCGACAGCCAGGAAGAGCGCCACGAATCCGATGCTCTTTCTGCTCGAAGGCTATGTCTTTCTCATCGTCCTCGGAACGGTCCTTCTCAAGTGCCCCTTCTCGCTGCAAAAGGACCTTTCGGTCATCGACGCGTTCTTTACCGCCACGTCGGCGATCTGCGTCACGGGCCTTTCGGTAATCGACATCGGAGCGACCTTCACCCATGCGGGGCTTTGGATTATCGCCGCGCTGATTCAAGTCGGCGGACTAGGCATCATGACTTTTTCGACGGCGATCCTCCTGCTCTCGGGGATGCGCCCGGGATTTAGCCAGCAGGCGATATTCAAGTCGGGATTCACGACCGACGGAAACATCGACCCGAAAAAGATCCTCGCCGCGGTCCTCCCCTTTACCGTTGTCCTCGAAGGCCTTGGCGCGACAGCCCTCTTCACGCAGTTCGAAAGCTTGCCGCTCGCCGAAAGGATTCTCTACTCGGTGTTCCATGCGGTAAGCGCATTCTGCAACGCGGGATTTTCTCCCTTTGCCGATTCGCTGGTGCATTTTCGGTTCAACCCGGTAGTCTGCCCCGTCATCATCCTGCTTGTTCTTTCGGGGAGCCTCGGATTTCTCTCCATGTCCGAAATCAAGAATCTTTTCGACTTCCGGACGCGCACCATCCAGAAAATCTCTCTTCACACGAAAATCGCCCTTTTCGCAACCGTCGCCATCGTTTTCGTCGAAATGGCAAGCGTCCTAGCCATCGAATGGAACGGAGCTTTCGGCGACCAGAACATCGCGGAAAAGATTCTCTCCGCGGCCTTCGTTTCCGTTGCATCCCGGACAGCGGGCTTCAACACCATCGACCCGCTATCCCTTCGCGAGACAAGCATGATAATCGTCATCGTCGCCATGTTCATCGGGGCTAGCCCCGGCAGCTGCGGAGGCGGTCTCAAGACGACCACGGCGGCGGTCATCGCGCTACTCGGATTCAACAGGCTTCTCGGGCGCGAACGTACCCAGGTAATGGGACGCACCATACCCGAAGAGACCGTCGATAAGGCTGTCCGAATCTTTATCGTCTATGTCATCCTCGCGCTCGTCGGAACCCTGGTCCTTCTCTTCACCGAGTTTTCGGGCAAGGCGTTCGGCGCGTCGGAATCGCATTTTCTGCGCGTGTTCTTCGAAGTCGTAAGCGCGCTTTCCACATGCGGACTTTCGCTTGGCCTCTCCCAGGAACTTTCCACGTTCGGAAGAATCTTTATTTGTATCTTTATGTTTGTCGGACGCATGGGCGCCCTTTTCCTGATTTCCGCGGTCGTCAAGAAAAAAGAAGGCGGGGCCTGGTATGCGGAAGAAGACATCATGGTGGGTTAAAAAATGGCCAAGAAACAATTTGTCGTCATCGGACTCGGTAATACGGGAATCTTTCTCGCGAACCATCTGACGAGCCTCGGAAGCGAAGTTCTCGCCGTCGATAATACGCCCGAAAAGATCCAGGACATCACGCCGAACGTGGCGCAGGCGGTCGTCGCCGACGCGACCAGAAAACAGCAGCTCGCCGCGCTTCCCGTCGCAAAGGCCGACGCCGTCATCTGCTGCATCGGCGCAGACATCGAATCCTCGCTACTTGCGATTCTCAATCTAAAGGAACTGGGCGTAAAGAACATCATCGCGAAAAGTTCCAGTTCGCAGCACACGTCTATCCTCGAACGCTTCGGCGTTTCGGACATCTTCCAGCCGGAGCGGGACATGGCGATTTCGCTTGCGGAAAGGCTCACCCACCCGAACATGCTCGATCGTCTTCCCTTTCTCGACGGCTATTCCATTGCGGAAATCGTCTGCCCGAACAAGTTCAAGGGGAAAACGCTCAAGGAGCTTTCGCTCACGTCCAAGTACGGCATCCAGATTATCGCGATCCGCGACCCGCTCAAACCAAAGGCTCTCATCGGCAACCTCGCCGACTGCGAACTGAAGGAAAACGATATTCTCTTCATTCTCGGGCCGAACCAGGTTCTAGAAGACATACAGGACTACTAGATTGGTTGAATGTGGAGGGGGAAGAGTGGATAGTTCGTTAAGCGACCTGTAAAGACTTGTACGACAAGCAGTCATCCTGGAGGGAAGTCAGAACTTAGAGCTTAGAACTTAGATTTTAGAATCGCATACATCTAGGCTTAAAAGTAAAGCGGACCGCTTTGCGACTCTAAGCTCCAAGCTCTCGGAACTAAGCTCTGAACAGTAGGCTGGATTCTATCAGGGCCTTTGGCCCTTCCAGAATGACATCGGACGGTAAAGGTTCGTTAC
>CAVKYI010000018.1:0-36467 GCA_963660435.1 Sodaliphilus sp.
GCTCGGAATGGATTCTATCGAGGCTTCGCCTCTCCAGAATGACGGCTAATAAGCTTTGAACATCGGATAGGCCAAACCGTTCGCTTGGCGAAAAAAGCCTTTCAGGCGCCTGCATAAAGCGTAACGGGGCGATTTCCAATCCAAGCCCTATCATCAAGTACATTCTGTTTTTGTAATTTATCCTTTGAACCTGTAAAAACATAGGCCACCTCTAAAAATTGCCTTGGTCAAGAAAATTTGAGCGAGACCAAGCGATGGCAGGAATAAACGAGCCAGCGCGAAGCGTCGCAACCAGATTTTTGAAAATTGGATTTTTAGAGGTGACCCATAATCGCTCGAAACCTCGGGCGGAGGAACCGATGAGAAAAAGAATCTTTTTGACGGCTCTGTTCCTGCCGATGATTTTTTCGGCCTGTTCGTCGGAACCGATGCAGATTGTCTGCGGAAAGGACTTCCTGCAGAAACGCGCCGTCGTTGTCGATACGTCAAGCGTGTTTCACAGCTCGGAACCTTTCGTGATGCAATTCCGCTATGGCAAGAATTTCGACTTTTCGAAACTCAAGTGGGAAGTCGCAAACGCGTCGGGAAAGATAATCGCTTCCAAGACAAGCCCTGTCAATGCGAAGGAAGGCTCCTACACGGTCTTGGTTTCTTCCATCCGCGGTGGCTTTTCGAGCGCGACGGAATTCTTCAGGGCGAAGGAAGGCGAGTTTTCAATTCGTTTCTTCAATGCGGACGCGGACACACTTCTTTTGCAAAAGCAGATTCGCGTTGTCCGGAACAGTGAAAAAATCGACGGAGAAAAATGAAGCGATTAACTCTAATCTTGACGGTGATCGGTCTAGTAGCCTGTTCATCGGATGTCGAAGTGAATTACAGGATTTCCGAGCCCGTTTCCGTCGATCTCTACACGGAAAGTACATACGCGACGATCGATCTGGAAGGCGTAGAACGCATCGGGACCATCAATGCGGACTATGTTCGTCTGGAGTATTCCCAAAAAGGCGACACGCTGCTCGTTCGTCGAAATTTCGAAATCGACAAGTCTCGCGGATACCTCAAGAATTCCCACCCGGCGGAACTCCAGTGGCGGCTTCCCGAAGTCCTGACCAAGGGCGTTGCGGAGCGTGTCGTCGAAACTTCGGGCTTTGCCGAGGGCTACGACACGCTTCTCTACAGCATCCCGATGCCTAAGCGCTGGCGCGACCAGCTTCTCAATCCCGATTACGTCAAGCATCTCGAACGCCAGGAAAGGCACCGCTACGAAATGGACCATCTGCTCGTGGGCAAGGTTCCCGAAAAGGGAAACATCACGCAGCTTTTGAAGGAACGCGGTCGTCTCCAGTTTGCCCTCATCCAGGTGGATTCCGTTGTCACGGAAGGATTCCGCAATCTCGACAAGCGAAAGTGCTTCGCCTATACGGTCTATCTGAAGGAGAGGGAGAGCTTCCCCTATTACATCTGGGAACAGCACGTAAACAGCAAGATAGGGACGGAAAAGTTCCAGGCCTATCACACGGGGCTCAAGGCGGAATACGAGACCGCCTACTGGGTGACTCTCGATCCCGAAACGGGCATCCCGTGCCAGGAGCGCGAAGTCAAGGTCGGGACACATACCATGGTGAACGCGAAGACGGGCGATACGGCGACATTCAGGAGCAACACGACGCTTGAACGCCTCTACACGGTCATTCGGGATTCGTCGGACGCGAAATGATTCGCCCTGGCTTGATTTCGCTTGCGCTTCTAGGCGCGCTGCTTGCGTCATGTGGCGGAACAAAGTCCGCCCAGCAGACGATGGCGGAAGACCGGGACTACATGTATCGGGAAGCATACAGCGCATACATCAAGGCCGAGGCGCGCTACTTGAACCTTCTCTTCAATATCGAACGAATGCCCGAAGAGGAGGAACTCTGGATAATGAAGCGCGACCAGATGAAGGAACTCGAACAGCTTCGCGCCCTGATGCTCCAGGCGCGCTCGGAGCTCGACGAATCGCTCCAGGACTGGGAGCGCTACCTTTCCGAACTCCAGAAGGAAACGGCAGAGGCGAACGCGGTTTCCCGGGCGAAATTCCGTACGGCAAATGACGAAAGGACTTCTCCGGGACACCTTCTTCCGGGAGAATTCGCGAAGGATTCCGTCCGCAAGGCGATGCAGAGGTAACGGTGATCGGCGTCTTCGATTCCGGATTTGGCGGACTTTCCATTTTGCGCGAATTGCGGCGCGCCCTGCCCGATTACGATTTTCTCTACCTCGGGGACAACGCTCGCGCGCCCTACGGTTCCCGAACGTTCGATACGATTTACCGTTATACGCTCGAAGCGGTCCGCGCCCTTTTCGACAGAGGTTGCCCGCTTGTCATTCTCGCCTGCAACACGGCAAGCGCGAGGGCGCTGCGCACTATCCAGCAACGCGACCTGCCGAACCTCGCCCCGCAGAACCGCGTCCTGGGAATTATCCGTCCCACGGCGGAGGAAGCGGGAAATTTCTCGAAGAGCGGCCATCTGGGAATCTTGGGAACAGCCGGAACGGTGGAATCAAACAGCTATCCGATTGAAATCGGGCATTTTTTTCCGAAGCTCAAGGTTACGCAGGAGGCCTGCCCGCTATGGGCGACTCTTGTCGAGAACGGCGAAATCGACAGCGAAGGGACACGGTTCTTCGTGAAAAGGGATATCGACCGGCTGCTTGCGAAGGATCCGCAAATCGACGCGATTCTTTTGGCTTGTACGCACTACCCGCTGCTTCTGCCGGTTATCGAAAGGGTCGTTCCCCCGCAAGTCCGGGTCGTTTCGCAAGGCGCGATTGTCGCCCGGAAGACGCTTGACTACCTGAAAAGGCATCCCGAAATGGAAAGAAGGCTGACCCGAGGGGGGAACTTGTCCTTTTTGACGACCGATACCCCCGAATTTTTCCGCAAAGGGGCGACTTTCTTCGGTGTGGATAAGGTTTCTGCAAAAACTTTGACTTTTTAAGGTATAATTTTATATCTTGCAGGAGAAAACGAACCATCACTGGTCCGCTTTTGATACTTTTACTCTGAGGAAAAGGACGTACTATGCCGCAAATACAGATTAATTTAACCGGTTGGCAAGGCTTCCGTGGCAAGAACACGGGCAGTCTTCTCTATGTCGAGACCAGCCGAATGTCCGTTGTCCCGGTCCGTGACCAGCTAAACGAAAACGAAAAAGGTTCCTTTTCGGAACCGAACTACGAAACTTCCACATACGGATTTGTTTCTTGCTGCAATGTCAAGGCCATCAATAAAATTGTCAAGACGAACAAGAGCCGCTACATTCTATTCGGAACTCGCTATGAAGGCGGGGACGCGGATTACAAGGACAAGTATCTGATCATGGGATATATGCGAATCGAGCATACGAAGGATGTCCGCTCGCGCCATATCCAGTCCTACATGGCGACACAGGGCGCCGTGGAACCGGAATGCATGCTCCTCGAAGAGGATCTCGCCGTCCATGGACCGATGCACTTCGTGTCGCTCTCGGATTCCTACGTGCTTACGGACGATCGCTTGAAGGAATGGGGTTACAAGGGCCACGTGGGGCGTCAGCTCAAGACGGTTTTTAGCGAGGAACATACGAAGGAAATCCTGGCGCACCTGGATTCCCGCGACGACAAGATCGACGAGTATATCGCGACCGTGGAGGAGTTCAAGAAGGCTCTCGCCGCCCAGCAGGCCGCTGCGGAAACCGCCGAGGAATCCGGTTCGGAAGAACCTGAAAACTGAAAAAGTCGGATAATCTAAAGTTCGAAGAGAACTTGGATGGATAGGCCCGGTGCAATGCCGGGTTTATTTTTTAGGGCTGGGACTTTGGCATTGCGGACTTGATTACCGTAACAATGGAACTTTAGGAACGCGAGGCTTTTGACAGCGGTGCGAAGGTTGTGTATATTTAGAATGCTCGCAGTTCCGCAAAAAAGCAAACAAAGACAGGAGGAAAGATGCCTTTAGATTCAATGTATACAGATGCTGTGTTGCGAGGGGATGATATCGAAGGCTTCGGGAAACTAGTTTTTCCTGGTTTGAAATCATATCAACCAATGAACATCAACCACCGTTATTGGGGCAATGCGTTTGGTTCTATGAGTGAACTCTCAAATCCGACTTATAATATTCTTGTTGCTGCGGAATTTATTAAGCGGTTGTCGAGATTTGTTGGCAGTGATAAAGATGTGGAGCGAATAGCAACTCTCTACAATCATCTCGGTGCCCAACAGATTAGCGATTATGGAAAAAGAGTCGGTAAAATATATCGGCAGAAACTCTGGAATCGCCCGGAACTAGGCAAAAATGTTGGTAATGAAAGGTTGCACCAAGTTTTAGACTGGTTGCTGGTGCGCTACTGCTATCCGGGGAATTAACGATGAAAAGAACACGAAATTTTTTTTTGATAATGGCGTTGACAAGTGCGGTCCTATGTCCGTTGTCGTTCGTTCTTTTGCTTGATAAATATATGCGGACAAGTGAATTTTCACCGCAATTTCTTGGATTCGTTTTTACGTTTTTGGGAACGCTGGCTTACTGTTTGACGATTTTATTTGCTTTATGGTTTTTCTTTGTGGTCTTAAAAAGGCGAAATCCCTTGTTGTTTAACTTTAGATTGTTGAAATTTCTTTTTGCTTTCGGTTCTGTTGCTTGTGCCGCGTATTTTGCTATAGGTTTTGTTGTGTTTCATGGAATGTATATCGGAAATACAATTTTTTATTTGACTAGTCGATTTGCCGCATATTTTTTTTCGATATTCTTTTCTCTGTTGTCCTGTCTCCTTGTTCTATCTAAAAAAAACATTAGAGTCTCGATGTTTATTCTGTTAGTGCCTTCTGCCGCGATCCTGTTTGAAAAACTTCTATTTGGAAGGATTACCGTTCTGGATATTTCTTTCAATGTACTTTACTTTGTTCTCTGGATGGGATTTTCCTATCAGGTCGCCTCTAAAAATTGCCTTGGTCAAGAAAATTCGAGAGAGACCGAGCGAAGGCAGGAATGAAAAGTGGCTTAAAATCCCGATTCCCGGCTTTTGGTTGTGCTTCTACAATAGCTATATTTTTTTGCATGAGCAACGGTTTTGACCATCTGAACGTGCAGAATATCGAAGTCGCAGGATTTATCCGCGAGGTCTTCGGTTACATCACCCGGTTCAAGGGACAGCTCTTTGTGCTGAAAATCGAAGACAGCCTGATGGAACATCCGCTGTTTCCCGTGCTGATTCGTGACATTACGCTCTTGCACAAGATAGGCGTCAAGATTCTGATCGTTCCGGGGACGCGGAAGAGCATCGATCGGCAGCTTGCCGCGTGGGAAATCGTCTCCGAATTCAAGAACGGCGTGCGCCTCACGAGCGAAGAGGCGCTTCCCTTGATCGAACAGGCGTCTCTCGGTGCCGCCCAGCGCATCATGAGCCACTTGACGGCGGGCGGCTGCCACGGAATGCAGGGAAACTGGGTATCTGCCCGGAGCATGGGGATTATCGATGGCACCGATTACATGCGTACCGGTCGAATCGAGCGGATCGAAAAGA
Source organism: Sodaliphilus sp. (assembly GCA_963660435.1). Taxonomy (GTDB): domain Bacteria; phylum Fibrobacterota; class Fibrobacteria; order Fibrobacterales; family Fibrobacteraceae; genus Hallerella. Next base: position 5,544 of record CAVKYI010000018.1, read on the forward strand.
ACATCGTCGAGCATCTGCTTTCGGAAGACTACATTCCCATCGTTCCGCCGATCGGTTGGAACAAGATTGGCCACGCCTACAATATTTCGAGCACGGAACTTGCGATGGAACTTTGCAAGTATTTGACCGTCGGAAAGCTGTTCTTCATCGGAAGCGAAAACGGCATTCGGGCGGAAGGCCTCGCCACGGGTCCGAATACGCGGTATCTGGACGTGACGGACAACGGGGTAATTTCCGCGCTCGACATCGAACAGGCCCAGGAAATTCTGGACCTGAATTCGGGCAAGTTGAACTTTGCGCAGGTCGATTATCTGAAAAACGCCATTGCCGCCTGCAAGGCCGGCGCGAAACGCGTGCATCTCATCAGCGGCGAAACGCAGGGAAGCGTCTTGCAGGAAGTGTTCTCGAGCCGCGGCGACGGAACGATGGTCTATGCGAACCAGTATTCGAGCATTCGTCCGGCGACGACAGACGATATCCCGGACATTCTCCGGCTCATGCAGGACTATATCGCGAAGGGATATCTTATTTCGCGGACCCAGGAATCCATTTCGGAAAAGCTTTCTGACTATGTCGTGTATGCGATAGACAACGTGATCCACGGTTGCGGAGCGCTTCATGCGTTCGAGGACAATATGGCGGAAGTCGCTGCGATTGCCGTTGCGGCGAACTATCGCAAGTCGGGAGTCGGAGCGGCGATCGTGCGTCATCTGGTGGCGACAGCCCGGATGCGCGGATTCCGCATGGTCTTCCTGCTCACGACGCAGGCGCTCGACTGGTTCTACCAGCTGGGATTCAAGGACGGTACGCTCGAAGACTTGCCGAAGTCCAAGCGCGACCATTACAACTATAAAAGGCATTCGAGAATCCTGGTGATGCCGCTTGGAAAGTAATGCGCTTGCCGGGGCGAAAAAGCGTTTTGGGCCAGATGTGGCGATACCTTTTTACGGGCGGTCTTGCCTTTGTCGTTGATTTTGGGCTTTTCGCGCTTTGCCTCCATGCGCTTGGATGGCATTATCTCGTCGCGAATCTTGTGGGGCTAATCGCCGGTCTTGTCGTGAATTACTGGATAAGCGTCCGATGGGTCTTTGCCGCCTGCAAGCGAAGCGTTTCGAGCAGGCCGCTGGAATTTTCCCTGTTTGCGCTGATCGGAATCCTAGGCGTTCTCCTGAACCAGCTCTTCATGTGGTTCCAGGTGGATTTTCTAGAGCTTGTACCGATGCTTGCGAAGCTTGTTTCCGCGGCGATTGTCCTGCTGTGGAATTTTGGCGCTCGAAAAGTGTTCCTTTTTAAATCGTTGAAGGATTGATATGAAAACTGCCGTGATCATCGGGGCTGGTCCTGCCGGGCTTACCGCTGCCTACGAACTTTTGAAGACGACGGACGTGAAGCCCATTGTCCTCGAAGAAAACGATTTTGTCGGGGGAATTTCCCGGACGGCTGTCTTCAAGGGAAACCGGATGGACATCGGCGGACACCGTTTTTTCAGCAAGAGCGATACGGTGATGGACTGGTGGACGGACATTCTGCCTTTGCAAGGCGCTCCGAGTCGTGACGATCTTTCCATCGAACGGCCCGTAAGCCTTTCTGCCGGCGGTCCCGACCCGGAAAAGGAAGACCGGGTGATGCTTGTCCGTTCGCGTCTTTCCCGAATTCTCTATACGCGCAAGCTCTTCGATTATCCGGTCAGCCTGAACGCTTCGACGATAAGGAACCTGGGGATTTGGCGAATGTTCAAGATCGGGATGAGCTATATCAAGGTCTGCCTGCTCCCGAAGCGCAAGGAAGTTTCCCTGGAAGACTTCATGATCAATCGGTTCGGCGTGGAACTTTACCGCACGTTTTTTCGAGACTATACGGAGAAGGTCTGGGGCATTCCCTGCGACAAGATTAGCGCGGACTGGGGTGCTCAGCGGATCAAGGGGCTCTCGATTGGAAAGACGCTGCTTCATGCATTGAAGTCCTTCTTGCCGGGAAAGCAGGAGTCGATTCGCCAGAAAGGTACGGAGACGAGCCTTATCGGAGAATTTCTCTACCCGAAGCTCGGACCGGGAGAACTCTGGGAAACCGTTGCCGAAAGAATCCGGAAGCTCGGCGGAGAAATCCATCTTCGTTCCAGGGCGACATCTCTGGACGTTTCGGGGAAAAAGGTTTCCGCGGTGCATTATACGGAAAACGGCGAAGAGAAAAGCCTCGTTGCCGATTACGTGCTGAGTACGATGCCCGTGAAGAATCTGATCGAGGCTCTTCCGGATGTTCCCTCCGAAGTTTCACGCATTGCGAAGGGTCTTGTGTATCGGGACTTCATGACGGTGGGGCTTCTTCTCGATTCGCTAGATATCGAAAATCCGGCGAAAGCGGGAACGCCCGAAAGTCGTCTGAAATTTGTCGCGGATAACTGGATATACGTGCAGGAATCCGATGTCAAGCTCGGACGCATCCAGGTTTTCAACAACTGGAGTCCCTACCTGGTTTCGGATCCTTCGAAAGTCTGGATAGGGCTTGAATACTTCGTAAACGAAGGCGACGAGATGTGGAACATGGCGGACAGGGACTTTATCGATTTCGCCATCGCGGAACTCGAAAAGATTCACGTGGCGAAGCGTTCCGCGGTTCGCGATTCGGTCCTTTTCCGCGTGCCGAAAACATATCCGGCGTATTTCGGAACATACGGGGAATTCGGCAAGATTCGCGAATATGTCGATTCCCTTGAAAATCTCTTCTTGATGGGTCGCAACGGGATGCACAAGTACAATAACATGGATCACAGTATGCTCACCGCGATGGAAACCGTCAAGTGCATCCGCGAAAATTCAAGCGACAAGTCCGCTATCTGGAACGTGAATGCCGAAGCGGAATATCACGAAGGAAAACGGTAAAACTTCCGATCGTGTATAAATTAACTTTCTGAAATTCGGATTGATGTCGATGTGGAAAAAGACAAGAAAAATCTTTCTAGCTCCGGAACCGTATTGTCTCTTGCTCCTGTTCCTTGGAATTTTTCTGTTTTTCGCTTCCCGTCTCGAGGTAGAGAATGTCGGCTATCGTTCGCTAAGCGCCGAAAGACAAGCGACTTTTCCGGTTGCGGAAGAGTTCCGGGAAGGCGAAAGGTTCGAAGTCTTTTTTGATGTTCGTTCGAAACTGGGCCGTTCCTTCGCCTTGAAAGTCATCCCGGACGACTGTGCGGAATCGGTCAAGATAAACGGCAACAAAGTGTCTCTTTCCCGCATCTCGGGGCATTGCGATTACAGCAACGGCTTTGTGCTCCCGTCGGATTCGATTGCGAAATACGCCGACGGGGAAAATGTCCATTTCGAATTTCTCGTTCGGAACAATGGGGGAATCGGCGGATTGAACGTAAAGCCGGTGATGCTTTCGTCGGCCATTGGCGTTCTCTCGTATATCCTGATGCTCGTTTCTTTTACCGCCTTCTTCGCGTTTCTGTTTCGGCGGTTCCATGTGGGCGTTTTGCCGGGAATCATCCTGACTGCGGGCGTCCTGTTGCGCGCCTTGATGTTCTCTTCGCTGTCCCATTCGCAATACGCCTATGATGTCGATGGGCATTTGGGTTACATTAAAATCGTTGCGGAAGAACATCGGATTCCCGGAACGGATGACTGTTGGACTTGTTACCATCCGCCGGTCTATTATGTTCTTTCTTCCGTTCCCTGGCTGCTTGGAAATGCCGTGCATCTTGACGGTCCTTCGTCCGTGCAGGCGGAAAGTCTCCTTCTGTCGATTTTCGTCCTGTTCCTGGGATTCAAGATTTTGCAAATGGTCCTTTCGAAAAACGCGCTCCCCTTTGGAACACTTCTGTGGACTTTTTGGCCACTGCTTTTTCTGGTCGCGCCGCGTATCGGCAATGACCAGCTGTTCTACCTTTTTCATCTTCTCTGCCTTTGGGGAGTCTTGAAATATATCCTTTCCAGGTCATCGAAAGCGCTTCTTCTCGCGGCGTTCGCGGCTGGATTGAGCTATTGGACAAAAAGTACGGGCCTGGTAACGCTTGCGACTTTCGCCTTGGGATTTGTTTTCGGGTATTTTCCGCGAGAGACTGTCTTTCCTAAAAAATCGGAGATGGTTTCCCTTGGCGTCTTTGCTATCGTCTGTCTGGGAATCCTGGGCGTTCGCCTATGGGGCGACGCTTCGCTTGTCGGAAATTCCAGTGGCCTTCATTCCGGCCTCGCCGTCCCGAACAGCTTTGGAAACTACGTCTATTTCGACTTGAAGAATTACATGCTGAATCCTTTCGCTAGTCCCTGGAATGCTTCGCAGGGGAGGGAGTTCTTTTGGAACTATGCGCTAAAGACTTCTCTCTTTGGCGAATTTCGGATTTTTAGATTCCCGCTCGGAGAAACTCTCGCGGCCGCCATGGGAACAAGCCTCCTGATTCTTGTCGTATGCGCTTTCCGCGGATTCTGGAAATCGAGAATGGATAGGCTCAAGATATTCCTCTTCTTGCAAATCGCGATGTTCCTTGGCGCACTGATGTATTTGCGGATAACGGTGCCGTTTGCCTGCAGCAATGACTTCCGCTATATCCTGCCTGTTCTCGCAAGCTTCATCCCGTTTGTCTGTCTTGGACTTTTTAGGGAATCTTTCGGCTTGAAGTGGAAAGCGCTCATGATGGGAAACGGAATCGTTTTTGCCGGGCTTTCCATTTGGTTTGCCTTGCTGATTCTTGTGAAAAATTCTTTGCTAGGTTAGGCGTATGTTTCGACAAAAGATTTTAAAAACCGAACTGGAAAACGGTATCACGGTCGTAACGGATTACATGCCCGGGGCTTATTCCGCGAATGTGGGCGTGTGGATTCCGCGCGGCTCTCGCCATGAAGATTCGGAGACGAACGGTCTCGCCCATTTTTACGAGCATCTTGTATTCAAGGGAACGGAAAAGCGCTCCGCGTTTGAAATCGCCCATACGATCGAGGACCGCGGGGGAAATCTCGAAGCCTATACGACCCGGCAGGAAACCGGATTCTATGCTCAGGTCGTCAGAGAGGATGTCCCGCTTGCGCTCGACGTGATTTCCGACATGCTGATGCACCCGCGTTTCGATTGCCGGGAAGTGGAAAAGGAACGGAAAGTCGTCATCGAGGAAGTTCACAGCTACGAAGATATCGCCGAGGAATGCGTCGGGGATCTTTTCAACGAAATTCACTACAAGGGATGCGGCCTTGCGCTTCCGATTGCGGGAACCGTCAAGACGGTCAAGGGACTTACGCGCGAAAATCTCGTCGAATGCGAAAGGGAAGTCCTTGAAGACTTGCCGCTGACCGTTTGCGCGGTCGGAAAAATCGAACACGAGAAAATCGTCGATCTGGTCCGGAAAAATTTCGAAGAGAAAAAGTCCGCAAGGCATATCGGAGAAAATCTTTACTGCGCGAATGCCATGCGAAAGACAAAGAGCAAGAAGGACTTGAACCAGTCAAATCTTTTTTGGGGAACGAGCTTTGACTTTCGGAACGGAAACATCGATTTCTTGCGCGCACTCGGGCTTTTCAATGTCGCATTCGGTGCCGACATGGGTTCGAGACTTTTCCAGAAAGTTCGCGAGGAACGCGGGCTCGCCTATTCCGTGTATTCAATGACGGACGTGTATCGTGACGTTCTAGGTTGGGGCATATCGCTTGCGACTGCACCGCACAAGATGGAAGAAGCCTTGGAAATCGCCCAGCGGGAATTTCAGGATTTCTTGAAGAATGGCTTTGCAGGAGGCGAACTGGAGCGTACGAAGCGGAACATCATCGGAGGGCTTCGCATCGGTTCGGACAGTGCCGAAAAGCGTCTGATGCGCCTTGCCGACCAGATGCTCCATCTGGGTCGCGTCTATACGATGGCGGAAACGGAAGCGCAAGTAAGAAAATTTTCGGAAGAATACTTGATGGAACTTTTGCGCAAGGCTTTCGAAAAGGCCTTGTTCGCAACGGCGGTGGTAAAACCCGCGAAAGGATAGGAGGTCTTTCTATGCAGAATATCGTAAGCCCTGTGGGCATCCTGGGATTTGGCGTCGAAGGCAAGAGTACCTTGAAATACCTTGTGCGAAACGGAGTCAAGGAAATTGTCGTGATGGACAGAAATCCGGTGGAACTTCCCGAACTTTCGAACGACGCGAATGTCAAGGTCTTTAGCGGCGAAAACTATATGGACGGTCTCAAGGATTCCGTCACGGTCGTGCGGTCGGCGGGGATCTATCCCTTGCAGAACGAACTTTTCCGTTTCCAGACGAACGGCGGAATCCTCACGAGCCAAATCGAAATATTTCTGAACGAGACGAAATCCCGCTCTGTCATCGGCGTGACGGGAACGCTCGGCAAGGGAAGCACGGTCAGCATGATTCGCCATGCGCTCGAAGCCTGCAAGATTCCCTGCGCGATCGGTGGAAATTTCGGAGTCCCCGCTCTCGATCTCCTGGCGGACGATTCACCTGATCGCGTTTCGATTCTCGAACTTTCCTCTTTCCAGCTGATGACGCTTTCCGTTTCGCCGCATATCGGCGTCGTGTTGCGGGTTTCGACGGAACATCTGGACTGGCATCGTTCTGTCGAGGAATATCGCGATGCCAAGGCGAACCTTGTCCGTTGGCAAAAGCGAAGCGATTGCTGCGTTTACATTCGCGATGCGGCCCCGTCGGTTGCAATTGCGAGAGAAAGCGGTGCGCAAAAGCTCTCTTATGGAAGCAAGGATGCCGATGCGATCTTTACGGCGGATTCCGTCTCGCTTGACGGCTATACGCTAAGGCTCTCGGATTGCAAGATTCGCGGCGCATACCAGCTCGAAAACATGGCTGCGGCCCTGCTTGCGGTAAAGGCCTTGGGCGCAGACGTTCCGACGGCCCTGCAATCGCTAAAGTCTTACGAACCTCTCAAGTATCGCATGGAATTCAAGGGTGAAAGGAACGGCATTGAATTTTACAACGATTCCTATGCGACGCGTCCCGATGCGACAATCGCCGCGGTGAAAAGCATGAACCGTCCCTTTGCCCTGATTCTTGGCGGATCCGAAAAGAATGCGGACTTCACCGAACTTTCGAATGTCCTTGCCGGGATTTCGAAACTGAAAAAAGTCTCGCTCATCGGTGCGACCGCGGAAAGGATGCGCGAATCGCTCAGGGGAAACGGCGTCTCCGTTCCGATGAAGATTTTCCCGGATCTCGACAGCGCGGTCGCGGATGCGTGCGCGCTCGGAGCGGGAAGCGCGGTGCTGCTTTCGCCTGCCTGCGCGAGCTTTGGGCTGTTCAAGAACTACAAGGTCCGCGGCGAGTGCTTTGACCGGCTGGTGGAAAGTTTTTAGTTCGTCACGAACAGTATCGTCATCACCGTTGTCGCGATAGTCGCAAAGATAGCCCAGACGATCGGTCCCTTTGAAGGTTCCACGACCTGCTTTTTCTCCTTATCCTTGTCGGCGATAAAGATTGCCGAATCGCCAACGTCGTGCCATTCGGCGGCCTCTTCGACGGAGAGCGATTCGTAGCTCACGGCAAGCCCCGAGTATTTGCAATAGACGGAATTAGTCGTGTTGTTCTTGTATTCCTCGGTCACGATGTTTATCATGTCGTCAACTCTTGGATCCTGGGTGACGGCGTATTGCAGAAATGAAATCTTGGAACATTTGTTTTGATCCTGCCAAATGACCGGGCCGATGATTTTCGCGTGTTCCGCGCCGTAGCTCACGATATTCGTGCGATTCTGGTAGGTGATGTTGCGTTCGCTGTAATCCGTGTGGGTCATCGCGCAGCCAGAAAAGAGAAGGACAAGCGTCAAGAAGATGAATATTTTGAAATTTTTCATGGATTTACTCCTGGGATGTTTCGGGAATCGCTTCGACCGTTTCATCGTAAAGGGGAAGTGCCACGTTTTTAAGGTTTGTACGGATATAGAGGTTCGAACCGTCCGTCTGCCTATCCGCATAGAAGAAATGCAGGTGATGCCAGGAACCGTCTGCCCATGTTCCGTCTTCGCCACAGGCCTCTTCCTTTGCGAGCGTGGCGGCGAGAGGCTCGCCTTCGTGGCAACCGTGGTTGTTTTCGGCTAGAGTCCGGATGTTCACGATGCCCGGCGTCGTGAGGTGCGTTCCGCCCAGATCGACGGCAAGCACGCCATCGACAAAGATCCACGTGTCGTCATCGGCGGCGAACTCGAAGAACTCCTGGTTGGTTTCGTCGGTATTGTTCGCCTTGTAATACTTGAAGTTTACATATCCCATCACCGTAAAGTTGAAGTTGCGGAGATGTTGCAATCCCAACGTTCCGTATGCCTCCGCGATGTTTTCCGCTGCATTCGCGCCAAGACCGCGCGCTCCGCCATTCTGGTTCCAGGTTTTGCAAAGGGCGGACGTGCTGTTGCCATTGAAATCGGTCTGCACGCTTGCATATTGGTAATTATAGGGAGGGCAGAAAACGGAAAAGCTCTGCGGCCCCCATTGGTCCGTGCCTGGCGCCATCCCGGTCCGCTCTTGCGAAACGGGATCAATCGCGTCGAGCGGGGAAAATCCTCCGTTGTTATAGTTGTGGTCTAGTTCGCTGTATTGCGGATTGTCGGCGGCTAGGGGAACGTGAATGGTTATTCTGGAAGTCTTGTTGATTCCGGAAACATCCTCGAACCACTGGGCAAATTTCGAATTGTCGCACGCCTCGTTTAGCTTGTGGATGTGTGCGCCTTCCCGGTATCTGGGGGTGCCGAGCGCACTTACGTCAAATGTCAGATAGGGTTGCACCATGCCCGGCGTGTAATAGACTTCGTTTCCCCAGGCGTTCCCGCCGGAATTCTTGGTTTCTTCGCCCACGCAGGTGTTCTTGATAACGCCCGTGAAAGTTGCCCCCTTTGACTGCTTGAAACCGCGCTGGACCTTGTTCGAATAACCGGAAACCTTTGTCGCGCATTGTCCATACATCAGATATCCGCCCGTAGGCGATTTTGATTTTTGCTGCAGATAGGCAGGGAGTATCGGATTCGCGACAATAGGAAGCCCGTCCATGCCAAGAACGACGCCTGCCTTGGACGCGGTGTTTCCGCACGTGTTGTGGTAGGCGGAAAGGCCATACCAGGTAAGGTCATATCCCGGGAGACCGTAACTATAGATGTCGTACAGATGGTTGACAGATTCTTCCGCAAAGTTCTCGAAGTCCGAATGGCTCGGCTGGAAGTCGCGAATTATCACGTCCAGGACAATTCCGTTTTGAGCGCTGTTCTGCAACTTTTTTTCTTCAAGGCCTTGCGCGGCTTCCGGGTCCGCAGAAATCATCTCGGCGCGTGTCATCGCTTTTTCCGCTTCCGAAAACGGGGATTCGTCGGCACATCCCGCAAGAGCGATGAGTCCACTCGCGAAAAGAACTTTTGAAATGGTTTGCAGTTTCATTTGTATTCTCCCTTTAATACAGATACCAGTTCCATTTGACCGTACAATCATTGCGCGCCCCTCTAGAATGCAAAGTCCAGCTTGACTTGCCAGGTGTCGAGGCCCCCTTGGTAAGGAGAGCTCCTGTCATCGGCATAGGAACTTTGCGAGGCTACGAGCAATTGCCATTCGACAGAAATGCGCCGGTAAATCTCGACACCGAATCCGATGAATTCCAGGGATTCGAAATCCGAAGCTGTGTAGAATCCGGATGACCGATCGTCAAAGGATGATTCCGAGACGCTTTTTCCTCCGAGATGCCAGACTACCTGGCTGTAGAGTGGCTTCCGGATGTTCACGCTCAGGCTGAAGAACGGGCTGAAGATCTTGCCCGCGGGAAATCCGGCGCGGAGTTCCAGCGGAACTTCCAGAAGGAAATTGTAATAGTAGGCGCCCCTGGTTTCGCCGTCATCGATCAAGTCGTAATCGTTATACTGATAGACCGCACCGAGCCCGCCCTGGAACGAGCCGTATCTGTAGAAGTAGAAGCGAGCAAGGAAACCGATTCCTGTCGCAACGCTTGTTTCGCGGGATGTTTCTTTGTCGAAAAGCTTGCTATCGCAGATTTGCCCGATATGGAACGAAGCGCCGAGATAGAAGCGTCTCCAGTTTTCGTCTGCCATTTTCGTCGAGGTGTCGGCTTTCTTTGCGGAATCCGTCAAGACGGCTGTGGCTTTTCGAGTGGAATCGCTTTTCGGCTGAACCGTATCGGCGGGGATCTTGGCGAGCTGTGCCGCGTAAACCGTATCTTGGGGAGCCTCCTTGAACGTTTGAATGTCAAGAATCGTCATGTCGGACTTCTTGAGCGTGACTATCACGGTGGAATTCGGAACGCTTTTTTGGAAAGCGTAGATGGAATCCGCGGCGATTGAGAGATTTTCGTTTTTTCTAAGAAAGGCCTGGATCTTTTGAAGACTGTCCGCCTTGGCCTTTTCGGCAAGTCGCGCTTCCTGTTCGGCAAACGCCTGGCATCTGCAGACGCTCTCGATTTGGACGCATATGCTGTCCTGAGCCTTTTCTGCCGAGCAGGATCCGCAAAAGCTCTGGCATTCGGCGTTTAGCGCGATAAGCGCTTCGGAATTTGTCGCGGAATCTGTCGCGGTTTCCGCGGAAAGCTTTTCAACGGTATCGGGGACCTTTGCACTGTGGAAATACTTGATTTCGTCGTTCCTTATCTTGACCTTGAATGTGCAGAATTCCTTCTGGCAGTTTTCCGAGATGTTCGTCCTGAGAGATTCCTTCAGGGCGTTGATCTTTTCTGTCTTGGCCGTTTCTGCAGTCTGGATGCTGTCGAGAAGGGTCGCGCAGCTGCACAGGGAATTGATTTGCATGCATGTCGAGTCGGCTGTCTTTTCCTTGCATGATCCGCAAAGCTGTGCGCACATCTCGTTTGCGAAAAGCGGCCCCGAAAAGAGGAGCGAAAATGCCAAAAGGAGCGCTGCTGTTGGCTTTTGACCGCGGAAAAGCGTGGCAAATTCTGCCGCCGCCCTGTATTTTTCTCTTTGCATTTGTTTTCCTTGAAGATTTCCCATACTTCAAAGATAGAATCTATTCCGTATAATAGAAGTTTTTTTTTCTTACGCTGTTTTGTAAGCGGGGAATATTGGGGGATGGGGAGATTTACTTTACCCACCCGGCTGCATAGAGGGGCACTGACTTGATTTTGTTTTCGAATCCGAAATTCCGAGCCGAAATCCGGATGCTGTAGGGCGGCTTGTATTTTTTGACAAAGGCGTTTAGGCTCTGTGATTTGCTGTGAGTTGCCGCCTTGACTTCAATGGGAACGATGTCGCCTTTTAGCCGAAGGATAAAGTCTATTTCGTTTTGATTGGATTCGTTCCAGTAATGGGTTTCGATGTGATTTGCCTTTAACTGGGTGTAAACGTAGTTTTCCGAAAGTCCACCCTTGAAATCATTGAACAGTGGATTCTCGTAAACAATATCGTCGTAGGTTGCGTTTTGGGATGCGCAGCATAATCCGACATCGCTCATATACAGCTTGAAATCCGATTCGGAAGTATTTACGGAAAACGGCAAGGCGATACGCTCTAGCCTTGAGACTTTCGAGGCGATTCCTGAAAGGCAGATCCATTCAATCGCGTTTTCGAATTCGCTGGCTCTTGCTCCGGGCTTGATTCCACGATATTGGAATTTCCTGTTTTCCTTGGCGAGCTGTTTTCCGATTCCCGCATAGACTAGCCGCGTCTTTGCAATTTCACTCGGCTTGTTGTATTTGCTCATGTCGTTTTGGTATGCGGCAAGAATGTCCTGCTTGACGATGTTTGCCTGAAGCGGATTGCGGTTGCGTACAAAGTTATCGACTACGGCGGGCATTCCACCGACGAAAAGATATTCGCGATAGATTTCAAGAGCCTTGACATGAAGAGCTTTTTCCATCGGCGAGTTTTCTGCGAAACATGTGGAAATCTTCTGTAGCAAAAAGTCTTCCCCGAGGGCGAGAAGATACTCTTCGAAATCGAGCGGATGCATGTCTAGGAATTGGACTTTCCCCACGGGAAACGAAAATTCCGCCCGGTTGACTGCTACGCCTAGAAGAGAACCTAGCGCGATGATATGGATGTCGGGTGATTCTTCGCAAAAATATTTCAGCGAGGTAAGGGCTTGGGGACATGCCTGGACTTCGTCGAAAATGACCAGCGTTTCTCTTGGAAAGATTTTCTGTTGCTTGATGGCGCCGAGGTTCGGCAGAATATGGCTTGGCGACAGATCCGAAAAAAGGGAGGCCAGATTAGGTTCTCTTTCGAAATTGCAGTAAACGACATTGGAATAGAATCTAGAGCCAAACTCTGTGACCGTATAGGTCTTTCCGGTTTGCCTGGCGCCTTGTAGAACAAGCGGTTTTCGTTCGGCGGAATTTTTCCATTCGGCCAGTTTTTTCAGGATCTTTCGCTGCATACTTGGAATATAGATAAAAATGTAAGCTGTAGATTGAATGTTGCGCGAAAAAGTGTAAAATTCAGGAGAAAATTACACTTTTTGCTAATATTGGACGGTGTTGGTTATCGATTCGCTTGCTTATCGCTACAATGAGACGGCTCGGATTGGTGAAATCGGATGAAAACGAGAAGTTTATTCGTCCTCTTCGTCTTCATCGATGAAGCGGCTTGTCAATTCTTTGTCGATCCATTCTACCTGATACTCCTCCAAACCTTTTACTTTGGGCTTTCCGACAATTTTAACGGTTCCGTCGGAGCGAATACTGGCTTCGAATTCGGTATCCTGGAAAGTTTCAATCCAGGATGATTCAAGATCGTTAAAATCTACCTTGATATCTGAAAAACGGGGTTTTGGATAGTTGTCTTCATCATAAAGGGAAGAAAAATTTTGGGGCGGTTTCCTTGCTGTATCATACCAATGCCCGGGTACGGGCTGGATGTTGAGAATAAAGTAATCTGTAGCTGTATCCAAGATAGTAAACAGGAATACGCCTTTCTTTCCCTGCCAAAGATTGGCGCTATCGCGTGCTTCAACCCCATCTGCCGTAAGTTCATATCCTTTTCCCTTGTTAAAAACAAGCAGACCGATTTCCTTAAAGAAAAAGAGAATGTTTTTTACTGCGGCAACTCGAGCTGTTCCGTTGTCAGCGAGCAGATCACGACAAACGTCAAATTCGTTTGCGTTCGGATGCTTGTCAATGTATTGCAAAAACGAGCGAATCCAGGGGTTGGGTGTTCTTTGCGTAATCTTTCCTTTGACGAGATAGTAGGAAATGTTTTCGCGAATATCGATTTTCATGGGATGTTCTCCTTGTGGTTATTTTTCAAGATTGTGTGTGAAAGGTTTCATATCTTGTGCAATGCGACCAAGCGCGCCCTCGCTTTTACTCATCGCTTTCCAGTTGCCGACGTGAACCATCATAAAGCGGGCGCGCGTAATGGCGACATTCAAACGATTGGGCGCATCGATAAAGCAAGTGTGAACCTGGTTGCTGTAACTCAAAAAGACGATATCTGCTTCGTGTCCCTGGAAGGAATCAACGGAACCGGCGCTGTATTCGACGAACTGTTTGGCTTCCTTGAATACGCGGTGGCAAATCTTTTTCAGGTCTTCGGCTTGCTCCTTGTAGAAAGACAGCACGGCAACGGAAAGCTTCTCTTCTTTTTGACTTGTCTCGGCAACGGAACGCTTCCCTTCTTTTTGACTTGTCGCGAATCTGCAGAATTTTTTCAGTTCCCGTTCAATCCATTCCTGTTCCTTTTTGTTGCGGTTCTTGGCATCGCACTTTCCCTTGATATGTTCCCAATGGACATGATCCTTGAAACGCTTGTAACACCATTCCCGCTTTTCTTTCATGTGATCGGAACGCATCGCCTTTCCGTCGTAAAATTCCTTTGCGGCAAACTTCGCTATATCCGGATGCGAACGATGCTGGTAGGAAAGCATGATGCAACGCTCGTTGAGGAGGTCTTTCGGAATCCCGCGGAAAATGGCGAGTTCCTTGTAGGAGCCGAACCCGTCAAGAAGAAGTTCCATGCAGGAGGGAAGATAGATCTGTTCAAAAATTTGAAGATTTTTCCTGCATTCTTCCGCATCGGATTCGGGAATCAATTCACTAACTTCCTTTTTCAGTCGTTCAATGGGACTCTTGTCCGTATTGACAATGTTGTTCCGCTGCTCGAACATACGAACAAGACGCCAGGAAATTTCGTCAGACCATTCCCGCGGGTGATTTTCGTTAAAACGCTCAAAGCGGATTTCGCGGTTGTAACGGGCGATACTTACCCAGCATTGCATTTCTTCTTCGTGGAGAAAGCGTCCGCTCGTTTTGTCGCAAGCCATTCGAACGGTGGTAATTCGCGGAGAAATGTATTCCTGATTTTCCTTGAAAGAATCGATTGAACCGAGGATAATTGTTGCATAGGGAAGAAATTTTTTGTCTTCATCCTTGTCCGCATCGGCAAAGAAAACATCGTTCTTCTTGGCGTACTTGCGGTACAGATAGGCATCGTATTCGGATTCCTTTTCAACGAGAATGACCGTTTGCTTAGAGCCATTTCCCTTTTTGGCGAGGAGCGTGTCGGACGCTACGCGATATTCCAGATTCTTTTTCGGATCGTCCGAGTAGCAGATCTTTGCGTTTTCTGCCAAATCTTCGTCGCTTACATAGGGAGAAAGCTGCTTTGTGTCGCCTACGATAATCCAATGCTTGCAAAGAATGGCAGGTACAAGGAATTCCTGGATTGTCGTCTTTGACGCTTCGTCAAGAATCATGTAATCAAAAGGCGTTTCGTCTAGTGCGCGATTGTGAAGCTTTTTCATTTCGGCAAGGGCTGCACCAAAAGTTGTTCCGGCTACAATCGGAGCGTTTTCCTGAACGATTTCGTAAAGTAGATCGTTGCTTTTGGCGTCGGAATGTTCGAGAAGTTCCTTTTGTTCTTCGCTGCGTTCATCTTCGGGAATTTTTTTGAGTCGATCTTGCAAGGCTTTCGCTTCGGTCTTCTTGAATTCGGATCCTTCGAGAAAACGCTTGGCAATTGGACTGATGCGCTCGTTTTCTCCATTTCCATAACGCTTGATGCAGACAAGGTCTAGATGTTCCTTCAGACGTTCAATGATATTATCAACTGCAACATTTGTAGAAGCAACCAGAAGAATGCGCTTTTTTCGCTTGATCAGCTGAATGACAAGTTCTACGATGGATGTCGTTTTTCCGGAACCGGGCGGACCGATTTTAATCGTAAAGTCAGGTGTAGAGAGTGCGTTGCATACGAACTTGCGCTGTTCGCTGTTTCCCGGACGGTTGTTGTCTTTCAAAATGACGTATTCATTTTCGGGAAGTTCTTCTGCCTGAAAGGTGGGAAGTGTTAAGTTTTCTTTCGAAAAGAGCTTTGAAAGAGCGCTGGGAATTTCTTTTGAAATGCTGTATTGGCTATTGAATTTTTCAATGCTGTCGCGGACGATTGGGCTAAGAGGACCTTTGAAGTTGCAAATATGTTCCAATGCCCAAATCTCGGCGACAATTTGTGTAATGGAAGGAGGTATGCATAGCAAATGTCCGTCCTTGATTTTTTTCCGCAACCAGATTTTTGTCGGGATGTTTTCTTTTCCCTTTATAAAACCGACAATGGTGCATTGGTTTTCTGGGATTAACTTTGCCTTGGGAACTTCTGTTTCTGGAACTTGATAACAGCCAAATCCCTTGTCAAAATTTTGCTTGAATGCGTTCAAGATGTCTTCGAATTTGGAGTTTGTACGATTTGATTCATGCAGGCTGTAGCAGTATCCGTCATGAGTTTCTTTTTCGAGTTTTACTTCAAGAAGCGTGGTCTGGTATCCGTTCAAGCGAAGCTGTATTTCTTTGTCACGAGCGAGAAGATAGTTTTTAATGGTGCACATTTTAAACTCCCTTGTTGTTAAAGAATAACGCCTGCGCAAACGAGAATTTTTCTAAGAAGCTTTTTGTAGCTGCTTTCAAAATTCGCAAAGGCTTTGCGATCGCCAGGCGTGGAAGGGACGATAAGTGTTTTCCCTTGGTAATGCCGAAGAATGATGTGCTTTTCGTGGCGCTTCACTTTCCAACGACGCGTTCCAAGAATTTTATCGCACATCTTGTTGATGTCCTTGTTGGCAGAAAGTTTTCTCATATTGTTCCTTTTGCTAGATGTTATATTTCGCTATTGCGAAGAGGTTTTGTTGTCTGGAAGATTTCTCTTTTCGACATTCTTAAATCTAGAGCCTGCACAAGGGACAAAAGGGGACAATGATAGGGAACGAAATTTTATGACAAATTTCGATCTTTGATTTTTAGCAAAAGTTTTGAATGACGAGTAGATTCGAAAATGAAACTAGATTGCCCAAATAAAGGCAAAAAGGAATTTAAAACAGTCGTAAATTATCGTTTTCTCGCTTTCGTGACGAATGAAACGATGGATGCAAGTAATCCTAGAATGACTAACAGAAGATAGTAGTAGTCTTTATCTTTGTCAAAAAAATGGGATGAAACGTGATTGCAAATCCAGCAAATAGTCAAAATCGCGAAGATTCCGCAAGCGGAACCGAATATGTATTTTAAATGCTTGAAATTTTCCGGCTGTAAAGTGTGGTCGATTGAGAGAATATCGGTGATGATTTCGATGATTGGAAAACCGACTTGAATCAGGACCTTTCCTATGACAAAAAGGATAATGATGTCGTAGAAAATAATCTCCGTGGCAAATTCCGTATGGAGCAATTTGCTGGACAAATAGGCAAAAATAACTCCGGGAATAAAGGCCTTGATCCAGGTTTTAAAGTAGAGGAATAGCTTTTCAAAAATGTGGTCCATTGTCAATCCTTGTGACTTGAATTCTGTATTTGCTTGTCAAGCTGTTTGGATATTTTGCCCATTAGCTTCATTAAGGATTTTGATAGAAGCGTTGTCCCTGACGGCAATGGGGGACATTCATAGAAAGAATCAGGATTCTTGTATCTTTTCTGCATCTCGCTATAGAGTCGTTCCATCTTTTTGTAATCTTCCTGCGTCGCTTTCTTTTTCGGATCTGCAATTCGTTTTCTGCATGCCTTGTATGCGTTAATGCTTTTTTCGCCAAAGCAGTCTTTCACGCAAGAGTTAAAACCAAAGCGTTTGCTAGGATGTTTGTCTAATGGAGCATATTCTTTTAATTCGCTTTGTTGCTCCGTTTGATATTGCTTGGCCTTTCGATTTTTTTCGTCGGCGGTTTTCCTCTGTTCTTTTCTGATTTCTTCTTTGCAAGTTTCGATGAATGCGTCGATCCTTTCGATAATGTCGTTTTCCATATTAGGGGTGACCATTAGTTCTTGTCTTCCAGAAAAGTCTTGGCTCCAGCTTTTAAAGCTTCGGTCAATACTTTCGACATTTTGCCGTTTCCTTTTTTCTCCTTGTTTTCAAGGCAGGACTGGTATTTCTTTTCATCGTTCTCTAGGATGCTTTTTGTTTCGGCCGCCTTGTTTAACTTTTCGTCATCGCCATCATATTCGCAGGCTAGGCTTCCGATATAACAGGCGCAGGCGTCCATTTTTTGCTTGTATTGTTCTTCGCTCATCCATTCGTAGCTTCCCATACACTGATTCATCAAGAGAAATTCCGTTTCTCTGCTGAATCGTTTGTTCAGGCAATTGAAGCCTAATGCGTAAGAGAGGTTTGCAAAGATGAATGCGACGAGAATGATTTTTTGTAGTTTCATGCTGTTTTACCCTTGTTAAAAGTTGCGTTCGCTTTTCGAGTCGCCTCAATACCAACGGAATCCTTGGCGCTTCATGCAGCTAGAAACGAAGTCTCCGCGCTGGACATGGTTTATGCCGGCTTCGTATTCGCATTGGGCCAGGGCGTTTTCCGTTTCGAAGTCGCTGACCCCCTGCTTGTGCCAGCCGACGACTGCACATCCGGAAAGAAAGAGCAAGAGGAAAAGACAGAAAATTGCGAGGATCTTGTTCATGGCGACAGGCATTTTTGTTCTCCTTTAATACAGATACCAGTTCCATTCGAGACTGTATTTTTTGCTCTCGTAGTCCGACTGATAGACCTTTTCGTAGTCGTCCAGATAGCCGATGTAGCTTTTGATGTAGCAGTAGCCCGAGCTGTAATCGTCATCGAAAAGTACATCTACGTCTAGAACCGTGGGGCATACGTAGATTTTTTCCGTGTTGGCGGGGACAGCGAAACTGGCAGACATTGTGCCAGACCAGCTTCCTTGATTGGAAAGAGAAAGCAGCGTTCCGGTTGATTTTTTTGTGGTGTCTCCGGTGATGTTCACGAGCTTGATGGCGAAGGAAATTTTCGGGTCGCCATCGGAGAGAGAACTTTCGTCGAATTTGACGAGTTGCTTGTAGTATGTCATGGAAAAGTTCAGCGTCTTTGCGGTTTCCGTGTAGTATTTTGCGCTGGAACTGGAACTCGAATAGTAATAATCGTACGAGCTGGAGCTGGAATAGCCGCATTGATATCCATAATAGGAACAGCACCAAGAGTCGGAATGGGTCGAAGTCCCGTAATAGCAGGCGGTCGCTTCGCTTTGCGAGGAACTGCTGCTATGGCACTGGTAGCCGTAATACTCGCAGCACCAGGAATCGGAATGGTCGGATGTCCCGTTGCGGCAGTTCCTTTTTTCCAGGTCCTGTTCGTAAATGGCGGAGTCCATCTCTTCCTCGGCGGCGGAAAGTCCGTTCTCGTCGCCGCATCCGAAGAGGAAAAGCGCCAGGGCGAAAATCGGCATGGTTTTTGCGAATGTCATCGTTTTCTCCTTTAGAATGCGAAGTCCAGCTTGACGCGCCAGGTGTCGGCGCCGTCTTTGTATGGGGTGCCCTTGTCGTCGGCGTATGTGCTCTTGGCGATAGCGAGCCATTGCCATTCGATGGAAACGTGGCGATAGATTTCGAGACCGATGCCCATGAATCCCAGAAAATCGAAATCCGAAGAAGCGTAGGAACTGGCGTCCCATTCGTCGCCGTAGGGATCGCTGTAATAGTATTTGCTGTTGTATTTAAAGTACCAGTTGTACCATTGGTAGATGGGCTTTCGGATGTTCCAGTTGAAGCTAAAGAACGGGCTCATGGCCTTTCCGATGGGGAATCCGAAGCGAAATTCGATGGGAAGTTCCGCGACGATATTGTGGTAGGAAATCCCCGCGCTCGTACTTTTGTAATCTTCCAAATCGTATTCGCTATACTGATAGACCGCTCCGAGCCCCCATTGAAACGAGCCGTATTTGTAAAAGTAGGACCGCATAAAGACGTCAAGTCCCGCCGTGATGCTCGCGTCCCGGGAAGCCTTGCGGTCGAGAAGCGACTTGTCGTAAATCTGCCCGACATGTGCGGAAATTCCCAGGTAAAAATGGCGATAGCTGTTTTCTGTCGGAGCTGCGGGTAATTGAGCAGGCGCGTTTCGAGAAGGCTGGGTGGAATCCGTGGGAGCCTTTGCCGTGTTGGCGGGAAGCGTGGCGAGCGGTGCCGCGGAAACCGTATCTTTTGGAGGCTCCCTGAATGTCTGGATGTCGATGAGCGCCATATCGGACTTCTTAAGCGTAACGAACAGCATGGAATCCGGAACGGTCTTTTGGAAAGCGTAGATGGAATCCGCGGCGAGAGACAGGTTCTCTGTCTTCTTGAAAAGAGCCTGGAATCTTTCAAGGCTGTCCGCCTTGGCCTTTTCGGCGAGGCGCGCTTCCTGTTCGGCGAACGCCTGGCACTTGCAGATGCTTTCGATTCGAACGCACGAGCTGTCCTTCGCCTTTTCTGCCGGGCAGAATTCGCAAAAGTTCTGGCATTCGACGCTTAGCGTGATAAGGGATTCGGGATTTGCCGTGGAATCCGTTGCGGTTTTTTCCGCCTGCGCTTCGGATACGAGCCCTTTGACGGACTTGGGGAGCTTTGCCTTGTGGAAATACTTGAGCTCGTCGTTCTGGATGTTTACCTTGAACGCGCAGAATTCCTTCAGGCAGTTTTCCGAGAGGTTCGTCTTGAGCGTTTCCTTCAGGGACTTGATCTTTTCGGCCTTGGCCGTTTCGTTCGCCTGGATGCTGTCGAGAAGGGCCGCGCAACCGCACAGGGTGTCGATCCGCGAACAAGTCGAATCGGTCGCGTTTTCCTTGCACGGGACGCAAAGCTGGGCGCACATCTCGTTTGCGAAAAGCGATGAAGAAAAAAGAAAAAGGACAAGGGCAAGTTTTTTCATAAGTGGCGCTCCTTTTTCGCGAAAACGATCCGCGATGGCTCCCGGAGCTTGGCCTTGCGCCTTTTCGATATAAAAAAGGCGTGGGTTCCGTTTTTCGCGTGCTTGCAGACTGAGGTTCGGCAAAACCTATACGCACAAACAGACGACAACGACCCACGCCCCGAATGGGACGTGAGCGTTTGCATGCTTATTCTCTGCGCGTGAATTTTGCCGATTCCAGTCTCGAGAATAAGGTGCAAAAGCTCTTTAAAATCCAACCGCGATTTCTCGCTATGTGTTATAAAAATAAGAGAAACGGGCGTTGTTGTCAATACCGTGTCGTGAAACTTGTCACATGTTTGACGATTCGTCTCGAAATCTCTATATTTTTGTGTATTCATCGGTTTTTGTTGAAGTGGCTCGAAAATTAAAGTTAAAATTTTATTGTTATTCTGAACGTTTTTTTTTCTTATGAATTTTAAATTGCGGAAAAGATGCGCAGTCCGGGCGACCTATGCGCAGGATTTGTTGCCGAACCGGTCTGTAGGTCGTCGGACTGCGATTTTTCGGGGCGCGGGCGTCAGTCGTTTCTGCGCTTTCCGCCGGACGGTTTTCCCGGATTTTTTGACGGGTATCCGGCACCGTGCGGATCATGCTTGGGCTGTGGCATAAGAGCCTCCTATGAAATGTCCCGAAAGGAATTTTTCAAGACATCTAGAAAGCTAGATTCCCCCGCGGGGACAATTGGGGACAGATTTTAGGGCCTGGAATCTTCTTCGCGGATGACTTGTTCGCGGATCGTTGCCGAGAGCCTTTTCATTTCTTCGCAAATCGGATCGTTTTGTACGAGATCCAGGAGAGGTTGTGGCTGGATCGGGCTTTCGTCTTTTAAATATTGAAGGAACTTCGACAATTCCCGGTAAGATTGGGATTCCGGATCGTCGCCAAGGCGTGACCGGTATTTCTTGAACTTTTCGACCCATCGCCTGGCTTCGCTTTCGCTGTCATCGTTGCATTCGCCGTGGTCGTTGCTCCAGCCGTGATATTCCCTGATCGCGCTGCCAAAGGATTTTCCGCTTTTGGCGAGCCGCCTGTCGATTTCTTTTAGCAGGGAATTTTCGGTATCTTTCCTAGTCGGCATTGCACTTTATACGGATGTTTTCGAACTTGTCCTTTGGATATTTTCTTTGCAGTGTCTTTAGCGTTTTGATACAGCATTTGACCTGCTCCTTAAACTCGTAAGGATACATGGAATGGCCCTGGGCGTTGATGCAGTTGTGAATTGCCTCGAATTCGTTTTCGACGGGGGAGCGATCCCTGTATTCTTCCTGAAGTTTCAAGTTTTCCTTTCTATAGCTTTTTGCCAGGTTTTCCAGACTGTCGATTTGATTGTCCCTGATCGTTACTTCGCTTTGTTCGTTTTTATACGCGATAAGGCTCTCGTCTTTTCCTTTCCGGAGCGATTCGCTCGCTTCTTCGCATTGTTTCAGTTCGCTGTTCGTGTTTTCTAGCGCGGATAGGCAATTTTCCTGTTGGCCGATGACGCGCTCCAGGGAGTCGATCGTGATTCTATAGGAGGTGATTTTTGATCGGAGTTGTTCCTGGATTTCTAGCCATTTGGCTTGCTTGGATGCGGCATCTTGCAGAAGCGAATCCGCAATTTCGTAGGGTTGCCTTTCCTGGGCAAGCTTGTCGAGTTCATCGACCTTGTCGCCGCAGATGTATCCACCCATGGCGCATATGATGCCCGTCGTCACGAGAAGCTTTGCCTTTCCACCGGTCTTTGGAGAATTTTCCTTATCCATGATTTGCCTGTTCCTCTCTTTTCAATCTAGCAACTTTTGCAAGCGTTAGCAATCGCGTGGATTTTGCTTTTTGCGTTTCGACGGGCGACAATGTTTCATTCGGGGGGTCGCGAGGCCTGTATGCAATTTATAACGATGCGGCCCTCGAAAAATTTGGTAAAATGAATCTATGGATAGTTCAAGAATCGAAAGAAAAGAGGCAAGGATGTTAAATGTCAAGAATCGCTGGTGTCTTGTTACGGGAGCTTCTCGGGGCGTGGGTCGCGAAATCGCCAATCGGATGGCGGCTCTCGGGGTGAATCTTATCTTGCAGAGCCGTTCCCGGAAACATTCGGAAGAAATCGCTTCGCTTGCGAGAATCCGCGGGGTCGAGGCTCTGCCCGTAGAGTGCGAACTGGAAAATCCCGAATCCATCCGTGCCATGCTGATGGAAATCGACGCGACCGGTCAGAATGTCGATCTGGTGTTCAACAACGCGGGGCAGATGAGCCGTTACTTTTCGGACTATACGAAGAACACTCTGGAAGATTTTCGGCAGGCGATGGCGGTGAACTTTTTTGCTCCGGTTCAGATTGCCTATCATTTTTTGCCGAAGATGATTCAAAAAGGTTTTGGCCGAATGCTTCTTACGACTAGCGGAATCGCGAGCGAACCGGAACTTGCCGGCTACGCCTGCGCCAAGGCGGCTCTTTCCAAGTTTGTCCGGGATTTCGCGTGCAAGCTGAACGGATCGGACGTGATGATGAATCTGATGGATCCGGGATGGCTTCGCACGGATTTGGGCGGTCCCAATGCGCCGAACGACGTTTCTTCCGTTGTTCCCGGAGCGCTTGTCGGAAACTTGCTCGACGACGGAAAAAGCGGACGATTGTTCTCTGCCCAGGAGTATGCGGGGATGTCCTTGGAAGAGGCGCTTCGAAAGGCCGCGGAGAAGGATTGAGCGTTAGCCGTAAAAGGCGTCTTTCAGTCTTTTCAAGGCGCACTCGAGCGTTTGACGCGGGCACGCCAGATTGATGCGCTCGAATCCGCGACCCGGTTTTCCGAACCGCTCGCCGCTGTTGAGCCAGAGCCTAGCCCTGTGCAGGACGATGTCGTCGATTTCCGCCGGAGACTTCTTCAACCCGTTGAAGTCCAGCCAGGCAAGGTAGGTCGCTTCGGTTGGCGTAAGCCTTATTCCGGGAAGATGACTGTGTACAAATTCGTCTAAAAAGTCGATGTTTCCCCGGATATATTCGAGCAAGGCGTCTAGCCATTCTTCGCCGTGCCTGTAGGCGGCTTCGGAGGCGATTAGCCCGGCTACGTTGACCTGGCTGTAGGCGACGGCATCGATTTCGTGTCGAATCGCTTCTCTCAATTTCCTGTTCGATATGAATGCGTGGGCGATTTGCAGTCCGGCGAGATTGAAAGTCTTTGTGGGGGCTGTCACGGAAACGGTAATATCCGAAATTTTTTCGGAAAGGGATGCCATCATCAGGTGCTTCCCGCGAAAGATAAAGTCGTTGTGGATCTCGTCGCTTACGATGAGGACGTGATGCCTTAGACAGATTTCGCCAAGTTTCGCCAGTTCTTCTTCGCTCCATACGCGGCTTACCGGATTGTGCGGATTGCAGAGGAAGAAAAGCTTGGCGTGGCTTTCTCGAATCTTCTGTTCGAAATCGGAAAAGTCGATGTCATAGCGACCGTTTTCCGCAAGAACCAGGTCGCTGCTTACGACCTTTCGTCCGCTCGCTTCGATAAGTTCCCGAAAATGCATATAGACGGGTTCCTGGATGAGAATCGCGTCGTTCTTTTCGGTAAAGGCGTTTACGGCCATCGCGAGCAGGAACATTGCGCCGGGCGCCTTGACAACCCAATCGCTACTCGAAATTTCAAACCGATGTCTGCGAAAGTAAAAATCCCGAAGCGCCAGGAAATAGTCTTCCTTTGATTCGCTGTACCCGAAGATTCCATGTTCGACTTGACGTGTCAAGGCGTCCTGGATATAGGACGATGTCTGAAAATCCATGTCGGCGACCCAGAGCGGAATGATGTCGTCGCTTTCTCCGGGCTTTGCGACTCCGCGCTCGACGGCGAAATCCCATTTGAGGGAATGTGTGCCGCGGCGATCGATCTGCTTGTCGAAATTTAAATTGCGTTCCGTCATTTGGATTCTTTCCTCGCTTTTTGAAAGGCGTTCTGTAGATCCTGCAAGATATCTTCGATGTTCTCGATTCCGACGGACAGTCGAAGCGTCTTGTCCGTAATTCCGTTCTGCAGGAGGATATCCTTGGGAACATCGGCGTGTGTCTGCGTAATCGGGTAGGTGACAAGCGTTTCGACTCCGCCGAGACTTTCGGCAAATTGCACCAACTGTACATTCTGCAGGATGGAAAGCGCCATCTGTTCGCTTTGAACCTGAAAGGTTATCATGCCGCCGAATCCGCGTGCCTGCTTCTGGAGAATTCGAAATCCCGGATGGGATTCGAGGCCGGGATAGATGACTTGGGAAACTTCCTTTTGGCGCAGGAGAAACCTTGCGATTTGAAACGCGTTCTCCTGGGCGCGCTCCATGCGGATGCCGAGCGTCTTGAGCCCGCGCAGGATAAGCCAGGAATCAAACGGGGCGAGGCCTGCGCCTGTCGTCTTGACAAGAAACCGGAGCCTTTCTTCGACATCCTTTCTGTTCGTGACGAGAAATCCGGCGAGAGTATCGTTATGCCCGCCTAGATACTTTGTTCCGCTATGGACGACGATGTCCGCGCCGAGTTCTAGCGGATTTTGAAAATAGGGAGAAAGAAACGTGTTATCGACAACCAGCAGAATTCCGTGCCTTTTGGCGATTCGGGCATATCTTTCGATGTCGTGAACGTGCATCATCGGATTTGTCGGCGTTTCCAGGTAGATCGCCCTGGTACGCTCGTCGATGAAATTTTCCATGTCTTCCCTGGAAAAATCGACCAGCGTGATCTGCAATCCGTTCTTTCTTGAAACTTGTTCGAAAAGACGGATGCTTCCTCCATAGAGGTCAGAGTCCGCGACAATCCGGTCTTCGGGTTCGAAAAGTTCGAAGAGAAGCGTTATTGCCGCCATTCCCGAGGACAAGGCGAATGCGGACGTGCCGTGTTCCAGCGAGGCGACGATCTTTTCCAGATGCTCGCGCGTCGGATTTTGAAGTCTCGAATAGTCGTAGCCTGTGGATTTTCCGACTGCGGGATGGGCGAATGTCGCTGTCTGGTAGATGGGAAAGCTGATCGAACCGAAGTGTGGCTTTTCCTGTCCGGATTTTTCTTCTTCGAGATGAATGCATCTTGTGTCGATACATCGTGGCATTTGAAATTCCCTTGAGCAAAAGAAAATCACAGGTTCTCCTTCGATGGAAATCCTGCGATTTTCAGAGGTACCTTACTTGTCCAGAAACAGATATTCGAGCGTATCCGTTTGAATCTTGATTCCCTTTTCGTGAGCGTAAAGGGCGAGAAGCGAACTTCCGACGCCGGCGGCCCCGTCGTAGAGACCTGTGTATGTTTCGACGAAATTCGGAAGCTTGCGAGTCCAGGCGGCATACCAGCGGCGTCCCTTCTCGTCGTTAAACGAGTCGCCGAGAAGCTTGTCCGCGGTCAGTCTTGCCTGCCGGACGTAAAACTCGTCGTGAAGAATTTCCGCTGTTCTTACGAAGTGGGCGAGGACTCCGGGAGCCCCGCAGCATAGGCAGTAGCTGTTCCAATAGCCGGGAGAATGGACGAGAGGCGCTCCGGTTCTTAGAATGCCGTCGGTGAGAAGCTTTACCCAGGCGAGATTTTCCGTGTCGCCCGTGACATCGAAGAGCTTTCTAAAGAGAATGGTCGTGCCCACCGGTCCGTGGCAAGTCGATAGGTAGAAGAAGTCGTGGAAACTTCCCTTTTCGGGATTGTAGAGATAGGGAATGAGCGCGCCTTTTTCGTCGCCTTCGACAATCGCGGAAAGGAACTTGACGACTTCCCTTGCCTTGTCGAGATACGCCTTTTCCTTGGTTTCCTCGTAGAGAAGAACATTGAGATAGGCGCTTCCGGCCGCGCCGTGCGAGAAATTCGGGAAAACGGTTTCCCTGGATTTCCAGCCGACAAGGGTCAGATCGACGTTTTTGTAGTAAATTCCGCCGACCTTGGCGGGAACGATTCGCGTATCCGTGAACGCGACGACCTTTTTGGCTGCGTCCAGATATTTTCTGTCGCCAGTCTTGCGATAGACGTAGAGAAAGAAAAATCCATAGGAACCGTCAGCCATCAGATCCGCTTCGGAGCTCCAGTGGAGAGTCTTTCCGTCATCTTTCCCGGAAGAAATCGCATCGTCCGCGGTCTTTAGGAGAAATTTGCGGTAACGTTCCTCATGCGTGATTTCGTAAAGCTGTTCCAGGAAAATTCCTTGCCCGGCGGGAGCCGCATAGACGCTAGTGCCCCAGCCCTTGACCGGCCAGACGCCGCCATCGCTTCCTTCGAGAACCTTCCTGAAAAAATCCGGTCCTTCGTAAGTGTTCAGGATATATTCGGCGGCGTCTTTCGCTTCCTGCAGGTATTCCGAATTCTTCGTGACCTCGTAGAGCTGGAGGAAAAACTGGCCGATTCCCGCGGAGCCTGCGTAGATGCTTTTCGGCGTGATGATGAGATCACCCTTGTAGTCGTTTCCGGGTTCCGGGCTTACTTTCCAGTATTTTCCCCGAGGCGTGACGACTTCGCTTGTCTTTAGATACTTGACAATCTGGAGCACTGCCGCCAGGTAATCTTCGGATGTCCTGGCGCGGAAGGGAAGATCTCTTGAAAACTTTAGTTTCATTTTGAAAACTCCTTTGAATTTACGCTTAGAGCTTTTTGTAGAGGTCCGTGGAAAGATATTTGTAGCCGTTGTCGGGGTAGATGACGACGATGTTCTTTCCTTTCGCCTCTTTGCGCCTTGCGACCTGGATTGCCGCGGTGAGGGCGGCTGCGGCGGACGTTCCGAGGAAAAGTCCGTCTGTCCGTGCGGTTTCCTGCGCGGTCCTGTAGGCTTCTTCCGCCGTGATGTCGATGATTTCGTCAAAGGAAAATCCGTTTTTCTCGTTGCTCTTGATGAGCGTCGGGACCAGCGGATCGGCGACGCGTCCTAGAGGAAGCGTGCCATCGACGATGTGACCCGTAAAGTTGGGGCTGTCCGGTCGGGAAGAAGGTGCGGCCTGGACTCCGATGATCTTGACGTTCGGATTCTTTTCGCGGAGAAACCTTCCGACTCCGACGATCGTGCCGGCGGTTCCTCCCATCGCGAGGAAGTAATCGACGTTGCCGTCGGTATCGCGCCAAATCTCGGGACCCGTTGTCCTGTAATGGTATTCCTGGTTCGCCTCGTTTACCGTCTGGCCTGTATAGTACCAGCCGTTTTCGTTCGCGATACGCTGGATTCCGTGGATAAGATCGTCAAGAACGAGACCCGTCTTTTCGAAATCCTTTACTTCGTCGATGTCATAGAGCGTATGAACGTCTAGACCGTAACCCTGGAAAATCTTTGTCCGCTCTTCGGTTGTTCCCGGTTCGAGATAGGGAACGAATTCGAAACCTTCGGCGTGGCCGATTCCCGCAAGACCGATTCCCGTGTTTCCGCTGGTGACATCGACAAGCGTATCGCCTTTCTTGATGAGGCCTTTCCGTTTTCCGTCTTCGATAAGAGCGAGTGCTAGCCGGTCCTTGACGCTGCCCGTCGGATTCAGGTATTCGAGCTTTCCGATGATGTGCGCTTCGATTCCGTACTTTTCCTCGTAGTTGGAAAGTTCTACGAGTGGCGTGTTGCCGACTAGTTCCGCGATGGACTTGTGAATCTTGGACATGAACTTCTCCTTTAGACGTTTTCGCCGTAAATGCTTTTCAGGTTGTTGAACTTTGTGCTGGAGTAGCCGCCATCGACCGGAAGCTTGACCGCCGTGATGGCGCTCGCTTCGTCGCTTGCGAGAAAGAATGCCGCCTTGGCGATTTCTTCCGGCTCGATCCAACGGTTGAGAACGGCGTTTTCCGCCTGGATCTTTCGGATGGTCGGATTGGAATAATCGTATTTGATTGCCATTTCCGTCTTGGTGCATCCCGGAGCGACCGAGTTTACGCGGATGCCGTATTTTCCGAGGTGGAATGCCGCCACTCGGGTAAGGCCATCGACTGCGGACTTTGAAATTCCGTAGGCAAACGGGGACCATTCCGAAAGCGAAGCGACAAAGGACGATACGTTTACGATGGAACCGGCGATCTTCTTTTCGACGAATACGCGGGCGACGTGCTGGATAAGGTAAAGGCTTCCCCAGAGATTTACGTTTTCCGCCTGCTTGATTTCTTCGGGGTCGAAATCGAGAATGCCTTTTCGGTGTCCCGTGATTCCCGCATCGTTGAAGAGAGCGTCGATTCTGCCATATTTCTTGACGATTTCCTGGATGACTTTCTGGCCTTGCTCGAAATTGGTCACGTCGAGTTCGTAGGCGGTCACGTCAAATCCATCCTTGGCGAGCTTTTCGACTTCCTTGTCGAGTTCCGCTTTCCGGATGTCGGTTGCGGCGACCGCCCATCCTTCCTTGAGAAACTTCTTGACGCCGGCAAGGCCGATTCCCTGGGCGGCACCCGTGATGACTGCTACTTTCTTTTCGCTCATTGTAAAACTCCAGTGCAGATCGCTCTGCGGTTTAAGTGTGAAGTCTCTAACCGTCCGGGCGCTTGCCCGGAACGTTTTCAAGACCCTGATTTGAGAAGTTTCTCCCGATTTCGGGGGTTCGGTCTCAATCGTTCCGACGCTTCATAAGGTAGAATTTCGGTGTCGAAAAACAAGAGGTCCGGATTATACTATTTTTTGAATTCTAGCTATAGTTTTAAGCTATAACGCTCTTGAAATACCGAAAACAAAGGGCTCTTGAAGTTGGCTGATTAGTTTGTGTGTAATTTTACCGAGCGAGAATCGAATGGCCTCTCGTCTGTCGTTCGGAATCGTTGTCCTGCCTACAACGGAATTTTGCCGCATTCCCGTGAAAAATCCGGATAAATAAGATAGATTTAAGACGGAACGCTTCAATTTATCCTAGAGGTTACAGAATGAAACTTCTTTCCAAGGCTCTTGTCTTTGGACTTGCCCTCTGCGGGTCCGAAACCCTTCTTGCGGCAGATGCGGACAGTACGCTGCGCGAGCTTGCCGAAAACCGAGGACGCTTTATCGGTGGAATCTTGAACTCGGACTGGTTCAACAATGCGCTCGGATCGGACGCTTCGATTTACGAAGAGCTTCACAAGGCAAATTTCAATATGGTCGTCGCCGAAAACGAGATGAAGTTCGACGCGACGGAACCTTCCCGTGGAAACTTCAGCTACGCGAAAGCCGAAAAGCTGATGGTCTATGCGGCGGAAAATGGAATGCAGGTCCGCGGACACGCCCTCTCCTGGCATAGCCAGGTTCCCTCCTGGGTCGGAACGCTCGCGGAGAACGTAGAAAGCTCGGGTGGCAGCGCACGCGATACGCTGCTCGCCGTTCTAAAGAATCACATCTACAACGTTGTCGGGCATTTCAAGGGACAGATCCGCGAATGGGACGTGGTAAACGAAGCGGTAAACGACAATTCTACCCATGGATGGCGTTCGGAGGGATCCGTCTGGTACAAATATATCGGTCGCGACTTCATCGATTCTTCCTTTGTATGGGCGCACGAAGCCGATCCTGACGCAAGGCTCTACTATAACGATTATTCGCTCGAATGGGGAATGGGCTCGGGCAGCAAGGCGCAGTTCGTGTATGATTCCGTGGCGACCCGTTTAAAGAAAGCGGGAATCTACATTACGGGAATCGGCACGCAGACGCACATCGAAAACACGCATACATCTACACCGTCAAATATCCGCACCCTTGCCTCCAAGCTCAAGAGCCTAGGACTTACGCTGCAAATCACGGAACTCGATATCGGGTTTAAATCGGGTACGCAAATCACCGCGGCGGACTATGCGGCGCAGGGGCATCTCTACCGGCAACTCATGGATGTTTTCCTCGAATCCGACAACATGGAAGCCTTTGTGCTTTGGGGATTGAGCGACAAGTACAGCTGGCTCAAGGACCAGCAAAAATGCAACGGCCTGATCTTTGATTCGAGCTTTGCCAAGAAGCCCGCTTACGACAGTCTTGTCGCCTCGCTGAAGGCGCACGACGCTTCGACGGTGACAAAGGCGGGTAGCGTGGATCCGGTCGAATGGGAAAGCGGTTCCTCGACGTTTGGCAAGGCTACCTACGTGATTGTGGATTATTCCGTGGCGGGCTCGGAAAATGTCGGCAGCTGGTCGAGCGACGTGAATGCGGGTTCTCCCGAGTATGTCTCGGCTTCGGGCTATATGAAGATTCCACTCGCCGGGTGCGACCAGAGCGAATCTTCTTGCGGCTACCAGCATGCGATCTATACGATTCCGGACGATGCCGTTTCGAAGAGCGTGATGAGCAAGTGCGAAAACCTGATCTTGACGATGCAGGGAATCGACGGAACGAACTATGTGAATGTCGGCGTAAATTCTCCATGGTTCAGCTTGCAATATGGCGTTTCCGCTTCGGGAACCGCTGCGGCTGCGGCGACCGTGGATTTGCAACATGTGCGCGATTCTTCTGCCGCTCCGACGCAGATTACGCTCAACAGCAACGGTTCGGGTGTCTTCCTCTCGAAGATCGAGGCCGTCGGATGTCCGGACGATCTGGCGTCAATTTCCCGAAAGGCCCTCCTTGGAAACCTGGACTTGCAGGTGGCGGGAAAGGCGCTGAATGTAACCGGCGCGAGAAACGCGACGGTCGAGCTTTTCGACATGCAGGGACGTCCGGTGTTCCTTGCGGAAAACGTAACCGGAACCCTTTCGCTGAAAAACTTGCCGAGCGGACTTTACGTGGCGCGCGTCCGGGTGGATTCCAGAAGCCTGACCCGTCAAATAGTTCTCAAGTAGCGTTGCCGCAAAACATTTTTCCGTTCTCTTTCTTTCGAAAAGGTTCAGGCTTTCGGGTCTGAATCTTTTTGTCTTGAACTTGAGCGCTACGCAAATTCCGTTCTAGAGAACAATTGTGGTCACCTCTAAAAATTCAATTTTCAAAAATTTGGTTGCGACGCTTCGCGCTGGT
>CAVKYI010000019.1:0-33920 GCA_963660435.1 Sodaliphilus sp.
GGGGACCTTGGCCTTCGCAACTCGGAAAGGTCCCCCTACCTTGCCCCTCGCCGGGTAGGCGCTCCATTCGCCGAGAGGCGAAAACCGTTCGCTTGGCGAAAAAAGCCTAGACGTGAAACGTCAAGCCTTTCGGCTGAAAGATACAGCCCGCTTTGCGACTCTAGGTTCCAAGCTCTCTCGACTAGGCTCTGGCAGTCTCGCTAAGCAGGTAGGCATTGATAAACGGCTTGATTTTCCCGTCGAGAACTCCCGTCGTGTCGGAAGTTTCTTCGTTTGTACGCAAATCCTTGACCAGCTGGTAGGGCTGCAAGACGTAGCTACGGATCTGTGAGCCCCATTCCACCTTCTTCTTTTCGGCGAGTCGGGCGTCGCGCTTCGCTTCCTCTTCCTGTCGGTAGTGTTCCGCGACCATCGTCGTAAGCATCTTGAGCGCAGTCGCGCGGTTCTGGATTTGCGAGCGTTCCGTCTGGCAACTTGCGACAATTCCCGTCGGAATGTGCGTCATCCGGACAGCGGAATCCGTCTTGTTGATATACTGTCCACCGGCTCCCGAAGAACGATAGACATCCACGCGAATGTCCGCCGGGTTGATTTCGAACTCGACATCTTCGTGTTCCGGGTAAAGAAACACCGCGCAAAAGCTCGTGTGCCGCCGCGCGTTCGCGTCGAACGGACTTATCCGTACAAGGCGATGCACGCCGATTTCCGACCGGAGAAGCCCATAGGCATATTCGTCCTTGACTTCTATCGTCGCGCTGTTGATTCCGGCTTCTTCGCCTTCCTGAACGTCGATAATCTTGAAATCCATGCCTTCGCGTTCGAGAAAGCGCTTGTACATGCGAAAGAGCATTTCCGCCCAGTCGTGAGCCTCTGTTCCGCCCGCCCCCGGATGGATGGAAAGCAGCGCGGGACAGGCATCGTCCGGTCCGGAAAGCATCCGACGAAATTCCATTTCATCGACCCGCTTGACAAGATCGCCGTAATCCTTCTCGACACTGTCGAAAAGTTCCTGCGAGTCCGGTTCGGACTTCGCCATTTCGTAAAGTTCGGAAAGATCGTCGCACGCCACGGAAGCTTCGTTCCAGCTAGAAATGATCTTCTTCAGCGACGTGATTTTCTTGAGAAGCGCCTGCGCCTTCTCCTGGTCGTTCCAGAGTTCCGGGTCGCCGGACTGTTTTTCCAAGACGGAAAGTTCTACCTCTTTAGACCCGAGGTCAAAGATACCCCCGGAGCCTGTCGATCCTCGTGCGGAGTTCGGCAAGCCCTGTGTGCGAAGTGGCGGCCATTACTTGGCACCTCCGATAGCGTTTTCCGGCGTGTATTCCTTGTTCAAATACTTGACCGTGTATTTTTTCGCGAGTCCGTCGAGATAGCTCTTGATTTTCATCTGGCGGTTCTGCTCCGCCTGGACGCGCAGAATGTAGTCGATCTTTACCTTGTAATTTTCAAACTTGCCGTCGTTCTTTTCGGTGAGCATAAAGATCTGGAGACCTTCGCTCGTGGAGAACGGTTCCGAAATGTCTCCCACGGAAAGCTTGTCAATCGCCTTCGCGAAATCGGCGCCCTTGGATTTTGCGACAAAGCGATTCATGACGCCACCGGTCTTCTTGGCCTCCTCGTCGTCGCTATACTGGGCGGCGAGAACGGCAAAGCTAGCCTTGCCCAGGCGAACCTGCGCAGCGAGACCTTTCAGAAGCTCCTTCTTGTCCGAAATCGCCTGCTTGGATTCTCCCTTCTTGCTTTTCAGGAGAATGCGCGCGCCGCTGATCGTATCGTTGATGCTCGAAATAGCCTCTGCCTTGTTCAGCTCCCAGTAGGCGGCAATCTGCTTTTCGGTCGGATCCGTCGGATAGGGAACCTTCGTTTCGAGAAGGATGTCGCTCTGGAGCTGCTGCTCGATGCGTTCGTTGAACTGCTTTTCCGTGATGCCGTTCTTCTTCAGTTCCTTGTTGAAGACATCCAGGCTCGGATACTGTTTCTTGAAAAGCGTCGCGACGCTATCGACGCGATTCTTCGGAACCTTGATGCCGAGAGCCTTCGCTTCGAGCTTCACCAGTTCCTGCCCGACCAGGTTGTCGATGACCGCCCAGCGGATCTGCCTCTTCACGTCGGGAGGCACAGTGACCGTGCGACCGCGCGTCTGGGCCTTTTCCAACGCATCCGCGAGACTATCGACATGAGCCTGCGAAATTCCCGTCTTGCCGACGCGGATCACGTCAAAGTTTTTCCCGTTCGCGAGCTGTGCGGAAGCAATCGCCGAGCAGAGCATTACAGGGAATACAGATTTTTTCAAAACATTCAAAAAGCGCATAGGCACCCTAGGTTAAATTGAACGGAATGGAATATAGAAAAATCGAGCCTGGAAAAACGCCTAGGCGTCCGCGGCGGATTTTCCCTTGAACGCCGAAAGGACATCGGGCACGAGGTCCGCGACTTTCGACACGATGGAATTGTCCTTCGAAATCGGCATCACCCGGACATCGTCTCCCGAAATGACGACAAACGCGACCGGATTTATCGAGACGCCTCCACCGGAAGCCGTCGCGTCGTCCTTCTTCCCGCCCAGTCCAAAGCCCATGGAAACACGGCTCACGGGGATAACCGTCGTAGTCCCGGACTGGATAGGCTTTCCGATTACCGTCTCCGCCTGGGAAACGGTGCGTAGCTTTTCAAGAATTGTTTCTGCAAGAATATCGATTTGTGCCATAGCCTAAATCTAGCTATTCCGGAGAATCATAGACGCTGCGGGAAACGTTTTCAAAACGTTTTTGGAGCGTTTCCGCGGAAAGATATCCCCAGACACACACGACGCGACCACCGGGAAGCCGAAGAGCCATCCCGAAAGTTCCCGCGCCGGCATCGAAACGAACCGTGTCCGCGGAAAACGAAACTTCCGGACTTTTCCGCTGGAGCCCGATAACCCAGGCTCTCCAGGAATCCGGCGAGACATACTTCCAGCTGCGGGCGGCATTCCAGGAAACATCGTCTCCGCGATAGCCCTGCACGAGCATCGGAAAGTCGGCGGGAACGCCCAGGAAATCCCGAACCTGGATGGAAGTTTCCCCGGAAACGCGCTGGGACAGGGGAAGGCTCAAAAACTCCTGCGGAAGCCCCGAGCGATACCCCGGAAAGGCCTGCACGTAACGTTCCAGTTCCGCCCGGTCGTAATTTCGCAAGATTCCATAGCGAAAAACGAAGAGTCTCCGCCCCGAACGCATCGCTATCTCCCGAAAGTTTCCGACAACGACAGGCAAGGTTTCCTGCACAAGGCCGCTGTTCAGATAGAAAGCGAGCGCGGAAACATCGTCTGCAAATTCCAGGATCCGGATGCGCAGCGTATCGCCGGGCACCGAAGCGAAATCGACTTCCGCCATGTCCCGTACGGAATACCCGCCAAGACGCCACGCGGCAGGGAGCCTGTTCCACACGGAACTCGAATCGTAGAAATTCACCGAAGCGGGAGAATTTCCGCGAAAGCCTAGCCGCTGCAGATTCAGGTCGCGGAGAGTTTCCCCGTCGGATCGACAACCGGCGAGAAGACCCATGCAAGCGAAGACAAGAAAGATTCCGAATCGATTCATCGCAAGACCTCCCGTTAGCGTTCCCTTCCCTTTTTGCCATCTTGCATGCTCCGCGGACAAAAGGGAGAAAGCGGACAGCGCAAGCAGGAATCCGTCCGCAAGGAACAGATCATTCCCTTCGGCGAAGGTTCGCAAAAGAACTGGAGCGCATGGGCAGCCTTCCAGGGATCTTCCGGAGCGAGCGCCTTGGCAAGTGTCACCCCGAGCCGCCGTTTTCCCGTTTCGTTCATTTCCCGATAGCGAATTTCCTCTCCGGGACCGACAAAGCCTATCCAGCGACGCGCGCCGAACGCAAACGGAACGGGATGGACATCCCCCGGAAAACTTGAACGCAAGACGCCCAGACCGCGTGGCGGAGAAGAGAACATCCGCGAAACGGCAAGGATTGCCTTGGGACGGTAGGCTCCCTTCCCCATGAAGAATATTTCGCCGAGGTCACGCAAGATTCCACGAAGAGAAGTGGAAGAGGCCCAACCGGCCAGCGGAGAGCGGCGACGAACAAAGTTCCCCACGCTCCAGAAAATTCCGGGAACGCTTTCTTCCAGCGGCCAGTCAAAGGTTTTCTTCGCGAGCCGGACGGTTTTCCGAATCTCGGATTCCGTCGCAAGCGGAAATGTCCAGAGGCGTTCGCCCGGAAAGCTTTCGAGAAGCGAAGCGAGCGTTTTCCGCAACAAGCAGTGTGGAATTTCCTGCGCGAGCGCGGATCCGAAAAGCGTCCACGCGATTCTCGCTTCGAGAGTTTCCGCCATTCCGCTTACGGCAACGACGGGATCCGGCTCGTTTTCGAAAAACCGCACGAATTCCGCCGTAGCCTTCATGACTTCCGGATGTTCCCTTTCCCAGCGCATCGCAAGCGTCCAAGCCTAGACCAGACTTTCTCCCATCCGAACGGACTTTCCTAGCGACGAAGCGAAGAGCGACGGATTGCGTTCCACAAGGACCTTGTCCGCGACGAGAATGACCGTACTGCCCATTTCGAAGCGACCGATTTCTTCGCCCTTTTCGAAGCGCACATCCTTTTGCGGCGAAAAGTCTAGCCTCGGAGACGATCTCGGAAGCTTTCCCGCGTTCGTTATCCAGTTCGGCGCGTAGTTCACGACAATCCGTCCGACATTCGTCGCGCCGACTTTCACGAGCAGAAGTTCCCCGCCGCCATCAACCGCTATCCGCGAAATCAATCGTTCGTTGATGCAGAAAAGTCCCTCGACGCGTTCCACGCTCCACGGATTCACCGGCCAGAGTGTGCCCGGGCAGTAACTCGCCGAAAGGAGCCTTCCCTTCACCGGGGAATGGATGCGGTGGTAGTTGAACGGCGCAAGGTAGATAGTCGCGAAACGTCCGCCCGAAAAACGCGCGGCGAGATCCGGATCGCGCAAAAGCGAAGAAAGCGAGTAGGTCTTTCCCTTCGCCTGGATAATCTCGGCGTCAGAGCCTTCGAGGCTTCCCGTCTGCGATTCCCTGCCATCGACAGGGCTCACCACTTCGAATTCCGCAATGGGACGCTTTCCCGGGAGAAGTTCCCGCACAAAGAGCTCGCCGATGTTCGCGTATGCGCCGAGCGGACGCGAAGCTTCCGACATGTCCAGCGCGTAGGCCTTCGCGAAAAGGTTTCGCGCAAGCCCGGAAAGAAGAGGGAGCTTCAGGTTTATCAGGTTTCCAAAGAGTCTCGATTCGAGATTCTTCGGCAAAAGTTTCATCAGGACGTAGCGTGGAGAATTCATTGCGACAAAGGTAGAAAATCGCCCTAAACGACCTTCCATATTTTTTCTAGATTTTGCGCCAAATAAATGAGTACACGAAGTACCCAAAACAGGATATCCAAGATGGATCAGAACAAAATCAGAAACATTGCGATTATCGCGCACGTCGACCACGGCAAGACGACACTTGTCGACCAGATTCTCAAGCAATGCGGCACGTTCCACGAAGGCGAAGAAGTGAACGAACGCGTCATGGACTCCGGAGCCATCGAAAGGGAACGCGGCATCACGATTCTTTCGAAAAACGCGAGCGTAAGTTACAAAGGCTATCATATCAACATCGTCGATACACCGGGGCACGCGGACTTTGGCGGCCAGGTCGAACGCGTTCTCGGCACCGTTGACGGCGTGCTCCTGATTGTCGATGCTTTCGAGGGCCCGATGGCCCAGACTCGCTTCGTGACGCAGAAGGCGCTTTCGCTCGGGCTTACCCCGATCGTCGTCATCAACAAGATAGACCGTGACGGCTGCAATCCGCACAATGCGCTCGACAAGGTCTTCGATCTTTTCTGCGAACTCGACGCGAACGAAGAGCAGCTCGACTTCTCGTGCGTCTATGCAAGCGGGCGCAAGGGCATCTGCCGCAAGGAAATTTCCGATCCGGACGGAGATCTCCGCATCCTGATGGATCTGGTCATCGAGAAGATTCCCGCCCCGAAAGGCGACCCGTACGCCGCGCCGCTTCTCCAGATAAGCACGCTGGAATATTCGAGCTTCCTCGGGCGCATGGCCGTAGGACGCGTCCAGCAGGGGACGTTCAAGACCGGTATGACGGTCGCCCAAAGCTTCATGACGGATGACGATTCGGCAACCCCGAAGGTCAAGAACATCCGCATCCAGAAGATTCTCCATTACGAAGGCATCCAGTCCGTTCCCATCGAAGAAGCCGGTCCGGGCGAAATCATCCAGATAGCGGGCCTCGAAATGTTCGATATCGGCGACACGCTTTCCTCGGTCGATAACCCTGTCCACCTGCCGCGCATCCACATCGATCCGCCGACAATTTCCATGCTCTTTACCGTGAACACATCCCCGCTCGCCGGCAAGGGCGGCGGAAAGTTCCTGACAGGAAACAATCTCGCCGAGCGTCTCGAACGCGCCCACATGGCGGACCCTGCGCTCCTCGTCGAAAAGGCCGATGGCGCTTCGACGTTCAAGGTTTCCGGTCGCGGCATCCTGCATCTCACGATTCTCATCGAAAGCATGCGTCGCGAACTCTACGAATTCACGATAGGCTCTCCGCAAGTCATTTTCCAGAAAGACGAAAACGGAAAGCTGCTAGAACCCATCGAAAAGTTCAAGGTCGAAGTCCCTTCGGAGTACAGCGGTCCCGTTATCGAGGAACTCGGACGCCGCAAGGGCGAAATGATCGACATGAACACGGACGAGAACAACCGGGTTACGCTCGAATACAGGGTCCCGAGCCGCGGTCTTCTGGGAGTTCGCTCCAAGCTGCTATCGCTGTCGAAGGGATACGCCGTTTCGCAGTCGCTCTTCCTTGACTTCGAACCTTACAAGGGAGACATTCCGGCCCGAACGAACGGCGTCCTGATAGCCAAGGAGCCGGGGCCTGCGGCAAGCTACGCCCTTTCGAAGCTCGAAGACCGCGGAGCGCTCTTCATCCCGCCGGCGACGGAAGTCTATCCGGGAATGATCATCGGCGAGCACAATCGTTCGACGGACATCATCGTCAACGCGACCAAGGGAAAGCATCTCACGAATATGCGCTCCAAGGCTTCGGACGACAACATCCAGCTGACGCCCTACCGCCGCATGACGCTCGAAGAATGCGTCACGTTCATCAACGACGACGAATGCGTGGAAGTGACGCCACAGGCTCTCCGACTGAGAAAGATAACCCTCGACCCGCACAAGCGCAAGCAGGAATCCAAGTCCCCGGTCGAAGAGGAAGACGACTAGTCTCGGCTGCGCCTGGCAATCAAGCCTGACAAGAAGTTCCCGTGAAGACACGGGAACTTTTTCATTTCCCCGCTACGGCATTCAGTCCTACTCGTATATTTCCGTATAGGCTATATCGGATCGGGCGCCAAGCCGGGTCATCGTGAACCGGCGGGCGTTCGGGTAATAGGACCAGACCATCCACTCGTTCGCCATATCCGTACGCTTCGCCTTGAGCATGACAGGCTTCTCGCCGCGGTAAAAATCCGACTTGTGCGGAATCATGCGTTCCATCGGACGATATCTGTGCACCATTTCCCCGCAACGGCGTTCGATGATTCCCTGTGAATCCTTGCTCCAGACGATTTCGACCGTACAGTCCCCCTCGTCGCGAATCCTTTCGCAGGACCCCGGTCCTTCCGGGCACCAGGTGAACTTCTTGAAAGATGCGCGAAACTCCCTGTCGCGAAAGACTTCCGCCCGGTGGCGATATTCCGCATAGCTTCCGTAATTTCCCGAAAGGGAGGCGACCTTTGAATTGTATTCTTCGCAACCTTTCTGCGCGACACGGACCTTGCGCTCGAAGAGATCCAGCTCCAGGTTGCACCCCGGTTCCGAATAGGAGAACCGCGTATGCCCGGAAACGTTTCGAGCCGGGATGTTCCCCATTTCGATTTCAGCCCGGTCATTTTCCGGACCGTTCTGGATCCGGATATTGAACCTTTCCGGCGAGTTTGGGGATTTCGAAAGCACCACGCTTCCCGTCGCCGAGGAATAGACGCCGCTCAGATCCCTGGCGCGTTCCTTGAAACGGGAAAAGTCCGCGCGGCGCACAAAGCCTTTCCTGGCAAAGCTTGTCTTCACCGGGATGAACTCCGGCGGCTCCTCCGGTTCGACGTTCACGTATTTCACGACACGCTTTTTCTTCTTGGAATTTTTCTGCCTGACATATTCCACGACCTTCTTTTTCCTGGGAGGAATCGGAAGCTCGATTACCTTGTCCGAAACGCCGACATAACCGAGAACGCGGGATTTTGGGTTCCCTTTCTGATATACCGGCAAGGTTTCTTCGGCGAAAAGAACGGAGACGGACAAAAAGAGGAGCAATAGAAACTTCTGCATAAGGAAGAATTAAATTTTTTTAGGGGGTGAAGATGTAAAAATTTATTTCGGTGAAGTTGGCGGTCAAAACGGGACGAGGGACGAGTTGATAGTTGATAGTCGATAGAAATCAGGAGGCAGGAACCAGAAAACAGGACTCAGTAGATAGTGATTAGTTATCAGTTGGGAGAAATCTATTCATTTCAAGTCCCCGCGTTCCGTATTCCGCTTAACTTGCCTCCGAAACTTAAACGTCCACTATTCTAACCTCTAACACAGCGTGGCCGATTCTACCGAGGCTTCGCCTCTCCGAAATGACATAAAAATTCCAGAAACTCTTGACAAAGCGTTTTTTTTCTTATGTTCTAAAAAAATGCATATAAACGACGAATTGTTTATTGTGGTTGGAAAAGGCGACTATAGACGCCTTTCGCCGGATGCGTATAACCGTCTTTTCGAGGAAAACTCGTCCGACGATGTCAAAAAGTTTCTTCCCAAATCAAAAAGAGAAAAGGCTCTGAAATTTGCAATTCGCCGCATGGATTTTGAAATAACGAATTATTGGAAGCGGGCGGCATACTTTTGGGCTTTTGTCACGGTTATCTATGTGGCTTATTTCCAAGTTTTAAAATTCTACAGCAGTCCGGGCGAAGGTTGCATCGGCCAAGGAAGCCTAGCTTTTGACTTTGGACATATTCCGACGCTTGTGCTTGCGGGCTTGGGACTTGTTTTTTCGGTTGCCTGGATTTTGTCATCCAAAGGTTCCAAGCATTGGCAGGAAAACTGGGAAAACCATATTCATCGTTTGGAAG
This sequence comes from Sodaliphilus sp., assembly GCA_963660435.1. GTDB lineage: Bacteria > Fibrobacterota > Fibrobacteria > Fibrobacterales > Fibrobacteraceae > Hallerella. The sequence continues at coordinate 9,154 of CAVKYI010000019.1, forward strand.
AGCCTATCATGGGACCGATTTTCGACATCTACAAGCCGAATTCATTTTCGGTTTCAAAAATCAACCTGATGCTTGGATACATTGTGGCAACATGTGCGAGTGGGCTTTTTGTGTTCGACGCCGTGAACTTTTGCAAAAAATTCGGGAGCGATCGGGGGATAGAACCGATGCTGCTTTTCTGCGGGATCCTTTTGTTTGCTGTTCTCGGAATGGCAACGTTTGTACTCTGGTCTGTCGGAAACAGGGTGAAAAAATGAAAATCTTGCTTGAATGGTTGGAACCTAAAAATTTCTTCTTTCTCCTGAGCTTGATCGTGGGAACCTTTCTGGCATTTGGCGTCGCCGGGATAACTTTTACGTTTGACTATCAGCATGAAAAGCTATGGATTGGCATCGCTTTTGCGCATATTTTGTTTGCCGCCCTAATTGACGATGTGATGCTTCACTATGTTTCCTGCGACTCCGAAAACAATTCTAAAACGGAAGACGTGAAGCTTTCCGACTTTCTAAAAGAGGCGTGGAAACTGAACGATAAAAATGAATTGCGTTCGATTGAATTTAAGGACTCAAACGGAAACAAAACGGCAACAATTACTGAAACCCATAGGAGATAAACAATGGCAAAGGCCTTTCTGTTTTTTGGAGTCATGTTATCCTGCCTTATCGCTTGCGGAAGCGAAAACACGGGAGCGGGTCCCGATACTTCCATTGATTCCGCAAAATATTATAATCCCGCAATCACCTATGGGACGCTCAGGGATAGTCGAGACGGGCAGGTTTACAGGACCGTTCAAATCGGCATGCAGACCTGGATGGCCGAGAATTTGAATTACGACTACAATGTTGGAACGGCTGCAAGTTTCTGCTACAAAGACAGCAAGGATTCTTGCGCCAAGTACGGTCGCCTTTACACGTGGTCCGCCGCGATGGATTCGGCTGCCATATTTTCCAATGACGGCAAGGGTTGCGGACGTTGCGTAACATGTTCTGCTAATGGAAAGGTGCAGGGGGTGTGCCCAGCGAGTTGGCATCTACCGGATACAACGGAATGGAAAGCGCTTATACTTTATGTGGATCTACAAACGACGGACGACGCAGGCTATGCATTGAAAGCGACAAACGGCTGGAGATCTTACAACGGTGTTTCTGGAGACGGCTCGAACGAATTTGGCTTCGGCGCACTTCCTGCGGGCTTCACCTACTATAGCGAATACCTCGGTGTTAGGTTGTTTAAAAGAGCACTCGACTATACCGCCTTCTGGACTTCTACAGAGTATATATATGTATATGAAACATTGAGTAAAGTTGAGGCTTGCTGTGCTTATCTTCCGTATTTGCATGCCGATCGCACGCTTGTTGGCGATGACGACTATGATGAGTTCGGATATCCCAGGAATAGGGATTATTTCGCCGCATATGGTAAGTATCAGGCTAATCCCGTTCGTTGCATCAAGGACTAGCCAGAGCTTAGAATTGAGATCTTAGTGGATAGCTGTGAGTTGATAGGAATTAGGAAACAGGGTTCAGAAATCAGTGGATAGTGATTAGTTGATAGAAATCAGGCGACAGGAAGCCGTTGTTTGAAGGGAAGCGGGCGTCAGAGCTTAGTGAATAGTTGATAGTTAGGAGATAAGAGAAATCTGCTCGCATCAAGTCCCCGTGTCCCGCTAAACTCATCCCGAGAACTTAAATGTCAGCTGTTCTAAGCTCTAAATTCTCTCAACTAAGCTCTGAATATCGGGCTTAGCTCGGCAAGCTCGCTAACCTGTCATTATCAGGCTTGACCCGATAATCTCTGAAAAAAGTCCGCGGACCAAACAATCAATCATCCGTACTCGCCGCGTTCAGGCGAATGTCCGGCAGATCCTTGACATAGACGGCAAAGCTCCAGCCCGCGGCAGGCCCAGTCGGAGTCCACGTGAAATCGATTTTCCAGCAGTGCAAGGTCCGGTCGAACGTAAACTCGTGCGAAGCGAAACGGCCCTCGGTATAGCTGTAGCGGGTCGTGTAGGTCATGGACCAGTTCTCGGTCGGATGAAGCGAAGCGGATATTCCCGTCGAATGGGAAACGTTGTCCCGGAAAACCTTGCGCCCGACGCGCGTGCTCGAAAAGGAATAGCGGTAATCGAGACTTGCCGACCAGGACTCCTTCTGGTATTTTCCCATCTGGGAAGGAAGCCCGGAATTGAAGCTCCCTGACCAGCTGAACTTTTTCGACAAGTCGTAGCCCCAATAGGTAAGTTCCGGAATCCGGACCTTGTTCGGGTCCTCTTCGAACTTGTGGTAGAAGCTGTGCCGCGTACGAATGGTGAAGAGATAGTTCGGCAAGAGCTGGAACCCGAACGAAGAGGAAATATCCGACCATTGCAACGAATCAGCGGCAAAGTTGTAGGACGTCGAATGGGAAGTCGTCACCAGGCGACGCGTCCCGTAAGTATCTTCCGATGTCGTCGAATCCTTGCCGTCCTCGGACTTTCGCGTCCTCCCGACAGTCTTCAGGTACTTGATGTCGAAATCGTTCGAAAGGGAAAGCCCTATCGCCTTCTGCTCCGTCTGGTAAGGCGTCTGGCCTAAAAGAGGATGCTTCACGAAATACCGGTTCGTATCCATCTTCGGCGCGTAGGTGTAGGAAACGCTCGGAGAAAGCACATGGCGGATTCCCGTAAAGCGACCGATTTCCGGCATCCAGATTCCGTAGAGTTTCGTGTCCGCGGTCAGGCTGTAATTGTGGTTGTAGAAAAATTCGCCGTATTCGTCCCGTTCCGGATTGAAACCGCTGCGCTGCCTGCGATACTTGGCGGAGTCTTCGGGATTTATCCAGCGGTTTCCGCTCCACATTCCGGTGAAGGTCGCCCGCGGGGTCAAGTTGATGACGTTAAGGAGCGAACCCGAATAATCGACGGAATAGGTTCCGAGATATCCCGTGTACCAGGCAGCGGTATCGATGTCCCGCACGGTATCCGGAGAGACCTTTTCATACAAATTAAACCGATTCGTAAAGGAATAGTTGAACTTGTCGAGAAAGGAGGCCTCGCGCGCCTCGTCCTCGTCGCGCTCGAAGTCGAAAAGCTGTCCGCTCATGCGAAACTGGATATCGGGAATCTGTCGTTCCTTGTTTCCCGTCACCAGGTTGTACTGCTGCGAAGTCTTCACGGTGAGACTCTTGTTTGTCCCGAACTTTCCCGAATAGGTCATCTGGGCGTTCGCCTGCTGGTTCAGGATTGTTTCCGACGTTAGCCCGTTGTCTTGCCGGACTCTTTGACTGGAGACAAAGGATCCCGATCCGGAGAGCGTATGCTTGCCGTCGGGAGTCAGGTTCTGGTTGTGGTTAAACGAAATGTCGTAGCCGCTGTTTGCGAAGTCGAACTGTTCCAGGTAGCTCGTATAGGTGACGTTTCCGTCCAGGCGATATCGCCACTTGTAACGGACCGTTTCCGAAAGCGTCGTCTTTTCGAAATTTGCCGAAGATCCTTCTATCACGTCCGCGGAAGTCGTCGCATCCCAGTAATCGTTCGGCGCATAGTAAAATCCGACATTCTTGATATAGAAGCCCTGCACCTGGTCGCCACCGAATTTTGGAGTCAGGAGACCCGAGCGTCGCCCGCTCTTGAGCGGAGCGACAATCATCGGCAACACGGCAACCGGAACGTCCGCGATGTTCAGGACGACGGGTCTCGCCGTCACGCTTTCCTTCGGTTTTACGACCATGCGACGTCCGTAGAAATAATAATGCTGGTGCGTCGTATCGTCGCACGTGCTGAAATCGCCCCGCGCAATCAGGAGCCTCGTATCGGGAAGCCTCCGCACTTCCATCCCGTTCAGCTGGTTATTGTCCTGAAAGGTCGTCGCGTAATAGACTTCGCCCACCCGGGTTTTCATGTTGTACTTCATCCGGTAGCCGGCAAGGGAGGAGTTTCTCGTTTCCCGCAAGACAGGATCTCCGCTCGCCTGCAAGACCTGATCCTTCTGGTTGAAGAGAATCGTATCCGCATCGAGCGTTACCGTCCGGTATTTAAGTTGCGCCTTGTCGTTCAGATTGAACGTCGAGGCGTTCACGTCGTATTGCAAGTCCACGGCATGGTATTCGACCGTATCCGCAAGGGTCGAATCTCTCTGTCCGCCGAACCAGTCCGAAGTGGAATCCGCCGCCGAGGAATCGGGAATCTCGGGACGCTCCGGAAGTTCGATCCGAGCGAGTTCCTCCGAAAAAGCGGGCAGAGCCAAAAAGAATACCCATACGGGCAGGCACCCGAGAAATCTTGACTTTTTCAAAAGGAACATCACTCGCCAATAATAGAAAAGGAAAGACCTCTGTCGTGACAGAAGCCTTTTAGGAAGCGAAAGGAAAAGCCTTTAGGTCACCTCTAAAAATCGTTTTGGTCAAGAAGATTTGAGCGCGAGCAAGCGATGGCAGGATTGACGGATCAGCGCGAAGCGTCGCAACCAGATTTTTGAAAATTGAATCTTTAGAGGAGAACTTTAGCGAAGTTCGACCGACACGGCGGAAGAGGCATCGTTCTGATCGATGTGAACGATATAGCGACCCGAAGCGGCTCCCTTGCCGTTCCAGTCGAATGTCTGCGAACCGGCCTTCGCATCCTTCCTGAAAAGTCGTTCGATCACTTCGCCGTTTGCGCTCACGACGCGAACCGCGGTAGGACCTTCCGCGCGAAGATTCACCGAAACCTGCTCGCGGTCCATATATTCAAGAGTGCCTGCCGCGCGAAGCGTCCGAGACTTCACCACCGGCTTTTCTTCCCCGTTCGGATTTTCCACGGAAACGGAAGAAAGATCCGACGCGGAAACGTTTATCGAATCGGGAACGACGCGACCGTCCTTCATCACGGAAAGGAGCGTATAGTCGGAAGCAAGCGACTTGCGGGCAACTTCCGCGATTTCGTCCGATGAATAGGAATCCTGCCTTTCGCCATACCAATCCTTCACGTCGCCTTCGGCGATTTCGCTTACGAGAATTCTTGCCCGGCGAAGCGTCACGGAAAGCGTATCCTTTTCGCGAAGGACAGAAAGTTCCAGCGGTTTTCCGACCGTTCCGCGGAGAATGTCCTTGGACGCGTCGAGGGAGTTTCCCGCAAGCGACACGCCATCGACAGCGAGGATCCTGTCGTCGGATTCGATTCCGGCAAGCGACGCCGGAGATCCCGGGATGACATCGACGACGCGAACGCCGTTTGACGTCGCATAGATAGTGACCCCGATGCCGCCGAAATTTTCACCGGCAAATGCCGACGCGACAAGAAGCGCCAAAGCCGAAACGTTCAAGGCAAGAATTTTCATCGTTTCTCCTTATCCAAAAATGCTCCTACAAATATACTTTCCTTTTGCGAAAAGCGGTACCTTTCGTAACGAAAAAGCGTTTTCGGAAAGAGACTCATTCCCACTCGATGGTTCCAGGCGGCTTGTGCGTCGTATCGTACCAGAGCGAACCCGCGCCGTTCTCTTCAAAGCGTCGCCAGAGATTCTGGAGCAGGCCCTTGTCGATTTCCGCGAAGTTCGCCGTCATCGCTTCGGAGCTGTTCACGGGACGCATCACGATGCAAGGTTTCCCCTGGATCTTGAGCGGAAGCATGACGACGGGCATCTGCCAGATCTTTTCGTACAAATGGTTCTCTCGAAGAAATTCCGTCGCGATGTTATCGAAAAGGCGGAGCGTGTCGAAATTTTCCCTTGTCGCGAACTGCTCGACGGGCTCCGGGTTTCCCGGAAGCGCACCGACCTGCCAGACGACGCGATTCACCGTCTTGAAACGGTTCACGATTTCCGTCGCGAACCTTTCGCAGTCCTTCCACGAGAATTCCGGATTCCGAATGAGATAAGGATGGGCATACGTGCGACCGTCGCCCTGGACACCCACGCTCTTTACCGGGAGAATCTGCCCAAGAACACCGCTTGCCTTGGCAAATTCCGACACTTCCCTTTCCGCCGCCGGTTCCGCGAAAACGTTTTCTCGCCCGTTCGACAGCAGAAGCCGCACGCCGAGACCCGGTCCCGGGAAGGGATGCCTCCAGACGAGCGCATGGGGAATCCGCAATTCCTCGCCGAGCATCCGGACTTCGTCCTTGTAGAGATCCGCAAGAGGCTCGACCAGCTTGCCTTCCCTGAGAAGATCGAGAATTTCGCTTACGCGGTTGTGGTGCGTCTTGATCTTGTCGGCGTTTTTCGTCCCGCCGCTTTCGATCGTGTCCGGATAGATGGTTCCCTGGGCAAGCATCCATTCGTCGGGATTCAAGTGGAGAGCACGCATTTCGCGGTCCTTCACGTCGAGGAACGTCTTGCCGATGATCGCGCGCTTTTCTTCCGGGAGCGTCACGCCTTCGAGAGCTTCGAGAAAATCCCGGGAGGCATCGACTATCCGGAGATTCTTCATTCCTTCCCTTTCGAGGAATTCCATGACTTTCGCGGATTCGCCAAGCCGCATCATGCCGTTATCGATGTGAAGCCCTAGGACGTTTTCCGCCCCGAGGACGCGGTTCAGGAGAACGAACGCCACGGTGGAATCGACCCCGCCGGAGACGAGCAGAAAGACCTTCCGCCCCTTGACCTCTTCCCGGATGCGTTCCGTGACGAGCGGCAGGTAGCTCTTCATGTCCCAGGATTTCTCGCAGCCGCAATAGCGTACGAAATTTTCGAGAACCTTCATCCCGTATTGGCTATGGGTGACTTCCGGATGGAACTGGAAGCCGTAGATTTTTCGCTCCGGGCAGGAAACCGCGGCGACCTTGCAGTCGGAAGTGCTCGCGATGATGCGGTAGCCTTCGGGAAGTTCCGATACGCTGTCGCCGTGGCTCATCCACATCGGAGATTCCAGTGGGACACCTTCGAAGATCGGGTCGGACGGGTCCGAAACTTTCAGGTCCGCAATGCCATACTCCTTGACCTTTCCCGGCCGGACCTTTCCGCCGAGTTCCGACGCGAGAAGCTGGTGACCATAGCAGATGCCGAGTTTCGGAACGGGAATGTCCAGGATTTCGGGATTGTATGCCGGGGCATCTTCCGCATAGACGCTCGAAGGACCGCCGCTGTAAATGATGCCCTTGACGCCTTCGAGTTCCTCGACGCTCGCCGTGGGAGAATGGATTTCGGTAAAGACGCCGAGACGGCGAACCCGATTGGCTATCAGATGCGCATATTGACCGCCGAAGTCGAGAACGGCGATGGTATCGATGGATTTCACGCTTCTTCTCCGAGTTTTCGGGCTAGTTCCGCAAGCGTCTGGACTCCGATTCCCGTCGCCCCGTAGGCGGTATATTTCCAGGGACGCGTCGTGTAGGCTGTGCCCGCGATATCCCAGTGAGACCACTTGACTTCTTCCGGAACGAACTCGCGGAGGAAGAGTGCGGCAAGAATCGCGCCCGCGCTTTTTCCCACGTTGGAAAGATCCGCGTAATTGTCCTTGAGTTCGTCGGCGTATTCCTCGTCGAGAGGCATCGGCCAGAACTTTTCGCAGGAAGCGCGTCCCGCTTCCATGATATCCTTCGCGAAAGCGTCATCGTTCGCAAAGAATCCGGTGATGGAGCTTCCGAGTGCGCGAACCATCGCGCCGGTAAGCGTCGCCACATCGACGACATGGGTCGCCCCGTTTTCGACCGCGGCGCAAATGCCGTCCGAAAGCACAAGACGTCCTTCCGCGTCCGTGTTATCGACCATGACGGTCTTCCCGTTCTTCGCCTTGAAGATGTCGCCCGGAAGAACCGCTCCGGAACCGATCCGGTTTTCGGCGAGGCACAGGTAGGCGGACATCTTGAGGGGAACCTTGAGCTCCGCGGCGGTGCAGATGGCGGCAAGAGCGGTCGCCGCTCCGGCCATGTCGCTCTGCATTTCCTTCATTCCCTTGGCGGGCTTGAGCGAAATTCCGCCCGTGTCGAACGTGATGCCCTTGCCGACCAGCGCGAGATGCCTGTCCTTGGAGGCTTTGTCCGGATTGTAGGAGAGCTTTACCATGCAAGGTTCGAAGCGGCTTCCGGCACCGACGGTCAGAAGGCCGTTGAAACCTTCCCGCGCGAGAATCTTCGAATTGAGGATGGTGATGGAAAGTCCCGGAACCTGGTGCGCGATGCGAATCGCCGAATGAGCAAATTCATCGGGATAGAGCTTTGAACCCGGCGTGTTCACCAGGTCCTTGCAGAGATTCGTGTATTTCTGCTCGACTTCGACGATTTCCGCGATCCTTTCGAAATCCCTGGCCCGTTCCCCCGCCTCGATTTCGAACGTGACTTCGAAGTCCTTCTTCGGGTCGCTCTTGTACTTTTCGAAACGGTAGGCGCTGTAATGGAGCCCGTGGACAATCGCCCGGAACTGCTCGTCCGCGGCATCCGAAAGAAGGATCTTGACCGTCTTGAACTGCTTCTGCTCGGCCCGCTTGCCGAGACGGTAGCCTGCCATGCGGAGATGGTCAATGTCGGAAAGTCCGCGTTCCTTGGCGGCATCGACAAAAATGGTCTTGTGCCCGTCGATTTCGACGATTTCCTGGTCGGTACAGACGCCTTTTTCCATGTCGGCGAGAGTCTTCGCCGCCTGGACTTCGCCCTCTTCCGTGAGGACAGACGAAAATTGAATCGATTTCTTGACAAAGAAAAGGACGTGCGCGGAGACATTGTCCGTGACATGTTTTGCAATTTTAAGTTTGATCATGCTCTAAAAATAGAAATTTTCTAGATTATGTCTGTCAAATTCATTTCTATAGGAACATCCATGGAAACAGCTTCTCAACTTTGGAAAAAGATCCAGTCCCAGGAATTCAACCCGGCAACCGACATGAACCTAGTCGAAGACGTGAAGAAAATCGCGCTTTCGAGCGTGGAACCTTGCAAGGTGAGCTTTGGAACATCCGGATTCCGCGGGGAAATCGGTACGGAATTTACGCTTCGCACGGTCGAAGTGATCGCGTCCGCGATTGTCCGCATGTATCGGGAAGCCGATGTGGCTCTCCTCGAGGCTCTTGGCGTTTCGAATTTTGACGAGCTCAAGGAACGGGGCGCGGTCCTAGGACACGACAACCGCCTTCTCGGCGACGAGTTCTGCATGGCCGTGGCGCAGGTCTTCGCGAAAGCCGGCATCAAAATCTATTACGGTGGCGAAATGGCGACGCCCGAATTTTCCGCGGCGATCGAAATGCTCGGAGCGGCCTGTTCCATCAACATGACGCCGAGCCACAACCCGTCGAACTATGCCGGGATCAAGTTCAACCCGGCGGACGGCGGACCTGCCGGTCCGGAAATCACGAGCGTCATCACGCGCCTTTCGAACGAGATGATGGCGGACTTTGCGCGCGAAGAGCTCTCCCCGGTCGAGTTCAGGAAAATCGACTCCATCGAGATTTACAAGGATTTTCTGCACAGACAGGGAACGATCAAGTTTGCCCGCATCCAGAAGCTTCTCGACGAAGGTCGCCTAACGCTCGTTTGCGACCATGTCCACGGCGCGACCCGTGGCCGTCCGAACGCGATTCTCGGAAATCCGCAGTGCATGCTCTGCCTCCGCACCGAAGACGATCCTCTTTTCGGCGGTATCGCCCCGGAACCCAGTTCCAGGAACCTGGAAGGCGTTCGCCGCATTCTCGACCAGAGCAAGAGCTGGTATCGTCTGGGCTGTATTTTCGATCCGGACGGCGACCGCGTGCGCTTCTATGACGGAACCCGCGAAATCGACATGAACCGTTTCGGCGCGATAGCCTTCCACTACATGGTAACCTGGCGCAAGGAAGTCGGAGTCGTGGCAAAATCCGTCGCCACGTCGAACTTTGTGAACGTCATCGCGAACAAGCTCGGAATCCCCGTGATGGAAACCCCGGTGGGATTCAAGAATTTCCGTCCGTGGCTTGCCCGCAAGGCGAACCCCAAGGCGCTCATCGCCTTCGAAGAATCCGACGGAATTTCCGGCCTGAACAACACGCTCGAAAAGGACGCCCAGTTCGGTCTCCTGCTTGCGCTCGAGATCATGGCGACGACAGGCAAGAACCTCGGCGAATATCTCGACGACCTCTACAAGGAATTCGGAAAGTTCTACCCGAACCGCGCCGGATTCGAAGTCGACAAGTCGCTCGTCGGCGCTCCGCTCGCTTCCCAGGTGATGGCCGTTGCGGACAAGGCGAAGGTCGGTTCGAAAGTCAAGGTCGGCGACAGGGAAAAGTCCGTCCGCGAAGTCCTGACACTCGACGGTGTGAAGATTATCTTCGAAGACGACTCCTGGATGCTCATCCGTCCGTCGGGAACGGAGCCGAAGGTTCGCATCTATACGGAATGCCGCGAGGAATCCGAAAAGGATGCGATGTTCGAGGCAGCCAAGGCGCTGTTCTTTGGCAAGTAGTTTTTATATCTTGATTCGAGGAGATGCAATATGCTGAAAAAACTGGCAATTTCCTTTCTTCTTTTTTGCGCGACGGTTTCCTTTGCGCAAATCAAGCCTTCGTTCCAGGCTTTCGATGCGGACTATCTGCAACTGGGCGAAGCTTCGAAGGGCTACCATCACTTTATCGTTCGGGTCGATTATGCGCCATGGGCGTTTGTCGCCGAAGGCGACGTGAAGGCTCCCCAGGGAGACGCCGATTTGCTATTTAACAGCATGGACAACGACCAGCTGTATATCGTTGTCGCCTATTCGCCCTCGCCCATCGAAGGATCGGACGGTCTAGAGTACCAGGCTGGAATCTATGACCTGATGATCTACTATACGGACGAGGCGGACGACTTCTCGACCCGAATCAAGGATTTGAAAATCACGTTGCTCCCGCCGATCGCAAACGATTCGTGGGCGACAGGTTCCTTGGCGGACGCACAGGGAAAGCGCGGAAAGCCGGGAGATGTCTTCAAGAATCCGGAGTATTCGAGCGCGATTTTCCAGGCTTCGGCGCAGCCTCTTTCCAAGGCCCAGGCGAAAGCGGCGAAGATTGACGCCGCAAACCAGAAGAAGAACGCTCTCAAGGCTCGCCGCGATTCGATCGCCGCAGCCGAACAGGCGGAACGCGAAGCGCAGATTGCAGCAGAGAACCGCAAGGCGGAAGCCCGTCGAAACGAAAAGGCTCGCCAGGATTCCATCGCCGCAGCCGCAAAGGTGAATTCCCGGCGCAAGGCCCAGACGGCGGCTCCGGCTGCAGCCCAGCAGAACCAGAACCTTTCCCCGCGACAGAGGAAGCTCCAGGCGATGCAGGAAGCGGAAAAGAAGAATGCGGCCCAGACAGCTCCCGCGACGAGACCAGCGACGGTCGCTCCGGCGGCGTCTTCGGATCCGTGCGAAGCTCCTGGCCTCACCCCGCTTCAGAAAAAGCGTTGCCGGATGAACCGCAAGTAAAATCTGGATTTCGTCGTTTTTCAGGTCGCTTGACAAGGCGGCCTTTTTTCTTTCTATTGAAAGGCTTTTGTCGCCAAGCGAACGTTTTTCCGCCTGCCCGATGTTCAGAGCTTAGTTAGGAGATCTTAGAGCTTAGAAAAGCGAAGCGATCTTCTTTCTCAACTTTTCTCACTCCACTCTCCACACTTCACACTCATCTAAGCTCTGGCCATGGATTTCTCTGCTGCTAAATCCGCATCGCAGGCGGTCTTTCGGGCCCGGAATTTCTATCTTTTCCGTGAAAACTTTTTACAGGATTCTCTAACATGCAAGACATGAACGATCAGGTACAGGCTCGGCTCGACAAACTGGAAAAATTCAAGGAGATGGGAGTAAACCCGTATCCGCACAAGTTCAACCGCACGCATACGTCCGAAACGCTCCGTGCGCAAAAGGACGAACTTCTGAAATCCGGCGAAAAAATTTCGTTTGCGGGGCGCGTCGTCCGTTACAACCGCAAGGGAAAGCTCTGCTTCATGCACCTGAAGGACCGCTACGGGCGTCTGCAGATCGTCTGCGCGAAGGACATCGTCGGCGAAGCGGATTACGAAATCGTCAAGATGACCGACTTCGGGGATTTTCTCGGGGTCGAGGGAACGATGATGGAAACGAAGACGGGAGAATACTCCGTCAAGGCCGAGCGAGTAGTGATGCTTTCGAAAGCGGTGCGCCCGCTGCCCGTTCCGAAGGAAATCATCGACGAGAACGGCAACAAGAAGGTCTTCAACGAGTTCAAGGACGTGGATTCGCGTTACCGCGAGCGTTACATCGACATGGCTCTGAACGATGACGTCCGCGACGTTTTTCTCAAGCGGAGTCGCATTCTGCAGGCGATTCGGGAATACCTTCTCGAGAACAGGTTCATCGAAGTGGAAACCCCGACGCTGCAGCCGATTTACGGCGGAGCGAACGCGAAGCCTTTCACGACGCACCACAACGCGGCGGATATGACGCTCTATCTCCGCGTCGCCCCGGAACTTTACCTGAAGCGGTGCATCGTCGGCGGCATGGAACGCGTCTTCGAGTTCAGCAAGAACTTCCGGAACGAAGGCATGGACCGCACGCACAGCCCGGAATTTACGGGACTCGAATTTTACGAGGCGTATGCGGATTACAACGACATGATGGTTCACTTCGAAAACATCTACGAGCGGGCCGCGATCGCCGCGAACGGCACGACGAAGGTGAACTACCAGGGAACGGAAATCGATTTCAAGGCGCCGTGGCCGCGCATTTCCATGTATGACGCCCTGAAGCAGTATGCCGGATACGACGTGAAGTCCATGTCGGACGAGGACCTCAAAGCGGAACTGAAACGGCTCGGGGCGACGATGGACGGCGAATGGAGCCGCGGTCGCGCGATCATCGAGCTTTTCGAGTTCACGGTGGAAAAGAAGCTCATCCAGCCGACGTTCATCAAGGACATGCCGAAGGAAAGCACGCCGCTCTGCAAGAGCCACCGCAAGGACGCCGATTTGATCGAGCAGTTCGAACCGTATGCGAACGGCTGGGAACTCGGAAACGCCTACACGGAGTTGAACGATCCGATTCGCCAGCGCGCGCTTCTCGAAGACCAGGTTCGCCGCGGTCGCGGCGGCGAAGGCGAGACGCATCCGATGGACGAGAACTTTATCCACGCGGTGGAATCGGGACTTCCTCCGACCGGCGGTGTCGGCTTCGGTATCGATCGCATGGTGATGCTTCTCACGAACCAGCAGACCATCCGCGACGTCATTCTCTTCCCTCTGATGAAACCGGAAAACTAGTTTAGCGAAGAGCCGGCGGACGTGTCGGCGATTCCTTTCGGAGTGCTATGAACAAGTTAGAATGGCTTATCGCCTGGCGATATCTGGGCGCGCAGCGCAAGAGCCTCTTCATTTCGCTGATAGGCATTTTCAGCATGCTCGGCGTGAGCATCGGCGTATTCGCGATGATCGTCGCGCTTTCGGCCGTGAACGGCTTCGAAAAGGAAGTCACCGCACAGATGATCGGCAAGGATGCGCACTTCGAAATGTACGCTTACCACGGCGATCCGGTCGAAGGCTACGATTCGCTAACGCGAGAGGTGATGGCAAACGATTCGGACGTGGTCGCGAGCGCCCCGTTCATTATCTACAAGACGGGCATCAGCTCGAAAAAGGTGAACGACGGAATCGTCCTTTACGGAATCGACACGGAACGCTCGGCGAAGGTGACGAACCTTTCGGAAAACATCGTGAGCGGCAAGTATTCGCTAGACAGCCTCCCCGACGCGATGGGGGAACTTCGCCCCGCGGTCATCCTGGGCGTTTCGCTGGCGAACAGGCTCCGCGTTCTCGTGGGCGACAAGATCATTCTCCAGACATTCCAGAGCACGGAATCCGCGCTCTCTTCGGGCGGTCCCAAGATCCTTTCGTGCGTCGTGTCCGGGATTTTCGAAACGGGCATGTATGAATACGACGGAAACATCGCCTACATCGGAATTCCGGAAGCCCAGAAGCTGCTTTCGATGGGCGACGCCGTTTCGGGCGTACAGTTCCGCGTCAAGGACCAGTGGAAGGCGGACGAAAGCGTTTCCCGGGCAGGCTCTGTCGTCGGATATCCGTATTACTTCATCGACTGGAAGACAAAGAATGTCACGCTTCTCAAGTGGATGAACTACGAGAAGTTCATCGTGGCGGCGATCATCTGCCTCATCATCTTGGTCGCGGCGTTCAACATCATCAGCTCGCTCATCATGGTCGTGACGGACAAGACGAAGGAAATCGGGATTCTCCGCAGCATGGGCCTTTCGAAGAGCGGCATCATGCGGGTATTCATGCTGATGGGTTCCTTTATCGGCGTCGGCGGGACGCTTCTCGGCGGAACGTTCGGGCTTGTCCTCTGCGCGCTCCAGCAGGCGTATCACTTCGTGAAGCTCCCCGGCGACGTGTATGTGCTCCCCTATTTTCCGGTGCTTATCGAGCCGCTCGACGTAGTACTTGTCTTTGCTTGCGGCATCTTCCTCTGTACGCTTTCGACGCTGCTTCCGGCCTGGAAGGCTTCAAAACTCGATCCTGTGGGAGCGATTCGCCATGAATGATATCTTGCTCGAAACGAAGGCGCTTACCCGGGTCTTTGCGGAAACGGGCGAACGTCTCGAAATATTGAAAGGCATTGATTTTTCGCTTGCGGCGCACGATTTCTGCGTGCTGACCGGAGCGTCGGGATCGGGAAAATCCACATTCCTGAACCTCGTCGGCGCGCTCGATACCCCAACCTCCGGAGAAATCCTCTTTGAAGGAAAAAGTCTCGGGAAAATGTCCGCATCAGAAAAGGACGCTTACCATTCGAAAAAGGTCGGCTTCGTTTTCCAGTTTCACCACCTGCTCGCGGAATTCACCGCCATCGAGAACGTCTGCGTTCCGGCCAGGATTTCAAATCCGCGGGCTTCGCTTTCGGAAATTCGCCTTCGAGCGGAGGAGCTTCTTGCCGCTGTCGGCCTAAAGGACCGGATGAAGCACTTGCCAAGAGAGCTTTCCGGCGGAGAAAGACAGCGTGTCGCCGTGGCGCGGGCATTGATGAACCGACCGGACATTTTACTCGCCGACGAGCCCAGCGGAAACCTCGACGAAAAGAACGCCCGGATGCTCAACGAACTTTTCAAGCAAATCAACGAAGACTACAGACAGACTCTGCTTGTCGTGACCCACGACGAACGCATGGCGGAATACGCTTCTTGCCGCGTACACATGCACGGTGGAAAAATAGTCCCATTTTCAAAGGAGGCTTCCTGATGCCTGGTCGCTTTACGGATCGAGTGAAGAAAGTTTTGCAATACGCGCGTGACGAGGCTCGCCGCCTGAATTCGGAACATGTCGGAACGGAACACTTGCTGCTCGGCATTGTCCGCGAAGGCGCGGGAGTCGCCGCGGCCGCACTGAAAATGCTCGGAGTGGATCTGGAAAACCTCGCCCAGGGCGTAGAACGCTCCATATCGGGAAACGGCGGCATGATGACCATCGGGACCCAGGTAACGTTTTCGGACCACGCGAAGAACGTCTTGCAGGCATCCGCAGCCGAAGCCCAGATGCTCGACGACAACTACATCGGCACGGAACATGTTCTGCTGTCCCTCCTGAAAGTTGCCGAATGCCAGGCGGCAGCGGCGCTTACCGCGGCAGGCGTCGAATACACGACGCTCAGACAGGCGATAGAAAACGTCAAGGAGGAATCCCGTCCACAAAAAATGGACTCGAGCATCCAGAATTTCGCTCCGCGTCGCCCGGAACGCGAAAACAAGTCCAAGACGCCGATCCTCGATCATTTCGGACGCGACTTGACAGCCCTTGCCCGCCAGGGAAAGCTCGACCCGATCATCGGCCGCTCCGCGGAAATCGAGCGACTGATCCAGGTTCTCTGCCGGCGCAAGAAGAACAACCCCGTTCTCATCGGGGAACCCGGCGTCGGAAAGACCGCCATCGTGGAAGGCCTCGCGCAAAAGATCGTCGAAAAGAAGATTCCCGAGATTCTCGAAAACAAGCGCGTCATCACGCTCGATGTCGCGGCGATGGTCGCCGGCACCAAGTACCGCGGACAATTCGAGGAACGCCTGAAGGCCCTGATCATGGAACTCCAGAAGAACGAGAACGCGGTCATCCTCTTCATCGACGAACTGCACACGATCGTGGGTGCGGGAGGCTCGGAAGGAAGCCTCGACGCTTCGAACATTTTCAAGCCGGCGCTTGCCCGCGGAGAGCTCCAGTGCATCGGAGCGACGACTGTCGATGAATACCGGAAATATATCGAAAAGGACGCCGCTCTCGAACGCCGCTTCCAGAAAATCCTGGTGAATCCGCCGACCGTCGAGGAATCCGTCATCATCCTGAACGGGCTTGTCGATCGCTACGAAAAACACCACAAGGTAAAATACACGCCGGAAGCGATTCGCGCCGCGGTTGTCCTGGGAGACCGATACCTTTCGGAACGCTTTCTGCCGGACAAGGCGATAGACGTAATCGACGAAGCGGGAGCGAGAAAACGCCTGGAAAGCATGGCCGTGCCGCCGGAACTCCGCGACATGGAAGCGAAACTCGCCGAGACGCTCGCCAAGAAGGACGAGGCGCTTCGCACGGAAAAGTTCGAGGATGCGGCAAAATGCCGAGACGCGTCGGAAGAGCTCCAGAAGAAAATCGCGGAAGTCAAGGATGGCTGGCTCGAAAAGCGCAAGACGGAATGCCTCGTAGTCGATGAAGACGTTATCCGCGACGTGATAAGCAAGATGACGGGAATTCCCATTTCGCGCCTCGCCGGCGAAGAGACGAAAAAGCTCCTGAACCTCGACAGGGAAATCAAGCAGCGGATTATCGGACAGGACCGGGCTGTCGATGCCGTCGTACGTTCCATCCGACGCTCCCGGGCAGGAATCCGCGACACGTGCCGGCCGATGGGAAGCTTCCTCTTCCTCGGGCCTACAGGCGTCGGCAAGACGGAACTCGCCAAGGTTCTCTCGCTCTCTCTCTTCGGTTCCGAAGACTCGATGATTCGAATCGACATGAGCGAATACATGGAAAAGCACAGCATTTCCCGCCTGATCGGAGCGCCTCCGGGATATGTCGGCTACGAGGAAGGCGGCGGACAGCTGACGGAAAAGGTTCGCAAGCGTCCGTATTCCGTGGTCCTTCTCGACGAAATCGAAAAGGCGCATCCCGATGTCTATAACCTGCTGTTGCAGATTCTCGACGACGGGCAGCTCACGGACAGTTTCGGTCGGAAGATCAATTTCAAGAACACGATTATCATCATGACGTCGAATGTCGGAGCGCGCGAAGTCAAGCACAGCGCGGGCATGGGCTTTACGAAACTCTCGGAAAGCGACGATTACGAGCGGATGGAAACGACGATTCGGGAAGAGGCGAAGAATGTCTTCTCCCCGGAATTCCTGAACCGCATCGACGACCAGATCGTATTCCGCAGCCTGAACAAGTCGGACCTGATTCGGATTGTCGATATCCTTTTGGGCAATGTCCAGAAGAACCTTTCGGAACGCGGCATCCTGCTCGAATTTACCGAAAAGGCGAAGGAAGTCATCGCGGAACACGGATACGACCCGGCCCTCGGCGCAAGGCCGCTCCGCAGAAGCATCCAGCAGCTGGTGGAGGACGAACTTTCCGAAGGTCTTCTTCTCGGAAACTTTACGGATTTCTCGACGGTTGGAATCGACGCGTCTCCCGATGGGAAGAAGCTCGTTTTCAAAAAGGAAGATTTGCCGGGAAAAGAACAGCAATAAGGAGCGATTCTATGGCAAATGCAGATCTATTGGAACTTGCGCAGCGGATTATCGACGGTCACCGCATCAAGCGTGGCGACGACCTCTCGTTTTTCCTCACCTGCGACCTCGAAGAACTGGAAAAAGGCGCGGGCTGGATCCAGAAGCACTTTCGGCGCAACCACGTCGATCTGTGCACGATTATCAATGGACGCAGCGGACGCTGTCCCGAGAACTGCAAATACTGCGCCCAGTCGGCCCACAACAAGACCGGCTGCGAAGAATATCCGTTCCTCCCCAAGGAGAGGATCATCGCCGAAGCGACCCGCAACGCCCAGGCGGGCGTAAACCGCTTTGCGATTGTCACCGCGGGCCGCGCCCTGACGGGAAAGGACTTCGATGCGGCAATCGAGGCGTTCGAGGAAATGCACCGCACGCTCAAGATAGGCCTCTGCGCGAGCATGGGATTCCTTTCGAAGGAGCAGCTTCACCGCCTGCACCGGGCGGGAGTCACAAGCTACCACCACAACATCGAAACGAGCCGCCGCAACTTCCCGAACATCTGTACGACGCACACTTACGATGACAAGATAAACGAAATCAGGATGGTGAAGGAAGAAGGTCTGTGCATCTGTTCCGGGGGAATCATCGGAATGGGCGAAACATGGGAAGACAGGCTCGACATGGCGATAAGCCTTGCCGAACTCGAAGTCTATTCGATTCCCATCAATGCCCTGATGCCGATTCCCGGTTCCCCGCTAGAGCACTTGAAGCAGATTTCCGCCGAAGAACTGATGCGGACGATAGCCTTTTTCCGCTATATCAATCCCGAAGCGAACATCCGCCTTGCCGCCGGTCGAAAGATCATGGCGGACTTTGGCGCAAAGGCATTCCTTTCGGGTGCTAGCGCAAGCATCACCGGAGACATGCTCACGACAAGCGGAACGACGATTCGGGGCGATTTCAAAATTCTCGAAAGGCTCGGGCTTTCCAACGCGGGCCCAAACGATTTCGACGTTTCGACGTGCGGAACCTGAAGCGTTTCGAAACATTCCGAACGCAAAAAGCCTCGCGAACGCGAGGCTTGATTTTTCATAGAAGTTAGAAGTCTAGAGCAGTTCGCCAATCTGGATTGCGTTGAGCGCAGCGCCCTTGCGAATCTGGTCGCCGGTGAGCCAGAGCGTGTTGCTGTTGTCATCGGCGAGGTCCTTGCGGATACGCCCGACAAAGACATTGTCCTTTCCCGCGCTTTCGAGAGGCATCGGATAGACGTAGTTCTGCGGATCGTCCTTGAGCGTTACGCCGGGAGCGTTTTTCAGCGCGTTGCGGATTTCTTCGACCGAAACCGGACGTTCCGTTTCGAACCAGACCGATTCGGAGTGGGAACGGAGCGAGCTGACGCGGACGCATGTTGCGCTCGTACGCACGTCGGAATGCATGATTTTCCGCGTTTCGTTGAACATCTTCATCTCTTCCTTCGTGTAGTCGTTTTCCGTCATCTTGTCTATCTGCGGAATGACATTGTAGGCGAGCTGGTGCGGGAACTTGCTTATGTGCGTCGTCGAACCCGTTTCCAGAATGTCCTTGTATTGCTGCTTCAGCTCTTCCATGGCGACGGCTCCGGCACCGCTTGCGCTCTGGTAGGAGGAAATATGAATCTTCTTGATGTGCGAAATCTTTTCGATAGGATTCAGGACGACGACCATCATGATGGTCGTGCAGTTCGGATTCGCGATGATTCCATGGTGCAGCCTGATGTCTTCCGGGTTCACCTCGGGGACGACCAGCGGAACGTTCGGATCCATCCGGTAGAAGCTCGTGTTGTCGATGCAGACCGCTCCGGCCTTTACCGCGGACGGGAGAAATTCCTGGGAGATGGCCGCTCCCGCGGAAGAAAAGACGATATCGACGCCTTTGAAGGAATCATGCGTGAGTTCCTCGATGGTCAAGTCTTCGCCGCGAAACTTGACCTTCTTGCCTGCGCTGCGCTTCGAAGCGAGCAGCTTCAGCGAATCCAGCTTAAAGCCTCTTTCTTCGAGGATGGAAATCAGTTCCTGTCCGACGGCGCCGGTGGCTCCGACAATGGCAACGTTACGACTCATAGTTTAACCTTTGTGATTGGAATGTGTAAATTCAAGGGAGTTTTTCGATAGACGAAAGATAGGCGGTAAAGGCTTTGGCGGCTAGCGCCGCCTGTCGCTTGCTCTGTTCGAATTGCGCTTCGCGTTCCTCGGCGTCTTCGATCGTCGTATAGGCGTGGAGCGCATATCCGGCAAGCCGCAGGAATTCGGAAGCGCGGACAAGCTGTCCGTGAATCTCGCTTACGCTCTTCGGGTGGAAAAGCGACGTAGCCCGACTGTTCACCCTTGCCGTCGAATTGCGAATGGCGAGCGCCTTGCTTTCGGCCGTTTCCCGAACCGGTTCGGAGGCTCCGCGCGCAAGAGTCCCGGATTGCTCGATCTGCTCGGCAAGAGCGATTCCGTCGCTTGCGATTTTTTGCGCCGCGGCCGTGTAGCGCCGAAGCGCGGAACCGTTTTCCCTGTTCTTCGGCGCCTCGCTCGAAACGGCTTCCGGATCTCCGTTCCCGGAGGAGACATCGGCATTCTTTCCCGAAAGAGCCTCGTTGATAGCGACAAGCGGACGCGGGGAAAGCTCCTCGGAAACGAACGACCCGTAACCTTCGATTTTCAGGTAGGTGAAAAATCCCGCCATGACGAAAATGACAACCGTGACAATTCCCGAAAGGGCCACCCGGATGGCTCCGCGCGCATTGATCGCTTGCAGCATCGCCAAAAGCCCGATGCACCACAGAATCGAGAGACTGATGAGGTCGAAAGCAGGCATCCCGTTCTAGAACCTTGGACTAGAAAGGCAGTTCGTCATCCGCGTCGGGACCCGCTCCCGCCGGGGCGGGAGGAATCGGCGTCGGATTGATGATCGTCGGATTCCGTCCGTAGTTCGGATTCGGATTGATCGCGGACTGCGTGACCGGGCGGCTGTAATTCGCGTTCTGGTTCTGCTGGTAGTAATTTCCGTTCGGGTTGTTGCGCGGCGTGAGCAGCTGGAATGTTTCCATGTTGATGTCCGTCGCGTAACGCTTCTGTCCGTTCTGGTCGTCCCAGGAACGATATGTGAGCGTACCTTCCACGAAAAGCGTCATGCCCTTGTGGACTCCGAGCTGTTCGATGATGTCGGCTATCTTTCCCCAGCCGACGATGTTATGCCAATCTGTCTGCTCCCGGGTTTCCCCGTTCGCGTCGCGGTAGCGGCGGGACGTGGCGAGAGAAAAGGAAACGCGCTTGCGCCCGCTCGGGGTGACTTTCGTTTCTGGATCCTTGCCGATGTTTCCGATGAGCATGACTTTGTTGAGATAGGGCATTGTGTTTTTCCTAGTAGGATTGCTTTTTGTGTGATATATCTACTTATATTTAGGTATAACCATTTCAAAATATAGCAAAAAATGACCGTAAAAATCGCTCTATCCCGTTTTGAAGACACTTTCCCGCAAGAGCTACGCGGAAGACGCCTGGGAGCGCTTCTGCATCCGGCATCCATCGATACCCGCTTGCACCACACGCTGGAAACTCTCCGTCTCTACGACGGAAAGCTTTTCGAGCTATCCGCGCTTTTCGGACCGCAGCACGGCATCCTGGGGCACACCCAGGACAACATGATAGAATGGGAAGGAACGCTCGATCCTGAACTGGGCGTTCCGGTCTATAGCCTCTACGGAAAGACGCGAGAACCTTCTCCGGAAATGCTTTCGCATATCGATGCGCTTTTCGTGGACATGCAGGATGTCGGAGCGCGCTACTACACGTTCATCTGGACGCTCTTCCTCTGCATGAAGGCCTGCGAAAAGGCGAAGATTCCCGTCGTCGTTCTCGACAGGCCGAATCCGCTCGGATGCACCGTTGAAGGGCCGATTCTCGACCTGGATTATGCGAGTTTCGTCGGTCTCTGGAAGCTTCCCGTCCGGCATGGAAAGACCATCGGGGAACTTTCGAAAGTTTTCCAGAGAGAATGTTTTCCAAAGTGCGAACTCCATGTCATGGAAATGGAAGGCTACGATCCGCGGATGTGGTTCGACGAAACCGGGCTTCCCTGGGTGATGCCCTCGCCGAACATGCCTACCCTCGACACGGCGACAGTCTATCCGGGAATGTGCCTTTTCGAAGCGACCAACGTGAGCGAAGGTCGCGGAACGACCCGTCCCTTCGAACTTTTCGGCGCGCCTTTCATCGACGCGAAAAAGCTTTGCAGGTATCTCAACGGGCTAAGGCTTCCGGGCGTCTATTTCCGCGAGAACTATTTTCAGCCCACGTTCCACAAGGGAGCGGGCAAGATCTGCGGCGGAGCGCAGATTCACGTCCTCGACCGCGAAAGATTCCGTTCCTTCGACATGGCGGTCCGCATCTTGCGCTATCTCTTCCACGAATACCCGAACGACTTTGCGTGGAAAGCTCCCCCATACGAATACGAATACGAAAAGCTTCCCATCGACATTCTGCTCGGTTCGGGAACTTTCCGGCGGGACCTTATCGAAAACGGGGCTCTCTGATGCGCGTTCTCTTGCTTGCCGCAGGACTTGGAACGCGTCTTCGCCCGCTCACTCTCCAGATGCCGAAACCTCTTGTTCGCATTGTCGATCGGACGATTCTCGAACACCAGGCGACACTCGCGCGGACGCTTCCGGCTGCGCATCTCCACGTAAACGCCCACTATCTTGCACACAAGTTAACCGCCGAAGCGGAAGCGCTCGGATTCGAAAAGGTCTGGGTGGAATCTCCCGAAGCCCTGGGAACCGGCGGACCGCTTTTCCGGATGAACCACGAAGACCCTGTCGACGAACTGCTCGTGATGAATTCGGACTGTTTCTGCCGTTTCGACTTGCGCTCCTTTGTGCGACTTGCGCGTTCCTCGGGATCGCCCTGCGCTCTCCTCGCAATCGACAATCCCATGGTGAACTCGATTTACGTGCGAAACGGACGTCTCTCGGGAATCCGCGATCGCTTTGGAGACAGGACAAGCTCCCGCGTCACCTTTTCGGGAATCTCCTGGTATTCGAAGCGCGCCCTATCGGAAATTCGGGAAGACGAAATGGACGTGCGCCTTTTCTGGAAGCGGCTTTTCGAAAACGGACACGCTCCCTTTATCGACGACAGCCAGAAGTTTTCGCTCTGGATAGACATGGGAACTCCCGACGGTCTCATGCGGGCGAGCGACTTTCGAAGAAAGGAACTCGGCGTGGGAAATTTCGGCGTCCCGAAAGAGCGGATGGCTAACGCGAAGGCGACGATATTCATGCCCGGTGTCGAAGTCCCCCATTCCTCGACATTCGATCACGCGATTGTCTTTCCGGGAGCGGAAATCGAAGACGGGGAATGCGTCAAGAACGAAATCCGCGGAGAAAATTTCCGCTGGCCGATTGGAAGGTAGATCAATGTCTAGATTCAGAATTGTCCTCGTTGAACCGGAACATCCGCACAACGTGGGATTTGTCGCCCGAGCGATGCGTTCTAACGGACTCTCGGAGCTTTACCTGGTCTATGCGAAACGCGATGCCGTAAACCCGGAATCATACAGGACGGCGCACAATGCGGCGAGCATTCTCGACGAGGCGAAGGTCGTTCCGACCCTTGACGATGCGCTTTCGACGGCGAACTACGCCGTGGCTTTTTCCCGCAGGCGCTTTGACACGATTGTCCCGAACCTTTCCCTGCCGCATTTGCCGGAAAGGCTTCCCGACGAAACGGTCGCGCTCGTGTTTGGACGCGAGTCCTGCGGACTTTCCCTGGAAGATATCGAACGCTGCGCTCTCGTGTGCGAAATTCCTGTGCCGGGACAGATGAGCCTGAACCTTGCCCAGGCGGTGACGGTCGCCTGTTACGAGCTTTGCCGCGCGGGACTTCTCGCAGGTTCCGGACTTCGCACCGACCGCGTTCCGCTAAAGAAGGGACGCGTCGAAAAGGCGAACATCGGGCAAATCGAAAACTTTCTGAAATACCTGCACGAAAACTTGACGGACCGCTACCAGAACAACACATGGACGGAATCCGCCGTCCGGGAATTCTTGCAAAGGCTTGCCCCGACGCGCTTCGAAATGAGCGCGCTGCTAGGACTTGTCAAGAGCCTCGTGATGCGACGAAACGAAAGGGAAAAAATGGGATGAGGCTTTTAATAGATCTGATACTTATTGCAAGCCGGCACCTTTGTCGAATCGCATCCAATACCGGTATCCCAGCTAAACCCTGAATCTGTACATATGTAAGAGTTGCAAAAAGCCTTGGTGACTGTGGAACCAGAGGATTCCACTTTACCACCACGTACGAAACACGTGTACTCTTTTCCAATTTTGCTTTCCACGCAGCCATATCCGACATTGTGTTCCGTCTTTGTCGCAATGCGCCAGTTGCTGTCGGTCACACAGATATAGGCCGTCCCCGCTAAATAGCTCGTATCGGTGACCCAGACCGAATTCCATTCCGCGGTCTGTCCGCAAATCTTTCCCGTGGCGGCTTCACCGGCGTTAGCCGCTCGGAATCCCAGCCGATAAATGGGATCTCGCCCATCGTCCGAATCGTCGACATATACGTATCTGTAGCAGACATATCCGTTAGAAACGACATTCAGACTATCCTCCGTACAGCGGAATCCGGTCGTTTTTTCGACCGCCGAAGCCTCGATAAACCTCGCTCCGTTATAGGAATCGTAAAGGCAATAGTATCCGTTCGTCACCGCGTTCGTTTGCGTTGCCTCCGTGCAGACATAGCCAGTCGTTTTCTCGGTCGACATCGCCTCGCGGAAGGCGTATGTCCCGGAGGAGATGTCGCAGACATAGCCATTCGTGACGGTGGTGCTCGCCATCTTTTCGACGCAAACGAATCCCGTCGCCTTTTCGGCGGTGGTCTCGCTTCGCCAGCCGTAAGCCCCGGAGGACGTGTCGCAGACGTAGCCCGCCGTGTAGGAGAGGAAGATCTCCTCCGTGCAGACTCGGGACGTCGCCTTCTCTCCGTCCGTAGCCGCGCGCCAGGCGTATTCGCCGTCCGTTTCGACGCAGGCGTAGCCGTTCGACACTTCGAGGTAGGCGTCCTTCGCGCACACCCTGCCCGTCGCCTTCTCGCCGGCGGTGGCGGAGACCCATTCGCCGTCCCGGCACGTCTTACCCTTCTCGACGGAGACCGTCCCTTCCGACGCCT
>CAVKYI010000020.1:0-31430 GCA_963660435.1 Sodaliphilus sp.
GGGAGTGATAGAATCCATTCCGAGCGTTTCTTTTGAAATGGATCCTACCTGCCTGACCGCAGCAGGCGGGCCTGTCGGCAGACAGGTAGGTCGCCGTGCTCCCTCCACGCTCAACTAGGCTCTGACTTCGGCTCGGCAATCCTTGCGATCGTGGCGTGGACCGCTTCGATCAGATCCTTTGGAGTTATCTTCAGCTGGAGCCCGCGTTGTCCGGCGCTGACAAAGATCGTGTCGAATTCGGTCGCGGTTTCATGGATGAAAATCGGGAAAGGCTTCTTGAGGCCTATCGGGGAGCATCCTCCGCGGATATAGCCGGTTAGCGGCGTGAGTTCCTTGAGCGGTACCGTGTCGATTCGCTTGTTGCCCGAAACCCTGGCGAATTCCTTGAGCGCGACTTCGAAGTTTCCCGGAACGACGCCGACGAGCGGTCCTGTCCTGTCGCCACGGACAAGAATCGTCTTGAAAACTCGTTCGATCGGTTCGCCGAGAGTCTCCGCGACGTGTTCCGCGCCCAGTTCCGTCTCCGTGACCGGGTAGGGAATCAGCTCGTAGGCGATATGCTTCTGGTCTAGAATTCTCGCTGCGTTTGTCTTCTTGATCTTTTCCATTGTTAACCGTCGTGATCCTTTAGAAAACTTTCGCACCATTTGGGGACGATTTCCGTGGCGACTCCTTCGATGCAAACGTCCGTATTCGGATCGCTCGGATCGATTTCCAGATTCAGGCAGGTGACATGCGCGCCGAACCGTTTCGCGACCTGCTTGAATCCTGCCGCCGGATAGACGACGCTGCTCGTTCCGATATAGACGAATTCTTCTACATGGCGGAGCGCTCGCTCGATTCTTTCCATGTAGAGAGGAATTTCGCCGAACCAGACGATGTGCGGACGGGTCGGTGCACCGCACACCGGACATCTCGTTTCGAGCGTCTCTTCGCCGTCGAAAGGAAAAACGTGCCTTTCGTTTGCCTGGCAGCGGAGCTTTCCGAGTTCGCCGTGCATGTGCAGGATGCGCTTCGACCCGGCGCGTTCGTGCAAATCATCGACATTTTGAGTCACCAGGAGAAAGTCGTCGCCTAGAACTTTTTCCAGTTTCGCGAGAGCTTCGTGGGCTGCGTTAGGCTTGTACTTGGGAAGCGACGTTCTGAGCGCGCTGTAGAACTTCTTGACGCGAAGGGGATCGCGCCGAAACCCTTCGGGCGTAGCGACCGCTTCGATCGGTTCGTTTTCCCAGAGACCGCCGTTTCCGCGAAACGTATCTAGACCGGATTCCGCGCTGATTCCCGCGCCGGTGAGAATTATGACTTTCATGGGCGTATTCCTTCGAAAAACAGGGCCTCGGCGACGATGCCGCGTTCAAAATCCGCAAGCCCGAGGCTTTCGTTCTCTCCGTGCGCATTGCATTCCGGATCTTCGAGGCCCGTCATGAGAATGGGGATGTCGCCTAGCGTGTCCCGGAAAAGCTGGGCTCCCGGAATGGACGCTCCGCAGCCGATATACTTGGCTTCGGTTCCGTAGGCTTTTGTCATCGCGTCCTTCATGAGGGCGTAATAGGGGTGTGAAATGTCGGTCGTAAAGGGATTGGCGCCGTCTTCGGGGATAAGGCTTATCGCGAGACCGTCGGGGCATCTCCTTTTCAGATGTTCTTCGAGGAGCCTTGTCGCGCGTTCCGTCTGCATTCCCGGAGCGAGCCGTATGCCGATGCGCGCGTATGCGGAATCCTGGAGAACGTTTCCCGCCTGGGTTCGAGAACCCGCTTCGAATGCCGTGACGACGAGGGAAGGCCTTCTCCAGAGCGTTTCGAGAATCGAATTCTTGTCGCCTAGGATTCTTGTCTCGGGAAGCATTCCCGATTCCTTTCGAAAAGTTTCTTCCGTGTAGCGGAGCGCCCGATAGCTTTCGCGTTCTTCTTCGGTCGGTTCCGCGATTCCGTCGTTAAAGTGTTCCACCAGGATGTTCCCTTCCGCATCCGTGAGGGACGCTATCATCTTGCAGAGGGCCTGGACTGGGTCTGGAATGGGACCGGACCAGGACCCCGAATGGAGCGGTGCCTTGACGGACTTGACGATAACGGAGACGGCGGACATTCCGCGGAGCGATGTCGTGATCGACGGGGTCCCGGAAGAAAAGTTCGAAAGGTCCGCAATGATGACAGCATCTGCCCGGAGAAGTTCCCGATTTCTTTCGAGAAGCTCGCCGAATCCCGAACTGCCGCATTCCTCTTCGCCTTCGATGATGAACTTGACGTTCGGCATCTTGTCGCCGCATACGGCAAGCGCTTCCGAAACCGCCGCGACGTGCAGAATGATTCCCGACTTGTCGTCCGCGGATCCGCGTCCGTAAAGGCGTCCGTTGCGAATTTCGGGTTCAAAGGGCGCGCTTTTCCAGAGGGCTTCCCGCATCGTCGGCTGTACGTCGTGATGCGCGTAGAGAAGGATGGTCGGATTTTCCGGTCGAGTCTTCAGTTCGGCAAAGACGGAAGATCGTCCGCTTTTCGGGGTGAGCAGCTGCGCGTTCACAAACCCGTGGCTTTCGAAAAGAGCCTTGACGGAGAGTGCGGAACGGTGCACTTCGTTCTGGTCGAAACTATCGAAGCTGATGGATGGAATGCGAATCAGGGCTTTCAGGAGTTCGACGTAGCGCGGAAACATCTCGTGGATGCGCGCCGGTAAGGTTTCGTTCATGGATTGAGGCCTCATACCGATGAATTGTTTTTATTAATTTAATCAAATATGGCAGGCTCTATCAAAGATTACGACTATAATTTGTCAAAAGGCGACCGGCTCCTCGCGTTTATTCGGAGCGTCTTTCGAAATTCTCCGGAATTTCGGCACGATTCCCTGAAGCACGTTGCGCGTCTTGCGCCCTGCATTCCGTTTCTCGGCGGAAGGCCCGTTCGCAGCCCGGATCTCGAAACGGTCATTCGCTTTCGGGATGGAAGCTTGCCGATTGCGCTCGGATCGCCGATAATTCTCGCCGCAGGAGCGAACAAGACGGCGTATCGCGTTGCGGACTATGCGAACCTGGGTTTCGGCGGTCTTTCGGTCGGAACGGTCACGCGGCATTTTCGTGAAGGGAATACGCACCGTCCTCGCATTGGTTTCTTGGAACGCGACCGCGCTATCTACAATAGCATGGGACTGAATAACGACGGTGTCGAAGCTGTCGCCGCAAGGGTCCAAAGGCAAATCGCCAAGGCGCACGGGAAAGGTCTTTCCGTCGGGATTTCCATCGCGGAGACTCCAGGGCTTCTTTCGGAAGAAGAAAAGCTTTCCGATGTCGTCGAATGCCTTGCGCATGCCTATGGCGCCGCGGATTACATCGAAATCAACGCGAGCTGCCCGAATACGGGAGAAAATCGCCTGGACCTCGACACGCGTTTCGTCGAATCACTATTCCGCGAAGCGATGGCCTTTCGAAACGCCCAGCCCGTAAGGAAGGCCGTCTATGCGAAGCTCAGCCCGGACATGTCGGAAGAGGCTCTCGTGGTGACGCTCGGGGTGCTTTCGGATCTTGGCGTAAACGGCGTGGTGCTCGGCAACACGTATCCGACAGCAAAGCTCGCTCGGCTTTCGACGGAGGCCCGCTACGAGGACTTGAAGGTTCTCCGCGTGGACGGCGACAAGGGAGGATTCAGCGGACGTCCGCTCTACCCGAACACCTACCGGATGACTCTTCTTGCCAAGTCCCGCTTTCCGCAGCTGAGCGTGATCGCGTGCGGTGGAATCGACCACGGGAAAAAGATATTCGACCTTATTCGCGCCGGTGCCGACGCCGTGGAGTGCTACACCGTCTGCGCGTTTCGCTGGATGCCCGCCCACGCCATGCGGAGAGAGCTTTCCGCGGCTCTCGCCGAAGCGAAACTTTCCAGCGTGACGGACTTGCATACAAATTAATTTTCCATGCGAGGATTCTTCGGCATTTTTCTTGTTGTCGCCCTGAGCGTTTCGGCGTATGCCGGATTCTTTCTCGAAAGGGACGCCGCGGAAGAGGAAGTGAAATCGCTCGACATTTCGCGCGGGCTTTCGCTTGGCGGAGGTTCTTCGTTTTCCTTCTATCTGGGTGCTTTGGACATTGCGCTCGAAGGCCTTCTCGCGTATCGCTTCGAAAGCGATTTCGGTCTGGGCGCAAACGTCTCGCTCGGAATCTCGGAGCCTGTCCACGAAGCGAGCCTGGAGCTTGACCGCTACATCGGGGTGGACGATTTTCTGGGGGTGGGGTCGGGAGCGGTACTTTTCGAAAGAGACGGAAAATATCGCGTCGCGCCGCGCATTTTCGTAGATTATGGTCGCAACATGAAGCCGTGGCCGCGCGCCCGCTTTGCGCTCCAGGCGAAGATCCGGATTTCCTATCTGATAGGGGAATCGCTCGAAAGAACGGAGACGCTCGTGACGCACAAGGCAAACTCCGTGTTTTCCGGCCATTTTTCCCTTGTATTTTTCTAGAGGTCTAGAATGTCGAATGCCTGGTACCGAATTTTAATCTGTCTTCTTTTTCTTGCCGCGCAGTCCTTTTCGGCGACGTGGCTTGGCATTTCCTTCAAGTCCGAACCGTATCGAGACCAGATAGCCCTGAAAATCCAGGGAATCCATCCGGGTTCGGGAGCGGTCGGAAAAAATGTCCAGCCGGGAGACCTGATCGTCGGAATCAACGGAAAGAAGATTACGGGAATGGAAGTGGTCAAGTCGGAACTTTTGGGCGCGAAAACGGGAACAGGGGTTTCGCTCGATCTGGTGCGTGACGGAAAGAAGTTTTCCGAAAAGGTTTCGATGACGGAACGACCCGACGACATTTCTAGCCTGACCGGTTCGTCGATAGGTAGCAAGGCTGTCGCGTTCGAAAGAAACTTTTACAGGAACGGCGAAAAGCGAAAAAAGAAGCCCAGGGTGACGCTTCTCGACTTCTGGGCGACATGGTGCGGACCGTGTCGCATGACGCTTCCGATTCTAGAAAGGCTTTACGAAAGGCTTGGCGACCGCGGACTCGAAATCGTCGGCGTTTCGAGCGAGGCGTCGAGCGTTCTCGAAAGTTTCTACAGGGAACATCCTTCGCCCTATCCGCTCTACCGCGACGCGACGCAGGAAATGTGGCGCCGTTACGGAATTTCCGCGGTCCCCACGCTGATGCTCCTCGACGAGAACGGCTACATCCTGAAAGTCTGGCCCGGAGCGCCGAACGAGCGCGCTCTCGAACAGGCGGTTCTCAGGGCGATGAACTAGGATTTGGAAGATCGAAGCGCTTTTTCCATAGCCTGTCTTCTTTTCAGAATGCATACGGAATCGGCTTGGCGGACGAACTCTTCCTGGTGCTCGATGGCTATCACCGTGTGGCCGTTCTTGCAAAGATCCCGAACGAGTTCGAGCATCCTGTCGATATCCGCCTTGTGGAGTCCGCGGGCCGGTTCGTCGAAAAGGAAGAGCGTGCTTGGAAATCTTGCTCGGGAGAGTGCCTGGGAAAGCTTGAGACGAGCCGCTTCGCCGCCGGAAAGGTGCGTGGTCGGTTGCCCCAGGCGCAGGTAGCCTAGGCCCGTGCGAAGAAGAGGCGTCAGACGGTCCGTGAATTTGTGTGAAAAAGCGAAAAGGCTTGTCGCCCGCTCCACGGTCAAGTCCAGGATGTCCGCAAAGGAAAGCGTCTTGTAGCGGATTTCGAGGATCTCGTCGCGAAACCGCTTTCCGCCGCATACGGGACATTCCGATTCCTCGTAGCCCGAAGGATCGCGGATGACGCCTTCTCCCTTGCATGTCTCGCAGCGCCCTCCGGGAACGGAGGTGCTGAACCGTGACGGGGAAAATCCCTTGACCCTGCTTTCGGGGAGTTTTGAAAATAGATCGCGCAGGACGCCGGAAATGCCTATCGCGCTTGCGATGGAACTGCGACGACTTCGGAAAAATCCCTTGGAGCTTAGAACGGAAACGTTCTGGATTCCGAGCGTCTTGAATTCTCCCTTTTCAAAGCGCGGCAGGATGTGCTGGAAAAGAAGCGTACTTTTCCCGCTGCCGCTTTCGCCCGAGATGACCGAAAAATGTCCGACGGGAAACTCGGCGGAAACGGGCCGCATGTCGTACTTCGCGAAGTTTCTTACGCAAATGACTTTCTGAAACCTTTTCGAAGTTTCGCGGCTGGCGAGTGTCGAAAGAGCCGTTTCGCGGAGCCATTTGCCTGTCGGGGAATCCGGGCTTTGCCGCAGTTCGTCCGGGGTCCCCTCGAAGAGAATTCTACCTCCGAGCTCGCCTGCGCCGGGTCCCATTTCGATAACCTTGTCCGCCCTTTCTATCAGGTAGGGATTGTGCTCGATGAGAACCAGCGTGTTTCCGCGTTCCCGGATTTCCTCGAAGATCTGCCATAGCTTTTCGACATCGGTCCGGTAAAGTCCGCTGGCGGGTTCGTCGAGGCAAATGCACATGCCGTCGAGGTGTCCCGTGGCGAGGGGCGAAAGACGAAGTCTCCCGAGTTCGCCCCCGGAAAGCGTGCTTGCGATGCGCCCGGCGCCGAGATACCCTAGTCCGAGCCGGTTTACCGCATGGACGCGAGAGAGAAGCGTGTCGAACGTACTCTTTAGATGCTCCGGAAGAATCGGGAGAAATATCTCGGGAAGGGTCGCTTCGAGCCTTGCGAACGAGTATTCCAGGATGTCTTTCCAGGAGACGTTTCCGATGCTAGAGGCGAGAACGTTCGGAAGCAGTCGAAGACCGTGGCATTCCGGGCACTTTTCCGCGTCCCGGTCTTCCGTTTCGTTTGCGATTTCTCCGTCGCCTCCGCATCGCGGGCAGCGCGTCCGAATCGAATGCGGCGAAAAGTCCGAAGCTTCAAGGGCCTTTGCGGAAATGTCGTGTTCGCTGCAGAGCGGAACCGTGCTGAACGTCTTTCGGGCGTTTCCGTCGTCGATGACTACCTTCGTTCCGGAGAAGCGGAGTGTCGCGTCAATGGCTTCTGCGATACGCGTGCGGATTCCTTCGCGCAGGACAATCCGGTCTAGTACGACGTAGAGTTCCTTGGGCTTTTGCTTTCGTTCTTCGGGGGTGAGGTCTCCGAGCGAAAGGCTTTTCCCGTCGGAAATCACGCGCGAATATCCCTGGGAGAGGAGCGCCCCGGAAAGTTCGTCGAGTGCGAGGTTCCCTTTCTCGATTTTCGCGAGAAACTGGAGACGGCTTCCTGCCGGATATTTCAAGACTTGCCGGATGATTTCTTCACGGGTGAGTCTCTGCATTGGCTTTCCGCAGACGGGACACGCCGGGCTCGAAAGCGCGGCCCACAGGATGCGGAGAGGAAGTCCGCATTCGGAAAGGGAGAGCGGGCTTGCCTTGGGGGAGGCGTCTCCGCGAGAAGCGGAAATGGCGATGCTCGGGCGGAGGCCGTCCGCGCTGTCGAGTGGAACGTTCATATTGCCGCCCAGGACCTTGATGGCGAACGGGCTCAGCGTTTCGAGGTATCGCCTGCGGCTTTCCCCGTGCAGGATGTCCATGACGAGCGTCGATTTTCCGCAGCCCGAAGGTCCGCAAACGACGGTTATCTTCCCGACGGGAAATTCCGCGTCGATGCCTTGCAGGTTTCGGAGGCGCGCTCCGCGGATGGAAATCATAGGTAGCCTTCCGGCTGGACCCAGTTCCACTTCTTGATGCCTGACTTCGGCCACGAACTGATTGTCCACACGAGGCAGTTCCCGTAGAGCATGATGGCCCAGAATCCGAACGCGAAAAGGAGCACGAGCGGGATAAAGGCGAGCGAACCGTAAAAGAGCGACATCCGGGTGACGAGACTCTTCTGCAGGACTATCAGGATGAAGAGGTAGCCGCAGGTGCAAACCCAGATGGCGACGCTCACGAGAAGCGACGGCCAGAAGAGCTTTCTGTAGGATTGGTGGTGCTTCCGGTAGGGGAGGAGAAAAATGGTGAAGAAGATGAGCGCGATGAAGACGACGTTGATGGTGATGGTCCAGAACGTGGTCATGACCTGCGGGACAGTTTCCGCGGTCAAAAGCTCCGTATTGCTCGCGATGTGCAGAAGACCGGATTTCAGATGGTTCACGAACATGGCGAAGAAGGCGAACCCGAGCGCGGCGAGAAGGAGCAGCGGCGTGTAGGCGGCGAACTGCTTGACAAAGGGTCTCGACATCTGGTTTTCCCAGACGACGTTCATGTTCGTCTCGAGATTCCCGATGGCGAAGATATACGTGATGAACAGCGAAACGGAACCGACGACACCGAGGGTCCGCAGATGGATATGTTCCGTGTTTTCGAGAAGCGGCATGATGTCGTCGAGCGGAAGTCCGAGCGAGAAGAACTGGTCGAGAACGGGAAGATACGTGTTGAAGAAGGATCCCAGGCCGAGAGAAAGGGAAATGGCCGTAAGAAGGATGAAAAACGGGATTACGGCGAGAAAGGACGTATAGGTCATGGCAGCCGCCCGGATAGTTCCATGGTGAAAAAGGAACGCCTTTGTCGAAACGATCAGCATCCTGAGCGGAACAGGCCAGTTGTGGGTGAATATGTCTATACGCTTTTCGAAAGTCATTCGGAGAAACCGTTTTTCCTAGGGGCTAAAATATATAATTTGTTATTATTGTCCTGTGGCTGTTTTCGCAAATCCTGTTTTCGAAAAAAGGTTCCCGCTGCTTCGCGTCCTGGGATTTTTTTGCGTTTTGACCGTTTTTCTCTCCTGTGGCGGAGAATGGACAAGCGGTAGCGGCCCAAAGATCTCGTGTCGCTTCTCGGACGTTCCCTTTTCGTCGGCGAAGGAAGTCTCGCTTTCCGCGGACGGCGAAGCTATCTATGTCCTGGACATTTACGGCTCGGTCTATTCCTTCGCCCGCAACAGCGCGCGCGTTTGCGCCTTTGAACCGGCCCGCACCCCGGAAAACCCCGATGCGCGACTTTCCGTCCATTCGGCGGAAAAAATCGAAAAGGTCGGATCGTTTCTCTATTATTACGACGGCATATCGATCCTTCGCGATGGCGACGGGGAATGGACTTGCGACGTTTCGCTATCCTCGATGGCGATCACCGCATCCTACGTCTATGGCGCGGCTTCCACCGCGGGAATCTCGAAACTGAAAATCGGTCCGGAAGGATGCTCGAAAACGGGAACTTCCTTTGCGGCGTCCCGGGTGATGGCTCTCGACGCTCGGGCGGAAACCGTTGCGACCGTGGAAACGTCGGGCGCGCTCTCGGATGCGCCCGAGCGCTTTTCCGTTTACGATGCGGACGGTTCCTTGCGGGCGAGAACGGCTCTTTCGAGCGACACGGCAAGTTCGCTTTTCTTTTGTTCGGCAACCCGCTTGCGGCTGGGATCCGCCTTTGTCGTTCTCCTGGACGCGAAATGCGGCTACCTGGGCGTATTCGACCTTTCGGGCGGTCTTCTTCACCGGCTAAGCCTTTTCGAAGCGGGAATCCGAAATGCCGTGGATATCGATGTCCTTGGCGACGATCTTTACATTCTCGCTTCAAGTCTCGCCGTGCCGCTCTATTTTTTGGATCTCGCGTCCTATGCTTTTGGCGAAGAATCTATGTAGATTGTGGGGGATATGTTCAAGTTCAGCTTTCTGATCAATCCGATTAGCGGCGGTGGCCAGGGAAAGTCCATCGAGAAGTTCGTGCCGGAAATCATGCGTTCGATGGAATTTTCTCCTTCGGATTGGTCGTCTTGCCTGACGGACGGAACGCGACTGCGGGAACAGATTCGGGAAGTCGCCGAGCGAACGGAAACGCTTATCGCCGTCGGCGGCGACGGTACCATTTCGACCATCCTCTCCGTCTTGCTCGAATCGGGACTTGCCGACAGGGTGCGGCTCGGGCTGATTCCGCTCGGGACGGGAAACGATCTTGCCCGGGTGCTGAACCTATACGAAACATTCGTAAACAAGGGACTGCTTTTTCTGGTGCGCAGGCTTGTCCTTGCGAAAAGCAGACCGTTCGACATCTGGAAGGTGAACGGCAAGTTCGTTCTCGCGAACTACTTTTCGAGCGGCATCGATGCGCGCATCGCCCACGATTTCAATTCCGACCGTTCTCTCGGAAAGATTTCGAGCACTTCCGTCGTGGCGAACAAGCTGCATTACGTGAACCGGTTCTTTGCGGATCGCAGGCATTGCCTGGGAAAGGCGACCCTCCGGCTTCGCCTTGAAAACGGCGAGTGGAAGGAAGAGGACGTTTCCGGCTTTCGGACGGTCATCGTCGGGAACATCCCGAGTTTCGCGTCGGGATCGAACCCTTTTGACGGCGGGAACATGGCGGACGGGCTTCTCGAAGTCGTCTCGGTTCCGAACCTTCCCTTCTTTCTCGGCGCGATCGCTCTTGGAACGGTTCCCCTTGTCGGAAAGATCTACAAGCGTTCTTTCCTGAAAACGGTCCACGCGAGGGAAGTCGTACTGCGAACTTCCGAAAAGGAATTTCACCAGCTCGACGGCGACGACTTGACAGCTCGGGTCGGTTCCGAAATCCACATCCAGTATGGGTCTCGGGTCCGTATGCTCACCCTAGAACCGGGATTTTGACATGAAGCGTACTGCTGCCACGAAAATCGCGGAACTGCTTTCCGGAAGCATCGAATGGATAGATTCCCGTTCCGATTTCGAACTTTCCGGATTCGCTCCGCTTACCTCCGCTTCGCGGGAAGATGTCTCCTTCTTTACGGGAAATTCCGTGGATGGCGACTTGCGGTCGTCTAGTCCCGGGCTTCTTCTCGTGTCGTCCGGCTTTTCGGGCGTGCCCGATGTCCGCGCGCTCTTGCGGGTCGAAAATCCCTACGCTTCGATGGTCAAGATCATCGAATGTCTGCACCTTCCCTTTGTCGAATATTCCGAACGATCCGTTTCCGCTTCAGCAAGGGTTCACCCGTCTGCCGTTGTCGAAGGATCGGTCGGCGACGATGCGTTCGTCGGGCCGGGATGCGTGGTGATGCGCGGAGCGTCCGTCGGAGCGGGGACAGTCCTCGAAGCGAACGTGACGCTCTATCCGAACGTTTCTGTCGGGCGCGACTGTCTCTTTCTCGCGGGAGCGGTAATCGGGAGCCGCGGGTTCGGCTTCTTTACCGGTGAAGACGGAAAGCGCCATCCGGTGCCGCACGTAAGCGGGGTCCGCATCGGGAACCGTTCCGAGTTCGGCGCGAACTGCGTTGTCGCCGCGGGCTTTCTCGCTCCGACGAAAATCGGGGACGATTGCCATTTCGATTCGTTTGTGCAGATAGGGCACAATTCTTCGGTGGGGAACCGCGTCTATATGGCTTCGCAATCGGGGCTCGGCGGAACGACCGTAGTCGAGGACGACGTGGAACTTGCCGGCGGCGCACAGGTCGCGGGGCATCTCTCGATTGGTCGCGGAGCGGTCATCGCGGCAAAGGCCGGCGTGACGAAGAGCGTTCCCGCGGGAGCTTTTTATGGAGGATTTCCGGCGGAGCCCATCGAACGGTGGCGGAAGGGGATAGTCGCCGTGCGCAGGCTTCTGAACGACAAGCGCTGACCGCTATCCGACGCTGTGCTCGAGCTTGAGCGTAAGGAGCTGCTTCGCCTCGGCGGCGAATTCGCCCGGGAGTTCCTTGAAAACGTCCTTGCAGAATCCGCCGACTAGAGCCTGGATGGCGTCTTCCCTTCTGATTCCCCGGCTTTCGAAGTAGAACAGCTGGTTCTCGCTTATCCGGCTTGTCGATGCCTCGTGTTCCGTGGAGGATGTCGGGTTCGCGACGCTGATGTAGGGGAATGTGTGCGCAGAGCTTTTCGCGCCGACCAGCATGTTGTCGCATTCCGTGTAGTTTCTCGAACCCGAGGCGCCCTTGTGGATTTCGACCAGTCCGCGGTAGGAGTTGGAGCTTTCGTCCGCGCTGATTCCCTTGCTGATGATGGTGCTTTTCGTGTTCTTCCCGATGTGGATCATCTTCGTCCCGGTGTCGGCCTGCATCTTTCCGTTGGTGAGCGCGACCGAGTAGAACTCGCAGACGGAACCGTCTCCCTGGAGAATGCAGCTCGGGTATTTCCACGTGATCGCGCTGCCTGTCTCGACCTGGGTCCAGCTGATATGGGAATTTTTCCCGGCGCACTTTCCGCGCTTCGTGACGAAGTTATAGACTCCGCCCTTTCCCGTCTTGCGGTCGCCCGCATACCAGTTCTGGACCGTGCTGTACTTGATGCTCGCGTTTTCCTTCGCGACTAGCTCGACTATCGCCGAGTGGAGCTGGTGGCTCGAAAATTCGGGCGCCGTGCAACCTTCGAGATAGCTGACCTGGGCGTCATCGTCCGCGATGATCAGCGTGCGCTCGAACTGTCCCGCTTCCCTGTTGTTGATGCGGAAGTAAGTCGAAAGATCGATGGGGCAGTGGACTCCTGGCGGAATATAGACGAAGCTGCCGTCGCCGAAGACCGCGCTGTTGAGGGCCGCGAAGTAGTTGTCGCCCGGCGGGACGACGCTGCCCATGTACTCTTCGATAATTTCGGGATATTCCTTGATGGCGTCCGAGATGGAACAGAAGAGAATTCCCATTTCCATGAGCTTTTTCTTGTGGCTCGTGTAGATGCTCACGCTGTCGAAGACGGCATCGACCGCGACATTCGCGAGGCGCTTCTGCTCGTTCAGCGGGATGCCCAGCTTGTCGAAAGTTTCGAGAAGTTCCGGATCGACATCCTCGATGGAATCGTGCGCCTTTTTTGTCTTCGGGGCGGAGTAATAGACGATATCCTGCAAATCGACCGGTTCGAAATCGAGTTCCGCCCAGTGCGGGGCTTCCATCTTCAGGAGCTTCGCGTAGGCGTCCAGCCGAAATTTCAGCATGAACTCCGGTTCGCGCCGGATTTTCGATGCGCACC
Organism: Sodaliphilus sp.; assembly: GCA_963660435.1. Classification (GTDB taxonomy): domain Bacteria; phylum Fibrobacterota; class Fibrobacteria; order Fibrobacterales; family Fibrobacteraceae; genus Hallerella. Next base: position 12,789 of record CAVKYI010000020.1, read on the forward strand.
GGATGATATCCTCGTTCAGGCCCTTTTCGAACGAATCGTTTTCGATGGGCGTGACAAATCCATACTTGTAGGGTTCCCTGTAGGCTTCGGCTTCTCCGCTCATGGCATGGCTTCTCCGGGGAAATTGTCTTCGGGGACTACGTTCAGGTTGTAATAGACATTGTCGCGGAGCGTATCTTCGATGTAGAAGAGCGTGCCTCCGCTCGACGCCGAGCAGCCCGCGCAGGCTCCCTGGAAACGGATTTTCACATGGTTCGCGTCGAGCATTCCGAGAATTTTCAGGTCGCCCCCGTCGTTCTGGAGCGCGGACCGGACATTGGCGTGCAGGCATTCCGCGATGCGGTTCAGGCGTTCCTCGTCCGAGAGGCCTTCCCATTCCCTGTCGGCTTCGCTTCGCCCTTCCGCGGTCTGTGTCCGATACTTGATCTTTTCCATCGTCGCGCGGGCGGCGATGGCGACCTTCTTCTTTTCGGGGTAGGATTCGACAAGCTTTCGAACGAGCCGCGCAAGGCTGCGGGGTTCTGTCGCCGCAAGCGGGAACGCCGGGGTTTCCGGCGTGTCGCGCAATTCCTTTTCTAGCGCGTGTACATTTGTCCTTTCCAGATCGGAAACGGTCTTTCCCTGGAGCTTTTCGCAGAGCGTGTCCGCTAGCGCCGTGAAGATAGGCCCACCGTATGTGAAAAAGCGCGTCTCGACAATCTGGTCCTTTTCCGGATCGACCGTGATGTAAATCTTGAGGCTTTCTTCCTTTCCGTCGATCAGGGCCAGTCCGCGGTCGTCCGCCTCGACCTGGAAAATCGCGCCTCGGTATTTCGGCGCACGGGCTATCGACTTGACTTTTTCGGAAACGAAGTTTTCTGGAATGTCGCTCATATGGCCCAAATTTAGTAAATTCCGACTAGAAACACCCGAAAAGCGGATGAAATCCACAGAGAGGGTTTCCTTCGAACGAAAGTGTTTCTTCGCGAAACCTAACGCGGGAGTGTCTATGCAAGATGAAAGGCTCGGGCTTGTTCTCGAAGGTGGCGGAATGCGCGGCGTCTATACGGCGGGCGTTCTTGACTTTCTCCTGGAGGAGAACTTCTTTGTCGATGGCGTCATCGGGGTGAGCGCGGGTGCCGTGCAGGCGGTAAATTTCGTCTCCAGGCAGGAAAAGCGCGGATTTCGCGTGATTGCGACGTATGCGAACGACAGGCGCTACGCGAGCCTCCGGTCGCTTCTCCTTACGGGCGATCTCTTCAACAGGAAGTTCTGCTACGAGCGGATTCCGGATGAACTGGATCCCTTCGATTACGAAACGTTCCGAAACTCTTCGACGCGATGCTACGCGACGGCGACGAACGTTCTCACGGGAGAGGCTTCCTACCTGGAACTGAAGGACTTGCGCGACGACATGGACAAGCTCCGCGCGTCGGGTTCCTTGCCGCTTGTGTCGAACCTGGTGAATATCGACGGGATTCCGCACCTCGACGGGGGAATCGCCGACTCGATTCCCTTCGAAGCGTTCCGCCGGATGGGCTACGGAAAGTGCATCGTGGTCTTGACCCGCGCCAAGGGATACAGCAAGGGTCCGAACCGCCTCATGCCGCTAATCCGCCTAAAGTATCGCAAGTATCCGAAGTTCGTCGAGGCATGCGAAAACCGCTTCCGCGCCTACAACGAGACTCTCCGCGCGCTAGAAGCCGCCGAGTCCCGCGGAGAGATCCTTGTCATCCGTCCGCAAAAACCGGTCGAAGTGGCGCGCCTCGAACGGAACGCGGCAAAGCTCGAAGCCCTTTACCGGGAAGGCTTTGCGGAAGCGAAGGAACGCTTTGACGACATCAAGCGGTTCATCGGGAAGTGGTAAGCCTTGTCGCGGTCGAAAGATCGAGATGAACGTTAAAATCTCGAAAACGGGAAGTCTAATGTCAAATTTCAACCGCAATTGTTGAAAATAAGCTATTTTATCGTAAAAAAGATTATTCAAAGGTGGATTCGATGAAATTTTCAACTTGGCAAGGTCTTGCGATTGTCGGCGTTCTCGGGCTGTGCGTCTCTTGCAGTTCGACGACAGGCTCTTCGGACGATGATTACGAGGCGAGCTCCAGTTCCTTGGCCGCTTTGTCTAGCAGCTCGTCCATTCTGTCTTCCAGTTCGAAAGCGATCGTTCCCGATGCGGATTCCTCGCTGGTCGATACGAGCCTAGCCGCCCCGACCGGACTTTCGGCAACGGAAATCGATGGCAGCTGGATTCTTTCCTGGGACTATGCGGAAGAGTCGAAAAGTTCGGTCAAGGCTTTTGTCGTCCAGGTTCTCGACCTCGAAAGCGAGGAGGCTCCGGCCTGGAAGGAACTCGCGCAGACGATTCACGATGTCTATCGCTATCGCGTCGGCAAGCAGACTTCCACTTACCTCTATTACCGCGTCGCGGCATTGGGCGCTGGCGGCGCCCGTTCCCAGTATTCGGAAGAAGTCCTTGTCCAGGTGACAAGCTCCGAAGTCGTGGACGGCAGTTCGAGCTCGACGGCTTCGATCCTCTCCGCACCGACAAATCTCGCGGTGACGGAAATCGACGGCAGTCGGCTTCTTTCCTGGGGCTACGAGAACAACAGGAAAAATCCTGTCGATAGTTTCGTCGTCTATGTGCTCGACATGGAAGCGGAAGGGACTCCCGCCTGGAAATTCCTCGCGTCGGTTTCTCCGGATGTCTATCGCTATCGCGTGGAAAAGCTTTCTAGCAAGTATCTCTTCTATCGGGTCGCGGCGCGAAATTCCGCAGGCGATCTTTCCGAGTATTCGAACGAAGTGATGATCCAGGTCTCCGAGGAGGAAGCCGTGGAAGGCAGTTCGAGCTCCGGGGTTTCCGCCATCGCTTCGCCGACAGGACTTGCCGCGACGCAGATCGACGGCAGCTGGATCCTGTCGTGGAATTACGAAGACAACCCGACTAATTCGGCGGTGAAGTTTGTCGTCCAGATTCTCGATCTCGAATATGCGTCCGACTGGGTTGATGACGGCAAAGTGCCTTCGACCGTGCAGCTCTATCGGATTGAAAATCCTCGCTATGCCTATTTCTACTACCGGGTGGCTGCGGAAAACGCCGCCGGGGAACGTTCCGCCTATTCCGACAAGATTCTCGTCAATCTGAAGCAGACGACAGTTTCCGCTCCCGTCATCGAAGGAACGGAAGTCCTTTCGAAAAAGAAAACGCGCGTCCTTTACTGGTCGTTCGGCACGTCCTCCGTTTTCACGGCGAATGCCTTTGTCATCGACCAGCTGGACCTTTCGACGAACACCTGGACTTCTTTGGGAAAAGTCGATGCCTCCACCCTGCGTTACGAAATCGGCGTCTCTTCCGAAGACCGCTACTTCCGGGTTCGCGCATGCAACGCAAACGAGGATACGGTGACATCCGCCACCTACATGGTCTCGGCGGAAACGCTTGCCGCGCCGTCCGGGCTTTCGGCCTCTCGCGTCGCCCCGAGCGTCTGGCAGCTTTCCTGGAACTACTCGCGCAATTCTCTCCGCGAAGAGAAGGGATTCCTCGTGCAGGTCTCTTCGGACGGAAGCGCCAACTGGAAAGACGTCGAGGAAGTTTCCGCGGGCATTCTCTATTATTACGCAAGCGGCACCGACAACATCGAAAAGTATTTCCGCGTCGCAGCCTATGACGCGGACGATACGACGGACTACACTTCTCCGCTGCAACTCGTGGCGAACACGGACGAGATTCCCTATCGCGCCGACATGAAGCCCACGACGCCGACCGTGACCGTTTCCGCGATCGTGCAGAACGCTTCGGAATATGTAAACGGCGATTCCGTGAAAACGGATTATCTCGACACGCTCGACTTCGTGATTTCCATCGGTTCGGGTTTCACGAACAAGAACATTCTCGCGTCGGAATACACGGAAAGTGTCCAATACGAAGTCCGCTGGTACACGGAATCCGCAAATTCCGCCGAAACGGAACTTATCGAAGCGGATAGGCTCGCCACGAAGTATTCGAATATCGGGAAATTGATAATCGCCAGCTTGAATACCGGAACGAAGGACGAACCTGGGGAAGGCTACAATTGTGGCGAGAAGGGGTTACAGAATCTTTACGGCCAGCTGCGCATTGTCTGGACGGACACTAACGGTGTCATGGATTTCAGCGAATGGACGAATCCGCAGCGGGCGGGCCGCGTCTGTCGCGAGTAGAGCCTTTTTCCGCATAGAGTTTGACAAAACGAAGCTCCACGCCTTTCTTCGGAAACGGGGAGTTTTTGTTATATTGTCGGTATGGCCTTGAAAATATTTCCCATCGGTGTCCAGGATTTTGCGAAAATTCGAAACGAAGGCAAGTACTATGTCGATAAGACGGATCTTGTCTATCGCTTGACGCACACGAACGATTACTATTTCCTCAGCCGTCCGCGCCGTTTTGGAAAATCGCTCCTGATAAGCACGCTGGAGTGTTATTTCGAGGGTCGCCGGGAACTGTTTGCTGGTCTCGCCATGGAGCGTCTCGAAAAGGAATGGAAAAGGTATCCCGTCCTGAAAATAAGCTTTGCGGGAAACAAGTATATCACGGAACAGGATCTGGCGGATACGCTCCAGAACAAGCTTTCCGAATTTGAGAAAATGTATGGGCTTCCCGTCGAGCGCAGCCGCGCCTGGGGCGTCCGGCTTGAAAACGTTCTGAAGGCCGCATACGGGAAAACCGGGATGCAGCCGGTCGTCCTGGTCGATGAGTACGACGCTCCGCTTCTTGACAGCATGGACAAGCCGGAATTGCAGCTGACCTTGAAAGAGGAAATCCGAAAGTTCTTCAGCCCTCTCAAGGATTTGGGCGGCATTCTCCGTTTCGTGTTCCTCACGGGAATTTCAAAGTTCAGCCAACTTTCCATTTTTAGCGAGCTGAACAATTTGAACACCATCACAATGGATGATGACTATGCGGCACTCTGCGGCATTACCAAGGAAGAGCTTCTGCTCCAGATGCAGCCCGAAATACAGACGCTCGCCGACAAGAATGGCTTGACGTACGAAGAAGCCTGCGAGGCTCTCCAGCGAAAATACGACGGCTACCACTTCAGCAAGAATTCGCCGGACATTTACAATCCGTTTAGCCTAATAAATTGTCTGAGCAAGGGTGAACTTGCCAACTACTGGTTTTCGACTGGCACTCCGACGATTCTGACGAAGCTTGTCTGCCGATACAGGATGGACCCCGAGTCGTTTGTCGAGGGATTCCCGGCGGACGAGGAAATGTTCAACGCGCCGACGGAAACGGCGACGGATCCACTCCCGATGCTCTACCAGAGCGGCTACCTGACCATCAAGAAATTTAACGCCGGCGATTTTTCACCCTATGTTCTCGGCTTTCCGAACGAAGAGGTCAAGGAAGGGTTTACGAGAAGCCTGCTCGCCTATTACGGTAGCCAGGGGACTGCCTACGTGACGGCGGCTAGCGAAATCATCAAGGGATTCAGGGTTGGCGATATCGACAGGGTGCTGGAAATCACCAAGGCGTATCTGAGCCGGATTCCATACGATGCGGAAAAGCAGGACGAATTGCATTACAAGACGGTTGTCTATTGTCTTTTCCTCTTGATAACGCCATATGTCGTCCGTTGTGAAGAAAAGTCTGCCGCCGGGAGAGCGGACATTGTCGTGGAGACCGCCGACGCCGTCTATGTGTTCGAATTCAAGCTAAGCGGTAACGGCTCCGCGGAAGAAGCTCTTCGCCAGATAGACAACAAGGGCTACCTGATTCCTTATTCCGCAACGCTTGCCGCGGACGGCTCCCCGAAAAAGCTGTACAGGATCGGCGTGAGCTTTGACGCGAAAAGGCGGACCATCGGCGAGTGGGTGGTTCGCTGAGTTACATGATTGAAAGTTAAAAGGAAGCGAAGAAAGGAATTGATAAAGTTTTGATGCTCCGCATCATCTTAAAAAAATCTATATTCTTTGTGTACATAGAGAGTTTTGCTCTTGTCCTCGTTTGAAACTTCGACAATTTCAATTCCAAAGGACAGGCCAAACGCTCACGCTTGCCGATTGCATTTGCATGATGGCATCGTTTATGCGCATCACTTATGCGCAGGACGACCTTTAGGGGCGTGGGTTGTTTGCGTTTATTTTGGTAGGGCAGTCGAAGGCCTCAAACGAGTAAACGCATTCAATTCACGCCCATTTTTTTTATGTGTAAATTAAATGCGGGACGGGAACGGGCTCTTGCCGGGTTTGCTCTCGTTCTCGTTTGAAACTTCGACAATTTCAATTCCAAAGAATAAGACAAACGTTTGCGCCTCTCTGTAGGCGATAATTTCGGGCGTCGCTTTGCGTCCGGGATTCGTGTGCGTACATTTTTGTGCGTTTGCGGGCGTTTTCTTTCGCTCTTTTTGAAATAGCGGTTTCGTTTCCGGTCGAGGGTGGACTCGTTCACCTTTAACGTGAGGAACGAAGAGTGGCAGCGAAAAATAAACCAGAAAGAATCAAAGTCCTTTCCCTGTTTTCTGGTTGTGGTGGGCTTGATTTGGGGTTTGAAAAAGCAGGCTTTTCAACTGTTTGGGCTAATGAATTTGATAAAACCATTTGGGCTACGTTTGAAACTAATTTTCCAAAAACGGTTTTAGATCGCAGAAGCATCACTGAAATATCGGTGGATGAAATTCCTAACTGCGACGGCATGATAGGGGGACCGCCTTGCCAAAGTTGGAGTGAAGCAGGAGCAGGTCGCGGAATAAATGACAAAAGAGGAAAACTGTTTTTTGATTACATTAGGATTCTTAGGGCGAAGCTACCAAAGTTTTTTCTTGCGGAAAATGTATCGGGTATTTTGAGCAATAAACATATTGCCGCTTTTAATGAATTTTTACAATGTTTTTCAGACGCGGGCTATAATGTTTGTTGGAAATTGGTAAATGCAAACGATTACAATGTCCCCGAAGACAGGGAGCGTGTAATCATTGTGGGATATCGAAAGGATTTGAAAAGACAATTTGAATTTCCCAAACCGTGCGATAAAAAATTGAACTTAAGGGATGCCATTGGAGACTTGCCCAAAGCTGCTTCGGCTTTGGAAAAAAATAAAGCGAATCCAAATCTTTCGATAAATAATCATGAATATATGGTAGGAAATTGGTCTCCGATTTTTATGTCTAGAAACAGGGTTCGTTCCTGGAACGAGCCTTCCTTTACCATTCAGGCAGGAGGCAGACAGGCTCCCATTCATCCGGATGCGCCTAAGATGGTGAGGGTTGAACCGAATAGATTTGTTTTTGCTCCGGGACACGAACAGGAGTATCGTCGCCTAAGCGTTCGCGAATGTGCACGGATACAGACTTTTCCCGATGATTTCAAATTTATCTATTCGGATGTTTCGGTAGGATACAAAATGATAGGTAACGCCGTACCTGTAAATTTAGCCTTTGCGATGGCTGCTAGAATCAGAGAGGATTTGGGATGAGCAATATTATCGATGCCTTTTTAAATATGGTGAATTACAAGAACAATACGCTTTTAACAAATAGTCAGGGAATCAATCGGGCCAATAATGCAGGGGATGGTCTTGAGGAATTTGTTAAAGATATGTTTGCCGGGACATTTAATAAAAAGGGAGAATCTCGTTTGTTAGAAATACAGAAGGAATTTTCTTATTTAGGTAATAATTCGAATCCGCCTGATGCGATGCTTAAAAATGGGGATGCCATTGAGATAAAGAAAATAGAAACTCCCAATGCTTCATTGGCGTTGAACAGTAGTCACCCCAAGTACAAGTTATTTCGCTCAAGTCCAATGATATCCGAGGCTTGCCGGAATGCGGAATGCTGGAATGAAAAGGATATCGTTTATGTCGTAGGTTATGTGAATGGAGGAAAATTAAAGGCTCTTTCGATGGTCTATGGAATGGATTACTGTGCAAATGAATCTTGTTATCTTCGATTAAAGAGTGCTATTAAGCAAGGTGTGGAAGAAATTTCTGGAATTGAATTTTCTGAATCTCGGGAATTAGGGCATATAAATAAGGTGGATCCTTTGGGAATAACGTATATGAGGGTACGCGGGATGTGGGGCATAGAAAATCCGTGGAAAGTATTTTCATATGTCTTTAAAAAAAAGGAGGATGATTTTTCTATGATGTGCATTGTTAGAAAAAATAAATGGGAAACATTTGAAAATAGGGAAAAATTTTTCCGGGTGGCTGCGCAGACAGAAAATCTTGAAATTAAAGAGATTAGAATTAAAGACCCTGATAACCCAGCTTTGCTAAATGAGGCAAATCTTATAACATTTCATTTTTAAAGGGAATCCCCAATGTGTAGGCGATGTTGTCAAGAATCCTAAACTCATCATCTACACAAAGGCTTAATTTCTTGTGTGTTGGGCCACACAGAGAAAAGCGCCCATTCATCATCAAGTATTTTTCAAGAATTAAAGAGATTTCTTCATTGCTTATCTCGTAATTTTCTTGAAGTACTTCATGGATGGCGTTGAGTTTATCCTTGTTGCTTATCATAAAATCCCTTTATTCTATAAAACAAAAGCTAACAACATCGTTAAGACAATAAATGACAATTTTGGTTTTGAAAAAAATTGCGTCGCGAATTCTCATCGTCAAGTAAATCGAATTTAGGCGGAAAAGCGAAAAAAAATCCCCGGAAGATGAATTCCAGGGACGGTCAGGTTTCTAGCTTGTCGCTTTTCCACCACGAAAAGGACAGGCTATGAGACTCAACCGTGAACTAAGATACCAAATCAAGGCTCTCCTGGATGCCCGGCTCTTCCAGAAGGATGTCGCGAGACAGCTCGGGATCACTCCCGGAGCCCTGTCGAAGGAGCTGAACAAGAACGGAGGTAGGGATGGGTTTACCGTTTCCGCTGAAGACAGAAAAATGAACAAGATCAAGCAACAGTTGTGGGGTTTCGAAAGGGAACGGGAACCTCGCCTCGATGATGGCGGACGCGCTAACGAGCTACGAGGCGATTCCCGTCGAAAAAAAGAAGGGGGCTGCGGGCTTGTTCCGCCCAGGATGCATTCCACCGAGCAAGTGACGCCTTTATTGCCAATCCTCGTTTCCGGGGCATGCGAATTTCGTTTCCCGCTGCGGGGCGGAGATCGACCGAGCGAACTTGGCGGCTGCGGTCCGTGGAAAGCCCGGAACGCCCGATGCGATGGCAGGATATGCGGAGGCTTCGGTCTGGCGTTTTTGTTGTGGGTTGAAATGTGGGACAGCTCTTCGTGGGCGGCCCATTTTCCCTTTCTATATTTTCCCATATGAACTATCTCGGCATCGATTACGGTGAACATCGGGTGGGAATCGCGTTTGCGGATTCCGAACTCAGGTGGGCGTTCGCCCGCGAAACGATCGACCAGAAGAAAACGGATTTGATGAAGCGTCTTGCGGAACTAGTCAAGGAAAACAGAATCGATGTCTTTGTCGTCGGAATGCCTTACAGGCCCGATGGTCGCAAGGACGGCAAGAATCTCGTCGTCGAGGAGTTTGTACGGAATTTGCGTACAAGTTTTCCGGGTGTTCGCATCGAGACCGAGGACGAATCCTACACCTCCGTCACGGCGCTTTCGGAAACAAGCTACCTGAAGAAGAAAAAAAAGCAGGCGGACAAGGGCCTTGTCGATAGGCTAGCCGCACAGCACATTCTGCAATCGTATCTAGACAATCATTAGCCTTTTTTGATTTTCCCCGTAGTCTCTAGACAACCGATAATTCCTGGACATCTACCGATCGAAACATCTCGCGACTATTTTTGAATATCAAAAGGAAGGAACCCTTTTGAAAGGAGTCGTATGGGATTGTTGGGTAAGATATTTGTTGCCGGTAGCGCATTGGCTTTCGCTTCGCAGGCGTTTTCCGCTTCGCCGACTATCAAGGTGGATTTTGACCAGAGCGGTCGAAATTCTGGCGAAGTCTCGGAACCGAATTACATCCCGTGGGTGGTCTCGGGGGTAGCTTCGAAAGACACGACGCTTTCGGGAGTGAAAATTCGTGTCGCCAAGGGAAGTGCGGGAACGGCTCTGAAGACCAACTGGTACAAGGTCTCGGTGCAGGCGCCAAACTACGCGCGCCTCGTGGGGGACGGCATCACGGTTGACGGAGGCAATTCTGGCGGCGAAATCAGCCTTTCCTTTTCGAATCTTTCTGCGGGGACGCATTCCCTTCTGCTTTACCTGAACAATGTCGATGCGCCGACGGCTTACTCGTATAGCGATATCGACGTCTATGTCGGTTCGAACAGACTGTTCACGGTGACGCCTTCGAATCGCGCCTCTTCCACGGAGAAAGCGGCGATCGCCTACGTGACGTTTTCCGTGAGCGGTACGAGCGCGACGACCACGGTGACGCTCAAGCCGAGTACTTCGAGCGCTTCTTTCCGGAATGTCACCCTGAACGGTTTCGAACTGAACGTTCCCAATGCGGCGGCACAGGCAAAATCGCCTCTTCCGAGCGACGGAAACATGCATGCGGCTCACGACAACGGAAGCTTGGCTCTTTCGTGGACAGCGGCGAAAGGCGTCGGGAAGCACCGCGTCTATTTTGGACCGGATTCGCTTGCCGTTTCGAACGCTAGCGAAAAGAGCGCAGAGTATCGCGGCGAACAGGCGGAGACATCCTTCAATGTATTTGAAACGACCCCTCTCCAGTCTTACTATTGGCGTATCGACGAGGTAGATGCGAGTGGAGTCGTCACGACAGGAAACGTGTGGAAGTTTCAGCCGGGACGCTTGGCTTTCGACGGGGCGGAAGGCTACGGGCGAATGGCGGTAGGAGGCCGCGGCGGAAAAGTCGTCTATGTGACGAACCTGAACGATTCCGGGGAAGGCTCTCTCCGCGAAGCCTGCACGGCGGACATTGGCCCGCGAACGATTCTCTTCAAGGTATCCGGCGTGATAAAGCTGAACGACCGTCTTGTCTGCAGCCATCCTTTTACGACCATTGCCGGACAGTCCGCTCCGGGAAAGGGCGTAACCATCACGGGCGCGCCCATCGGATTTACGGGAAGCGACCTGGTCGCCCGCTTTATGCGCGTCCGTCTGGGCTACGGGCGAACATTTGACGGCATGGGTCTGACCGGCGGGGAAAATTCCATCCTCGACCATGCGAGCATCAGCTGGACGATTGACGAAGCCTTCAGCAGCCGCGGCGGCAAGAACCTGACGCTCCAGCGGACGCTGATTTCCGAGGCGCTGAACATCGCGGACCACAAGAACTATCCGTCGGGAACGGGACACGGATATGCGGCGACGATCGGCGGGGACGTGGGAAGTTTCCATCACAATCTGCTCGCCCACAATGCGGGTCGCAACTGGAGCATGGGCGGCGGTCTCGATGGCGACGGCTATTACGCGGGACGTCTCGACATCTTCAACAATGTCGTCTATAACTGGCATAGCCGCGTAACGGACGGCGGTGCGCACGAGGTGAACTTTGTCGGAAACTACTACAAGGCGGGAGCCGCTTCCAAGGTGCTCGACTACACGCTCAAGGCGGATCTGGAGGGAACGGGAAAGGGTTCGCAGAGCTATTACTATCACAACAACGTCTTGCAGGCGCAAAGCGGAACTTTTACCTGCGACGGCAAGAAGGATGACTGCGGACGGACCTATACGCTGAGCAATGGCCAGGTGCTGAACTGGACGCTCTGGAACGACAAGCCATTCTTTGAATCCTATGCGAACGTGCAAAGCGCGAAGGCTGCCTACAAGGACGTTCTCAGCGACGTGGGGCAGAGAATGCCCGTTCTGGATTCTCACGATGCGCGGGTAATCGACGAGGCGAAAACGGGAACCTATCGCTATACCGGAAGCGTCGGAAACCTGCCGGGAATCCCGGACCGCGAATCCGACGTGGGCGGAATGGAAGACTATCCGATCGTAAGCTGGGCGGATGACTACGACAGCGACATGGACGGTCTCCCGGACTGGTGGGAATCGATGTACGGCTACGATCCGAAATCCGCGAAAGGCGACTTCAGCGATGCGAACAGGGATCGTCTAGGCGACGGCTGGACGGAACTCGAACGCTATCTGGAATGGCTTGCCCGCGCCCACTACATATTGGAAAAGGGCGAAACCCAGATCGTCGATCTTGCGGAATTTACCAAGGGCTATGACGGCGGGACCTACACGCTCTCGGACGTTCCGGCGGGGGTAACGGCTTCGCTCGAAGGATCCCGGATGACGGTGAACCTTGGCGAAAGCTTTGGCGGTGTCGGCTACGTGACCTTTACGCTCAGGGATGGAGACGGCGATACCTTTACCCGGAAAATCGGGGTGACCCAGGGCCTGCCATTGAAATCCGAAACTTCGGACGGTGAAATTCCGATGGCCATCTCGCGCATGTCCGGTAGGGACTTTGGATTTTCCTTCCAGGACAATGTCGCCAGCTTCTCGGGGCTTCCGGAAAGAACGTCCATCATGGTAACCGATGTGAGCGGCAAGCAACTCTTGGCATCGAAAATGATCGCTTCGCCTAGCGGAACCGCGACGCTTGACCTGGGATTTTTCGGAAAGGGAATCTATGTGGTGAATCTTCGCGGAAAGGCTTTCCACAGGACAGCCAAGGTGATGGTTCGATAATTTGTACGAGGATATTTTCATGAAGCAAAAATTCAGTCGCATACTTTGTCTGGTAATTTTGGGACTCGCCGACTTGGCGGGCGCGGAACCCAAGGCTTTTCCCGAGGCGGTGGGATTTGGCGCGAACGTTACGGGCGGGCGAAACGGGAGCGTTTACCATGTGACGAACCTGAACGATTCCGGAGAGGGATCCTTTCGGGATGCGGTCAGCGCACCGAACCGTATCGTCATCTTCGACGTGGGCGGCATCATCAACATCAAGAGCGCCGTGTCCGTCAAGAGCAACATCACCATCGCCGGGCAGACGGCGCCGGGAGAGGGCGTCGCGATTCACGGCGGAAAGGTCTCGACCGGAAAGCAGTCCAATATCATCATTCGGTATCTGCGCATAAGGCCCGGAGAAAATACAAGTTCCAAGAAGGATGACGCCCTGAACCTTTACGATTCGAAGGACATCATCGTGGACCACTGTTCCATCGAGCTTGCGCCGTGGAACAACTTTGGCGGAAGCTCCGACAACGCGAATTATCGCATCACCGGCGTTACGGTCCAGAATTCGCTCGTGGCAAATCCCATCGGGCAACAGTTCGGGGCGCACGTCGAATCCGTGAACGGAACCTGGGCGTGGTATTACAATGCGTTCGTCAATACGCACAACCGAAATCCCTTAGATAAGATAAACGATGTTTTTGTAAACAATGTCCTCTATAATTTCGAAGCGGGCTACACGACCCACACTTCGACGCACTTCAAGCACGACATCGTGAACAATTACTTCGTCTATGGTCCCAAGGGAAAGAATCCGTGGTTCCAGGTAGATAAGAACCAGTCCATCTACGCGAGCGGAAACATGATAGACACCAATCGTGACGGAATACTGAACGGCAGCCCTTCGAACATCTATTATTATCAGGGAGCGGGCGAGGAGCTTGACGAACCCTGGAGCGAGGAAACGAAAAAGAATCCCGTCTATAGCGCGGCGACTGCCTGGCGTCTCGTCAATTCGCAGTCCGGCGTGCTGCCGTACGACGATATCGATTCGCTGATTTGGCATCAGGCGGGGACGCTTGGCAAGGAAGGCGCTCTCGTGAAGTCCGTTGCCGACATGGGGCTTTCGGCAAACGGGGGATGGGGAGAAGTCTTGGCCGGAGAGCTTCCCGTGGATTCCGACGGCGACGGAATGCCGGATTACTTCGAAGAGGCGATGGGATATGACAAGGAAAAGGACGACGCGACGGACAAGGCCGAGGATGGATATCTTTTCATCGAAAAATACATCAACTGGCTCGGGGCGATGCACATGCGAGCGAAGCAGAGCGCTTCGACCCTCCTTGACCTGCGAACGATTACGCGGGGTTTCCAGGACGTTTCCCCGGTCTATGCGGTAGAGGCTTTTGACGGTGGAACGGTCGTGCTGAAAGAAGACGGTTATTCCGCCGAGTTTACGCCGGCAAAAAATTTTCACGGCCTGACGGCTTTCCGCTATACGGTCAAGGGAAGCGACGGTTCCGAATACGCGGGTCGCGTCGAGGTTCTCGTCGAAAGGTCGGAAGAGTCTGTCGTGGATTCATCCGATGTCGAGGAAGACAGGACGGCTCTCTTGACGGTAAATTCCTGGCTTCCGCGTTTTGGCGCGACGGTTCGGAACGGAAAGCTCCAGCTCTCCGGAATTCCCGAAGAGGCAAGGGTCTCCATCTACGATCTGGGCGGGAAAAAGCTTCTGGAAACCAGTGCGGAATTTTCGGAAATGGGCGAATCCTCGATTTCTCTCGAATCCTTTGATCGCGGAATCTATGTGGTGAAGGTTCGGGAACTTCGAAGCGGCTTTAATCGGTCTGCAAAGTTTTTCCGATAGGACCCGTTCGCCAGCCAACCGCTTTTGTCGCATACAGAAAAGACGCCCGCTTGCGCAGGCGCCTTAAAAGTAGAAAGAAACTATATTGCTCGATAGACGATTGTCTTTTTCTTTTTCCCGATGTATAGCGTTTCAAAAAAATATTCGATTCCACTGGGAGTCTTTTGGTATTCAATGTCTCCTTTTTTGTTGAAATGCATAGCTCCCTTGTCTCCATCTACATGATATTCAAAAATTTTTCCAGCCACGTTCTTTTTGTTCTTCAGCCACCAGTTTTCCCAGATTTCTCTTTCTTTGGAATAACGATGAAATAGTTTTCCATTTTCGTATTCTTCCCAAGACTCACAGTCTTCCTTTTTAGGGGTTAAGGAATTGCAACCCTCTTTTTTATAGAGAAGTTTTCCGTTTTTATCGTATTGCGTAAAAGAGAAGGGACTTGGCGAAAACCAATTGGAAAAGGAAAATACGAGCTTTCCATTTTCGTATTCATTCCAATACCCACAGTCTTCCTTTTTAGGGGTTAAGGAATAGCAACGCCCTTTTTCATAGAGAAATTTTCCGTTTTTATCATAGTCTATAAAAGTGAAATGTAAAGATCTACTAGGTTCATATAATTCGTAGGCGTAGGCGGAAAAAATGAGTTGATCTTTCTTATTGTAAACGTTCCATGAATGATTATGAAATTTAGTTCTGTTGCAATAAATTTCTTGATTGTGAGAATTTCGAAGACCATTGATTTCGCTGTTATATTGTTCTATCACGTGATATCGTTTATTTGAGAGTCTTTTTGAGTGAGAAAAAGTTTGCTTGTTTCCAACGTCGTCTTCAACGCTTAGCAGATTTCCTTCTTCATCATACGTAAAGTAATATTCCGTATCATTGACGGTAAATTTTCTAGGTAGCCCGTTTTCGTATTTAACATTGGCATCAATGCGGTTGTTGAAATTATCAAATTCAAAATTGCTGTCAGGTAAACCGTTAGCTATTATTGAGGGACCATTGACGTCTTCAATATATCGGCTTTCTTTTTCGGCAAATTGATGAAGAATGAGATTGCCTTCGTCATTGTATTTCCACCATTCTTCTTGTCCGTCACGATTGCTCGCATAAACGATGTTTCCTGAACTGTCATATTCGTACCAATTTTCATAGAAGCTTCTGTCTCTTACGAAGTATTTCTGCCAATTTTCTTCTCCATCTGTAGTATCTATAAGAAAGTATTCCCAATTCCCTCCTCCTCTTCCTATGCCTTTTGAATAAATTAAATTTCCTAGTGAATCATAAAGATGAAACTCTGTAGTGTCGCCATTAACGATGGTGATGGTATCGCGATCTCGATTTATATGGACAGAATTTAGAGTTTGACTATATTGAAGGCGTCCGGTTTCGCTATATTCCTCGCGAAGGGTGATTGTATCGCCTTTTTTGCACAGTTTCTGTTTCTTCAATCCTTTTTGATAAAATTCATTCCAACATTCTCTATCGTTGAACTTGCTGTAGATTGTGTCTCCATCGGAATTATATTGATATTGGGTTTTCGCTTTTAGAATTCGTTCAGAAGTTTCGTCTATAAAATACCAAGAATAAGAGGTTTTGTTTCCCCATTTGTCGTAGGTCCAAAAGGACTCGTCAAAGCCTATTGTATCGTTCGCTTCGTCTATGCAGTATCCTTTCTCGTTTTCGGATATACAACGATATTCAATGTGGAGGTCTTTTAAGTAAAGAAGGGAATCATTTTTGTCTAGTTTTTCTATGTAACCATCTGTCCTTTTATAGACGCTTCCATTGGAATTGTAGTTTTTCCAACTTTCGAGTCCGGTTGAATGATTTATGCTGTGGATGAAGCGACCATAGGCGTCCCATTCATTTATTTCCATTAATTCAACCCAGCGATTTATGGATTTGCCGTTTACTTCGAAAGTTTTGTAAGTGGGATCTGCTATGGAAAATGTTATGAGTGACAAGAAAAGTAAAATTGAAAATTTCATTTGGATGTCCGATTCTTTCCTTTGTTCTTTAAAAACAAAAGAAGCGTGGGTGTGTTTAATATCCTTCGGAGGTTCTGCAAAACCTATCACAAGATACAAAACAACCCACGCCCATTTCTGGACGTGAGCGTTTGTCTTCTTGTTCCCTTGTGATTTGAAATTTTGCAGATTTCCGAAGGGGAACAAGAGCAAAGCTCTTTATGTAAAATTCAAATAGCCTTTGTTTGTTCTAAAATTCCTCAATGAAGTGAAACTAGCCAAAATATAAAAAAAGTTGATTAACGAGAAAAGACGCCCGCTTGCGCAGGCGCCTTTTGCCATGGAGCATTGTCCCTGAGATCAGGTGTTGCTGAAGATTTGGAATCCGCTGTAGGCTTCTTGTCCGTGTTCGCTCGCATCGAGCCCGCGGAGCTCTTCCTGTTCGCTCACGCGGAGACCGATAGTCTTCTTGATGAGGAGGAAGATGACCGAGGCGCCGAGGAAGCAGGGAACCGCATAGCAGGCAATTCCGATGAGCTGCGTGCCGACGGTGAACTGTCCCGTGATGTCGAAGATTCCCACGGCGAGCGTTCCCCATACACCGTTTACGAGGTGAACCGAGAGGGCGCCGACCGGATCGTCAAGGCGCAGACGGTCGAAGGTAAAGACCGAGAGCACCACCAGCACGCCGGCAATCGCTCCGATAATCCAGGAGCTCATCGGGCTTACGACATCCGCACCGGCGGTAATCGCCACAAGTCCCGCGAGGCATCCGTTGAGAGCCATCGTCACGTCGGGCTTCTTGCTGATTATCCAGCTGGTCGCTGTCGCCGTGATGATTCCCGCTACGGCGGCGAGGTTTGTCGTCACCAGAATCCAGGAGGTCGCTTGCGGATCGCCGGAAAGAGCCGAACCCGCGTTGAATCCCCACCAGCCGATCCAGAGGACGAACACGCCGATGGTTGCGAGCGGAATGGAGTGAGCCGGGAACGCATATACCTTTCCGTTCTTGTAGCGTCCGAGACGCGGTCCGAGGATCATCACGCCGGCGAGAGCCGCCCAGCCGCCCACGGAGTGGACGAGCGTCGAGCCCGCGAGGTCATGGAATCCGAGGTCCGCGAGAAATCCGCCGCCCCATGTCCAGCTGCCGACTATCGGATAGACGAATGCGACGTAGAGAGCGGTGAAAATCAGGAACGAGTTCAGCTTGATGCGCTCCGCGACTGCGCCGGAGACGATTGTCGCTGCGGTCGCGGCGAACATCGCCTGGAAGAGCCAGTCCGTGAAGTAGGTGTAGTGTCCGTTATACGAACTGCCGAATCCGCCGTCCGGAACATGCAGCCCGAATCCGTCGAACCCGAACACTCCGGGGATGCTGAACGCGTCCGGATACATCACGTTGAAGCCGAAGAAGGCGTAGAGCGTGATGCCTATCGCGGGAACCGCGAAGTTCTTGAACATGATGTTCGCGCAGCTCTTCGCACGGCAAAGCCCGGACTCGACGCAGGCGAATCCAAGCCCCATGACGAACACGAGAAGCGCGCATCCCATGATCCAGATGTTTTCCGAGAGGAAGGTCGAATTAGCGACTTCCGTTTGGAGTACTGCCAAAGTATCAGCGTTCATGAGTCATTCCTCCTTTATCCGATAGCCGCGGGACCAGTTTCGCCCGTGCGAATGCGGATGCATTGTTCCAAGTTTTCGACGAAGATCTTGCCGTCGCCGATGTTTCCCGTGCGCGCGCCCTTGATAATCGCGTCGATGCACGGCTGCACGAATTCGTCGTTGAGCGCGATCTGCAGGCGGATTTTCTTGAGCAGGTGCACTTCGGTTTCCGTGCCGCGGTATGTCGAGGTGTAACCCTTCTGCTGTCCGCAGCCTAGAACGTTCGTGACGCTCATCTTGTAGATTTCCGCCTCGTAAAGCGCCTGTTTTACGCTTCCGAGCTTTTCCGGTTGGATGTATGCTGTGACTACTTTCATTTTGATCTCCAGTAAAAGCCCATACGAGCTTCCGTATCGCCATTAAGCAAAAGCCATGCCAAAACGAACTTTTGGCGAAAATTCTTCAAAAAACGCCACTCTGAAAATTCAAAACGGAAAACAAGACAAATTTGTTCGCAAACTTCTACAAAAATGTCGATTAAGAAAACGGGCAAGGTTGAAAGGCGGTGTTTAGAGTGAAGTGTTGAGAGTTGAGAGTGGAGTGTTCGCTAAGCGACCTGTAAAGGCTTGTACGATAAACAGTCATCCTGG
>CAVKYI010000021.1:0-31061 GCA_963660435.1 Sodaliphilus sp.
AGTGAGAAAAGTTGAGAAAGAAGATCGCTTCGCTTTTCTAAGCTCTAAGATCTCCCAACTAAGCTCTGAACATCGGGTAAGCCAAACCGTTCGCTTGGCGAAAAAAGCCTAGACGTGCAACGTCGAAAGCCTTTCGGCGGAAAGTAACCGTTCGCTTCAAAGCGCAAAGCTTCGAGTTCGGAATGTGCCCACCGCCTTTTCCAAAAAAAATTGCTAGATTATCGCCCGAAGCAATTTTTACATTCGAGGTAAAAGATGAACTACTTCAATACGCTCCCTCTTCGCAAGAAAATCGAAGAACTGGGTCATTGCCGTTTCATGGAAGCTTCCGAATTCTCTCGCGGAACCGAAGCTCTCCAGGGAAAGAAAATCGTGATCATCGGTTGCGGAGCCCAGGGACTTCACCAGGGACTTGACCTGCGCGACAGTGGACTCGACGTTTCCTACGCCCTCCGCGAATCCGCCATCCAGGAAAAGCGCGCATCCTACAAGAACGCGACGGAAAACGGTTTCAAGGTCGGCACATACCAGGAACTCATCCCGAGCGCGGATCTCGTATTGAACCTCACACCGGACAAGCAGCATCATAACGTGATTCCGCAGATCATGCCGCTCATGAAGAAAGGCGCGGTTCTTTCCTACAGCCACGGCTTCAACATGATTGAAGAAGGCCAGCAGATTCGCGACGACATCACGGTCATCATGTGCGCTCCGAAGGGTCCGGGATCCGAAGTCCGCGCCGAATACGTCCGCGGTTTCGGAATGCCCTGCCTCATCGCCGTCCAGGCGGATCACGATCCGGAAGGAAAGGGCTGGGACTACGCGAAGGCTTATGCGGCGGGTCTCCATGCGGACCGCGCGGGCGTCCTCGAAAGCTCCTTCATCGCCGAAGTCAAGTCCGACCTGATGGGCGAGCAGACGATTCTCTGCGGAATGCTCCAGACGGGAACGCTCCTCGGCTTTGACCACATGGTCAAGGAAGGCGTCGAACCGCACTATGCGGCAAAGCTTCTCCAGTATGGCTGGGAAACGATTTCCGAAGCCTTGAAGCACGGCGGCATCACGAACATGATGGACCGCCTTTCGAACCCGGCGAAGATTCGCGCCTACGAACTTTCCGTGGAACTGAAGAAGATCATGACGGATCTTTACCGCAAGCACCAGGACGACATCATCTCGGGCGAATTCTCCGCGACGATGATGAAGGACTGGGAAGCGGGCGACAAGGACCTCCTCACATGGCGCGAAGAGACCGGCAAGACCGCGTTTGAACAGACTTCCGCTTCCGAAGACAAGATTACGGAACAGGAATACTTTGACCGCGGCGTCCTCATGGTCGCAATGCTCAAGGCCGGTTCCGAACTCGCGTTCGAGACGATGACCGCTTCGGGCATGAAGCCGATGAGCGCCTACTACGAGACCTTGCACGAGATTCCGCTGATCGCGAACCTCATCGCCCGCAAGAAGCTCTACGAAATGAACCGCGTCATCAGCGATACCGCCGAATATGGCTGCTACCTCTTCGCGAACCGCTGCATCCCGCTTCTCCAGGACTTCATGAAGCAGATCAAGAAGGAAGATCTCGGCGAAGTCTATGGCGCAGGCAAGGGCAACGGCGTCGATAACGTCAAGCTCATCGAAGTGAACAAGGCCATCCGTCAGCATCCGACCGAAATCATCGGTGCATGGCTCCGTGCCCGCATGACAGGTATGACAGAAATCGCTGTCGCTACCAAGTAATCGGCGAATAGGCGTTTTGAAAAGGCTCCGGCGCAAGTCGGGGTCTTTTTTTTGGGGGGATGCGTCCTTTTTCGGTTGTCCCGGGACAACGCCTTTTTCTTTGAAAATCGACCAGGAACTTTTTCGTGTTTAGTTTCAATACCGCAAATAAAGGAGAAAAAATGCGAATTCTCTTCTGGGTCGGTATTCTTGTCGGAATTTCCATAGCCGCGCTTCTGCCTACGGAGGTCGCGACGCTTCCGTCTTCGGCGAATTACGGCGGCGGCGACACGGTCGGATCGAAGCTGATCGCTTCGACATACAACCCGGGGGAGGGACCGGGCATCTGGATTGTCGCGGACGGCGGATACCGCCTCTATGTCAACGGAGAACTGCTAAAGGAAGACGACCAGGCGGGTCGCGTGGGATTTGTTCCCTACACGTTCTTGCCAGGGGAAAACGCGGTGAGCGTCGTCGCCGTGAACGGTTCGGGCGCCCCGGGCGTCCTCGTGCAGATAGACGAACTCGAAAAGTCCTACTATTCGGGAAGTGACTGGGTTTCCAAGCCGAGTGTCGGAAATTCCGCCTGGAAGAACAAGGGCCGGGACCTTTCGGCGTGGGGTGGCGCGACGATTTTAAACTATTCCGGCTCGAAAATGCCCTCCGGCGGCGAACTGAAGGGCTTTGCGGAAAACACGGAAGCGAAATGGATATGGACGGGAAGCGAAACGGACGAAACGGCCGTTCTCCTATACACTTTTTATGTCCGGGCGGAAGGCTTTGGAAGCGGCACGACGGGAGGCGCGGACGGCGAAATCGTTTTTGCGACGGATTCCGCGAGCATACGCAAGGCGCTCCAGTCCACGGGAGCGAAGACGATCCTTGTCCCCGAGGGAACCTACGACTTCCGGATCTTCAGGAACGCGGTGACGGACGCACAGGCTCGCGGCTGGACGTGGTGCAAAGGCTCTTGCGGCGCGAACGACAAGAATTCGGGAAACACCTTTTACCGCATATCGTTTACGCAGAATTCCTGCAGCGGCCTTTCGGAAAGCGTGACTCCCGTCAACGAATCCGAAAACCTCCAGTCCTGGAGCAACTGGATTACGACCAGCGCGGACAAGAGCCTTGTCGGAATGGGTCGCGGAGCAAACCTCCGCGGAGCGGCCATCAACGCGCGTTCCTACGAAAACGGTCACAACAACATCTACCGGAATCTCGCCCTGTACGACGTGAATCCGCACCTGGTCGAGGCCGGAGACGGTCTGGCCGTGGACGGCGCATCGGGAAATCCCGTAAAGAAATTCTGGGCGGACCATATTTCCTACAAGTGGATAAGCGACGGACTTGACATCGGGGACGTTACCGGCGCGACGGTCAGCTATCTGGATTACGACGGTTCGAGCGAATTCAACTGCTGGGGCTACGATCCTTACATGGCGCTCGTGCAGAATGCGGAACTCACCTATGCGAACGTCTATTGGCACGGAACATACGGGCGCGTCCCGAAGGCCACCGGAAATTCCCGCGTGCACCTTTACAACAACTACACGTCTTTCAACTACTGGACGGGAGCCGCGGTAAGCGGAGACAATGCCACGAGCTTCACGCAGATGCTCTACGAAAACAGCTACCTGGAAGAGATGAACTACCACATCGTCGATGTCGGAAGTTACGGCTACCTGAACTTTACCGGAAACACGGTGAAAAACAGCAAGGGATGCTATTACGTGAACGGATCCTGCACTTCGACGGCTCCCACGGCAAGCGTCTTCACCCCGTCGTATTCATACGAAAAGCGCAACGTTTCCACGCTTCCGACCGAACTTCCAAAGCTTGCGGGTGTCGGCGGAAAGTGGGGAAAGATGCCCGAATACAACCAGGCCTTTGGAATTTCTCCCGTTGCAGCAACGCTCGGGATCTCCTCTGCGCCCGCGACAAATTCTGTCACGCTGTCGGCGACGGTCAAGAGCGCAAGCGGCGCAAAAATCAGCCGCGTGGATTTTTACGTCGGCACGGAACTGGTCGCTTCGAAAACCGCGGAACCCTACACGGCAAGCGTTGAGGACCTTTCGGCGGGCACTTACAGCGCCATCGCGATAGCGACCGACGCGAACGGGCTTCAAGGCGTTTCGGCGCACAGCACGTTCACGGTTTCCGGCGAAAAGACGAGGACTGTCGCGACGCTCACCAAGAACGGCGCGGGGCCTTCGAATCAGGAAGTTCTCCTCGGCGATTCGATCGTTCCCTTCAGCTATGTCTGGGCGAACGCTTCGACGGTTTCGGTGAGCGGCCTTCCGAATGGCGTATCCGCTTACATCGATCCTTCGGACTTTCGTGTTTCCATTTCCGGAGCGCCGCTCGAAGCGGGAACTTTCACCTACACGGTTTCGACGGTCGGGGCGGATTCGAACGCGACGGTCGTCCGCACGATCCGTGTCAAGAATCCGGGAGAGGATTCGACGACCGCGATTCTCTCCGGACGAAATTCCTTGACAGAAAATGTCGCGAAATATCGGCTTTTCGATATGCAGGGAAGGCTCCTCTTTGCAGGAAGATCCTTGCCGAAGAATTTCTCCGCGTTCCGCTCGGTCGTCGTCGAATATGGCGCATCGGGGAAAATCCTGCGGAAATACGTAATGCGCGAAAAGCTTCCCCCCACAGAATAATTCTAGATTTAGGGCGAAATTCTTGAAAGCCTAGAAGAGGTTTTATGATAGAAACTCGCCCAGAACTCGAAGGACTTTCCGACTACGTTCCCGGAAAATCGATCGAGGAAATTTGTGAAGAATATGGCCTTTCGGGCGCGGTAAAGCTCGCGTCGAACGAGAACCCGCTCGGACCGTCGCCAAAGGCCTGCGAAGCGTATGGAAAGATAGCCCCGACACTCCATCTCTATCCGCGGGGAAACGCTCCGCACCTGCTCGCGGCGCTCGCGAAAAAGTTCGGCGTGGAAAAGTCGCAGATCGTTCTCGGGAACGGCTCGGACGAAATCATCGACATGGTGGGCAAGGCGTTCTTTCGCCCGGGCGATGAAGTCATCGGCATCCGCGCGACATTTTCTGTCTATCGCGCAACGGCTCTTCTCTACGGGGCAAGGTTCGTCTCCGTCTCGGAATCCGAGGAAAGGGTTCCGCTAAGATCCTATCTCGAGGCTCTCACGTCGAAGACCCGCGCCATCTTTCTCTGCAATCCGAACAATCCCACGGGCGCCTACTACGCGGAGCGCGAAGTCCTCGAATTTCTCGGGAAGGTCCCGTCGAACGTGCTGGTCTTCATCGACGAAGCGTATTCGGAATTTGCCACCGCCGCGGACTATCCGCGGCTCGTTCCGCAGCTTGCGAAATTCCCGAACCTGATGCTCAACCGCACGTTCAGCAAGATCTACGGGCTTGCGGGGCTTCGAATCGGCTACGCCTTTTCGAGCGGGGAAGTCATCCGCGCGATGTGGAAGGTGAAGCCTCCGTTCGACGTGAACCTCGCCGCCCAGGCCGCCGCAGTCGCCGCGCTTTCCGACGACGAGCATCTTCGCCGGACCCTTGAAATGAACGCCCGGGGAATCCGGACGCTCACGGAATCCTTTGAAAGTCTCGGCTTCAAGGTCCTTCCGACGCAGGCGAACTTTCTCTGCATCCGCATCGGCGAAAGATGCGCAGAGCTCGTGAAGTTCCTCGAACGGAACGGCATGATCGTTCGCCACCTGAAAAGCTTCGGACTCCCGGAATGGATCCGCGTCACGGTCGGAAGGCCCGAGGAAAACGCGCTGCTCGTCGAACTTGCCCAAAAGTGGAAGGCGCAAAATGTCTGAAGTCGGGGAACTCTTGAAAATCGCGGAGCGTGCCGCAAAGAACGCGGAGCGCGTCATCCTTTCGCATTTTGAAACGAACCTTTCGGTGGAATGGAAGCCGGACAATACGCCGGTGACGGTAGCGGATCGCGGCGCAGAAGAGGAACTTCGCAAGGTCTTCGCTTCGGAAACTCCCGACTTCGGCCTTATCGGCGAGGAATTCGGCATCGAGAAGCCGGACGCGGAATACAAGTGGATCTTCGACCCGATCGACGGGACAAAGTCCTTTATCCGCGGCGTTCCACTTTTCGGGACGCTCGTCGGTCTTTACCGCAAGGACGAGCCTCTCGTGGGTGTGATCAACCTGCCTGCGCTCCGTCACACGCTCGTCGCCGGGAAGGACCTCGGCGCCTTCGTCGATGGAAAACGCGCACACGTATCGGCGACGAAAATTTCCGAAGGTCTCGCCCTTTCGGGAACCGTGAACACCTTCGAATCCGAAGGTCGTGCGGAATTCTTTGAACGCTACCGCAAGTCGGCGGCTCTCTACCGCGGCTGGGGAGACTGCTACGGTTACTTTCTCGTTGCGACCGGTCGCGCCGAGGCGATGGCGGACCCGGTAGTTTCTCTCTGGGATATAGCCGCCTTCCCGGCAATCTTTTCCGAAGCCGGCGGAAGGTTCTCCTCTCTCGACGGCGAAACGCGCCTCTTCGACGCAAGCGGCAAGCCTCTCCGGGACATCCACGAAGGCTATTCGGCTCTCGCGACGAACGGGTGGGATGCCGTCCAGGAAGGATTCTTGATGTAGTTTTCCATCAGGTCGAATCGTCTAAATGGCGCGGCCAGGGTTCTGCCGTCAAGGGATTCAATAGGCTTGTTGCCAAAGTAGTCCCGAAGCATTTCCTGCAACAAGGCTTCCGCCGTGTTGAAATAGGTTTCCTTGTTGGTGTCGAATGCTGACTTGATACCTTGAAAATTCTTGTGGGTCAATTCGCCGACTGCCAGAGAATTTTCTTTTAGCAAAATTTTCCCGATGATATTGGCGATGAAGTGACATTCAAATGGGCGCACGGAGGAGATTTCCCTGCTTGGAGATTCTTTCTTTCGCATTGCGTCGCAAAAGCGGAATATCAGCACCGCGATAATCATCTGGGCCGCATTCAGATTGTTGAAAATATCTTCATAGAAGCTGTCGAATAAATCGTTCCGCCTGTAGCGGGCGATATAAGGCTTGTCTCTCCAAATGGCAAGTACGGCTTCGGCGGCAACGCTTGCCGGGATGGCGCTAGCATTCGTTGAGAAATCCCTTTTTCGCTTGTAGAGGAATCCCAAATCCGCCGAGCTTGTTTCCAAAAGAATCTGGCGCTTATCGTTGGATTTCAAATCCCTTAGATCAACGGGATTCTGCGAATTGGTCGCGTAAGTGATGTCCTGGACGATATTCTCGTCATCGCTGATTTCGTAAAGGCGTAGTAGTACGAAAACGTTGGAAAAGTCCTTTGTCGGATTTTCTCGGATGGTCTGGTAAATGGTCTTGCAGGTCTGCCCACCATTGATAATCTGGAGCTCGCTCGTTTTGAGAATCCAGTCCTCTTTCTGGAGCGCATTGTAGCTCATCTTGCTGCAGACAAAGGTAATGCCGTTGTTGTAGAAAAAAAAGTTCTGGTTTTTTCTGTCGTTGAGCAGCGTATCGATAATTCCGCTGTTGACCGCATTTTTCCCCAGGTATCGCCGGATATTCTTTTCGAGCAGGGCATCGCCGAATTCATTCATCAGCCGAAAAATTTCGGTTACGGCGACCCTTCCGAGAACGACTCGCTTGTAATTAAAGTTTTCCTGTACGGCTTTTCCGGACAGGGAAATCTGGGCATCGATCGGTTGGCTGCGATTGATGAAGTGAAGAATGTCCGAATGGTTGAAGTGGACGAACTTGACCTGCGGCTGGTTTTTAAAATGATTGTCGATATAGGCTTCGCCTTCGGATGTCCAGGACAGGCCGTTGTTCAGCATGACAAAGGTTACATACGGAATTCGCCCGTCCAAAATCAAGGATCGGATTTCATCTATTTTCTTTCGGGTCTTTTCGTTCAGTTCGACATGGGAGGACGGATCGAAAACGGAATTGACCGTATTTACGGCTTTTTCAATAGCGTTTGCCGGAAAGTTGGAATCCTTTTCCAGGTCTCGGGTGTATTTGGACTGGAAAAGGACAACGTTGAGCTGAATGTCTTGACCTTCCACGAAATAGACCGCGTCGATTCCGCCATCGTAACTGCCGTCCGTGATATATTGACTCGCTGCGGAAAAATCAATGTTCAGGTAGGCGGAGACTCCCAGCAGCAGAAAAGCCTTGGATACGTTTTTTTCCAGGGATTCTGTAAAAAGCTGGGGATTTTCTTCAATCAGCTTGATAATCCGTTGGTCGATGATTTGTTTCGCAATGTCCATGATTTTAAATATATTACAAAAAATGGCTTAGCTTGTAAATTCCAGGGAATAATATGTAGTTTTTTGGGGAGAAATTTAACAAGGAGACTTTTGTGGCAAAATCGGAAATCGGATCGATAGAGATTGTAAAGGATGTCCGTCTTGTCTGGCCAAAGGAAAATATGGACTTTACTCCGTGGCTTTGCGAACATATTTCCGAGGTTGGCCGAATTATCGGTAAAGAACTGGTCGATGCGCAGAAAGAAACATCTACGGGAAACTTCTGGGTTGATATTGTCGCGAAGGATGATAGCGGAAACAGCGTCATTGTTGAAAACCAGTTTGGAACAAGCGACCACGACCATTTGGGAAAATTGCTCACCTATGCAAGTTCCATTTCCGATGTCAAAGCGGCTGTTTGGATTGTGGAACAGGCGCGAATGGAACATGTAGAAGCGATAAATGCCTTGAACAAAAATTATACAGATTGCGACTTCTATCTTGTCAAGATTCAGGCGATAAAAATTGATGGTTCGAAGCCTGCGCCTTTGTTTATAAAAATAGCGGGACCCGATGAAAGTACGGAATCGATGAAATCGTATGGCAAGCAAGATGCGGAGAAAATAGCAAAACAACAATCGTTTTGGAATGCTTTTGTGAATGCCTGTATTGCGCAGAAATTTCAGCTGTTTTCCGATCATGGAACGCCTAAGGGTTGTTATATTACCGGTAAATCTGGAATAGGTGGAATTACTTATAAGTGCTGGGCGTTCAAGGATAGTGTTCGCGTAGATTTGAACTTTGGCAAGGATTCCAAGGAAGAAAATCGGACCTGGTTTAAGAAATTGATTGAAAAGCAAAATTCGATTGAAAAGGAATTTGGCGATTCTTTGGTGTGGCTTGATGATGAGGATTATAAAATGTGTTCCATCCGCAAAGATTATAAAGAAGGTGGAATCGATAGCGATGACGAAATAAAGGAAAAGACGGTTTCCTGGTGCGTTGAAAACCTGCGCAGATTGGAAATGGCGACGAAGAAATACTTGAAATAATCACTTCTGCGCATTGCAAAACAGGAAAAAAATGCTATATTTTGGTTTGCTTGGATAGAAGAAACTCGGAAAGTAAAATGATGAACTTTGGTGCACAGATCGCAAGTGGCGAGAACGAAACGATCGAATTCAAGTTCGCCTTCAACCACAAGGCGGTAGAGAGTGTCTGTGCGTTTGCGAACAGGCGTGGCGGCACGGTTTTCGCTCGCAATGAAAAATACAAAGTAGCGGATAAAAATTCTGCCGAAAGCAGGCTCCTTTCTGTTCTAGGAGAAAGGCCGGGCGGGTTTTATTTGATTGAATCCGGCGTGCGGAGGGGATCGTGAGAGTCGAAAGGATAGAACTCAGCGGATTCAAGTCTTACGATGAACGCTTGCACGAATTGGAATTGGGCGACATCACCGTTCTGCTTGGCGCAAACGGTTCGGGCAAAAGCAACTTGGTTTCCCTTTTTAATCTGATTGCGTTTGGAATGTCCGGAAATTTACAGGGCTATGTCCTTCGAAATGATGTCAATTCCCTTCTGTATTATGGTTCCCAGGTTTCCCAGGATTTAAAATTTGCCGTTACGTTCAAAGACGAAAACGCAACGAATCGTTATGCGGTTTCGCTCTCTTTTGCCAAACCCGACCGCCTTTATGTCAGCTCGGAAACGCTTCGGTACGAAAAACAGGGCGAACCGGTTCCGTTCGAAAAAAAGCTGAATGGTGGGTTTGAGCTTGCCTTATTGGATGAGCGGGACACGACAAGCCTTTACTTAAAGCGGCTTTTGCGGAATATCCATGTCTATCAGTTTGAAGATACCTCCGATACGTCAAGGATCAAGGCGCGGGGCTATGTCGATGACGCTTCCTACTTGCGGAGCGATGCCGGGAATCTGGCGGCTTTTCTTTATCGGTTGAAAAATTCCGAGAAATATTTAAAGTATTACAACCGAATCGTCGCCTATGTGAAAAAGGCGATGCCCCAGTTTAACGATTTTAGTCTTGATCTGTTGGATGATCAAAAGGTTCGTCTAAATTGGACCGATTCCGAAAACGGCGACTATCTCTTTGGCCCGTACCAGATATCGGACGGTTCTCTCCGTTTTATGGCGCTAGCGACGCTTCTGCTCCAACCACCAGAGCTTCAGTCAAAGGTGATTGTCTTGGATGAACCGGAACTGGGGCTTCATCCGCAGGCAGTCGTCTTGCTCGCTTCGATGATTAAAACAGCTTCCCGAAATGCACAGGTCGTAGTTTCTACGCAGTCCACCCGTCTGGTAGATGAGTTCTCCGCAAGCGATGTCGCTGTCATTGAACGGGACGCTTTGCGAAAAAGCTCCGTTATCAAGAGGCTCGACGCAAAATCGCTCGAAGGCTGGCTGGAAGAATATTCTTTGTCCGAACTGTGGGAAAAGAACGTCTTTGGGGGACAGCCGTGATGTTTTTGAACGTGCTGGCAGAAGGCTATACGGAACAGAAGTTTGCCGATACGCTGCTTGCTTCGTATCTTGCATCAAAAAACATATTTGTCAGAGCCAGATGCGTCAAAACGCGTCAGGACGATAAGCGAGGGAGAGTTTATCGAGGGGGAATCTCTTCTTATACGAAAGTTCGTAACGATTTGCTCCAATGGTTGAAGGAATGTTCATCCAACGACTTCCGCTTTACGACAATGTTCGACTATTACGCGTTGCCGAAAGATTTTCCCGGTTTTGAACCGGCGCAAAAGCTTTGTAGTATTTTTGATAAAGTTCGTTTCCTGGAAGAAGAATTTCGAAAAGACATTGGGGATTGGCGCTTTATGCCGTATATCCAGGTTCATGAATTTGAGTCGCTCTTGTTTGTTGAACCGGAATGTTTAAGCTCGATCTATTTTGAAGACAAAGCTATTGCTGTATTGAAGAATGTTGCAGCAACTTTTGAAAATCCCGAACTTATCGATAATGGCCGGGAGACGGCTCCGTCAAAGCGGATTTTGCATGTTATCCCGGATTACGATAAAGTAACGGCCGGGGTAGATTCGTTAAAATTGGTTGGGATTGAAAAACTGATGGCAAAATGCTCGCACTTTGCCGAATGGGTTGGGAAAATGGAGGGGATGAAGTAGATGGAAAATGTTCAGCATATTTTCATTGTGGGATGCAAGGGAATCCCTTGTTCGTATGGTGGATATGAAACTTTTGTCGATAAGCTCACCGAATATCATCAGGACAACAAACATTTTAAATATTATGTCGCTTGTAAATCCAACGAAGACGGCGAGTTTGAATATCATAATGCGCACTGTTTCCAAGTAAAGGTTCCCAATTTTGGAGCCGCGTCGGCGATTCTGTATGATGTAAAAGCGATTAAAAAATGCATTCGCTATATAAAAGAAGATAAAATACAACACCCCATCGTTTATTGCCTTGCTTGTCGAATCGGCCCCTTTGCCCGTAAATTTCAAAAGCAGATACATAAATTAGGCGGCGTCTTTTATGTGAATCCTGATGGGCATGAATGGTTGCGCAGTAAATGGCCTTTACCGGTCCGCAAGTATTGGAAACTTTCCGAAAGCATGATGGTAAAACATGCGGATCTTCTAATCTGCGACAGCAAGAATATTGAAAAATATATTCATTCTACATATTCCCGATTCAAGCCCAAGACAACCTTTATCGCCTATGGCGCCGAAGTGCAGCGAAGCAAGCTTGCGGATGACGATGAAAAGTTTTTGAATTGGCTACACCGAAACCAATTAAAACAAAAAGAGTATTATTTGATTGTTGGACGTTTTGTTCCCGAGAACAACTACGAGACGATGATTCGCGAGTTCTTGGCTTGCCGCAGCAAAAAAAGCCTTGCAATCATAACGAACGTAAATGACAAATTTTTAAAAGAGTTGGAAAACAAATTACACTGTACGGATGATTCGAGAATTCGATTTGTCGGAACCGTATATGATCAGGAGTTACTGAAAAAGATACGTGAAAATGCTTATGGCTATTTGCATGGACACGAAGTAGGAGGAACAAACCCAAGCTTGTTGGAAGCCCTAGCGAGTACAGATTTAAACCTGCTTCTCGATGTCGGGTTTAATCGGGAAGTGGCGGAAAACAGCGCCATTTATTGGAATAAGGAGCTAGGAAATTTAGCGCGTGTGATTGAATGCTCGGAAACGATGCCGGAAGACAAAATAAAAACCTTGTCTTGTTCGAGTACTGAGAGGATTGTTGATGCGTATAGTTGGGAATTTATTTCTAACGAATATGCGAAGGTTTGGAAAAGATAGATGAAAATTCTACACTATTTTTTGGGATTTCCTCCGTATCGAAGTGGGGGGATGACAAAGTATGCTTTCGATTTAATGCAAGGACAAGTTGAAACAGGAAAAGATGTTTATGCTTTGTGGCCTGGACGATTTAGTTTTTTTTCAAAGAGAATGTCTTTTAAGATTCATAAAGATGTCCATGGAATTAAAAATTTTGAACTGATTAACCCTCTGCCCGTTCCTTTAGATGAAGGCATAAAGGATTTTCAAGCTTATACAAAGAAGTGCGATGGCAACGTAGTTAAACAATTTTTAGAGAATATATCTCCAAATGTGATTCATATTCATACTTTAATGGGATTGCCTCGAGAGTTTATAGATATTGCCTGTTCGTTAGAAATCAGAACGCTTTTTACATCGCACGATTATTTTGGAATATGCCCGAAAGTAAATCTTTTTAAAAGAGGACTCTGTTGTGACGATGACCATCAATGTCATGATTGTGTGAAATGCAACCAATCGGCGTTGTCCATAAAAAAAATAAAATTTCTTCAATCGCCCTTGTATCGTGGTATAAAAAGTTTAAAGCTTGTTCGTTATTTCAGGAAAAAACATCGTTCAAAATTTTTCGGCTCTGAAAATAAATTGCCCTCAAAAAACTCTTTTAAGGGGGCGACTGAATATCAAAAGTTACGAAACTTTTATATTTCGATGCTTTCTAGGATAGATTGTGTCCACTTTAATTCGGATCAGACAAAAACAATCTATGAAAAATATTTTACTCCTAAGAGTTTTAAGATTTTATCTATAATGCACAAGGAAATCAGAGATAATAGAAAAGAAGCTCTTGTTAAACAAAAATCTGATAAGCTTCGTTTGACTTATCTGGCGCAGGCAAATCCTGTCAAGGGATTTGATGTGATGCAGAAAGCTTTGGATGCGCTTTGGACAGAAGGGGTTAAAAATTTTGAATTGAATCTTTTCTGCTTTGTTCCTAATCCTTCGCCTTATATGCATTTTCTTGGAACTAGATATAATTATGAAATGTTAAAAGAGGTTTTTGCTCAAACAGATTATCTTTTGGTTCCGAGTGTTTGTTATGAAACGTTTGGGTTTGTTGTTTTGGAGGCTTTAAGTTATGGGGTCCCTGTTGTTGTTAGCGACCGTGTTGGAGCTAGGGATGTGGTTGGAAATTGTGGAATGATTGTAAAAGCTGGGTCCGTGGAATCATTAAAAGGAAAAATATTGGAGTTGCTGGATGGAATGGATCAATGCGAACGGCAGAGTTGTTTTATGAAAGAATTTGTAAATTGGAATCAGTTTTTAGAAATGAATAATAAAATGTATGTTGGGGACTAAATGAAAATTTATCAGAAATTGTTGCATATTGCAGGAAAAGAAAATTTTAAGTTAGATGGGCGTATTGGATTGTCTTATTTAATTACTCTGTGTTGGAAATATGCTTGGATGTTGGTGCGCGGAACTTTATTTTGTTTAGGATATTCAAAAATAAAAGGTCGGCTTTTTTTAGGAAAAAATGTTAGGGTGAAATGTAAAAAGAATCTTGTTATTGGTTGGTGTTGTAAATTTCATGATGGCGTAGAAATAGATGCATTAAGTACCAATGGTGTTATTTTAGGAAATTGTGTTGTTTTGGGGCGGAATTCACGAATTGAATGTACTGGTAGTTTGAATTTTGTAGGAAAAGGATGTTCGATTGGTGATAATTCTGCGTTTGGATCTGAGTGCTTTTTTGGTGCGGCAGGTGGTATTATTATAGGCAATGATGTTATTGTAGGACAAAACGTTCGTTTTCATTCAGAAAATCATTTGTTCGCAGATCCTAAGAGGTTGATTCGTGAACAAGGAGTATCACATAAAGGAATTATTATCGGGAATAACTGTTGGATTGGTGCTGGTGCCGTATTTTTGGATGGTGCAGAAATTGGCGCTGGCTGCGTTGTTGGAGCCAATGCTGTTGTATCAAAAAAATTTTCTAATAATTTAGTACTTGCCGGAGTGCCTGCAAAAGTAATAGGGAAAAGAGGGGATGTATGAAATTACTTTATTTAAGAAATGGCCCATATAAACCGCAAATTACTTGTTATAATATGCAAGAAATCGGGCTATGTAAGGCTCTTTCTGACTATGGTTGGAACTGTGATATTTTGTATTATTCAGATGATGATAGGAATGAAGATGTTTTTTATAATGAACAAAAACAAACGAAAGTTAAAATTCTGTGGCGACAAGGTTTGAAAATACTTCGTACTGGAATATATCCTTCTATTTTGAAAAAAAATATTTTGAACCAGTATGATTTGATCATTACAACAGAGTATAGTCAACTGATGTCTCTTCTAGTGTGTTTTTTTTCTAGAAAGGTCTTTTTGTATACGGGACCTTATTATAATTTGTTTAAAATTCCTTTTTTGAGTCCCTTGTATGACCGATTGTTTACTAAAATTTTGAATGCAAAAATAAAACATATTTTTTGCAAATCCCAGTTGGCATTTGACTATTTAAACAAAAAAGGATATTCTAGTTCTAATATGTCGGTCTTAGGTGTAGGTTTTGACGATACACGATATCATAATACTATTGAGATGTCTGAATCAACGGAGATGTTGAAAAAAATATTGATCAAAAATGAGTGCATCTTATATGTTGGATCTTTGGATGATAGGAAAAATTTCCCATTTCTTCTGAAAGTGTTTGCTGAATTTAAAAATTTAAGGATTGGAAAATATACTAAGCTGGTTTTAATTGGAAATGGAAAAGAAGACTATATAAATAGATTTGAAAAAAAAATGTCTACTGAAGTCAGAAATTCTATTGTGCATATACGTAAAATTGAAAATACTCAATTGAAATATATTTACCCTTTTGCCAAATGTCTTTTGCTTCCATCAAAAAAAGAAATATTTGGAATGGTTCTTTTAGAGTCTATGTTTTTTGGCTGTATCCCTGTTACAACAAAAAATGGAGGAGGGCAGACTTTAATTAATAATGGGGAGAATGGCTTTGTTTTCGATTCTTTTGTAGTGTCAGAGTGGATTTATGTTCTTGAAAAAATTTTTAGCAATGTTTTTTTGCGAAGGAAAATTTCAGAATCTGCTCATAAAACGATTAAAGAAAAATTTTTATGGAAATTTTTAGCTAAAAAAATCCTTGAAAAATATGACGAACAAATGTAACTGTATTGTTTTGATTTTTTCTGTTGTTTTCTGTTCGTATGGAATGGCTATAGTTTCTGTAGCTTCCATTGAAAATTTCTTTTTTAATTTTGCTTTGGCGTTGATAATTATTCTTTTTGTTGCGTTAAAACTTATTCGGCATGCGATGTTAGAAAAAAAAATTTTATGGCTTCTTTCTTTATCATTGTTTCCTTTGTTTGTAACATTTCGAATGAATTTAATTTCTTTGTTTTTAATGCTTTCTTTAATATTAATGAGAAAAAATTTATTTAATGCGAATGGACGGCGTGCGTTCTTGTTGTTTTCTGGTTCTTTTTTTGTTGTAATTTTTTCTGCCTATTTTTTTTGCGGATTTAATGATTATTTTTCGCAAGATGTTTGGAACCCAAGAAATGAAGAATTTGCTTATAGAATGGCTTTGGGATTTACTCATCCTAATCAGGCAATGCTAAAGTACTTCGGATTTATTTTAGCGTTTCTGATTGTAGTGAACCGAAAAAATGTTTTTCGAATGTCTGTATTTGTGTTGTTAACCATTATCCCTCTATACTTTTTAACTCTTTCTAGGACGGTGGTTGTTGCTGTTCTGCTTACTTTGCTTTTGTTGATTTTATATAGAAAAAAGCTGGAAGTACAAGTTCCTTTGTTTGTTGGAAGTCTTGTTTCGTTGTCTCCATTAATTTTTTTTGTATTATCTCTAATTGCGATGAATTTTTATAATAATGTTTTTCTCAATTTACTTTTCTCTGGACGCTTGGGGTTTTACAAGACGGCTGTAGATTCTTATGGCTTTACTTTATTTGGAACCGCAATAATTGAAAATGGGAATGGCTTGGTTATAGATAGTTCGTATTTTAATACGATTCTATCAAAAGGGGTTGTTTTCTTTTTCGCCTATGCCTCTTTGTTTAGGTACGCTGTAAAGAAAACTATTTTGACATGGCGAAAATTCATTTTGTTGATTGCTTTTTTTTCCTGTGCTTTCACAGAAACTATGTTCTTTAAATTTGATCTAATGTTTGTGTTATTGCTCATTGTTTTCTATGAACCGAATAAGGCACTAGTTTATGAAAAAAATTTTAATCTATCCTGAACCAAAGTTATCTGATGGAAATTTTTATTTAGTCCATCTTGCAAAAGTTTTGGAAAATCGTTTTATTGTTTTAAATTCAACAAAAGGATACTTAATTAATCTTATATGTTGTCATTTTATTCTTTTAAATTGGTTTGAATCTATTGGTAATAACCCAATACTTTTGCTGAAAAGACTTCTTTTTTTGCTAATCGCTGTGGTTTTAAGAAAGAAAATTATTTGGACTATTCATAATAAAATTCCTCATGAAGGTTTTAGTTTGTTTTCTAGATTGATTGTTTTTTTGTTGCTTCGTATTTCGTGTAAAATACATATACTATGTAATGAAACACGTGGTATTTCGTATTTAAGTGCATTTAAGAAAAAATGTTATTTGGTTCCTCACGGGGATTATTTCGGAGATTTTCCTCTTAAGAACGTCAATATTTATAAAAGACATCAAATTGGTTTAAATTCAAAAATAATACTCTTCTCTGGTGCAGTAAGACCATACAAAAACATAGAACTTTTAATTTCGGCTTTTTCAGAGTCTCAAGTTTATAAAAAAGGATTTAGTTTGTTGATTAGGGGGACTTGTAATGATAATTCTTTTTTACAGAAGATTGTACATCTAATTAAGGGGAAAAAAAATATCTTTTTTGACCCGACTTTTATTCCTGTAGATGAGATGAATGCTTATTTAAATCAAGCTGTTTGTTTAGTAGCTCCATATCGAACTGAATCTGCACTCAATTCAGGGACTTTGTGGATGGCCCTTTCCTATAAAAAAACAATGATTATTCCTAATATTGGTTCTGTATTGGATATAAAATCAAGCGAAAATTTTTTATATACATATTCGTATGTTTCGGACGAAGAACATAGACTTCAATTAAAAAATACTTTTTGTCGCTTGGCAAATGATGTTTGCTATTCAAAGAGTATTTTGCAAAAAAAGGGTGAACTTGGATATGAATATATGCGACAAAATTCTTGGATGAAGCAGAAAAATAAATGGTATGGCTTGTTTTCTTGATAGGGAGGTTTTGGATGAAAAAAAAAATGATAATCACATTTGCTAATAAAGTTAATTACGGTGCATTTTTGCAGGCTTATTCAATTCAAAATTTGATGGGAATTTCAAGTTGCTTAGCTAATGATTCTCCAATGCTAAAGCATCTTGTGTCTTATAAAAGAAGAAAAAAATCAAAATGTTTGTGGATTTTCTTAGCTTTAATTCGTTTGTTTAAGTCGAAGAAAAAAAAATTTGCTGAAATTAAAAAACTCAGAATCCAGCCTCAATCTGTTTTTTCTAACAAAATAAATTGGAAAGATTTTGATTCTTTTATATGTGGTTCAGATCAAGTTTGGAACCCTAATTTTATAAAAGAACGAGAAAATGTATTTTTCTTAGATTTTCTTTTTGAAAAAGCCAAGCGCATCTCCTACGCCGCTTCCCTCGGCATGAAGCAGTGGCCCAAACCTTTCGAGCAAAAGGTCCTTCCCATGCTCAAGCGCTTTGACGCCATCAGCGTCCGCGAGGAAAGCGCAGTTTCTTACTTGACTTCTCTCGGGCTCAAGAACGTCGTATGCGTGTGCGACCCGACGATTTTGCATAAAGGGGATTTCTACCGAAAGGAATTTCCCTATGAAAAAATCGAAGAAGAATTTTCGTTTGTCTATCGCATCCGCGAAGTACTTCCCGATGCGGTGCAGAGTATTCTTCTGCCAAAAAACAGGGAAATCTGGCTTTCGAAACCTCGTCGGTGGAAACTTCCGTCCGTCACCCAGTGGCTTCAGAATATCGACAACGCGAAATTCGTCGTGACGGATTCCTTCCATTGCGCCGTGTTCTGCATTCTTTTTCACAAGCCTTTCTTGGTGATTCTCAACCGTTCGACCGGCAAGGGGATGAACGAGCGCTTTGCGACATTGCTTGGGAAGACTGGCCTGGAATATTGCTCCCTGACGTGTGAAGAATCTAGCGAAGAGGTCTTGCAAAAGCTGAATACCCCTGTCAATTGGGAAAAGGTCGATGCGATTCTCGAAGAGTGGCGGACCTATTCGGCGAACTGGCTGAAGAATGCGCTGGGGGAGTCGAAAAATAACCTTGGTTAATTTTTTTCTACTTTATGGAAGCTATGCACATTTCTAAACTGACACTCCTTAATTACAAAGTCTTTTGCGGAGAGAATGAAATTCTCTTTAATCCTCAATTGACTGTGCTTGCCGGTAAAAACGGTTCCGGCAAATCGACAATTCTAGGAGCGCTCTCTAAATTGTTATCATGGCCTTCTCGAAGATTGTGCAATATAAAGGCGAATGGCATTATTTTGAACAGGAAGTCCGATGTCTCCTATGGGGAAAATGGCGCAAGCTTATCCTTGTCGCTTGAAGACGAAAATCGGGAATATACCTGGCGTTTGAATGTCGATAAGAAACAATCGGAACGTTCGGATCTTGGCATGGTCAATGAGTGGGCGACTTTTGTACAGAACGCATTGGCTGAAAATCCAGAGAGCACATCTGTTCCTCTGTTTGTGTACTATCCGGTCGATCGGGCGATTATCGATATCCCTTTACGAATTCGATCGACACACAGCTTTCAGAAGCTCAACGCTCTTGATGATAATTTGCAAAGCCAATCCCGTTTTCGAATCTTCTTTGAATGGTTCCGAAATCAGGAAGACATCGAAAACGAATATCGAAAAGAAAACTCCGAATATAGGGACAAGTCTCTGGAGGCTATTCGAATAGCTCTTGCCAGTTTTTTGCCGGGCTATGAGAAGCTAACGGTTCGTCGATCGCCTCTTCGAATGGAAATGGATAAAGAAGGAAAGACTGTTCGGCTGGACGATCTTTCTGATGGCGAAAAGTGTCTGATTGCGCTTGTGGGAGATCTGGCACGAAGGCTCTCGATGGCGAGCGGGAATCTGGAAAATCCCCTGGAAGGGCGTGGTATCGTCTTGATCGACGAAATCGATTTGCACTTACACCCGGCCTGGCAGCGTAATGTCGTTTGTCATTTTACAAAAACTTTTCCGAATTGCCAGTTTATCATGACGACGCATTCCCCGCAAATTTTGGGAGATGTTCCGGCAGAAAATATTCTGTTGTTAGAACAGGAAGAAAGCGGAAAAATCGGGGTGCGGGTTCCTCAACGGAGCTTCGGGCTGTCGTCTAGCGAAGTCGTTGACGAGATGATGTGCGGAAAAAGCGATTTAGCGTTGAGTCGGAATGAACGTGTTCAAAGCGAATTGCAGAAAATTTACCAACTGATCGATTCTGAAAATTATGTGGAGGCGCAAGAGAAAATCGAAGGTCTCCAACGAGAGGTTTCAGAGATTCCATCGCTTATCGAGGCTCGTACATATCTTGAAAGCGTGAGGTGACGGAAATGCTCCCTATTCAAAAACAAAAGGAACCGATCGAACTTGTTCGGTTCCGTGCGACACCCAACGCTAGGTATGACGGGATGGATTCTGTTTGCAAGTCCGCTTTGAAAAAAGCGCTTCTTCAGGAACAGGGGTTTGTTTGCGCGTATTGCATGAGTCGGATTGAAGATGAAAATTGTACTGTAGAGCATTGGGAGCCACAGAGTCTAAATTCAGTCTCTGACTTGGATTTTGGAAACATGTTGGCGGTTTGTCGCCATGAAAATGTCGCAAGGGCCGAGCAGACTTGCGATGTGGCCAAAAATGGATATCGTTTAAAGTTTAACCCCGCTCGGGATGGCGATAAATTGCAAATCTTCTATGATTATTATAGTGGGGAAATTCATTCAAGAAATGTGGAATTCAACGATCAGCTGTCCTGCATTCTCAATCTGAATGTTGTATTTTTGAAAAATAACCGAATTGCTGTTCTTAATGGTGTTCGTCGCGCACTAAATAAAAAAACTGCGTCTAAATTGATGGACATATATAGAACAGATGTTTCAGTGAATCCTAAATTTATGGAGTATTGCGGCATTGCGTTTTCCTATCTTTCTAAAAAGAAGCGGTAATTTGTATGTCTAGACTATTTACGGCTCTATTTTATACCGTTTCCCGTCCGGTTCTGGAATGTCCGGCTACTTTTGTCTTCCTGACGGCATTGGTGTGGGTTCCTTCCTGGACACGCGAAATTTCCTTGGCAAGCCTTTTCCAGGTGCTCTGCAATCTGCTCTTTAGCTCGGCGGCGGTCTTTCTGATTTGCGTGGTAGCGCATCTTTTGGAACGGTTGGGACGTCCTCTTAAAATTTTCTGGCTGGGTATTTCGCATATTCTGGTCTATGGTGTTTTCTTTTTCGAGTGCTTTCTTCTTTTCTTTTTTGGTGCTCACACCAATGCGAATGTCTTTCAGCTGATCGAAGAGACGAATCCGCAAGAGACATCCGAATTTTTTTCTGTCTATGTGTTGAATGGCAAGTTTTTCGCTTTGTGTGTGGGAACGCTCCTTTTTGCCGTTCTGGAATTTTTCGCAACGAAGATAGTCGCTTCGCTCCTGTCGCTT
Organism: Sodaliphilus sp.; assembly: GCA_963660435.1. GTDB lineage: Bacteria > Fibrobacterota > Fibrobacteria > Fibrobacterales > Fibrobacteraceae > Hallerella. Next base: position 20,983 of record CAVKYI010000021.1, read on the forward strand.
CGCTCCTGTCGCTTCGCTCTAAGTATCTATCTCCTGTTAGCCATATGCGTTTTGCTGAACAACGCCAGATACTATTCGTTTGAATTTCGGGAGGATTGGCACAGGGCCAATAAAACGGCCGCGATGCAGTCTCCGCTCTTTTACGTCTTTGAAGCGGTTTCCCAGTTCTTGCAGGAACGGAATGACTTCGAGATTTGTGTACGGACAAATGCAAATGTCGAGGCGTTTTCTCGGGATTCCGTTCCCAAGACGCTTGTCATTGTCGTCGGGGAATCGTTCAATCGCCATCATTCTAGCTTGTATGGTTACCCGCTAGAGACGAATCCGAAACTTTCCCGTTTGACGGGACTCTCTCTCTTTGACAACGTCATTTCGCCGATCAACGCGACATCATCCGCATTCCGTCTTTTCCTTTCGATGGCTAGCATGGATGAACCACGCGAATGGAGCGAAGCTCCGCTTTTCCCGGCAATATTCAAGTCGGCGGGGTACAACGTTGTCTTTTACAGCAACCAGTTCGTGCCGGCAGTCGGAATGGATACCCATGATGCATCATGCGGATTCTTCAATCATCCCGAGCTGGCGCCTAGACTTTTCTCCTCTCGGAATACAACGAAATTCCCATACGATGGGGAACTTCTTGACGATTACATGTCAAAACGGGATTCTCTGGAATCGGATTTTCAAAATCTGGTTATTATCCATCTGTATGGGCAGCACGTGAATCCAGCGATGCGTTTTCCTCCAGAGCGCGCCGGATTTAACGAAAGCGATTACGCATATCGCAAGGACTTGACTCGAGAACAAAAGCGCTATGTCGCTTCTTACGACAACGCGACGCTTTACAACGATTCCGTCGTCGATGCGGTGATCGAGATGTTTCGCGACCGGGTTTCTGCGGTCGTGTATTTCGCGGATCATGGTGACGAGGCGTATGATTTCAGAGATCATGTGGGGCGCGCTCGTGGACTCCATCTTTTGGGTGCGCCGGGACTTCGCGCCCAGCTGGATGTTCCCTTTATGATTTGGCTTTCCGACTCCTGGAAAAAAATCTATCCCGACGACGAACAGCGAATCCACCGGCATTTGCATGATCCTTTTGTGACGGACGATTTGCCACACTTGCTTTTGGATCTTGCCCGGGTGAATCATGCGGACTATAATCCTAAAAAGAGCCTGATTTCCGATGATTTCGATGTTTCGCGAAAGCGTGTGATTCGTTCGCTTGCATCGGAGCCCGTCGATTATGATTCGGTGTGCTCAAAAGGATTGCAGGAGCATTGACCGCTTGGAAAGGGGTGTGGCAATGTGTAAAGTATTTGACGGCTGAACTAGGGCTTGGCCCAAAGCGTCCAGGTTCAACTTGGGCGGACGATGGCTGTTTATGGAGGCCGCTTGCCGTAAAATTTTTACGGAATGGCTTGACTGGATTTTTGGAATTGTGTATTTTTGAAGACAATTCAAGGAGTTCCTGATGATTACACGGTTTTCCGTAAAAAATTTCAAAAACTTCGAAAATGAATTTGTCTTTGATTTTTCACAGACAAAGCAATATGAATTTTCCTTGGATTGCGTGAATAACGACATTGTAAAGTTCGGCCTAGTCTATGGACCAAACAGTGTCGGAAAATCGAACCTGGGACGGGCGATGTTTGATCTTGTGCAAACGGTAACTGACAAGGGACGGAATCCGGTACTTTACGAATCTTATCAAAATGCAAGGCATTCAAGGGAGCCTGTAAAGTTTCGCTTTGATTTTAGGTTTGGCAAGAATACGGCTTGCTATGAGTATGAAAAAATAGGATATGAAGAAATTTTATCGGAAAATTTTTATGTCAACGAAAAGCTGGTCGTGAAAAGAAATGACGATAAGTTTTCTTCGTACTTGAAGGGAACGGAAACTTTAGTGCAAAACTCCTTGAATCCCAGGATTTCGGCGATGCGATTTATTCGGGCCAATTCCGTTTTGGGAAAAGACTCGCAAAACGAGGCGGTCGAGTCGTTCTTTCGGTTTGCCGATGGAATGCTGATGTTTTCGTGTCTAAAGGAAAATGTCTATCAGGGGTTCCGCATAGGAAATTTAAGCGTAGATTCGGAAATCATCAAGCGCGGCAAAGTGAAAGACCTGGAACATTTTTTGAACGATGTGGATGTTCCTTGCGAATTGACGACGCATGATACAAATGGTCAAGACAAGCTATATCTGGATTTTGGCGGAGAAAACAAGGATATTGATTTTTGGAAAAACGCTTCTACTGGAACCCAGTCTCTGGTACATTTTTACTTTTGGTTTATGCAAATGCAGGAAAAGTCGGTTTCGATTCCGAGTTTTATATTTTGGGATGAATTCAATGCGTATTTTCACGAGAAAACGGCAAGGAAAGTGATTTCCATGTTAATGAAGGTGGATTGCCAGGCCCTTTTGACAACGCACGATTCCAATCTGTTGACGAATGAACTGATGCGTCCGGACTGCGCCTTTAATATGCGATACGGTTACGAGAAAAAGGATGGCTTTGTGCAGGGACCGTTGTCGTCGATGACGAACAAGGAGCTTCGAGTCGCTCACAATATTCCGAAAATGTTTCGGGCGGGGGCTTTTGACTGATGGCTTCCGATCGAATTCTTTTTGTGATGGAAGGGAAACGAGATGCTAAAATTTTAAACCATCTTGTGTCGGCGTATTCCGAAATGCTTGGAATTTCGGAAAATGTGGTCGTTGTCTATACTTCGAATATCTATTCCCTTTACAACGATTTAAGGAAACTGGAGAATTCCGACAGCGAGTTTGCGGATTTTGTCGAAGTTTTAAAAGAAAGGTCTGAAAATAACAGGAAGAAATTGGGCATATATTCTCGTGATGATTTTTCACAGATTTTTCTTTTTTTTGATTTGGACATTCATGCTCGTGACTTGAATAGTTCTCTTGAGAATCTAACAGAGATGATCGAAAAGTTTGACAATGAAACTGAAAACGGGAAACTTTATATAAGTTATCCGATGGTAGAAGCAGCTTATATGTGTGACCGTGCTGAAGGGCTGTTTAACGGAAAACAAAAACTATTCTTGGTGGATGACTGCAAAAACGACGGATTTAAAAAGTTTGTCAATAAAAAATGTCGGGACGAGAAGGATAAGATGATTTTGCCATCGGAAAAAAAGGAGGACTGGGAACAAATCATTAAGTTTAATTGGGAAAAGGCAAACTGGATTGTGAACAAAATAGATCCGAAAAAATCAATGTGTTTAAAAGATCTGAAAAATTTGACGCAACAAAAAATTTTGAAATCCGAACGCGATTTCGTTGAAAATCAAAAATCAGTCGCTGTTTTGTGTGCGTATCCATTTTGGCTGTTGGAATACCTGGGAGTTAAAAACTTTTTCCATGCCCTCCCAGCTTAAACTCGGCGCGCTCCTTTCCTATGTCGTTCTCGGCCTGAACAATCTGGTCGGGTTGCTCTATACGCCTTACCTGCTTCGAATGCTTGGCAAGTCGGAATATGGAATGTATTCGATTGTCGCGTCGGTCGTCGCCTACTTGACGATTCTCGACCTCGGTTTTGGAAACGCTATCGTCCGTTATACGGCGAAGTATCGGGCGGAAGGGAAGACCGAAGAGCAGAGCAAGATGTTCGGGATGTTTTTCCTTTTGTATTGCGGAATAAGCCTAGTGGCGGTCGCTCTCGGTTTTGTGCTGGCTTTCAATACGGACTTGATTTTTGACGGGGCGATGACGGTGGAGGAGCTTTCGCGTGTGCGGGTAATGCTCTTCTTGATGGTGCTGAATCTTGCTGTCACGTTTCCCTTTAGCTTGTTCGGTTCCATCGTCACGGCGTATGAACGCTTTGTCTTCCAGAAGCTTGTGGCGATTTTTCGGATTGTCCTGAATACGGGAACGATGATCGTGCTTTTGCAATTCGGCTACAAGGCTGTCGCACTGGTCGTTGTGACGACCGTATTTAATTTGTGTACACTCGCTTCCAATTTTTTCTATTGCAAGAAGCTCTTGAAAATTCGGATGGCGTTTGGAAAAATCGACTGGAGCTTTTTGAAGGAAGTGGCGGTTTATTCGTTCTGGATTTTTCTGAACGCGATTATGGATAGAATCTATTGGAGTACGGGACAGTTTGTTCTGGGCGCCTTTGTCGGGACGGCGGCTGTGGCGGTCTTTGCCGTGGCGATCCAGCTGCAACACATGTATATGTCGTTTTCGACGGCGATTAGCGGAGTGTTTTTGCCGAAGGTCACCGCCATGGTCTCCAGGTCTTCGAGCGAAAAGGCGGTGAGCGATCTGTTCATCAGGACGGGGCGCATCCAGTATTGCGTCTTGGCGTTGGTTCTTTCGGGGTTCTTCCTGTTTGGAAGGCAGTTCATCGAACTCTGGGCTGGACCGGGCTACCGCGATGCGTATGGAATCGCCTTGCTTTTCTTTGTTCCGCTGACCGTGCCGCTGATTCAGAATTTGGGAATTACGATTTTACAGGCTAGGAACCAGATGAAGTTTCGTTCGTTGCTCTATCTGGGAATTTCGCTTGTTTCGCTTGCCCTGCAAATTCCGCTAGCCAGGCATTACGGCGGTTTTGGCTGTGCCTTTGCGATTGCCGGAGCCTTGATTCTTGGACAGATTCTCGTGATGAACGTGTATTACCAGGTGAAGCAGAAAATAGACATTTTCGCTTTCTGGAAGGAAATTTTCAAGATGAGCGTAGCGCCGTTCCTGTTGGTTGTCGTTTCCTGTTTTCTATTGCGCCATGTTTCGCTGGATTCTCCGCTTCTCCTGGGTGTCGGGATCGTGGCGTATTTGCTGGTTTATTTGCCCCTGTTCTATTATGCCTCGATGAATGCTTACGAGCGGGATCTCGTGATGACGCCTATTCGAAAAATCTTGAAATTTGTTTTAAAAAAGTGAATTCTTTTCGATTTTTTTTGTATATTATAGATAATAGTACTCACCACGCGACCTCAGCAATGAGAGCGGACCACGGTGAGTCTTTTTGTTAAGGATGAAGGGTGTGAAGTTTACAAAAAAGCCTACAACTATTGACGAACAAATTGAAATTTTGAAGTCAAGAGGGGTGATAATTGATTTGCCCAATGCGGCGAATCTCCTGTTGCTGATTAACTATTACAGATTTTGTGGTTATGGTTTGTTTTTTGAAGAATTTGATAGCGAAGGAAAGCGGTTGAATGTATTAGGCCTTAATCAACCCATTTGAATTCTATGCTCCCCGTCCCTAACTGTTCCTCCTGTGCCGCCTGCGCGAGCGTATGCCCCCGCGGCGCGATTGCGATGTCGCTTGACGAAAAGGGCTTTTACCGTCCGCATATCGATCATGAAAAATGTGTCGAATGCGGAGCTTGCGAACGAGTGTGCCCTTGGACAAAAAATGTCACGAATCCGAACGGAGCCTCTGAATCGCCGAAGACTTTTGCCGCCTATGCGGTCGATGAAGCGATTCGCTTGAACTCGTCGAGCGGGGGAATCTTTTCGGTGCTTGCGGAAAAGGTTCTAGATGATGGCGGTGCGGTCGTCGGGGTGGCGCAGCTCGGCAAGGCGCATTTCGGGCATGTCGTCGTCGAGAACAAGGCGGACTTGGAAAAGCTGCGCGGTTCCAAGTATGTGCAGGCGGATGCCGGGCTAATCTATCGGGAAGTTCGCACGCTTTTGCGTGCCGGGCGGAAGGTGCTCTTTTCGGGGACGCCGTGCCAGGTGGCGGCTCTGTATTCGGTGCTGGGAACAAAAAGCTTTGAAAACTTGACGACGTTGGATATTGTCTGCCACGGTTCGCCGAGCGTGAATGTCTTCGAAAAGTATATCCGGGAAACGGAAGCGCTTGCTTCCGCTTCTGTTCTGTCCAGCCGTTTTCGCGATAAGCGGAACGGCTGGAGACTGTATTCAATGGCGCATCGCGCCATTGAATACAGTTCTGGAGACTGTTTTCAAATTTTTAAAACGCTTCGCGAAGATAAATTCATGCGCGTGTTTTTGCAGAACATCTGCCTGAACGATTCCTGCGCGGAATGCCGCTATGGAAAGCTCCCTCGTATTGCCGATATCACGCTAGGCGATTACTGGAACATCGCTACGGTTCACCCGGAGATGGACGACGACAAGGGAACTTCTGTCGTGCTGCTGAATACGGAACGCGGCGAAACGCTGTTTGAAGAAATTTCCACGCAAATTCGTTCTTGCGAATCGAGCCTGTCTGCGGCAATCGCCGGAAATCCGTGCATTGTCCGTTCGAGCAAGCCGCATCCGAAAAGGGCGGAGTTTTTCACCGAGCTTGACTCTAAATCGCTTGACAAACTGATTCGAAAGTTTTGCCCCTACCCGGGACCGCTGAAAAAGGCGTATTTCAAGATGCACCGGATTTTGGGAGCGGTAAAGAGAAGGCTTTTGCGTCGCCGCTGATGGAATTATTTGTCGGGTTTGTCGGAGGCAGGAAGAATGCAGACGGCATGCACGGATACTGCTACTTCGCGCACAGGAGGACGTCTTCTTCGGGAGGGAGCGGGAAAGGTTTGCGGAAAGGAAGGCCAGAGGTTACCCTGAATGAAAAAACATCAGCCGAATTCATTCGAAAACGGCTGATGGAGGGTGTGTGGTCTTGTGAACTCGATCGTTCTCCATTAAAGTATTCGAAATTACTCCCGGGCGCACATCCCGAAGAAGAAAAAGCGTTGTAGAAATTTACAACAGGTCACCTCTAAAAATTGCTTTGGTTAAGAAAGCGACCAAGAGGCTACAGGACAAAGAGAATGATGGCAAGTGACGGCAACGCGATGATTCCCGTCGCCGGGATGACCAGACGGCGCATTTCCCTGTCGCCAAAGAAGTACGCCAGGCCACCCTTGCAGAGCGTATTCGAAAGGCTCGCTATCGCTATCGCCTTGCCCGCAGGCAGAAGCGACACGGTTCCATGCTTCACCATGTCCAGGACGGAAAGCGTTATCGCGTCCATGTCCGCAAGTCCCGTGATGAAGCACGAAGCGAACAGCGCCTCGCTTCCGAAGTACTTTTCCGCGGCGTTAGCGATAAAAAGAACCACGGCAAAGACGATGCCAAATTTTAGCGACGGCAAGAGTTCGAACGGATTCGTAAAGTTAGTCATCTGCACGGGATGCAGCCGCTTGTCGCGCCGGTGGAGATAGTAGGCGAACAGAAATCCCGGAACGGGCGGAATCAGGAGCGAAATGGCGAGATGTGGCGCGATCGAGGGGACTAGCGCAACGCAGATGAGGAAAAGCCTCAGGTACATCACCGACCAGGCGATGACAATCCCCTTTGAAAGCGAACTCGAATACTCGGGATTCTCTCGGCTGCGCTGGGAAAGGCTGAGCGTCAGAGCCGTACTCGAAGCGAGGCCTCCGAAAAGTCCGGTAAGTCCGATGCCCTTTCCGGGGCCTATCCACTTGACAAGCACGTAGCCGATAAAGGAGATGCCGGAAATGAAGCACACGAAGACCCAGACCTTGTAGGGCGAAAGAACCTCGAGACCCGAAGGCCCATAGGAGCGTTCGGGAAGAATCGGAAGAATGACCGCGGATATCAGCGCGAACTTGAGAGTCGCGACGATGTCGTCCTTGGAAACCTTGTGGGCAAAGGCGTGGAGCGGAGCCTTTAGCGCGAGAAGCCCCAGCACGCAGACGGCGACCGCGACGCTTTCGAGAACCTTCCCATACACGCAAAGCCCGCCGAGCATGAAGACCGAGACTAGCGAAACGCTTGTCGTAATCCCCGAAGATACGTTGGGAGCCGAAACATGCGTCGCGGCGAGCATAACCCCGATTACAAGGAGCAGACCGACAAAGGGTGCCGCGGAATCCATCTGCAAGGACATCAAGGCGGCCAGGGCGCCGAGAATGCCCGTAATCGCAAACGTTCGGATACCCGCCGGATGAAAATCCTCGTTCTGGTACGTGTTTTCTCGCTGCAGCCCGATGATAAGGCCTATCGCGAGCGCACACGCGAGCCTGTAAAACAGATTGAATTCCATACCGGAAAATCTATATTCTTCCGGCGAAAAGCGTACTAGCTGCGGGTAATCGTGAAGCGAAGCTGGATGGAACTGGATTTCCAGTCGATGCCGTCATAATCGACGTCTTCGCCGTAAACAAGCGTATAGGCAAGATCGACGCCGAGAGACCAGTTATCGCCGACCCACCATTCCTTGCCGATTTCAAGCGAAAAGCCAAAGCCCGTTCCGGTATTGGAAGAGGACTTGTCGTTCTCGTCGTCGTTCCACGAAAGATAGGCGCGTTCCAGGTCCAATCCGCAAATGCCGAGTCCAACTGTCGCTCCGATAAAGAAGTTGTCCATGACGCCGCCCTGCACCGGATAGAAAACGATTCCCGGTCCGACAAGGAAGTTGATGATCATCGCGTCCGTCTTGCGCGAGTAGTAAGAATCGGAGGTTTTCACTTCGCCCGAGGCCACCGAAAAGGAAAGCGCGCCGACGAGGGCGAGGTGCGGGTTGATGGATCCGCCGATCTTGAAGGCCAAGCTGCTGGCGAGATCGCTCTTCAAATCGACCTGGGAATAGGATGAGTTCTCCGCTTCCAGATCCATATATCCGAGCCCCGTCTTGAAGTTCATGTAGAAACCGTCGTGAACGCGCGGTTCGGCAAGAGAGAAGACGGAAAGGGCGAAAACGGCAAGTAGGATCTTTTTCATAGACATCTCCATACGGTTTTCGTAACGATAACAAATTCATGAGGAAATTTCAATCCTTTTCGAAAGCGAAAGTCTTGCTAAATTTGCCGAATGGACCTTTCAAAGCGCATCAAGCGGCATGTTACGGCGATTCCTCACGCGTTTCGGGCCATCTGTCACCCGGGATTCGAGAAAACTTGCGAAGCGGAATTTCGTTCCTTGGGACTTGCGGAACCCGCCGAGGTTTCCTTCGGGGCGCTGGATTTTACGGCAAGACTCGAAGACGCCTGGAAAATGACGGCCTTTTCCCGGACCTGTACGAGAATCGTGATGCGGATAGAAAGCTTTTCCGCCGAGAACTTCGGACGGTTCGAAAAGAAATCGCGGAGCATTCCCTGGGAACTCTTCTTTTCGAAGGATTCCATCCCGAAAATTCGCGTGACGAGCAGAAAGTCGAGGCTCTACCACACGGATGCCGTCGCTCTGCGTCTTGCGGCAATCGTCCGGGAATCGCTTGACGCGAACGGCGAATGCCTTGGGGAATCTTTCCCGCAAAATCTTTTTGTACATTTCGAAAACGATCGCTGTACGATCAGCGTGGATCTTGCCGGCGTTCCGCTCTACAAGCGGGGTTTCGAGCGGCACGTAGAGGCTGCCCCCATCCGCGACACGCTTGCCGCCGCCATCCTTTTCGAAGCGGGTCTTCCCTGCGCGGAGGAACTTTTTGACCCGATGTCTGGCAGCGGGACCTTTTCGAGCGAAGCGGCTCTGCTTCTCGCCGGGGCGAACCTCTGGAAAACAAGACGATTCGCCTTGCAGGACGCGCCTTCGTTTCGCCCGAACGCCTGGAACTTCATGACGCGGAAGACGCCTGGCGTGGAACTTTTCCCAAAGCTTGAAATACACGCTTCGGACATTTCGAAAAAGGCGTTCGAAACCTTGGAATACAATTTGAAGACGAATGGCGCACGTCCCTTCTTGGCGGGACTTCCCGAAGATGCCCTGGACATTTCCCGGTCAGACTTTTTCGATTTGCCGAAGGCCGGTCCCGCGTCGCTGCTTGTGCTGAATCCGCCATACGGCAAGCGAATTTTCGCGGATATTCCGCGCCTTTACCGGGAGATCGGGAAGAAAATCCGAATGGACTTTTCCGATTCGTCCGTGGCGGTCATCGCTCCGAATGCCGAAGCGGAAAAGGCGCTGTTGCTTTCCCCGAAGAAAAGGGTAGAAACGATACACGGGGGAATTCCCGTCCGCGTACTTTTCCTTTGACGGCGAGGCCGAGAGTGATTGAGGGTGGAGTGTGAAGAGGAATTAGTAGATAGTGGTTAGTTATTAGTTGAGAGTTGAATGTGAAGAGTGAAGTGTAAACGTCATCCTGGAGGGAGCACCGCGACCGACCTGTCTGCCGACAGGCCCGCCTGCT
>CAVKYI010000022.1:0-30702 GCA_963660435.1 Sodaliphilus sp.
ACGTGACGGTGTACCTGACCTTCGACGAGTCGTAGAGGGCCGTGTAGTCGGCGGCCTTCGTCACCTTCGCGACGGCGGGCGTCCACCCGGCGAACGCGTAGTCGTAGGCGACGGTGCTAGCGCGGGTCGGAGCCGTGGACATCCCGGGCGTCGCGCCGTAGAGGTAGCTGGAAGACTGCAGCACCGAGCCGTCGTAGTCGAAGAACCGGACGACGTACGCGTTGAGCGTCTCCGTATAGACCGCGTAGTAGTCGAAGTCCTCGGTGGCGGCGGTGGGCTCCACGTGCCAGCCCGCGAACGCGTAGCTGTACTGCGCCGTCGAGGCGAGTGACGGCGTCCCGTCATAGACCGGGGTCTTTCCGTACTGCACGGACTGCGAGTCGAGAAGGGTCGTGTCGGCGTTGAAGAAGCGGACGGAGAAATAGACCTCCGAGGCGTCGATGTACACGGCGTTCACGGTCATGTCGGCGGCGAAGACGGTCGTCTCCTTCACCTTCACGCCGTCGGCGGTGTACCAGCCTGAGAACATCTTGCCCTCGGGAGGCTCGGGGTCTTCCGGGAAGGAGACCAGGCCCCTGAAGTTCGTGTAGCGGTTGGAGGTCGCCCCGTCGTCGTCGAAGACGACCTTGTAGATGGGCCTGTGGGCGGAGTCCGCGAATATCGGGTAGCCCGTGCTGTCGCGGCTCCAGACCCCGCTGTTTTCCGCCGTGCCGTTCGTCGTGTTGAGGATCCAGGCGAACTGGTCGCGCTGCATGTCCGCCGTGTGGAGGCCCGAGTTCGGGGCGACGGTGGACTTGCCGGTCAGAACGTCGGAATCGTAGTAGCAGTTGGTGACGGTGGTTGTGTTGTCGTCGGTGTAGAGGACGCCGTAAGACGCTTCGCTCGCAACGCTGAAGCTGTTGAGCAATTTGCCCTTATAATTATTTTCTACAACAAGACCGGCAGAGTAGCCGCGAATCAAGCCACCGTTCATGCAGTCCGAAACCGTTCCGTTGTTCCCACCCACGATGCCGCCTGAGTGGACATTAAAATAGGGTTCTTTCAAAATCGAACCGCTATTTGAGCAACCTGAAATCGTCCCAACATTACAGCCCGCGATGCCGCCTGAATAGCCGTTGGAGTAAACGCCGACCGAACCACCATTCACGCAATTTTCAATCCGTCCCATGTTATACGCAACGACACCTCCCGCATAGAAAGACGACCTTATCGAAGTCTTTGCCAATGACACGTTCTTGACAACGGCACTCGAATCCGTCACCCCGAACATCCCGGCATATTTATGACTTAAATACAGTCCGTAAATTGTCTTTCCATTGCCGTCAAAAGTTCCATTGAACTTCGCCTTCGTGGAATCCCCAATTGGCGTCCAGTTTACGGAGCTCGTCTTGCTCGTATCGCCCATGAACTTGATGTCGTTCGCAAGAACCGCGTTGATTGTTGATTTTCCGCCGTTTACCTGGGCGGCAAACCACGCCAGTTCCTCGGCACTCGTAATCACGTAAAAGACCTTGCCGTCTATCTTTTTCGTGTTTTCCGGCTCGCTTGTGGAACCTGTCCAGTTTGCACAAAAAGCGGTAGCGGCCAAAAGCAGCACACAGAAAACGCTCCGGATGACTCTTTTCATCTTGCACTCCTTACGAAAAAAGTCTGGTGAAGATTAACGAAAAGACACCGGAACCGATAACGCTCGAAACAAGCGAGACCAGGGCTAGCTTTACTTTATCGTTCAAGCGCTGCTGGGCCTGGATCAGGCGAATTGTCGAGTTGATCACATTGCATTTTTTCACGGTATCGACAGGCAAGTCGTCCAAATTTTCTGGAAATTGATGAAGAAGCCGCACCAGCATTGCATTTGACTTCTCCAGAAGCTTTTTCATATCGACTTTCTCTTGTGTGGAATCACTCATGATTTACCTCGTTTTTTGATAGTGAAATTTTCCGACAATTCCGTTGTACATAACATTATCTCACTTTTTAAACATAAGAAAAAAAAAGCTTTGTCAATAAAAAGCAAGGAGCTTCCCCATCCTGTGATTTTCGACAAATTCCAGGGTTTGCGCCATCCCGATGTTCAGAGCCTAGTCGAGAGAGCTTGGAGCTTAGAGTCGCAAAGCGAACTTTTTACTTTCTGCCGAAAGGCTTGACGTTTCACGTCTAGGCTTTTTTCGCCAAGCGACCTGTTTCCGCCTCTCGGCGGATGGAGCGCCTACCCGGCGAGGGGCAAGGTAGGGGGACCTTTCCGAGTTGCGAAGGCCAAGGTCCCCCTTCCTTGCATCCACCCCCAGGGCCACGCTTTTTTCTAAGCTCCAGCTATGGATCCTATCGCTCCGCGGTGCTACGCTCCAGGATGACGGCGTAACGAGACTGCCGTTCGACATTACAAACCTTCACCGCCCGGTGTCATTCTGGAGAGGCGAAGCCTCGATAGAATCCATTCCGCAGTTCAGAGCTTAGTTTAGAGATCTTTGAGCTTAGAGTTGCAAAGCGGTCCGCTTTATTTGAACCTGGATGTTTGCGATTCCAAGTTCCAAGTTCCAAGCTCCGGCTATGGATCCTACCTGCCTGACCGCAGCAGGCGGGCCTGTCGGCAGACAGGTCGGTCGCTGCGCTACGCTCCAGGAGGACGGTGTAACGAGACCGGCGTTCCACATAAGGATGACAGAGAAGCATCCCTCATCCCATTTAAATTTCTAAATTGAAAAAGGACAAGCCCATGGAAATCATTCTGCAAATTTCGGCGCAAGCCGCCACGCAAGACGTTCCGCGACAGATGACCGTATCCGGAATCGATTTTCAGGGCGCGGTAATCGCCGAAGCCCGCGACGCGAAACTTCCCGCGATCATCCGCTTTACGGAAAGGGACCGATTTCCCTGGGACCAGTTCCTGCAACAGCTTTCGGTTCTATGGACACTTTCCAGGGAAACTTCCATCCCCATGGCCTTTCGCCTCAAGAAAAGGCTCCCCGAAAGCGTCACGGAAAGCATCCCGCATCTCGACAGAAAGGACGCGTTGACGCTATTCAGGGCTCTGGGTGCCTTAGGATTTATCTCCGCATTTTCTAAATTGCGGACGTAAATGCGCAACACGGAGTTTTCAATGGCTAACAAGGACTCGAAGGATCTCTTTTCCGCTCTGGTCAAGGAAGCTCTCGCCCTGGCAAGCGAAGAGCCGCTGCTCAAGTCCTTTCTCGACGAGCAAATCGTCTTCCGCCATTCGTTTGCCGAAGTCCAGGCAACGACTCTCTCGCGAAAACTCGAAAGCGCGCTTCTGAGCCGCACCCAGCTCGAAAGCCTGTTCCTTTCCACATACAGGGAAAATCCGTCTATCGTCGAGGATTCCACGAAGGATCTGTGGGCGACTCTCGAACGCGATCCCGCTTGCCGCTCCGTACTTGAGCCTCTCCTTTTCTTCAAGGGATTCCAGGCAATCCAGTCCTATCGCATCGCCCATGCGCTGTGGAAGAGCGGTCGAATCTTTCTTGCCAAGATGCTGCAGAGCCTGATAAGCCAGAAGTTTGCCGTCGATATCCATCCGGCGGCAAGGATTGGGCACGGAATCCTGCTTGACCATGCGACGGGGCTTGTTGTCGGCGAAACGGCGAAGATCGGAAACAACGTCTCGATTCTCCACGGCGTAACGCTCGGCGGAACGGGAAACGAGATAGGCGACAGGCATCCCAAAATCGGAGACGGCGTGATGCTCGGAGCCCATGCGCAGCTCCTCGGGAACATCCATATCGGAAAGGGCGCAAAGGTCGGCGCGGGAGCGGTCGTTCTAAGCGACGTCCCCGCCCATGTCACCGTCGCAGGCGTCCCCGCGGTTAAAGTCGGCCATCCCGACACGGCGCTTCCGAGCCTCGAAATGCAGCAGGACTTTACGCGGGACGTAGAAAGTACCAAGCCCGCGACCAAGTGATTTTATATGAACAGGAAGGAACGCGCACGGTTCGTTTCCGAAATGCTGGATTCGCTCTATCCGGATCCGGCGATTCCCCTGCAATTCACGAACACGTTCACCTTTCTTGTCGCCGTTCTTCTGAGCGCGCAGTGCACGGACCGGAAGGTCAATGCGGTAACCCCGAAACTTTTCGCCCTGGCGGATACGCCACAAAAGATGGCGAAACTTTCCCGCGAAAGAATCGAAGAAATCATCCGACCCTGCGGGCTTTCTCCCGCAAAAAGCAGGCACATTGCCGAGCTTTCGAAAATTCTCCTGGAACGCTTTGACGGCAAAGTTCCCCACACCTTTCCCGAACTCGAAAGCCTGCCCGGCGTAGGGCACAAGACCGCAAGCGTCATCATGGGACAGGCATACGGTCACCCCGCGTTTCCCGTCGATACGCACATCCATAGACTCGCCATGCGGTGGGGACTTTCGGACGGTTCGTCCGTCGAAAAGACGGAACGCGACCTGAAAAGGCTCTTTCCCGAGTCCGAATGGAACCGACGGCATCTGCAAATCATCTACTTTGGCAGGGAGTTCTGCACGGCCCGCGGACACGATCCAAAAAAATGCCCGATTTGCGGCCAAATCGGCTGTCGCGAAAAATCACAATAGTCTATTTTAGACATATGCGTTTCCTCCGACGGACAATTCTCCTCTCCTGCCTACTCTTCGGAGCGTGCCTCGAGACGCCGAACGCGCCGAGGATTTCCGCGGACACGCCTGCCATCGCCGTCCGCGCAGAACAAGACGGGATTTTCACCCAAGGGAGCTTGCAGCTTTCCCCGGCGGATTCCTTTACGCTAAAGGCCCTGACAACTCCGGATTCCTTTCGGAAGGATTTGCGCTTTCTGTGGAAAAGGACATCTGGAGAAATTCTGCACGAAGGATGCGATTTTTCGACGGATACGAGCCGAGTTCCCGACTCCCTGGTAGCGCTTGACCGATACGAGAACCGACTTTCGAAGCCGCTTCGCTTTATCTTCGATACCGCCCCGAAACTTTCGAAAAGGACCGTCCCCGCAGAAAACGATACGCTCCGAGGCGACAGTTCTACCGCGTTTCGCTTTGCCTACTCGGCAACCGATACCGACCCGGGCGACACGATCTTCTATACGGTGTACATCGATTCTCTCCATTACGATGTCGGAACTCTCGTCGAATTTTTCCAGTCGGGATTTTCCCCGGGAGAGCATTTTTTCCAGGTGTTCGCAAGAGACATCTACGGGCTTTCCGATTCCACGTCGCAAATCCGCTTCCTTGTCGCGGAGGATGAACGATGAAGTTTTTCATTCTCGCGCTTCTCGCGTTTGTTATCGGCTGTTCCGAGGAAAGCGTCGTATTCGACCCCGAAAGCGCCGACGTCGTTTCCGTAAAGGCCTATGTCGTTCGGGAAAGCGATTCCACCCGGGAAAGGCGCAAGGCTGACACGATCTCCCCAAGAGACAGCATCGTTCTCCTCGCGGTCATCGAGCCAACCCGTTCCATCCGCATGACGGAATTCTACTGGCAAATCGATTCGGGAGACACCTATTCGGAATTTTCGCACCGGACAGCCATTTCTTCGCCCGGAAAGCATCTCGCGAGATTCGTCCTCCTCGACCGATTTTCCGACACGCTCCGAGACAGCGTCACCCTGTGGATAGCGCCGTCTCCCCTGATAGACACCGCATCCTGGATTCCGCGAAACGGGACGCAGGACATTCCGCCCGATTCCGCGATATCGTTTGCCTGGAACGCTTCCGCGGAAAACGTTCTCGCCTTGACGCGCTACACGTTCACGCTTACGTGCGGGGGGAAAACGCTGCTCGATACGACTCTTCTTGAAACTCGCATCACATACAGGGGAAATCTTCCCGAACGGGAACTCTGCCTTTTCGACGTTTCGGCGAGCGACAATTTTGGAAAGAGCTCTCCGCAAGGAATTCATTCCCTCTTCTTTACGGGAAAAAGTTCCGAAAAGGAAATGGAAAATGTATTTCTCAAGATCCGGGGAAACGTTCTGGACTCCCTCGAATATCGCCTGGCAAGCGTTGCAGGCGACGAAACGCGAAGCGGACTTCTCGAAGACGAAAGAAGCGACTCCATCTTTTCCATCCGAAACGTAAAGCCCGGAACCTATCGGCTGTTTCTCGAGAGCCGTCTCTATCCGGACTACAAGAGCGATACGGTGAACATTTCCGTTCGCAAGGGAAAGGTTTTCTACATGGAAAGTCTCGCGATCCGGGATACGGTCGCGCCCAGGATCCAGAGCCGTTCGCAACAGGATTCCATCGCCTGGGAAGACACGCTCCGGTTCGACATCGAAGAAGGAGGGCTCCCCCTTTCGACAGGCGATATCCAGGTGGTTTTCGACGGGAACCGAATTTCCGACTGGACGCTTGACAGAGGCGAGATTCGAATCACCACGCAAGAGCTTCTGCCTTCGATCGCGCCTCATCCGCTGACGATTTCCGCCACCGACCGAGCAGGGAATTCCGCGACAGGAAACTTTCTGGTCGCTCCGGGGAAATCCTGCGTTCGAACCATGACCGACACGACGATTTTCCCCGGGGAAGCTCTTTCCATTCCGATAGAAAACGCTTGTCCGCACCTTTTGCCGAAACGATTCTTCTGGGACATCGACTCCGACGGACACTGGGACGGAGAAGCCGCTTTCGAGAAAGAAAGCACCGTTTCGAAAACTTTTGCCTATTCGCTATTCAAGGAGACAAGTTCCAGGGTACACGTAAAGATTCTCTATGCGAGCGGCGAAGAATTCGGCTCGGAATTTACCGTCACCGTCGGGGAGCCTTCTCCATGAAAAGGCGCTTCCTTCTAATTCTCTGCCTTCTTCCGCTCTGGAACTGCAGCGACAGTTTCCGCGTAGATTCCGACGAGATTCCGCGTCTTTCCGCCTACATTCACTTTGTCCCGTCCAAGTTTTACGGGGTTTCCTACCGCGAGTTTCCCTGCGTCCGCACAAAGTCCATCGCCGCCGGGGATGCCGGGCAGCTTGTCGCCGAAATTCGGCTAGACGGCAAGACCGTTCCCGAAAGCTTCGTCTCCGACTACGCGCAGTCCTTTCTCTGGACTATCGAAGGCAAGGACTACGCATCTTCCGCCACGTTCCACACCTTTCCCGATTCCGGCATTTTCGATATCGTCCTCAGGACAGTCGATTTCCTTGACGACACGCTAAAAGATACCTTGACACTTTTTGTCAATTCGCCAATCGAGGTCATTCCCGTCTTCCCGGAAAACGGCTACTCCGCAAATCCGCTAGATACGCAAGGCGTGACGTTTAGGATCCAGACGGACGGCATCAATTCCTGGCAAGAGACGGAATGCGTTCTCTACCTGTCTTCGGAAAAGGCAAGCATCTGGAACTTTCCAAGGGACACGGTTCCCTGCAACGGTTCTTACCGAATCCGCGGTCCCCTGGTAGCGGGCGATTCCGACATCTTCAGGGATTCGTCATTTTCCTTTTACTGGGCGGTCGCTGCAAGGATTCCCGATTCCGAAAACGCCTTCGACGCGGACTCTTCCGAAATCCGCCATTTTCGCACGTCCCTAGTCGGAAGCGACTCGTCCCATCTGCTTATCCCCATTCGATACAAGTCACTCTCCCCGAACATTTCGCCGACCGGGACCGTTCTCGTCCAAGGTAAAGGCCTGAAAAGTCCCATCCGGGCGTCCATTTCCAAGAACCCGGAAACGATTCGCCTGAAAATTTTCGCAGACGATACGCTGCGAATTTCCGTCCATGATTCCATCCGAAGCGAATACGGTCGCTACGAGACAAGCGTCTTGATTCAAAAATCATCCTATGTCGTTCTTGACACAGTCGTTCTCGCCGATACGGTTCCCCCGCTGCGAATGCCGGGTTCTTCTCGAATCGCCGGTGGCGATTCCCTCGATTTTTTCGTCTATGACGGCGGTTCGGGCGTTTCCCTGAATTCAATCCGGGTTTCGCTCGGAGGCGACACGCTTTCCCGAAGCCTCCGCGGAAATGTCGTCCGCTTTCTTCCCGCGTGCAAGGATTCCTGCGCGCTGGAAGTCGATCTTCGGGACTATGCGGGAAACGCGGCGGCTCCCGTCTTCTGGAAGCTTGTCCGCGAAAACGATAGTCTTGACGTCCTCGGACCATTCAATCCGGAGGCGCGATGAGAAAGATCCTGAAGATTCTGTTCCTTCTCGTCGCGACGCTTTCGGCAGGCGATCTTTCCGATTCGACGAGGACGCTCAGGATTTCCACATGGCCATCCGGCGCCGAACTCTATCTCGGAAGCCGCCCAGGTTCGTTTGCAAGAAAAGCGCCTTTCAAGAGTCCGCAAGAAATTCGACTGGAAGACGCCGACACGGTAGTCCGCGTAACCCTCTTCAAACCGGGATATTCCGACACGACTCTAGACATCCGCATTGCCGATTCTCCGCAAAGCTTCACATGGATAGAGCTCAAGGAAGCCGACCTGGACAAGATTGAATTCCAGGAAAAGATTCTTGACAGGCGAAAGAACCGACAGGTCGGAAAAATCCTTTTCGCCTCGAGCCTCGTTCCGCTAGCCCTTGCCGGGACATTCGCCGCGCTCGCCGAAGTCCACTTTCAGGATGCCGAAAAGGCTCGAAAAAAAATCGAGAAGAGCGTCATCCGCGAAGGCGACGAGTACCGGGCGTTCGAAAGAAAGTTTTCCGACGAGAAAGAACGCGGAAAGGATTTCCGGAAAGCGGCAACCGTCTCGCTTGGTTTCAGCGCGCTCCTTCTCGCTTCCGCAGTCATCTTCTACTTTTAGAGCCAGCCCATGAAAAAGATTTTCGCCATTCTGCTTCTCGCCGTTTCGGTACTTGTCGCCGAAGAAATCCAGCGCGGCCTTCCGCTTTCGGTCTCGCTCGTTTCCGGGACAATCCGGCAGGCGGAATACATCGGAAGCTCGGGCGATACGATTTTCCTTGGCGGATTTGTCGCGGACACTTTCACCGTCGTCAAGATACAGAAAGAGAGGATCCAGGAGATCCGGGATTCCGCGGGAAACGTCCTGACTTTTGCCGAAGCGGATTCGCTCTACCGAAACTTCTCCGCCGACACCCTTTCCGCGAACCTGGACGAAAACGTTCCGGACGTTTCCGGGAAAACCCTGGTCTTTCCGGTCTTCAGACGTGCAATCGATTCCTCTCTCGCCGAAAGGATCTACGATCTGGAACTTCAACTTCTCCGGGAATCGGGCGACCGCGTCCTGAAAGTTTCGGCAAGGGACTTTCCCCGTTGCAAGGATTCTCCCTGTATCGCGAGCGTCGCGGAAGAGCGCGGAGCGACCGCCGTCTGGACAGCCGAAATTCGCCCGGCAAGGCACCAGGACAGCCTAGACATCCATCTTCACCGTTTTCTCTTCGAAAGCAAGTCCCAAAGTTCGGAACGCCTGACCGTTTCGTCAAGACACGCGACGGAAGAGCTTCTCGACCGAAACCGCTTTCTCTCGCTCGTAAGGAAAGTCAAGGGAACCTACCGGGAAAAGCCCGAAAAGAAGGAAACGAAAAGCTTTATCCTTGTGGAAACCTACCCGGAAGGTGCAAACCTTTCCCGCAAGGGCGAAGACATCGTTTGCCAGACACCCTGCGCATTTGCCGTTGCGGACACGGGAAAAGTGGAACTCGAAGCGTACTGGAATGTCGAAGGGACGCTGTGGGCGAACAAGGCGACCGTCCGACCGATTGCCGGAGACACGACGAAAATCAACATGCACCTAAAGCGCGTCAAGCCGGAAGTGGAAATTCGAACGGTCCCGTCCGGCGCAAGGATCTTTTCCGAGACGGAAGTCACCCCGAGTTCCCGCCCCATCGGCAAAACGCCGAAAACGCTCTTTTCCGAAGAACCGGGACCGGCAAGCATCCATCTCTGGAAAGAAGGATTCCGGGATTCCGTCGTCGAGTTCTACGTAAACGCGACAACGAGAACGCAGCTCGAAATCCAGCTGACCCCGATAGCGACGCCCGAAGAGCGCAAGGCCCAGGAAGTCTTCAAAGCCATCCGGAAGCGCCTTTTCTGGGGGCATCTAGCCCTCGGCACGGCCCTCGCTCCCGCCGTCGCCGGAGGAATTTTCCTCTACATCTCCGAAAAGGACCGCGACAAGGCAAAGTCCATCAAGAAGGAGCTCTCCATGCCGAGTTCCGGAGGCGGGAAAAACTTCCAGACATTGCTCGACAGGAACCACCGCTACGCGGACAGAGCCAAGACGGAGCGCTACGTCGGGACGGGATTCCTGATTCTCGCCGGTGGACTTTTGGCGACGGGCATCGTTCTCTCGTTCTAGGGTGTCTTTTGCGCTTATTTTAGCGTTATCGCCGAGACGCTTTGGATTGCAAGAAACTAAATTATAGCCGATGCGTAAATTCTTGATTTTTCTCCTTGTCGCTACATCTGCGTTCGCTGCCGACTTTGAACGTTCCAATTGGCATACCCAGACATTTTTCCGGGTCGAGCCTTACACGCCTATCACGTTCGAAGGCGAGGGCCAGCTCCTGACCGAAAAAATCGACGAAGACGTGCTCACCGTGCCGATGTCGCTCGGATTTCTCTTCAGCCCGCTCTTTACGCCGCTCTACAAGGCGGACATGCCTTTCACCATCTGGCTCGGTGCCGAGTTCGGCGAGTTCCAGTTCGGGGAAATCTCGTCGGGAAAGAATTACCGATTCAACGAACAGGAAAACACCGGTAGCGGCCAAAGCCTCTCCTTCATGTCGTTCAACCCCGCGGGTCTCTTCGGCTTTTCCGTGAACCTGGTCGGCAATCTGGACCTGCGCGTTCTCGGGGGCGTCGGGATGCGCTACTACCGCTTCGAGAACAAGGAAACAAGGACGACAAAGACCCATTCGGAAACGTCGATGAGCTATTTCGTCTCCGGCGGTCTCGAATACCGGCTTTTCGAACTTTTCAAGGATGGAGACCTCAAGATCGGTCTGCACGTGAAGAAGGATTTCGGCAAGCTCGAAAACGTCGAAGCCGTCCCCCGCTTTTCAAGCGACAAGGGAGAAGACGCGGCTCTTTCCACGCCCGGAGCCTATGCCGGAACCAAGTTCAGTAAAATCGAAACGAAACTCCCCGTCCGCATTGGACTCGAAATTTCCCTCGAATTCGGACGAGAAAGCCGCCGGGACCGCAAGATGCGCTTTGCGCTCCGCAACCGAGACGCCCAGCTTCGAAACAACTCCGAAGTCAAGGACACTCTTTCCGACTGGGACTGCATGGCCATCGAACGCGACTACCGCTTCTTCCTCGAAGACGGCGCGCTTCCCGACATGAGCGAAAAATATACCAAGGCGCAGTTCAACGACGTTCTCGAAAGCTACCTCGCCTTCTGCCACCCGGAAGACCTCGCGACCAAGGAACAGCTCTACAGCACGCTCGACTCGAACAAGGTCCAGCTGAAGGAATACCAGGTCTCGCAGGAAGATTCCCGATTCAAGCAGGTCATGGCGTCGAACGACCCGGAAATGCTCGAAATGTATCTGCAATACTATCCCGATTCCCCGCACCGCGCGGAAATCGAAGCGAAGCTCCAGGTCGTCGGCGACTACCAGGTTTTCAAGAAGGCGCAGGAAGCCAACTCCTTCAAGGCATACCTCGACTACCTGTCCGACTTCCCGAACGGAGAGTTCCGAAACGAAGCCGAAGAATGCATCTTCCGGCTCGTGCAGGAAAGCAACCGCGTCAAGGACTACCAGATCTACCTGAAGCGCTTCCCGAACGGACGCTTCGAAAGCGAAGCGCGCCATGCGCTGCAAGAGATCCAGCGGGCATCCGGCATAGTCGAATCGCCCGCTCCGGAAGTCCAGCAGCCCGAAGAAAAGGCATCGGTAAACAAGACAAAGAAATCAAAGTCCAAGGCGAAAAAAGCTTCCAAGAAGAAAGCCAAGAAGAAGTAATCATCCTCCGGCAAAAAACGCCTTTTGTCCATGGCGGAATCTTCCTTTCGAGAAATCCAGATCGGCGACAAGCCCGTTTTCGAGAAATATCTGCTTCCGGCAGACAGGCAATGTGCGGATTACGCATTCGCGAACCTGCTCGCCTGGTCAGGATTCTACGATTCGCAGTGGCTTGAACGAGACGGTTTTCTCGTCATCCGCTTTCGAATCGACGGGTCCGAAAAACGGGCCTACCTGGAGCCTCTCGGTTCGGGCGACCGCAAGAAGATCATGGATTTTATCCGCCAGGACGCCACAGGCAAGGATGAGCCTCTGCGCCTTTTTTCGCTTTCCAGGGAATTCGCCGAAAGCCTCCGGAAAATGCCGGCTTTCGATTCCTTGCGCATCTACCCGAACCGGGCCTTCGGGAACTACATCTACCCGAGACTCCAGCTTGCGGAACTCGCCGGGAAAAAGTTTCACGCCAAGCGCAATCACGTCGAAAGATTCCAGAAGCTCTATCCCGAATTCCATTCCCGGGAAATTTCCCCGCAAGAGGACCTCCGAGCCTTGGACCGGATTCTCGAAAAATGGATTCGCTCCCGAAAAAGGATGACGAAGACCGTCCTCGAAGAAAAGGCGGCTATCAAAAGATTTCTCGGAAGCTACAGGGAACTCGGACTCTTTGGCGTCATCCTCTTCGTTCGAGACGTTCCCGTAGCCTTTTCCTTCGGCTCCCGAATCACGCGCGACACGTTCTGCGTCCACATCGAAAAAGCGGATACTTCCTACGAAGGCGCATACGCAATCATCAACCAGCTCCTGGCGAAGTCCCTGCCGGAGGAAATCCGCCATGTCAACCGGGAAGAGGACATGGGAATTCCCGGACTTCGCAAGGCAAAGCTTTCTTACCACCCCGAAACGATTACCGAGGAATTTTTCGCCTGCGACTCCGGTTCCGTCGAAGCGGGCGTCTGGGATCTCTGGCAAAGGAGTTTTCCCGGAGACGATGACGAATTCATGCAGGCTTTTCTCTATCCCTATTCGAACGACAGGACGCGAATTACCTTGTACGAAAACGGCGTTCTCGCTTCGATGCTTCACCTGTTCGAAATGGACAGTCCCTGGGGTAGTGTCGGCTACATCTACGGGCTTGCGACAGACGAAAGGTCTAGAGGGAAAGGCCTGGCCTCGCGGCTAATCGCGGAAGCGCTCCGAAGGGCAAGGAAAGCAGGCGCGATTCTCGTCTGGACAATCCCGGAAAACAAAAGCTTCGGCGGTTGGCTACGATTTGACTTTAGCGATATTCAAGACAGGCCACTCGCATTCGAAACCGACGACGGCTTTTCTTTCGGCGAAAATCCGGAAACGGACTTCGGCATTTTCCGCATCGTCGATATGCGCGCCCACTTGGAACGGTTCGCCCGGGGACATCCCGAAATCCAGGCGGAATTTTCGGTCAAGGATACTCTCTTTCCCGACAATTCGGGAACCTATGCGCTGGCGTCAGGCAAGATTTCCTGTCGGCAGGAGCTTTCGGCGCCTCTGGCCTACACGCCCCGGGATATCGCCACCCTGTACCCTCCGGAAAAAAGCGGAACTCTAATTCCCGTTGTTTCTGGACAACACTAAAATCTTTCGACAGCGAAAAAACCTTTTCTATTTATCTACATTCCGAATATGGCCAAAAGTGCGCGCAAAGTCTTTGAATACCTGGATTACCGGGAATTTCTCGGCGACTACTACAAGTCCCGCAAGGCGGAAAATCCCGCCTTTTCCCTGCGCGCTTTTTCCGACAGGATCGGATTCAAGGCCAAGGATTTCATCAGCCGCGTCATGCAGGGATCCAAGAACCTTTCCACCCAGAGCATTCAAAAAATCGTCGTCGGACTAAAGCTCGGCAAGCGCGAAGCCGCCTATTTCGAGAACCTCGTCTGGTTCAACCAGGCGGAAACGACCGAAGAAAAGAACAGCCGATTCGAAAAGATGCAGAACGAGCTGAAAATCGTTCGCTTTGCCAAGGGACAGCATCTTCTGGCCTTTTACCAATACCAGGTCTATTCCCACTGGCGGCATCTCGCCGTGCGTTCTCTCATCGGCATGAACGGTTTCCGGGGAGACTTTTCCCTTCTCGCCAAATCCGTCCATCCTCCAATTTCCATCGAAGAAGCCCGCGAATCCGTCACGCTACTCGAAAACTGTCATCTCGTCGAAAAGAAGGAAGACGGTTCCTACGCCTTGGTGAACAAGGACATCACCACCGGAGACAGCACGTCGAAAATAGCCCTGCGCGGCTTCCACCAGCGCAGCATCGCCCTCGGAGCCTCTTCCATCGACAGGGATGCTCCGCGCATTCGAAACATTTCGGGCCTAACCCTAGGCATTTCCCAGGCGGGCTACGAAAAAATCGTCGAACGCATCAACGCGTTTCGCAAGGAAATCGCGCAAATCGCCGACGAAGACGAAAATGCGGACAAGGTTTACCAGCTAGAGCTCCTGCTCTTTCCGCTCGGCGGAAATCTTTGACTTTTCCCAAGAACAGGTTTTCCGGAACACGCAAAAAGCGCGCCAAGCCAACGGAATCAACTTGCAAACAAAAAAAGACTACTTCAAATGAAGCAGTCTTTTCGTGGATGATGCAGGGGTCGAACCTGCGACCCGCTGATTAAGAGTCAGCTGCAGCCCGTAATCCCTTTATCCTTGTGCCTTTCCCGCCACATCACGCAAAGTACGCATTTTCCAAGACCGTCCGGAAAAATACCAGGAGCCACCCGTAAGGATATACGGGAAAAGGTCGTAAGCTATACGTAAGAAAGTCCGTGCAGTTCCCGGGAGACCTGTCTATATTCATAGGCAAGGAAAGGCGACGACGCCTTCCCGGAAAAGAAAGAGGTAAAGAAAATGCTTATCATCGAAACCACAACCAAGACCTACGCGTTTCTCTCGGTCGCTTCCCTGGAATCCAGCCAGGAGAGCGGTGAATTCACAGTCCGGTCCGATGGCCGGGGATACACGTTCCGCATCCCGGTCGAGGGGACCAAGGGTGAAACCATCGTCGGCATCTTTGCCGGCAAGGATGGAAAGACCGAAATTCCCCACCTCCCGGAAGGCGAGCGCCCCCGCCGCGGCAGGCTTTCCGAGAGCGCCTATGAGCAGGCGCTGGACGAATATGAAGCAAGCATTTGGGAACACTATATGGCGCTTCCAGGCATGATCGCCCGGGGGGTCGGATGCTGAAGCAGTACGAGGAAATCCTCTCCCGCATCTCGGCGGACCTCGAAAGGGGAATCATCCCGTGGGAGAAGCCGTGGTGCCTCACTGGCGAGGGCATCGTCAGCCATTCCACCGGGCACGGCTACAGCCTGCTGAACTGCATGCTGCTCGACCGGCCCGGCGAATACCTGACGTTCGCACAGGCGAAAAGGGAAGGCGGGATGGTGAAGAAGGGGGCGAAGTCCAGCGCGATATTCTTCTACAGGCAAATCGCGATCAGGAAGGACGAGGACGGCAAGGAGCTCGAAGAGCCGAAGACAGTCCCCTACCTGGAAAAGTTCCGGGTGTTCCACATCGACGACTGCGAGGGAATCGAGCCGAAGTACGCCGACAGGTGGAAGGACGTAAAGGAAACGAGGGTGAACGGCTCGGACGAGGATGCGGAAAGGGTCTCCCGCGGATACATGGAACGCGAGGGAATCCGAATTTTCCACGGCGGGGACAGGGCGTGCTACAGCCCGGCGACGGATTCCGTCACCCTCCCCAAGGCGGGGCACTTCGTGGACGATTCGAGCTACTATGCGACGCTCTTCCACGAGCTCGGCCACTCGACCGGGGCGCCGAAAAGGCTCGACCGCAAAATCCGCAACACGTTCGGAAATTCCCTCTACGCAAGGGAGGAACTCGTCGCGGAAATCTGCTCCGCGTTCGTCACCGGGCGGCTCGGCCTCGACACTGGCAGGACGCGGAGGAACGCGACTGCCTACATCCAGGACTGGAAGAGGAAGCTCTCGGACGACCCGGCGGCGATCGTCTGGGCGGCGTCCCGGGCGGAGAAGGCGGCGAACCTCATCCTCGGGAAATGACGGCACGGCGTCCCGCCCGGAAGGCTTAAACCTCTTTCATCCCGGAAGGGCGGGGCGCATTTTTTCTACACATCCAAAAATTTTTCACAATCCCAAAAAAAAGGAAATGGAATATGCCAAACTGGTGCAGCAACACGATGACGATAGCGGCGAAGGACAGGGAAAGCCTCGAGAGAATCCTCGAACGGATAGGCTCGAAGGAGTCCCCGATAGACTTCGAGAAAATCGTCCCGCAGGAAATCTTCAGCCCGGAATACCAGTTCACGGGAGACCACATGAACGGCGACCTCGACGAAAGGAATCCCCGGTTCGACTGGTACAGGTGGCGAATAGACCACTGGGGCACGAAGTGGAACGCCTGCTACGCCTCGATGTGGCGGGACGGCGATTCCTGCGCGAGGTTCGAGTTCGACACCGCATGGAGCCCGGCAACGCCCGTATTCAGGAAGCTTGTCGAGACGTTCCCCGACGCGTCCATCTACGGCGAATACGACGAGGAGGGCATGGGCTTCCACGGCGAGTGGGGACGGGACGAGGGCGGAAACTTCTACGACGACTTCTACGAGGGTTCGCCGGAGGAATAAGGCTTGAACTTTCGTGGACTTTGGTATATTTTGATGACAGGAGAAAAGACATGCAGATTCTGACGGATAGAAAGATAAATGAAATCCAGAGCGGCGAACGCCCGATACTCGAATCAGGCTACAACCCCGGAAACGTGAACGACTTCTTCATCGACCTGACCGTCGATTCCGTCGTCCGCGGAAACGGGACGGTCGAAAGGTTCGAACTTTCCCCCGGAAGCCACGTCTTCGTGAAGACCGCGGAAATCTTCGACGTCCCGAAGGACTGCGTCGTCTTCATCCACGAGCGGACTTCCGCCGTGCGGCTCGGCCTTGGCGTTTCGGGAGTGTCGCCCCTGAAGCCCGGATTCCGTGGATGCGCCTTTATCCGCATCGCGAACCTCAGCGGCAAGGCCATCTCCGTCGAGAAAGGTTTCGGAGTGGCCCAGGCCTGCGTCTTCAGGATGGACGGCGAACCGGAAAGGACCTACGACAGGCAGGAAAGCAACCATTTCCAGGGCGAGACGGCATTCAGGGGACTGGGCGGGTACGAATCCGAGTATTCCCGACTGCTGTCCAGCATCGAAAAGGAAAAGGATGGTCTCGAAAAGCTGCAGGGCCGGATCTATGCGAACACCGTTTCCATCCTCGGCGTGTTCGCGGCTATCATCGCGCTCCTGGTCACGAACGTCCAGGCCTTTTCCGCGGAAAAGAGCCTGAGTCAGGTCATAATGATAAACGTGGCGGTCATAGCCAGCGTGGCCGTGCTGATGCTTTTCGTCTGGCTGATTCAGAAATGGAAAAGGTAGATTTTTCCGCTTTCCGTGTCCGTTCGAAGGAAAAATGACTATATTAAGGATATGCCGGGTTTAACCCGGTATTGCCGGAGCTACACGGGTTCGTCCCGTGGTTCGGGCAGCTAGGGTTTTTGCTCCATTTTCCGCCTGAAAAATGGAGCATTTTTTTAGCCTAGGAGGAATAATGAAACTCGTATCGACAGACTTTTCAGATCTGGAAAAAAAAACATACCTCGATTTCGGGGACAAGGAATCGATTGACGCCATCAATGCCGATAAAGACTTCGTGAAAAAGATAGAAACCGAAATAATCAAGGAGGATCTCTTTACAGAGTCCGGCTATTTAATCAAGTTGAAGTGGATGGAAGCTTTGGCCCGCTTCCTTATCCACAAGGGCAAAGACGTCGAAAATTCAAAAAAACTGCAGAAAGCCGCCCAGAAAGCTCGAAAAGAGTATGAAGACTGGTGGAAAAACATGCTTCAAGCCGAACCCTGTTTTTGCGACTAATGTTTTTTGCCGTCTAGCCTGTTCTTGATGGGTTCAAGAACGGAAGTCTTGAAGAACTTCACACTAGTTTCGTTATATAAATTTAGGCAACTTTCAAGGATTTTATTCGCTTCTTTTTTTTGAAGTCCCGGAACAAAAGAAACCAGAGTTTCTGCCGTGAACTCTTTCTGCTTGGTGTAAGCCTTCTCAAACAGGTTCTTTTTCGCTTCAGCAAGAAATTTATCCTCGTTTATTCCTAAGAATGATATTGTTTCCCGCAATCCAAGAACCCAGGCATTATAACCGGTGTTGGAACGGCTTTCCATGAATTTAGGGTAAGGAGTTTTCTTGACTCCGATAAATTCGTAAAACTCCGGCAATGTCCGCCGTGCGACATATTCGTTCATCATTTCCATGGCATCCCTTTTTCTTGAAATCCTAGGAAGATACTCGTTATTCGCAAAATTATTCAAATCAATCACATGACGATTGTGCGTCATTTCATGCCACATAGTCCCGATATATCTAGCCTCGTCTTCGGTAATGTCAGCGGATTTTCCTGTCGCAATTTTCCGGAAAGCGGACTGTACTCCATCCCGCACGTCTTTGGCCAGCAATACTTTTCCCCGCATATTGGTCGCACCGTTAGTTCCGCTACCAGAAACTCCGCCGAACGTCAAGTCCCCATTCCTGAAAAATTTTCGTTTCCGAACCTGAGCGTTTGCGTCATCCAGCGTCCTGATACAGTCAAAGACCTGTTCTATCGTCTCGCACTTTCTCGCCTTGATTACGGATACGGGATGGCGTGCATAGTAAGAATTCTTAATCCTTTCCACAAGAGAGGCCTTGCGTCCCGCGTGGCGCTCGTTCGCCCTGCGCAGAATCTCCGCACGCCTTTCCGCCTCCCTTTTCGCGTTTTCGGCGTTTTTAAGGGCGGTTTCCGCTTCCTCCCGTTCCCGTCTGGCCTTTTCGAGTTCCGCGCCCAGACGCGCGCTTTCGGCGGATTCCGGCGACGTTCCGGGTTCCTTCTCCCCGTCCGGCCCTTCCGGGCTTTCCCTGACCTCGTACATGCCGTCGATTTCCGGGTCCCACGCCACCATCGAGCAGCGGCACTGGAAGTCCTCGCCGGGGTTGCCGCGGAACATGTCCGCCGTCCGCGGGTGCTCCACCGGGTGCAGGGGGTCGTCGGGGTTCTCCGTGTAATAGACGCCCGGGTCCGAAACCGAGCAGATGAGGCCGTTCATCGAGCGGTGCGAGTCCCGTTCCCGCCCGTCGATCGTCGTGAGCCACCTGTAGTACGAAATCCCCACTTCCCGGAACTGCGAGAGCTTCGCCGCGCTGTTGAGCTTGCCTAGCTCCGTCCTCGCGATGTTCTCCGCCCGGGCGCGGTACTTCGACGGCAGCCTTTCCCGGACGGCCTTCTCGAGCCGCCCGCGGTTCCAGCCCTCGTTCTTGGCGCTCGACACCAGCAGCGATATGTCCTTCTTCGCGTCGGCCTCGGCGGACTTGCAGAGCGTCTGGAAGTTCGCCGTCCACGTCGAGAAGATTTCCCTTTCCGCCTCCGGCGGGTAGTAGGGCTTCCCGACCACCATTTCCGACCATTCGGCGAAGTCGGTCGAAGCCTTGCGGCGCATCTTCTCCGCGACGCCCTCCACGCCCGCGACGAAGCTTTCCGGCAGCGTCTCCGGGACCTTGGACAGTTCCTCCATGTCGTCCCGGACCGGGATGCCGACGAGGGCCGCCTCCGTGCATTCCGAGACGAACCGCCCCAGCTCGCCTTTCGCGAGGGACGCGAGCTCCCGTTCGAGCGCATGGGGGTAGAAGCGGTTCGCGTTGAACACCGGATGCCGCCCGCGCTTCTTCCCGGTCGAGTATTCCACGCTCCGCGCGAAGCGGACGAAGTCGTTCGCCATGTCCTAGCCCTCCCCGGGTTCGCCGCCCTCGACGGAGACCTCCCATCCGTGGCCGTTCACGAAGACGCCCTCGCGTATCTCGCCCGGCGAGAGCACGCCCATGTCGTAGTAAGCCTTCAGCGTGTCGGCCTGGAGCTTCTTCGCGTCCAGCGTCTCCTTCAGGGTCATCTCGTCCACGGCGCCCCACCCGAACTCGGACAGCTCCCTGCCGAGGTTCCTGCGCGTCAGGTCGGCGAGGAGGCGGCACGCCGGGCGGTAGAGGCAGTCGGAACGCCATGCGCCGACCGTCTGCGCCCAAGCCTTGAGGTCGCCCTCGTTCGTCTGGGCGAGGCCCGTCGCCCCCTGCCCGAAGAGGATGGAGACCGGGATGCGGGACTTCGAGCTGACGAGGTTCATCGCCTTCTGCCAGATTTCCGGGAGGCCCGCGAAGCTGTGGTTCAGAATCTCGAAGCCGTCGTCCTTGCCCGCGAAAACCGCGCGCATCGAGTTCATCGTGAGCTTAGCGAGGCTCAGCACCCGGTGGACGTCATTCACGCCGCAGTCGGGCTTCGACAGCATCATGTTCAGGCTCCCGAGGCGCATGAGCAGGACGCCCGTCTCCTGCGCCATGTTGAAGATCGCGCCGGAGACGGCGGCGAGCTCCCGGAGCGACTGCTCGACGGGGAGCAGGGCGGAGACGCCGAAATACCGTTCCGAAAGGCTGCCGTCGCCGAGCACGTCGGGCAGTTCCGCCCCGTGGAACGCAGCGCAGCGGGAGGCGTGCACCTCCGCGTAGGAGCCGTCGAGCTTCCCCACCCGGAAGAGGCGCGGCTCGTCCCCGTCGAAGTCCTCCCTCCGCAGGTCCACCCTCCCGGCGGAATAGGCGCGGTAGCCCGCGACCCTCGCCCCCGGGGACGGCGGCGAGGCGAGCGATTCCGGCGTGTCGCCCTCGTATTCCGTGACGACGACCGCGCCCCCGGTCAGCCGCGTGTCCGACCCGGCGCGCTTCAGCGCCCGTCGCAGGCCGGACGCCTCGAAGAGCTTCAGGGCCGAGCCGTCCGCGTCCCCGGCGATCGAGATGTCGTTCATCAGCGACACCTCCGGCACCCCGTCCACGATGAACGCGGCTATCCCGTCCCGCGTCTTCATCGCCGCCAGTCCCGCGAGGTCCGCGGGGGCGTACGCCCTCGCCCTGACCCCTTCCGTCTTGTCCATCGACGCGAAGCCCAGGCCCGTCGCCATGTTCTCGTACGCGCCGTCGCCGATCCTTGCCTTTTTCCTTGCCATTTCCTGATGTCTCCCTTTTTGTCCAGTTCATGCAGTCTTACAGAAAGTCCAGTACGCTGCCACCGCCCGCCGTGGCGAGCGTGTCCAGCGCCTGCGTCGTGGCGTCCACCCGGTCGTCGTGCTCCCCGTTCGGGAACGCCAGGAGTTCGTCGATGTATTCCCTCACCCACGGGTGCTCCGCGTCCATCGGGGGGAGATAGACGTTCCCCGCCTCGAAGAGCGGGCTGACCGCGTAGGCGCGCGCCGTCTTGCTTCCCCGCGGCGTGTAGGGCACGATGCCGGGGATTTCCGAGCCGAGCGCCGACACTATCGCCGGGCCGTTCGCCTTGTCCTCGACCACCTTGCCGACCGCCTCCGGCCACTTCGAGCTCATCCGCCGCATCGCCCGTATCTGCGACACGAAGTCCATGCGCGCCGTGTCGCAGTCGAGCAGGTAGAAGTTCCCGCCCGCCTTCATCCACACCTGACCGGACACGTTGTCCGACTTCGCCGCGTCCTTGAACGTGAAGTCCCAGCTCTGGATCATCCGGTCGAAGACCTTCGGCAGGACGCCCCAGTGCCTTATCCACTTCGCCTTGAAGATGCCGCCGCCCCTCGGCGTCGGGTGCTGCTGGTAGAGCGCGCTCCACTCGTATTCCCCGATGTTCGCCCGGATCCGCCGGAGCGCCTGGAGGCTAAACCTGTCGGGGTGCAGGGCCTCGCCCCTCTTCCGGTGCGGTTCGTCCCGCTCGGCTATCGCCGGGTAGTTCACGACGGTCCACCGGTCGGCGTCCTCCTGCCCCTGCGCGGAAAGGAGGCGCCCCACGAGGTCGTCCTCGTGCCAGCGCGTCACCGTCACCAGCACGCCCCCGCCCGGGGCGAGGCGCGTGTAGGCCGTCGAGGCGTACCAGTCCCACACCCGTTCCCGGATCGTCGGCGAGTCCGCGCTCGCCCGGTCCTTGAAAGGGTCGTCTATCGACAGGATGTCCGCGCCCATGCCGGTAATGCCGCCCCCGACGCCCGCGCTCCGGTAGCTCCCGGAATGCCCGGGAATCTCGAACAGGCCGGACGTGCGGACCGCGTTCCCCCTCTTCGCCTCCCGGAGGCGCGTCCCCGGGAAGATTTCGCAGTAGGCGTCCGAGTCCATTATCCTCTGCACGTCCTTGTTCAGGCGCTTGGCGAAGCTGTCGGAATAGGACACCGACATGAATGACAGGTCCGGGTCGAGGCCGAGGCACCACGCCGGGAAGCGGCGGCTGACGAGCTCGCTCTTGCCGTGGCGCGGCGGCATCGTGATGACCATGCGCGGGGAGAGGCCGCGCTTCACGTCGGCGTAGAACCGCATGAGCCGCGCGCAGATCTCCCGGTGCACCCAGCCCACCCGGTAGGACGGGAAGCCCGCGACGGTGAACGCCAGCAGGTTCTTCCGCGAAAGGGCTCTCGCCGCCGCGCTAACCGTCACCGTAAACCCCCATCCTTTCCGCCTCGGCCTCCATGTCCGAGAGACTCGGCGTCTCCGGCAGGGCGGGGCCGTCCGCGTTCCCCTCGAGCATCCGTTCCAGCGTCCTCGTCTTCGCTATGCGCTCCTTCGCGTCCGGCGTGTAGCCCGCAATCTCCATGACGAAGCGGGCCGCCTTCAGGTCGCCCGTCAGGGCCTTGCCCGAGACGACGGAAAGGATGCCTGTCGCAAGCGTCACGCGGTCGCCAAGCTCTATGCCCACCTTTCGCAATGCGTTCGCCATGTTCGGCGACGGCGTGAACCGCGTCTCCAGCAGCTTCCGGGCGATGTCCTGCAGCTCGCCGCGCCTGCGGCGTACCGTGCCGGACTTCCGCCCGCCGAGACGGCCCAGTTCGGCCATCCCCTTTCCGCTCTCGCCGCCGGGCATCGCCTAGTTCTTGTCCTTCTTCCACCATTCGCAGAACTCGTGCCACTCGACGCTCCACCTCCCGTGCGGCGCCGCCTGGCGGATGGGCATCCCGCGCTCGCGCTTCCACGCATAGACGCTCTGGAGATGGTAGCCTATCCGCCAAGCAAGCTCCTTCGGGGAAAGAAACTCTTCCTTGTATTCGTTCATCTGTACCTCACCTCGAAAGTGACCGAGTTCACCGTCGTCCCCGTGTCTATCAGGGGGACGGCGCTTCCCTTCCTCGCGACCGTCGCGGGGGACAGCGGGGCGTAGGTCCCCGTCCGTATCGCCTCGACGACCGCGTCCTTCATCCTTATGGCGACCTGCTCCGCGAACGCCTCGACGCTCATCCGCCCGGAAAGCACCTGCGGCAAAAGCTTTGCGCGCACCTTCGGGAACTTCCTCGCGAAGATTTCCCTCGCGACGGACATGAACGGGCGCGCGGGGATGGCCGGGTATCTCCGGCCCTCCGCGGTCACGCCCGCCTCGCGTCCGTAGTTCAGCGTCCGCGCGATGAGCGCCTGCGTCGCCGGGAGCCGGGACGCCGGGGTGGCCTCGCCCGTCGCGCGGCGGAAAAGAAGGTTCCCCAGCGCGACGCTCGCCGAGCCGTTCCCGTCTATCCACCCGACGGAAATCTCGATCCGTTCGAGCCTGCGGAGGGTCTCCCTCATCCTTGGGAGCGGCGTTCCCATCCGGCCCCCTCCGCGTAGATTCCCGACGCGCACCGGGTCCGCGTGACGGCGGACGGGCTTCTTATCCCGCGGGCCGTCATGCACGCGTGCTTCCCCTCGACGACCACCTCCACGTCGTCGGAACCCGTGACGGAACGGACTATTTCGGAAATGTCCTTCCCTATTCTTTCCTGGAGCTGGAGACGCTTCCCGACCATCTGCGCTATCCTCGCGAACTTTGAAAGGCCGAGGACCTTACCGTGAGGGACGTACCGGATGGAGACCGTCATGTCGTACATCAGGGCGAGGTGGTGTTCGCAGTGCGAGAATATCCCGATTCCGTCCACGAGGACCTCCTGCCCGTCGTCCGGCGCGGAGAAGCACTTGCCGAACATCCTCGCGATTTCCGCGTTCGTGTAGTCCTGCCCCTCGAAAAGCTCCGCGTAGTATTTCGCCACGCGGCGAGGCGTATCCCTCAGCCCCTCGCGGTCCGGGTCGTCGTTCAGGGCCACGAGCAGCTCGCGGACGAGCCCCTCGATTTTCGCAGTGTCTATCATACGCCCCTCCGCTTCGGGTCCCAGACTATCTTGTGCAGCTGCACCTGGAAACGCGCGAAGTCCCGCAGCGCGGTCCGCATGCGCATCCCCTCGACGATCCGGTCGTAGGGCATCGCCCCGAATACGGGCGACACATAGACGGTCGGCCTCGGGTCGCCGTGGAGAGACGCCAGCTCCCGGACGACGGATTCCGCCTCGTCGAGGTCCCTTTCCGAGCCGACGACGAACTTCAGGACGTCCCTTTCCGTAAGCGACGCAACCCTTGACATCCGCATCGCGCCGGACATCCCGCTCGTCGGCGTCTTCCAGTCCATCGTGTAGAACACGTTCGGCCAGCGGGCCGGTATGTCGGCGGCGCCGTTCGTCTCGACATTGGTCTCGACGCCGTTCCGGTCGAGCGCCTCCAGCAGTTCCCGAATTCCCCCGTGGACCAGCGGCTCGCCGCCAGTCACCGTGGCGCGGGGGATGCCGTAGGAGAGCGTCCGGCGGACGACCTCTTCCGCGGGGACTTCCGCATAGTCGTCCCCCTCGACGGCGTAGAGCGTGTCGCAGTAGGAGCAGCGGAGGTTGCAGCCGTGAAGGCGGACGAACACGCTTGTCGCCCCCGTGCGGATTCCCTCGCCCTCGATGCTCATGAAAATCTCGTTGAGTCTCATCCTTTCCTTTTCCTCATTTCGCCAGCGGGCAGCCGTCCCATTCCCGGGCGGGCTTTCCGCCCCTCTTCGCGGATGCCGCGCCACGGGCGCAGCCCTTGCGGAGGAACGGGCACCGTCGGCAGTCGTAGATCACGGTTCAGTCCTTCTCCCAGGTCGCGGTGTTCCCCTCGCTCTCCTGGACGTCCACCCGGAAGCACTCCGGGCCGACCAGCGAGCCGATAAAACGGGCGAGATTTTCCGCCGTCGGGTTGAAGTCCACCTCGTCGTTCAGCAGTTTGTGGTCAAGCCGTCCAGCGACGGCGTCCTTTATCTTCTTGAAGTCCGCCACCATCCCGTTCCGGTCGAGTTCCTCGCTCCGGCAGTGGACCGTGATTATCCAGTTGTGACCATGCAGGTTCGAGCACTTGCTCCCGTAGTCGAGGTCGAGCCTGTGCGCCCCGGCGATTTCCATCCGTTTCGATACAGTGTACATTGTTTTCTCCTCTTTTAGTGTTCAGGGTCTTTACGACTGGTCGCCTGCGGCCTTCTGATAACGATTCCAGAAATAGCGGGCGATCATCGCATAGTTGCATAAGTATTCAATGGTCTTGTCGGTCTGCTTGTTTCCGTAGTATGCGGCAATTTCCCTGACGGACGCCTCGTACGGTTTCCTGGCGTCGTCCTTTATGTCCCGTCTGGCCCTCCCTCTCGTATTTCCGAACCGGTTGATGCCCAGCCATGCGGTGGAATCCGAAGACGAGCAGAAACTGCACTCTTTCAAGAGCTCGATGTCCGTACAGCCGAGCAAGTGTATGTCGATGGACGGCTTTCGCTGCTTGATATATCTCGCCAGCGATACGACATGCGGCTTCATTTTCGAGAAGCCGAAGTAAATGCGCAGTTCCGGCACCGAGATGGCCATGTAGTCGGAAAACTCAATAAGCCTGTCCAATCCTTTCCTTCCGTCCTCCATGTGAAACACGTTGATTATCCTGTGACCGGGAAGTCTTTCCCTCATCGTCCGCCTGAAATCCCAGGCGTCGCTTACGCCTAGCACCTTTTGGCAGTCCACCTCGACGCACGTCGCGCGAATGTCCTTTTCCAGGACAAGGTCGCAAAGCGCATGAAGCCAGCGTTCAAGGAATTTCCTGTCGTACTTTCCGCCTTTGCCGGAACCGAACATCAGGGTGAAAAGTCCGGAATCCTGGATGCAGTGCCGAAGGTCCAGCCTGTTTATTTCCGTCGCCAAGTCCATTCCGGGCTTCAGCTTGCACGGATAGCCTTCCTTGATCCCGAACTTCTTCGCGAGAAACGAATAGGCCGTGTACAGTCCGTACCTGGCGCCACCCAGCATGGCGCACCTTGCGAAGTTCACCTGCTCCATCCCGGCAAAGTGCACCTTTATGTTCCGCTGGTTCGGGACAATCATCTTTCCACCGTCCCGCCGCCGAATCCGTCCTCGAGCACGGAACACCGCGCCATTCCAGGGAACGCATCGACAAGCATGGCGGCGATATGCTCGCAGGAAAGTCCTCCGAACTCGCACGGGGAACCGAATTTCGCGAGAAGGAAATCCGAGATTTCCTTCTGCTTCATGAATATCTCTATTTCCCTGTCCCCATCCTCGACTTCGAAGCGACAGCGGATCTTGAAAACATGGCGGTGCCAGTCCCGAAGAAAAGCGACAGGCTCCGGCGCGCGCTCCCATCGATGAAAGCCTTCCACATAGTTCAATGTCTCGACGAATGCCCTTGTCATACCTCGTGCTCCTTTCCGCAATACGGGCAGACGGTCATCTTCGGCTCTTTTTCCTGTTCGGGCTTTTTCTTCGCCGGATCGAACATGTCGTCCAATCCGACATTCTGCGTCGCATCGCAGAATCCGAAATTCTCCATCCTGAAATCGAGTTCCAGTTCCTTCAGGCTTTCGAGCTCGTTGCCGAGTTTCTCGAAATCCCACCCGGAAAATTCCGCGACCTTGTTGTCCGCAAGGCGGAAGGCCTTTATCTGCGCCTCGGTGAGGTCGTCCGCGACGATGCACGGAATCTTTTTGAGTCCCAGCCTCTGCGCCGCCTTGTATCGCGTGTGCCCGGCGACGATGACGCCTTCCCTGTCGATGACGATCGGGACCTTGAACCCGAACTTCTGGATGCTCTCGGCGACCTTGTCCACCGCGTCGTCGTTGTTCCTCGGGTTGTCCTCGTAGGGGCGGATCCCGTCGAGCGGCCTGTCGATAACCTGCATGTTCTTTCTCCTGCATTGAAAATTCAGTTCATATTAAATATAATCCATTTAATATAGCGATGACTATAAAACATTGTAAAATTTTCATCAAAAGAGAAAATTATTTCATATTTCAATTAAACGCATATCGACAACCTGCCAGGCGTTTCCGGGCGGGAAACAGGAAAAGGCCCCGGTCTCCCGGGGCCTCCCGATTCCGGGACGCTTGTGTCACTGTCTCGCCGCGGAGACCGCGGAAGCCCTCGCGGGCGTCCGTTCCCTCTCCATGCAGCCGATCCAGCGGAGCGTCCTCACGCAGTCTCTGATGCCTTCGCGCACCATCGGGTCGCGGATGCGCCCGCCGTCCGCGTCCACCTGGTCGTTCAAATCGTCCAGGTGGCGCAGCAGTGCGCGCTTCGTCCTCTCCATCGTCTCTTCTTCCCTTTCCATGGTCACTCCCTCATTTTCAGGACTAGCGCCTCGGCGTCGTCCTTCGTGAAAGTGAACCCGGCAAACGTCACCTTCGGCATTTTCGCGAACGCGCCTGATAGCGCGCCCTCCACCAGTTCAACGTCCACCAGGCCGTCCTCGCCGACGATCCCGACCGTGCCGAGCCATCCCTTGAGCCTCGCTCCGGCGACGTCCGGGTTCGAGTTCATCGCCCCCAGCGCGGCGTACATGAGAAAACGTCTGCCGAGGTCGGGGACCTTGGCCACGTTTTCGGACATGAACTCCGTGAACCTGGAGACGGCCTCGCCGTATTCGATCTTCATCTTCGTTTTCCCCCGCCTAGGTCGTGGAGGTCGCCGCCGGGGCGGTCCACGAGTTGTGCAGGGGCATCGGCTGCGGGCACACCGCGGAGGCCGGGACGATGGTCTTCGTGATTCCCGCGAGCGCCGCCTGGATTCCAGCGATCTGCGACTGGACCTGCGCGTTCGCGGATGCAACGGACTGCGCCACCGCGTTCACCTGGCCGAGCACGATCTGCTCCCGGAGCGGTGCCGCGGTCTCGATGGCCGCCACCCGGTCCTTCAGGTCCGAGATGGCGGCGTCCTGCGCCTTGTCGAGCGCCCGGAGGTCCTTGTAAACCTCGACGAGCTTCGCGTCGGTCGCCTTGTCTGCCTTGAGCTGCGCAATTTCCGCGTCCTTCTGCGCCATGGCGAGCGTCACGGCGTCATTCGCCGCGAGCGCCGCACGGTTCCCGTTGCCGCCGAACAGGCCCGAGCCGATCCCGTTTCCGTTCAGGATGCCCGAGGCGAGAGACGTCCCGATGATGCCGAGCGCGAGCCCGGCGTTTCCCACGCCCTTCGACGCGTAGGTGTCGCTGTTTTCCGTATAGGTGGCCATAAAGCCCCTCCTTGTCCATGCCCGGCCACATTGCCGGACATCTCCAAAGCTACCCTATGTTCCGGGGAAAATCCGCCCCGTGGACGACACGTCGCAAGAAGGCGCAAGGAAGCGCAAAAAGGCTATTTCTTTCCGTTGATTCCGTTAATGGCGGAGAGGGCGATGGTCGCAAATCCGCCGAGACAGGTGGCTATGGCTGCACCGCTCATGCCGAGATAGGCCAGGAAGAGGGTCACCCCGAGAATAAGCAGGAAAAGGACGAATGTCAAGACCTGCCCCCTGGCCTTGAACGAGTACTGCTTTTCGACTATCTCCCTCGCATTGTCGGTATTCGCTTTCGACGCCCGGATGCGTTCGGCAGCCGCGGCTTCCGCGATCTTGAAAATCCTCTCCGGGAACGATGGATCGATCTCTTTCAGCCCGGCAAGAATTTCCGGGTGCGGGACATCCCCCTGGTAAAACTGAATCCGCTGCTGCACGGCAGCGACCGGCTTTTCTTGGCTAGAATTTTGCGGCTTCATCTATCCCACCCTGCAGGCAGTCGCTGGCATGGAAAAAAGCCTCGCGGACATCACCGAAAGCGGCGGCAAGCCCAACGTCAGGCGTCCTTTCGGAAGCGATCGCCTTGACGTCATCGTCAAAGTCCGGGAAAATCTGGCTTGCGGACGAAAGACCGGCGGCTATTTCAGAAAGGACCTTTCCCATAGAAAAACTCCAAATGAAAAGACCCCGTAATCACGACGGTTCCGTTATGGCCGGAGGTCGTCACATTACAGGCCTGTTAAAAATCGATAAACCATAACAAAGGCTAATCAACACTGGTTAATTTATAATCTTTTTTCAAACCCGACAAGACGCTGTTTGGATTTTCTGGCCGTTTTTACTTTTTCCATTTCGGATTTCCAGTCCGCCGGACTGGTTTCGAACACCCGGATTTCGCACCGCGCGTCCTTCCCGACGGCGTGGGAGACCCTCGGCGTGCCGATGCGCGTCCAGCAGTCGTCCTCGATGACGCCCGCCTTCACGAGCAGGTCCTGGACGCTCGAGAGCTGGTTGTCGCCGTCCCGCCTCCGCAGGTCCGAGTGCACGAAGAGCATCTCGATTTCCGCGTATGCGTATGGCCGCTCCGGGATTCCCTGCGCGCGGATCTGCATCAATGCCGATTCGCGCCAGCGGCGGAACTGCGGGCTCTTGACCATCGTCCGGGTCCTCGCGTTGAACGTCTGCGAGTTCTTCTGCGCGGGCGTCTCGCCCGTTATCGCGTAGTCGCGGCGGCGTAGCCTTTCCATTGCTTTTTCCTCCTTGAGGTTTGTCAATCCTTCGTTCGCGATGTATATTGTATCGCATGGGACAGAACGAGCTTGACAGCGTGGACGTGGCGAAGGCCCTGATGGCCGAGGCCGATTCGCAGGGATTGCGTCTGAACATGACGCAGCTGCAGAAGCTCCTCTACATCGTGTACGGGACATGCCTCGTCATGCTCGGTCGCCGACCGTTCGACGAGCACGCCCAGGCGTGGCCGTTCGGTCCGGTATTCCCGAGGACGCGCCGGAAGCTTTTCGACGACGTGAAGAACTGGACTCCCGAATCCTGTCCGGCGACCGTTCCGGAAGACGTGAAGGACATCGTGCGCAAGGTCGTCCGGTTCTTCGGGTCGTGGACTTCCGGCCAGCTCATCGAGTGGACGCACACTCCCGGTTCGCCGTGGGACATGACGCAGAAGATGCCGGGCTTCAAGTGGGCGCAGGAAATCGGCGATGGCCTCATTACCGACTATTTCAAGGCCTATGTCATCCGCCGGAGAGCAAATGCTGCCGGATAACGAGAACCTTTTCGAACTGGACGTTCCCGCAGGAAAGCTGGACGCCAATCCGGACGGGAACGAACGCGAGGACGGACCGTCGCTGCAGCTGCAGAAACTGGAATCGGAACGGTTCGGGGACGACACCAGGCATCGCAAGGGGCTGGTCTCCTGGGTAAAATGGCTGATCCCGATATACCTTGTCCTCATGTTCGCCGTTCTTGTAGTTTCCGGCATAAGTCCGGGCGGATTCCATATCGAGACGGCGGTCCTTATCGCCATGCTGTGCACCACTACGGCGAACGTGCTTGGCCTTGCCGCCATCGTCCTTTACGGCCTTTTTTGGCTTCACAAAAAGTAGCCCCACTCACTTCCACAGCACCTGCCTCCGGGGCTTTCCGTCGATGGCGACCCCGACGTGAAAGAACCGGATTCCCGACGACACCTTCCCCGGAGATACGCAATAGACGATAAGCTGGTCGAGGGCTACAGGGATGTCCGCCGGATAGACGGTCTCCGGAATCGCCCTTTCGAGCGCGCCGAGCAGTCTGTCGCATTCCTCCGACGTGCCGTTCAAGGGCACGATGTCCGCGGCGAGACCCAGGAGGTGCGCGGAATCTTTCACGCCCCCGACCCTCTCGTTCACCGCCTCCG